>NZ_JPSY01000001.1:0-733209 GCF_000763375.1 Microbacterium profundi | reverse complement strand
CTCCAGAAGAAGATGGCGTACCGCCACTCGGGCTACCCGGGCGGTCTCACGAAGGTCTCCTACGAGGAGCTCCTCGAGAAGAACCCCATCCGCGCTGTCGAGAAGGCCGTCCGCGGCATGCTCCCCAAGAACAGCCTCGGTCGTCAGCAGCTGACCAAGCTCAAGGTGTACGTCGGTGCAGAGCACCCGCACGCCGCGCAGCAGCCCACGACGTACACCCTCGACCAGGTCGCCCAGTAAGCGCCGCTAAGACCCTTAAGGATATTCTCGTGGCTGATACTCAGGACACCACCGAAACCCCTCAGAACTACTCGACCTCCAGCCCGGAGACCGTCGAGACCGAGGCGGCTCCCCGTCCGGTTCTCAACGTTCCCGGCGCAGCCGTCGGACGTCGCAAGCAGGCCATCGCCCGTGTGCGTCTGGTCCCCGGCTCGGGCGTCATCACGGTCAACGGCCGTACTCTCGAGGACTACTTCCCGAACAAGCTGCACCAGCAGCTGATCACCGACCCGTTCACGGTGCTGAACCTCACGGGTGCGTACGACGTCATCGCGCGCATCTCCGGTGGCGGCGACTCGGGCCAGGCCGGCGCACTGCGTCTCGGCATCGCCCGTTCGCTGAACGGCATCGACGCGGAGAACAACCGCGCCACCCTCAAGAAGGCCGGCTTCCTCTCTCGTGACGCTCGCGTCATCGAGCGCAAGAAGGCTGGCCTGAAGAAGGCCCGCAAGGCGCCTCAGTACTCGAAGCGTTAAGCACGAGAGCCCGGATGCCGCTTTTCGGCACGGACGGCGTGCGAGGACTTGCCAACGGCATCCTCACCGCCGACCTCGCGCTCACCCTGGCCCAGGCGACAGCTGTCGTCCTGGGTCAGGGCCGCACCGCAGAGGCGCGCAAAGCCGAGGGCAAGCGACTGTCAGCAGTCGTCGCCCGCGACCCGCGCATCTCCGGTGAATTCCTCGTGGCCGCAGTCTCTGCCGGCCTCGCAGCATCCGGTGTCGACGTCCTCGACGCCGGCGTCATCCCCACCCCGGCCCTGGCGTTCCTCGTCGGCGACCACGATGCCGACTTCGGCGTCATGGTGTCCGCATCGCACAACCCGGCGCCCGACAACGGGATCAAGATCTTCGCCCGCGGCGGTGTGAAGCTTCCCGATGAGGTCGAGCAGCGCATCGAAGCAGCCATGGCGGGGGAGAAGCTTCTGCCCACCGGCGGTTCCGTCGGGCGTATCGAGCGGTTCTCCGACGCGGAAGACCGCTACGCCCTGCACCTGCTGGGTTCGCTGCCGCATCAGCTCAACGGCATCCACGTCGTGCTCGACTGCGCGAATGGCGCAGCATCCGGTGTCTCGCCCGAGACGTTCAACGACGCCGGTGCGAAGGTGACCGTCATGGGCGCAGAGCCCGACGGCACCAACATCAACGACGGCGTCGGCTCGACGCATCTCGACAAGCTCGCTGAGGCCGTCGTGCGTCACGGCGCAGACATCGGGATCGCACACGACGGCGATGCCGACCGCTGCCTCGCAGTGGACGCCGACGGCAACATCATCGACGGCGACCAGATCATGGCCATCCTCGCGGTGGCGATGAAGGACCGAGGGCACCTCACCGACAACACGCTCGTCGCCACGGTCATGAGCAACCTCGGCCTGCACAAGGCGATGAAGGAGAACGGCATCACCGTGCGCCAGACCGGCGTCGGCGACCGCTACGTGCTCGAAGACATGAACGCCGGCGGCTACGCGCTGGGTGGCGAGCAGTCCGGCCACGTGATCATGAGCGAGTTCGCGACGACCGGCGACGGCGTGCTGACCGGCCTGCACCTGGTCGCCGAGATGGCGCGCCAGAAGAAGACGATCGCGGAGCTCGCATCCGTCATGACCGTCTTCCCGCAGGTGCTCATCAATGTGCCAGACGTCGACAAGGATCGTTGCGCCGACGACGAGGGCGTGCAGGATGCTGTCGCCGCTGTCGAGGCGGAACTCGGTGACACCGGACGGGTGCTGCTGCGCAAGTCCGGCACGGAGCAGCTCGTTCGTGTGATGGTCGAGGCGGCGGATGCTGAATCCGCTCAGTCCTACGCACAGCGCCTCGCGGATGTGGTGAAGGAGCGCCTCGCGCTCTGAGCGGTATTTTCGGGCGCGTCCCTGAAGCAGGTCGCGCCTGGGAAGAAGAGTTTCGGGGCCTCAGATCAGCGGGAAGCCCCGAAACTCTTCTTCGGAGCTTCGCCGTGGGCGCGGATGACCGTGCGGCGGGCCGTTCACCGGCGCGCAACCCGGTGGTCACGTGGAACGGGCAACGCGACACTGGTCATCCGCCGTCACACCACGCGCTGACCTCGGCGCCGCAGCAGGCTGCAACACCCGTCGGGCCACGCGCCCGGCGGGTGTCGTCGTCGGTCGCGCCACCTCGGGCTTACGCACGCTGGTACTTGCGCGTATGATCTGGTCGTGAGCGGCTCACTGGGGGGCCGGGTTGGTTGGGGAGCCATGAACACTGCTCGTTATCTGCTGGGTACAGGGCAGGACACCGCGTCGGTATTCGTTGATGCGGAGAAGTCCTACACGTACCGCGAACTGCGCGATGCCGTCACAACGCTCGGCGCACAGCTGCACGATATGCATCTGCCGGCCGGTGCTCCCGTTGCGCTGGCCGGTCCGAACAGCTTCTTCTGGGTCTCCGCATACCTCGCGATCATGTCGGCCGGTCTCGTCTGCGTCCCGATGCCGGCGACGCTTACGCCGGAGGAGTTCCGATCACGCCTGCAATGGGTCGGGTGCCGAGCGGTGATGTTCTCCGGGGCCGAGGGCCGCAGGCACGATCTGCCCGCCGATGTCGTCGTGCTGGTCGAGAGTGCACTGCTGGAGTGGCCCGGCGCGCAGTTCGAGATCTGCGACGTCGAGCTCGACCAGGACGCCGCCTACCTCTTAACCTCGGGAACAACCGCCGCGCCGCGGGTGGTGCGGATCACGCACCGCAACATCCAGGCCAACACCGAGTCGATCCTCGACTACGTCGGCCTGAAGAGTGACGATCGGATGCTGGTCGTCCTGCCCTTCTCGTACGTCTTCGGCGCCTCGCTGCTGCACACGCACCTGCGAGCCGGCGCGTGCCTTGTCAATCAGCCGTCGTTCGTCTACCTCGAATCGGTGGTGGGCAGGCTCGCCGAACAGCGTTGCACGGCCATCGCCGGAGTGCCATCGAACTTCCATGCGCTCATTCGCAACAGCTCGTTCGGCTCACGGCCGCTTCCGGATCTGCGCCTCATCCAACAGGCAGGCGGGCGGATGTCGCCGGCCATCATCGACGAGATCCGCGCGGCTCACCCTCGCGCGAACCTGTTCGTCATGTACGGACAGACCGAGGCGACAGCCCGGCTGTCGTATCTCCCGCCAGCTGAGCTCGACGGTCATGCCGGCTCGATCGGGCGCGGTGTGCCCGGCGTGAGTCTGCGGGTGGTCGACGGCAGCGGCCGCGATGCCATGCCAGGGCAGATCGGCGAGATCTGGGCGACCGGTGAGAACATCTCTCCTGGCTATCTGTTCGACGAGCGGCGGACGGCGGAGAAGATGCCCGGCGGTGTGCTCCGCACCGGAGACCTGGCGACGGTGGATGCCGACGGTTACATCTACGTCGTCGATCGTGCCGAGGACTTCATCAAGTCGTGGGGGCACCGGATCGCGAGCCAGGATGTCGAGACCGCGGTGATGGAGCTCACCGAGGTGATCTCGGTCGCAGCTGTCGGCGTCCCGGATCCCGTGGCCGGAGAAGCCGTAGCGGTGGCGGTGGTCAAGCGACCCGATTCGGATCTGGATGCTGCGCGCCTGCTGGCGCACTGCCGCGCGCGATTACCGAAGCACATGGTGCCCGAACTCATCGAGTTCGTTGCACAGCTGCCGCTGAACAGCAGCGGCAAGGTCGTCAAGCGCGAGGTTCGCGACCGACTCCACCAGATCGCATCCGGGCGGAGCGTGCCGGCATGAGCGAGACAGCCAGCACGACGGTCACGCGCCGATGGCGCTGGGGAATCTCAGCAGCGGCGTTCGTTGTGCTCGCCGGGATAGGAGTGTGGCTGATGGTGCCCAAGCCGACGACGAACGTCGCCGCGCCCGAACTCGCGGCCACGCAGCTGGACGCGCTCACCGAGACGACCGTGCTGTTCGGTCACCAGTCTGTGGGGGCGAACATCCTCGACGGCGTCGCCGGCATGTACGCCGACGCCGGGCGGACGGCGCCGGAGATCGTCCAGGACGAGGGCGAAGCACAGACCGACGCCTCGATCGTGCACGCCTTCGTGGGGGTCAACGGCGACCCGCTGGGCAAGTTCACGGCGTTCCGTGACCTGGTCGACGGGCCGGCAGGAGACGCGGCTTCGGTCGCGATCGTCAAACTCTGTTACACCGACATCACCTCGTCGACGGATGCTGCGAGCGTGTTCGACGAGTACACGACCCTGATGGAAGATCTCGAGGCACGCCATCCGGACATCACGTTCCTCTACGCCACGGTGCCGCTGACGACCGACCGCAGCTGGGGCGCGAACATCAAGGCATTCTTCGGCTCGGACGATCGGATGGGGCCGGCGGACAACCGCGTGCGTGAGCAGTACAACGCGCTGATACGCGAGGAGTACGTGGACAGCGGGCGTCTTTTCGACATCGCTGCGGTGGAGTCGACGATGTCCACCGAGCCTGCCGTGCGCTCGCAGGATGGCGAGGTCTATCACGTGCTGAACGCCGCGTTGAGTTCGGATGCCGGCCACCTGAGCGAACTCGGCAGCAGGGTCGCCGCGGCAGAATTGATCCGGGTCATTGCCGACGTCCGTTCCTGAGTTGAGTGAGCTGAGAGTCCACGGGATCGGGATCGATCTCGTGGATGTCGCGCGCTTCGCGCGCATCATCGACCGATACGGTGCAGCATTCACGCATCGGTGGTTCTCCGAGCGTGAACGCGTGGAGGCCGCGCCGCAGACCGGTACCGGACTCGCCGAGCGCTTCGCCGTGAAGGAGGCCGTGTGGAAGGCGCTCGGCATCGCCCGGGTCGGGGATGCGGTGCCGTGGCGAGGAATCGGCGCGCACCCGAGCGGTCGCGGGTGGGACGTGGAGCTGTACGGGCCGATCGCACAGCGTGCGGCCGAGTGCACCGTCACCGCCGTCACGTGTGCGTCGGCGATCACGGGTGGCGTGGCCATCGCCGTCGCGTACGCCGTCGGTGCTGAGACGTCAGGACAGGTCGAGGCGCAGCAGCTCCTCGACAGGGGCGATCAGCACGGGCGGCTCATGCAGGTAAGCGGTGCTGCGCCGTTTCTGCTCGATGTCGCGGAACACGCGCTCGAGCTGGTCTGCGTGCAGGCCGGCCGCTTGCGCGATGGCCTCCGCGTCGATGCCGTGATTGAGCCCGAACAAGCACAGATCCATCAACGAGTAGGGGAGTGAGAAGTAGAACTCCTCCTGCGACTGCGGCATCGAGTACGTGTCGGTGGTGGGCTGGCGGGACCGGATCGACTCGGGCACACCGAGGTAGGCGGCGAGTGCGTAGACCTGCGTCTTGTACAGGTGGGCGATCGGCTTGATGTCGGCGGCGCCGTCACCGAGCTTCACGAAGAACCCCTGGTCGTACTCCAGTCGGTTCGGCGTCCCGGCCACCGCGAAGTTGAGCCGGTCGGCGTGGTAGTACTCGAGCATCTTGCGAGTGCGCTGCTTGAAGTTCGAGGCCGCGACGATCTCGAGATATGCGGCGGCGGTCAGCCGCTCAGCGACCTGCTCGCCAACCGGTGATTCGGCCACCACCGAGAACAGCCGGAACGCGTCCGAATCGACGACGCTGGGCAGCACGATCTTCGACTTCCACCCTGGCCCGAAGTCCGGGATGACCGAGCGGATCGCGTCATCCCTGCGCCGGTAGCATCCTGCTGCGGTGAGAATCGGCGTGATGTTCTCGGCGACGGACTCGACGCCCAACCAGTCGGTGAGCTCGGTGCTGTACGAGATCGTCTCGTCTGAGGACTCCTGCTCCGGGAGGTGCAGCGCGAACACGCGATCAGCGCCGAGCGCGCGCACGCTGAGCGCGGCGACCACGCTCGAATCGATGCCGCCCGACACTGCGACGACGATGCCCTTGCGCCTCGACGCGGCGAGGTACGAGCGGATCCGTGCGCTGATCCGCTCCACTTCTGCGGCTTCGTCGATGGCGAGGCTGTCCGGTCCGAACTCAGTCATGTTTCCCCCTGTGATTTCCCGTGGTCCTGTCGAACACCGCGATCGGTGCAGGCGGGTCGGGCTCTGGCGGATGCCAGTCCCGAATGAGCATCTGATGCAGCAACTGCGTGGTGAGCACAGCCATGATCCGCATGTTGTCGGTGTTCCCCATCCCCTGTCCGCTGGTTCGGCGTGCCTTCTCCAGAAGCAATTCAACAGCGCGCGGCTGCCAGATGCCCGCTGCGTCGACATCGCGTGGCGATGTCAGCTCCATCACCCAGTCAGGGGCATCTGCCATGAAGATACTCGCTGCGTCCGGCGCGCGATAGGGCTGCTTCGGACGCTCGATGATCTCGCGCGGGACGAGATCCGAGAAAGCCCGCTTGAGGATGTGCTTCTCATCGAGACCGTCCAGCTTCTGTTCGGCGGGTATGCTCGCGGCGACGTCGAAGACGTTGTGATCCAGAAACGGGAATCGTCCTTCGACGGAGTTCGCCATCAGCATCCGATCTCCCTGTGAGGACAGGAGGTAGCCCGGCAGCAGCGTGTGCAGTTCGAGCCACTGGGCGCGGGAGAGCGGATCCCACGCACCGGCGTCCGCCGGCATGTCGGCGAGGACTCGTTCGGGCGCCCCACCGGCATCCGGCCGCCGGGCGGGGTGCAGCATTGGCTTGATGGACGCTGTCGACTGCCAACGCGGCCGGTGCGAGACGGCGAGGTCGTCGGGATCGACAGGGCGGTTGAAGAAGCTCTGGGCGAATGCCGGCACCTGTCCGGGGGAGCGCCGCATCCATGGATACAGCTGATCGACCATGCGCATCCGGGCGTCGGCATCCGGCTCCTCGGCCATCAATGCGCGCACTTTCGCCTCGCGGAAGATGTCGTAGCCGGCGAGAACCTCGTCGGCGCCCTCGCCGGTGACGACGACCTTGTACCCTTCGGAGCGCACGAGATGCGAGAGCAGCATCATCGGCGCGGGGGCCGAACGCAGGATCGCGGTCTCGGCGTGCCATACCGCGTGCGGAAGCGCCTCGGCGATGTCGTGTCCGGTGATGGCCAGCTCTCGATGCGTGGTACCCAGGCGCTGCTGCATCAACTGCTGATGAGAGCCTTCGTCGTACTCAGCGTCCGCAAATCGCAGGGAGAACGTGTGCACATCCGATTCGGCGAACTCCGCGATCGTGGCGGCGGTGACGGCGGAGTCGATGCCACCGGAGAGATACGCGCCCACCGGCACATCGCTGCGCCGAAAGCGCAGACGCGTCGCCTCGACAATGGATTCCCTGAGTCGTTCGGCGTTCTCGCGGACATCCTGGTGGGTCTCCATGCCGCGCTCTGGAAACGAGGTGGTCCAATACTCGTGGGTCGTCAAGTCGTCTTCGTCGATCGACAGGTAGGTCCCGGGGACGATCTGCCGGATGCCGGCGAAGAGGGTCCGCGGCGCCGTCGCAGACCAGAGCGTCAGCAGGTCATCGAGCCCCTCGGGGTCGAACTCGCGGGCGATCGTCAGATCGCAGAACAGCGCTTTGACCTCGGATGCGAAGACGACACGGCGCCCGGTGCGGGCGTAGTAGAGCGGATGGATGCCGAAACGATCGCGAGAGAGGATGAGGCGCTTGCTCCGCCGATCCCAGATCGCGATCGCCCATTGTCCGTTGAATCGGCGGAAGCAGTCGGCGCCCCACTCCTCCCAGGCATGCACGATGACCTCTGTGTCGCTGCTCGTGCGAAAGCGGTGGCCGCGATCGCGGAGCTCCCGGGCGAGCTCGACATAGTTGAAGATCTCGCCGTTGAACGTGACCCAGACTTGCTCGTCCTCGCCGGACATCGGCTGGGTGCCTCCCGCCGCATCGATGATCGAAAGACGCGTGTGACCGAGCGCTACGACGTCGTCGAGGTAGTAGCCGCTGCCGTCGGGACCGCGATGGCTGAGCGCCGTCATCATGCGCAGCGTCAGGTCGGATGACGGCGGCGCAGCCGGATCGAAGACGCCGCAGATGCCGCACATCTCAGCGGTCCGCGACGAGATCCAGGACTCGAGACCACAATGTGTCGATCATGGAGTATCCTTCTGGCTGAGCGGCACACGGTATAGCGCCGTGCTAAGCACAATAGGGCACGCGGGTCTGGGGACTGGTAGTGGACCGAGGGGATCGGTTCACGCCCGCACTGGGGAAGGGGACAAAATGCTCACTGTCGATGCACGCATCGAGGAATTCATTCTCAACAGCTTTCTGTTCGGCGATGCCGAACGGATGCCGTCGCAGACGGATTCGCTGCTGCAGGCGGGGGTGATCGATTCGACCGGAGTTCTCGAGCTCATCGAGTTCCTGGAGAGCGAATTCGGTTTCCGGGTGGAGGACACAGAATCGATTCCGGAGAATCTGGATTCGATCGAGAACCTCGCCCGATTCATATCGGTCAAGACTGCCTGAGGTCGGATCATGTTCCGGCAACTGACACCGCCGGCCGCCGCTCCTCGAAGGGGAGCGCTCTCGGCCGATCTCGCGCGGATGTATGGGTCTTTTCTCCAGGGCGAGCAGACATCGCTCTCCAAGAAGATCGCATTCCTGCTGACCAATTCTGAATTCCACTGCGTCGCCTGCTATCGGTTCGGTCGGTTCGCCAACCGGGTGAAGCGCAGATCGGTCGTATCCGGTTTGCTCTTCCTGGCCATCCACCGGATCTGGAACCGATGGGTGACGCACATCCACCACTGCGAGATCTCCCCGCGCGCTCAGATCGCACCGGGGTTCCTGCTGATGCATCGCACCGGCGTGATCATCGGCGCTGCAAAGATCGGCAGGAATGCGGTGATCCACCAGAACGTCACGATCGGGCAGCGGGTCTCGGGTGGTGACCACGGTCTTCCGACGATCGGCGACAACGTGTGGGTCGGTCCGGGGGCGATCATCACGGGTGCGATCGTGATCGGCGGTGACGCGACGATCTCGGCCGGCACCGTGCTGTCGCGTGACGTACCGGCGCACTCGCTCGTCGCCGGAGTACCGGGGCGCGTGGTGACCCAGAATTACGACAATCGGGAGATGCTCGGACATGTCGTCGCCTGAACGAACATCATGCGCGCTCGGTGGTGACGGATGTCTTTGAAGGTGAAGTCGATGGTGGCACTCGCATTCGCGGTTCTTCTCGTCGGATGCACAGCGGAGCCGCGGAGCGCAGGCGCGTCTTCGGCGTCAGACCCTCCGACGCCTGCGGAGTCGCTCGAAGCCACCGCGACGGGGGTGCCTGTTCCATTGCCTGAGCTCGAGGCAAGGGCACTGGAATCTCTCGACGATGTCAAGATCTTCTTCGCACACCGCTCCGTCGGCGGGAACATCGTGGAGGGCGGCATCCCCGAGGTCTATCGAGAATTCGGACTCGAACCGCCGACCGTCGACGTAGGATTGCCGTCGGCCGATGGCACCTTCGGAGACCATTGGCTGGACCAGACCGAGAACCCGGAATCCAAGCTGCGCGATTTCGATCGCTGGTTGAGGATCGAAGGTGTGGGCGCTAGTGCCGACATCGCGTTCATGAAGCTCGGCTACGTCGACATCGTCGCTGACACCGACGTGCAGCATGTCTTCGACAGCTATCGAGCGATGATGACACGCCTTGAGGGCGACTACCCCGATCTCGTCTTCCTGCACGTGACCGTGTCCGTCACCGGATGGCTTCCGGAAAACAACGCGGCGATCGAGCGGTTCAACCGTCTCATGCGCGAACACTACGGGCAGACAGGCCGGCTCTTCGACCTCGCAGCGGTGGTGTCGACGTGCGATGACGGCCGTAACGAGATGCGCGAGACCGACGACGGTAGCCCTTTCCATGACATGTGTGAGGAGTATACGAGCGATGGCGGTCACCTCAATGAGCACGGAGCGAGGATCGCAGCAGAGGAATTGCTGCGACTGCTCGTCGCGGTCGCGGCAGGAGTCGTACGATGACCGACACTGAACGGTCACTGAGAGTACATGCCGCCCGAGGCGCCGCCTGGAGCGCGGTGAGCTCGATCATCCTGCGTCTCGGGAGCCTGATCGTCGGGATCGTGCTCGCTCGACTTCTGACACCCGAGCAGTTCGGCGTGTATGCCGTCGCGCTGACAGTGCAGTCGATCCTGATGACGGTCGCTGACCTCGGGTTGTCCTCGGACCTGATCAGATCGGACGAACCGGAGAAGATCGCACCGACCATCGCGACCTTGGGCCTGGTGAGCGGCGCGACGATGACGTTCATCACCGCTGCGACGAGCACCTCGCTCGCTCAGCTGATGGGGAGCCCGGAAGCTGCTCCCGCCATCTCGGTCCTGGCATTCACACTGGTGCTCGGCAGTATCAGTCTCGTGCCGTATTCGATGCTGATGCGCCGGTTCCAGCAGCGGGCGATGTTCCTGGTCGGAGCGGTGGATTTCGTCATATCCACGACAGTCACCCTCACGCTGGTGTTCCTGGGCTTCGGAGTGATGGGTTTGGCGATCGGACGCGTCACCGCGCAGATCGTGTCATCGACGCTCCAGTTCTTCCTCGCCGGCGTACGCCCACGGTACGGTCTGGACCGCACCCGGCTGAAGCCGATCCTCGCTTTCGGCCTGCCCATCGCCACGGCGAATCTCCTCGCCTGGGGACTGCTGAACGTCGATAACGTCATCTTGGCAAGGATGGTCGGCGTCACCGCCCTCGGCTACTACGTACTCGCGTTCAACGTCTCCAGCTGGCCGATGAACGCACTTTCGCAGAGTGTTCGTGCCATCTCCATGCCGTATTTCTCCCGAGCCGAGAGCCCGTCGAGCGGGCTGGCGACTGTCGTCGCCATCGGATGGGCCGGAGCGCTGCCGGCGGGCGGCGTGCTAGCAGTGCTCAGCGCGCCGCTGATCAGTGTGCTCTACGGCGATAAGTGGCTGGCGGCGGCACCCGTGCTCGCCGCGCTGGGCGTATATGGGGCCTTGAGAGTGATCTTCGATATCTTCACCGGGTTCCTGTACGCGCGTGGCAGAGCGCAGCCCGTGCTGTGGATCCAGGTTCTCTGGTTGGTCGCACTCGTCATCGGCATGATCATCGTGATCGGTCCCTTCGGGATCGTCGGTGCCGGTTGGGTGCACGTGATCGTGGCAGCAGGCGTCGTGCTTCCGGCGTACCTGATCGTTCTGCGGCAGTCAGGGATCCAGGTGATGCCCTTTGTACGGCGCTCGATCTGGCCGACAGCAGCCGCGATCGCGGCGGTCGGCGTGGCGATTCCGTGTGCAGCATTCATTGACGAGCCGCTGCTCGCGCTGTTGGTGGGTGGATTCTCTGCGGTCGGCGTGTACATCGCGCTGGTATGGCCATGGGCGTGGCGAGAGTGGCGACGAATTCGACCCGAACGATGACTGCGGGCCCGATGATCAAGAGTAGGGGCGGAACGCGGGTGTCTGTCTTGCGAAGAGTGAGCCTGCGGGTCGCTGACATGGCTCTGCGGTGGTTGACGATGCTGACGGACGTCATACCGGCCAAGTATCGTTTCGGCCACTGGAACCGACTGCTTGCAGTGCTGGCTTTCGGCGACCGCCTTCCGGTCGTCGGCCCGGTCGCGGTCGCACCGGCCGTGGTGGATGCGGTAAAACCAGACTTCGTCGGTGCGCGCCTCTCGTGCATGATCTTGGCCGGCGACCTCGACACTGGGGGAGTCGAGACGGTCGTCGCAGCGCTCGCTCCAGGGCTGTCGTCGATCGGATTCGACGTCGAAGTCGTCTGCTCGACGGGCGGTGCCGCGGAGAGGCGGCTTCGGGAGACCGGCGTGCATGTGTCCCTTCTGCCACACGATCAAGTGGGCAGCCATATCGCGCTCCGCCAGCCGGATGTCATCCAGCTGCACCGTCTCGATCCGACTCTGATCGAGACGCTGGGTCCGTGGTGGTCGCGCACTGTGCCCGTGCTTCACGCGATGGAGTCGTATCTCACCGGCGACGTCTGGGACCACGTGGGAGCGCTGTTGCGCGATGCGCCGTCGAGTATCGCTGTCAGCGAGTCGGTACGCGACTACTTCGAGCAGAAAACCGGCACGACGCCGCACGTCGTAGAGAACGGCGTACCTCCGGTCGGTACGCTCGATGGGCCCCAGCGTGCGGCTGCACGTGCGGCTGTGGGGCGGGCGCTGGGCACTGTCTTCGAAGACGGAGATATCGTCGTTCTTGGTCTCCAGCGGTTCAGCGATCAGAAGAACCCGGCCGGTCTTGTGGATGCATTCCTGCTGGCCGCGGAACAGGACCCTCGATTGCACCTCGTCGTGGCAGGGGCCCCGAACAGCTGGCTCGAGATACGTCGCGCGGACATCATCCGCAGAAGGCACGCGAACGGCGACCGCGTCCATTTTTTGGGAGACTCCGATTCCACGGCTCTCTTTCAGGGCTCCGACGTCTTCGCGCTGGACTCCTTTTCAGAGGGTGGACCGATCGCAGCAGTGGAGGCAGTCGCACACGGTTTGCCGATCGTCGTGACCGATGTCGGCTTCGCGCGGGAGCTCGTCGACGCCTGTCGTCCACACGGCGTGCTGATCACGCGCGCGAACGAGGACTTCGGTGAACGGTCGATGGCCCGCCAGCGCAGGAAGCTCCGTCAATCCAATCGGCAGGCGTTCGCAGACGGGATTCTTCAGATTACTCGAGCTGCGGACGCACCGCGGCACCCGCAGCTGCCTGAGCGTTTCACGGAATCGGCCATGATACACAGGCACGCCGAGGTACTGCGTTCGGTGAGCGGCTGGCGCCAGCCCCCGCGTCGTGTCATACTCTGAACGGGTTCGGATATGGGGTCTGGACCGAATACTGGGGTGGTGCGCTTCGGCGCACGTGCAACGCATTGGGGAATGCAGTGTTGAAACTTGTTGTCAGTCGATCGATTCTGGGGGTGACTGCGACAGCCGCGCTTCTGCTCTCGGCGATCGCCGTCCCGACCGCTGCGTCCGCCGCGGATTGCACCACCACCGTCGCGAACGTGGTGGCACATCAGGATGATGACCTCCTTTTCATGAATCCGGATCTGCTGGACGACATCGACGCTGGCGCATGCGTCGTCACGGTGTTCTTGACCGCGGGTGACGACGGACGCGATGCCGACTACTGGCAAGGCCGCGAGCGTGGGTCCCAGGCCGCGTACAACACGATGCTCGGTCTCTCTCCCGATGCGACCTGGCAATCAGGCACGGCGACGTTCGCCGGCAAGCCTGTAGCGATCTCGACGAGTCCCGATGCCGGCTCCATCACGGAGGTCTACCTGCGCCTCCCCGACGGAGGTGTGTTCGGCGAAGGGTACCCGGCCAGGGAGGGACAGTCTCTCTCTCAGCTCTGGGACGGCTCGATCGGCCAGCTCGCCGCGATCGACACCGGTGTGACGTACTCGCGACTGGGGTTGGTCGACACGATCGCCGCGATCGTCGACTCCTACGCGCCGAGCACAGTGCGCGTGCAGGACTCGCGCTCCGGACAATACGATCACGCCGACCACACCAGTGGTGCGCAGTTCGCGCTGGCTGCCCTCGACGGTTTCGCGGGGAACATTCTTTCCTACCGCGGATACAGCTCTCAGACGGAGGCGATCAACGTCACTGGCGACGCCCTGGCCGCGAAGACGGCGGCGATCCGCAGCTACGCCGCGCATGACCATCTGCTCTGCACGGATTCCGTATGCCCCAGCGGCGATGCCGCGCTCTGGACGGAGCGCCAGTACACGGCACCCATTGCCGAGTTGGAGGTGGGCGTGCCAGGACCCGCAGCGTACGACGGACCGAATGTCGCGCGGAACGCGCGGGTGCTGTCTTCCTCCGAAGCGTCCGGGCAGGCGGCGACGCGGACGATCGACAGCGTGGCCGACGGATACCCGGGAGATTGGACGGCGGAGTGGGCGACCCGCTCAGAAGGCGTCGGTGCGTGGTTGCTGTTGTCGTGGTCGTCTGCGCAGACGATCGATCGGGTGTACCTGTACGACCGGCCGAACGATTCGGATCGGATCACCGGAGGGCTTCTGACGTTCTCTGATGGCTCGACCGTGGCGGTGCCGTCGCTGAACAACGATGGTTCGGCCACCGTGGTCACGTTCTCTGCGCGAGTGACGTCATCATTGCAACTCGCGGTGACGTCGGTGTCAGACACCACGGGCAACGTGGGCCTCGCTGAGATCGAGGCGTATAACGGCGATGTGGCTCCGGGCCCTGGTCCCGGAACCGACCCGGACCCGGAGCCGGACCCGGACCCGGAGCCGGAGCCGGTTCCGGTGCAGGTGGGTGTGCCGGGACCGGCGGCGTATGACGGGTCGAACGTGGCGCGGAATGCGTGGGTGTCGGCGTCGTCGCAAGCGTCCGATCAGCCCGCCACTCAGGCGATCGACAGCATCATCGATGGTTATCCGGGGGACTGGTCGGCGGAGTGGTCCAGTCATTATCAGGGCGCTGGTGCGTGGTTGCTGTTGTCGTGGTCGTCTGCGCAGACGATCGATCGGGTGTACCTGTACGACCGGCCGAACGCATCCGATCAGGTCACCGGTGGCGTCCTCACCTTTTCCGACGGATCGACCGTACCGGTGCCGGAGCTGAACAACGATGGCTCGGCCACGATCGTGACGTTCACGGCGCGGGCGACGACGTCGCTGCGATTCACTGTCTCTTCGGTGTCGGAGAGTACCCGCAATGTCGGCCTCGCTGAGATCGAGGCGTATAACGGCGATGCAGAGCCGACACCGACCCCGGTGCCTGAACCTGATCCGGAACCGCAGCCCGATCCGGAACCGGTGCCCGATCCGGAACCGCAGCCCGATCCGGCTCCGGTGCAGGTGGGTGTGCCGGGACCGGCGGCGTATGACGGGCCGAACGTGGCGCGGAATGCGTGGGTGTCGGCGTCGTCGCAGGCGTCCGATCAGGCAGCGACCCAGGCGATCGACGGCGTGATCGACGGTTACCCGGGCAACTGGGCCGCGGAGTGGTCGACGCATTATGAGCGCAATGGCGCATGGCTACTGCTGTCGTGGTCATCGCCGCAGACCATCGATCGGGTTCAGCTTCACGATCGTCCGAATGAGTCGGACCAGATCACCGGCGGAATCTTGACGTTCTCGGATGGATCGACCGTCGTCGTGCCGGAGCTGAACAATGACGGCTCGGCCACGATCGTCACTTTCCCGGCGCGGGTGACGACGTCGTTGCAGTTCACGGTGACGTCGGTCTCGGACAGCAGCCGCAATGTGGGCCTCGCCGAGATTGAGACATACAACGGCTGAGTTCACGCACATGCCTGGCCTTGGGAGGGGACCCATGCACGAAGATGTCGATGACGTGATCGTGATCACGGCGTCCAACAGCTGGACGGACAAGCGCATGGCTGATCATCAGCTGGCAGCAGCGCTCTCTGCCCATACGCGGATTCTCTTCGTTGACCCCTCGGGATTCCGCCCCCCGTCCGTGTCAGAAGAGACGCACGGGACCGCGCACGTGACGGTGATCCGCCCGATGCGGCTGCCGTTCGTGCGGCTGGCATTCACGCAGTTCCTGAGCCGCTTCCTCATCGCCTGGCAGATTCGAAGGGCACTGCGCAGGATGATGGCTCGGCGCACGACCCTACTGGAGGGGAACGTGATGTTTCCTGTCACGGGTCTCATCGACGAGAGCACGGCCGTCTACTGGGCGCAGGACGACTGGCAGGGACTGGCTCCTCTCATCGGGGTGGATCCCGTGGCGCTCGATCGCAACGAGCGAAGAGTGCTCGCACGGAGTCATTCCGTGGTGGCCGCGAACCCACTCGTGGCGGAGCGCCTCCGGACGGCGCATAACAACGTTCACCTGATCCCGTTCGGGGCCAGCACGGACTTGTTCAGCCGAGCAGGCGACTCAGGTCGCGTCAGGGAAGACGAGGATCGTCCGGCGATCTTGATGGGAACGCTGAACTCGCGGATCGACTACAGCATCCTGGACGCAATCGTCCGCGCTGGAGTTCCGCTCCTCATCGCTGGACCGATCGATACGGCCGGCGCAGGCAGCAGGCTCGCTGCGCTGCAGGATGCGGGCAGAGTCGAGTATCTGGGTGCAGTGGATTTCGATCAGCTGCCGTCGGTGCTCGCGCAGTGCTCGGTGGGAATCGTGCCATATGACCGGTCCCGATTCAATCTGGGCAGCTTCCCGCTCAAGACGATCGAATACCTGGCGGCCGGCCTTCCGGTCGTGGCGACGGACCTCCCGGCGATCAGCTGGTTGCAGTGCGACGACGTCCATGTCGCGAACGACCCGACGGTGTTTGCGAACGTGACCCGAGAGCTCTGGCGGCAAGGGCCGCCTGATGCACAGGATAGGGCCCGACGCCGGCAGTTCGCGCGCGGTCATGACTGGAGCGAGCGAGCCGTCGAATTCCTCGGCGTACTCGAAGAAGCGGGTCTGACTCGGAGGGCGGGTGCGCTTTCATGAACCTGCAGCGAGCCGAACCCCGAGTACTCTATGTGCGCACTGAAGGGCAAGCAGCTGTGCCACGGCCGGTACTCCGCGAGCAGGAGGCCGCTGGCGCGGCGCCGCGTCGGGTGCTCGTCGAAGAGATGCTCGGGTTCGACCTGCTCGGAGAATCGGACCTCGCCGGCCTCCCGGGGGTAAGGGGCGCACTGCTGCGACGACTGCCGGTGTTCATCGCACTGGGCCTGGAGGTCGCCCGGCGCAGGCGCGACTACGACGTCGTCGTCTCGTGGGCTGAGAAGTACTCTGTGGGCATCGCGGCGATGCTGATGTTGTGCTGGCGACGGCCGCGACACGTCGCGATCATGGACTGGATATCCAAGCCGATCGTGCGCGTTCCGCTACGCATCCTTCGGCGAGGCATCGATCGGATCCTGACATGGAGCTCGGTGCAGGGCGAGTTCGCCGTGACACGCATCGGCTTCGCCAGGGATCAGATCACGTTCATCGAGCATCCGGTCGACCAGGAGTTCTTCGCACCGATGCGGCAGGAACCGGCGATCATATTCTCGGCGGGGGAGACTCAGCGCGACTTCCAGACGTTGATCGATGCGGTCAGTGGGCTGCAGACTCCCACGCTGATCGCGGCGTCACGAATCGGTGTGTTCAACGGTTTCCGCACGTATCTGACGGACGCGCAGGAGCTTTCGCTGCCGGTCGGAGTGACGGTGAAGACCATGGATCCCCAAGAGCTTCGTCGCTCGTATGCGCAGGCGAAGGTGGTGGTCGTGCCATTGACACCGGCGGAGAACAACGCCGGGATCAGCGTTCTGCTGGAGGCGATGTCGATGGGGCGACCGGTGGTCGTGACCCGCACCGAAGGACAGGTCGATGTCGTGCGCGACGGCGAGAACGGCCTGTATGTGCCGCCGCAGGACCCCATTGCGCTGCGCGACGCGATCGGGCGTCTCTTGGCGCAGCGGGAGTTCGCGGAGACGCTCGGACGAACGGCACGTGAAGACGTTCTCGAAAAGCATCGAGTGGAGGCTTTCGCCGCCGCTGTGCGCAATGCTGCGCACAGCGCGGCACGGAGAGGGAGCGAGGTCTCCGTCGAACGGATCCGCGAATCCTGATCTGACCTGGGGAGGAAATACATGATCATTCGCGAGCTGCTGCAGACGCTCCGTAGGGGCTGGGCGATCGTCGCCGTGGTGCTCATCGCCACGGCGGGGGCGGCTGCATTCCTGATGTCGACGTCTGGCGTGTACACGACGCGAACTGTGGTCGCCTTCACACTGCCGGACGGCACGGACCTTACGGATGACGGGTCTGCAGAGCCCGGCATCGTCACGTTCGCTGCGACGGTCGCCAGTGAGGTCGACGACAACGTCATGCGGCCGCGCTACGCGGATGCGGATGCTCGGGCGTACGGCGCGGGTGTGCGGCGAGGGGTCTTCGTCGGAGTTCCGGACGTGGGCGGCCAGTGGACGGTCGTGCATCAGCGGGCGGTGATCACCGTCGAGGTGGTCGGCCCGACATATCAGTGGGTGAAGGAACAGCAGGCGTCGACGATCGCGCGCGTGATCGCAGCCGCGGATTCGCAGCAGGACGCCATCGGGATAGCCGAGTCGGCGCGCCTGCTGTACACAGTCGAAGCTCTTTCCGAGGAGATCGAGCACGTCGTGCCGAGCAGGTCATCCCAGATCATGGCAGTGGCCGCGCTCGGTGTCGCAGGGGCGATGGTCGCGGTGTTCGCGGCGGCGTGGTGGGACGCAAGACACAAGCGATATCAATTCACGGCGGCGGGGTCTCGCCGGCGTGCAGAGGGGGTTCGGTGAAGTGAACGTAGCAGACATGATGGGGGCGCTCGGGCGACGATGGTACGTCCTGGTGGCGGGACTGATCATCGCGGGGCTGGCGGCGTATGGGGCGTGGACGCTGGTGAAGGTCGAGTACACCCGCACCGCGACGCAGCTGATGCTGCCAGGGCCCGGGACGATTCCCGATAACGCCAACCCGTTCCTCTTCGTCGGTGGGCTGTCGCAGGCAGCGGATGTGCTGGTGCGAAAGATGGGTTCACCGGACGTGTTGTCACAGGTGGAGGACGCGTATCCCGACGTCGAGATCGTCATCACCCGTGATCCGCTGAGCTCCGGGCCGGTCATCCTCGCGTCCGTGACGTCGCCGAGTGACGCCGACGCAGAGGCGGTGATCGACGATCTGCTCGAGCTGACCGGTTCCACGCTGCTCGACATCCAGCGTACGCAGGGCATACCCAGCACTGACCGGATCTCTCTGGTCACACTCACAACTGATGACGAAGGCCTGGTCGAGCAGAAGACACGCCTTGTCGCCTCCGGCATCGCCGGTGCCGGTACGGTGGCGCTGACACTGCTGATGGTCGCGCTGATCGACGGTCTCGCGAGGTCGCGGTCGCAGCGGCGAGGCCGGTCACGCTCGGCGGTGGAGCACGCGAAGCATGAGGAGGGGGCGGATGATGATCTCCTCGTCACCGATGAGGTCGCCGATGAGCACGCCGAAGAGCACACCGGTGAGCACGCCGAAGATCGCGCTGAGGATGAAGTCGAGGAGCACACCCGGTCGGGATCCGATCCCGAATACGAACACGAGCCGGGAGCGGTCGGCGAATCGCCGAACGACACAGAAACGCCGCACGACTCGGAACCGCCGATAGAAGACGGCACGTCGACGAAGAAGAAGACGCGCCTGCGCAGGAAGACCGCCGTGGTGGCGGGCAGATGATGAGCACGCCGGCGCTGCTCCCGACTCCGGTCGCCGCGATAAGTCATCGGGGAATACGACAGCGACGCGGTCTCTCGGCGGTGACGATGCTCACGATCTATCTCGTGCTGCTGGTCGGATTCCCCTCGAATCTGGCCATCAGCGCTCTGGGAGCATACGGCCGGCCTCAGTTCCTGTGGGGCGTGGTTCTCTTCGTATGGTGGGCCTTCTCCCGGTTACAGACTCAGCGTCGACCGGTCGAGGTGGTCGGGCAGCCCGTGAGAGTCGCACTCGGCGTGTTCCTGGTGATCGTATTGATCGGATTCGCTGTCGCGCTGCTGCGCGGGCAGCCTGCCGACCAGGTGAGCCCGGCGATCTCGGCAATACTGCGGTACGTGTCCTGGACCGGTGTGGTGCTGGTGGCGATCGACGGGATCCGGTCGATGTCCGACCTGCTCACCATCCTGCGTCGAATCGTGATCGCGTGCTCTCTGCTGGCGATGCTCGGCATCGTGCAGTTCCTCACCGGTCAGAGCTTTCTCGAAGTGTTCAGCGGGTTGCCCGGGTTCTCCGAATCCGCAGGCGGCATCGACACCCGCGGCATGTTCCTGCGCTCATCCGGCACGGCGACGCATCCGCTGGAGTATGGGACAGCGCTCTCAGTCGCCGTCCCTTTGGCGCTGGCCGTGGCGATTCTGCGAGTCGCACATCGGCATGAATCCCGGCGTCTTCGGTGGTGGGTCTTCCTCGCCGTACTGGCAGTGGCGTCCTTCCTGGCCGTGTCGCGATCGACTCTGATCGGTTTCGCTGTCGGGGTGCTCTTCATGATTCCCGCGCTGCCGCGCCGATATCGTGCGGTCATCATCGTCGGAGGCGCGATCCTGGCGGCAGTCGTCGTGGTCGCGACACCCGGGCTCTACGGCACGGTCGTGGGAATGTTCCTCGGCGTGGGAAATGACTCCAGCACCCAGTCGCGTCAGGCAGGTCTCGCATTGGCCCCGGTGTTCCTGAGCGCGGTGCCTCTGCTCGGCGTGGGAGCCGGCACCCTCTTGCCGCGTTACTTCATCTTCGACAATCAATGGCTCGGAACTCTCATCGAGACCGGCATCCTGGGTGTGCTCGCATTCGCGGCGATATTCGTCGTCGCGGTATGGAGCGCGGCGTCTGCCGCGCGTCGAGCGGAGCGGGACGACACCCGGCTCGTGGGGCGTGCCCTCGCTGCGTCGACGGCGACCGCCGGGCTACTGCTGGCGTTCTTCGACGGACTCTCGTTTCCGATCGCCGCCGGCCTGCTGTTCCTGCTCTTCGGCCTCTGCGGTGCGATTCGGACGATCTCGTGGGCCAATGCGCAGGAGTTCCAATACGCGCACTGGTCGTCGCCCGCGGGTTCGGCGAGCCAGGATGCGGTGGCGGGCCCCGTGCGCGCATCGAGCGTCGTGCGTTCGGCAGCCTGACGCCGAGAGCCGGACGAGTCGCGACACTGACGAGGGGCACGCGGACGATCAGCCCAGCCGTCGTACCGCGGACTTCACCCTATCCAGCGAATCCTTGCCGCCGACTCGTAGGATCATCTTCTTGCCGAATGAGCGCCCGTGATCGCGCAGATCACGCAATGGTCGCAGCACCGAGCGATCCATCCATATGCGACCCGGCTGCGTCGCGGCGACCTCATCCAGCTGCCCTGGAAATGAACCCCGGTGCGCAGCGGTGTCGATGCGTACACCGCGCACCCGGTTGCTGACGTTTTGTCCGTGGATGATCTGCAGCCATGCTGGCGGTCCGTCCTCGCTCACCACGGGCAGATGATGGTGCAGCAGATTGTGCCAGTCGCGCCACGCGGTGACGGGAGCGTTCCACGACTCGCTCACGCTGCAGAAGGCGTTCTCCGGATCGTCACGCAGATAGACCGCGTCGCCCTGAAGGATGAGGCCGTTGCGCAGATAGATCGCGTGACCGGGATGTCGTCGAGCAGCGTGCTGCAGTCGCTCGATGAAGTCGATGGCCACGGCGTCATCGTTGTCCAGGTTCGTCGTCAACAGGAGCTCACCGCGATCCTCGAACACCGTACGGGCATCCAGAACGACATCCTGCCAGTCGACCCGCTCGCGGTAGATCGCGACGAAGAGTCCCTCGTCGACGAGCGGCGCCAGCCGCTCGATCAGCCACTGCGGGCTCTCCGGATCGAAGTAGATCATCCAAGTGAAGTTCCGAACAGTCTGTGCGCGCATGGTCGCGACGGTGTGACGCTCGAACAGAATCACGCGGTTCTGCAGCCAGCCTTCCTGCGCGCGCACGAGGCTCTCCGGTCCTGGTGTTGGCAGATTGAACCGCGTCAGCACGAGATGGTCGATGGTGGTCATGATTGCCTCCTGATGGCGTTCTCGACTCGTCGCACCCGCGGCGCGATCCAGGTGCGCACCGACTCGAGTCCGCGCACCGACCGCCCCAGCGGACCTCGATCGAAGCTCTGCACATCGACGCCGAACGCGCTGGCGCGCATCCGCCCGGCGAGCATCGCAGCGATGACCGCATCGCTGCGCTCGTGATTGCTGCCTCGCGGCGGAGCCGGAACGCGCAACGCGAGCGGGAACAGTTGGCGCGGACCGTGCCAGTCCAGTGCGACGGTCGCGGGCAGCCCATGACGTTGCGCCTGCGCGAGCGCCCAGTCGTTCGGGCGTATACCGTCATACTTACGGTTCCACACTTCGATCCCGGCCAGGTGCGGCGCCCAGGCCGGATCGAATTCTCTCCACGCATCGCGTCGCCGCGGATGCGCGAAGATCGCCGCGGCTCCGTCCGAGCGCGCGCCCCGCACCAGATCATCGATGACGGGGGATCGGCCGTAGAAAGGCGCGCGTCCGAACACGGGCAGGTGCACGACGTGGTCGGGGTCCTGGTATTCGACACCGGGCACAAGCACGAATCCGGTCTCGTCACCGATCCGGTCGCACTCGTTCTGTATGCGCGCCCAGGTGCCGGCATCCATCGTGCGGTCGTGATCGCACACCAGCGCTCCATCGAATCCTGCCCGGCGAAGCACACGCACGAGACGCCCGAGCTCCCAATCGGAGTCGTCGGAGAAGGAGGAATGGATGTGTGGTGCGAGGCGCAGAACGGTCATCTCTTCTTCCTGCCTGCGACGAGCTCGCTCAGGGTGCCGATCGTATCGCTGGCGAGGACCGACGGCCGTCTCGAATTCCAGTTGTACAACCGGTCGCGGCGCGAGATCCGCGTCAGATTGCGGAGCGTTCCCCACCGGCTCGGCCATTCGGTCATAGCCTGCGACTGCGGACCGCGCAGTACGAAGAGCAGGTGCGCGATCTCGCGGCCGAGATGTCGTGCGACGACCGGAGCCGGAGCCGTCGGCGGCGCAGGCGTCTGTGGCAGCCCCAGCGCGAATTGGGTCGCCCAAGCCGGATACTCGAAGCCTCGATGTCGAGCGAGCGCGAGGCTTCCCCAAGCGCGCCCGTTGAG
This sequence comes from Microbacterium profundi, assembly GCF_000763375.1. Classification (NCBI taxonomy): domain Bacteria; kingdom Bacillati; phylum Actinomycetota; class Actinomycetes; order Micrococcales; family Microbacteriaceae; genus Microbacterium; species Microbacterium profundi. The sequence continues at coordinate 710,393 of NZ_JPSY01000001.1, read as the reverse complement.
CTCCATGAACCATGGCACACCGTCATCGTCGCGCAGGAGTTCGACCATGAACATCCCACGCCAGTCGAGATCCGCGATCAGCCGACGAACAGCATCCTCCAACTCTGGTGCGACGTCGATCGACATGCACGCGGAGGACGCCGACCCGTGCGGGTTGACCATGCGTACGCGACGATGGGCGCTGAGGGATGCCACGCCGTCTTCGTTCACGTATCCGAAGACACCCTCGCCCACGCCGTGCAGATATGGCTGAACGAGCAGCGGCCCATCGCCTAGCCCGGAGCACGCCTCGGAGAGCTCGCTCGGATCCGCCACGATGGCTCCCCGGGGGCGGGTGAGGCGGTCACCGTCGGCGCGCACGGCATCGGCTGGCTTGACGACCACCGGCCAGACAAGACTCGTGAGTTCGGTGGCCGAACCCACGAGGCGAGTCGGCGGCACCCGGAGTCCGGCGGCCTCGGCGGCCTGGATCTGAGCGTGCTTGTTCAATGCCACGGCCGCGCTATCCGGCGTCGGCCCGACCACGACGGCCCGCTCGAAGTCGATGCATGACGTGAGCCACAGCGAGGCGTCGTCGAGCGGAAGAACGGCATCCGGTTCCACCTGCGCGACCAGGGCTCGCAGGTCGTCCAGGCACTGCTCGATGCTGACCTCGGGAGGTGTGATCTCATGAATCTCCACGCCGCGCACCCGGCTGAGTGCGCTGCGGGTGCCGCGTCGAGCGAATGCGACGACGCGCATGTCGGCCTTCTGCAGCGACCATGCCGCTTCGATCGCGGCGAACGCCTGAGCGAACCCCATCAGCACTATGGGTCGCGGTGTCATCGCCATCTCTTGACCGCCTGCTTGATCGGACGCATCGGCCATCGGCCGGCGGTGAGGTTTGGCGCATCGAGGAGATTCCGGATGCTGTTCACGGTGTCGCTGTGGATGACGGAGTACCTGGTGCGCAGCCACGATTTGGCATGAGACCAGCCCTCGTCGACGGAGTAGGCGCGCAGGAGGTCGTGGCGGCGCAGCTCGCTGAGAACCGCCCGGTCGTACAGTCCCTGTGGGAACGCGGCGTATCGCGTCGGACGCCCGATGATGTCCTGCAGCGCTCCGGTCGAGGTGATGAGCTCGCGATGCAGCTCGCCCTCACGGGCCAGCTCTGGCCACGGTCGGTGGCTCGCTCCGTGGGTGCCGAAGCCCATGCCGGACTGAGCCAGCTCGATGATCTGGTCGGACGTGAGCGAACCAGGAGTGTCGATGCGGTCGGTGATGACGAAGAAACGCGCCTGCACGCGCCGTTCGAGCAGGGCCGGCATGCCGATCTCGAAGTCGGATTCGTTCGCGTCATCGAACGTGAACTCCACATGTCGACGATGCGCGAGAGCGGTGTCGAGGATGCTGTGGAAGTTCTCCGGCGTGATCCAGAAGCGCTCTTCACCGGGTTCGAGGTCGCGCCGCGGCGTGCCGATCCCGTGGAAGTTGAGAGTGATGACCCGCGGAGCGGATGCGGACTTTGCGGACATGGTTCCTACCGGTTGCGGTTCTGTGAGGAGCGGATGCTGAGGGTCGAGGGCACCGGATCGCCGGACGGAAGCCGTGCCCACCGGGAGCGGTCGAGGACGACCGGCAGTGAGTAGCGATGCCGCGGGTCGTGGGGTCGCAGTGCATGCTGCACGGCGACGGCGATCCGGAACAGCCCGGTGCGGACGGGCCCGTGCAGGCGCTGGAAGTAGCGGATCCGGTTGACGGAGATGAGCGCGACCAGCGGAGCCGGCTGTCCGGACCCCGATCCCTCGTGCCGGGCGACCGCGTCCGGGACATAGCGCACGCGAAAGCCCTGTGAACGGGCACGCCGCGCATAATCGGTCTCCTCGGAATACAGGAAGTACATCGCCGAATCCCAGTCGCCGACGGCGCGATCGCATGCCGCTGAAATGAGCAGCGCCGCACCTCCCGCCCAGGCCACATCATGCGCTCGCTCGTAGTCGCGATCCGCCCGCAACGTTTCCGCGAGCCATGCTGGACGGCCCCGCCAGCGGTTACCGAAGATCGAGTCTCCCAGTGCTCGCATCACGGTCGGCTCCCGGCGCAGGCTGTCGAAACGCTCTTCGTGGTCGAGCCCGCGCAGTTGGGGCGCAGCGATCCCGACGGTGGGATCGTCGTCGATGACCTGCAGCAGTCCCGCGAGCATCTCCGGTTCCACAGTGAGATCCGGGTTGAGGATCGCCACGTGTTCGCCTTCTCGCACATACGTGCGTCCGACGTTGATGCCCCCCGAGTATCCGAGGTTCGCCCCAGTGGCGATCACCAGGGCACGTGGCTCTCGGCCGGCGACGATCAGGGTGTCATCGGCTGAACCGTTGTCGACGATGATCGCTCGCACCTCGACTGTGCTGGTGTCCAGGGACGCGAGCAGTTCGGGAAGTGTTGCCGAGCTGTTGTAGGTGACGATGATCGCGGCGACGCGAGCCGAGGCATCGTCAGCGTCGAGAAGTGTCATCGCGCTCCCAACGTTCTTGTCGGCCTCGCCGAGCGAGCCGCGTGCTCAGGGCGATCGCGATGTACACCATGGCGTCGATCGCGGTCAGGGGAGATCGGACCGTCCCGAGCAGTTCGCGCAGGACACCACCGGGGTCGTGCCCGTCCGTCGGCTCCGGTGCGGATTCTCGAGCGCCGCTGAGGTTGCGCCTGCTGATCGCGATGAGGGAGGAGACGGTGCGGGGCACGCGCACGGCGACGGGCGCGGTGTCGATCACTGTCTTCTCGTCGGGGGAGAACAGGCGGTCGACCCACAGATCGTCACCGGTCACCTCAGGGAAACGTCCGAGTCGACGATGGCCTTCCTCCGACAGGCCGTACACGCCTGCGCCCCACATCGCCTGCCGAAGCGATGGCATGCGTGATCGCGCGCGGTAGTACGCCTGGACGATCGGGCCGGTGTCGGTCGTGACGAACTCCGATTCTGGTCGGGCGGCCTGCCATCTCTGTGCGGTCAGTGCGGATGCCGTCGCTCTGATGCTCTGCTCCGTGACGACGATGTCCGCGTCGAGGTAGATGCGGGGCCAGGCACTGGCGTGCTCGTCGCCGAGGTTGAGGGCGTTCGTCTTCGACGCGATGTCCGACTCGATGATCACCACGCCGGTGAACGCACGAGCCACATCTGCGGTTCGATCGGTGCAGGCATTGCATACGACGATCACGTCGAGGGCGCCTCGTTCGGCGGCGGATGCCAGCGGCTCGAGAGTGCGGGCGATCACTCGTTCCTCATTATGGGCGGGGATGATCACGGATGCCGTCGGCTGCGGCGGTGCAAGCGTCACGGTGTCTCCTTCTGCTCGTTCGGCGTATGCCAGACTCGTCCCATGCCGACGCCTGCGCCCCGACCGAGATGGGTTCTCTGGGCGCTCGTCGCGTACGCGGCTGCGGCCGGCATCCTGCTGCTCTCACCGATCGGCCCCGGCAGGATCCTCGAGGTCGTCGTTGAATGGATGCGCGACGACGTGGGCATCCCGGGTTTCCGGCAGGGCTGGATCGAAGCTCCGGCAAATGTCGTGCTGTTCATCCCGCTTGGCTTCCTGTTGACGCTGCTGTTCCGCAAGGCGTGGGCCGGTGTGCTGCTGGCGTTGGTGCTGTCGGTCTCGGCCGAGCTGGTGCAAGCATTGCTGCCGGCCAGATCGACGAGCGCGCGAGACGTCGTTGCGAATGCGTTGGGTGCAGTGATCGGCGCCGTACTGGCATGGCTGTTCGTCGTGTTGAGGCGCGGCCGAATCAGGCGGGGGAGCGCCGCACCGCGAGGTACGCGGGCGGACCCTCGATGAGGTAACGGCGGGCGAGACGCTTGGGCTCGAGCATCAGTCGCCAGGCCCATTCCATGCCTGCGTCCGAGATCCACCTCGGTGCGCGAGAGACACGACCGGCGAGGAAATCGACGACGGCGCCGAACGCGAGCAGCGCGCCCGCACCGGTCGCGGCACCATATTCGGCGATCCATTGCTCCTGCCGAGGCTTGCCCAGGCATACGAGCACGATGTCGGCCCTGGCATTCCGGATCTCGGCCGCGATCCGCGAGGAAGTCGCGGGCGAGGCGAGCTCCTCGCGGCTCGGCGTCCAATGCCCGGCGAAGCGGACCTGCGGCCAGTCGGTCTCGAGCCGTGCGCGCAGAGCACCGGTGACCTCGGGCATTCCGCCGAGCACGGCGATGGACAGGCCCCGTGCGCCTGCGTCGTCGAGCACGGGTCCGATCAGGTCGCTGCCGGACAGCTTCGGACACGGGGTGCCGGTGACGCGCCGCGCCTGCTGTGCGATGGGTGCGCCGTCGACAAGGTTGAGCCATTCCAGCGAGTCATCGACCGGAGCGGCTGCGATGTGCCGTGCGGCCAGCCGCGATGTGCCGAAGTGGTGCACGTGGTCGAGGTTGATGGAGATGACGGCGAGCGGACGTGTGCCGTAGCGCGCGGCGGCATCGGAGATGATGCCGCGCGCGTCCTCGTCATCGATGAGGTGCACTGGCGTGCCGTCGATGTCAAGTGACGGGATGCCGGTGATCAGCGATCCGGAGACGGCTCCGCTGACGCGATCGATGAGAGACATCAGTACGCTCCCTTCGGAGCGAACATCACTTTCGCCGTGCGCCACATGATCTGCAGGTCGGTGATCACCGACCAGTTCTCGACGTAGCGCAGGTCGAGCCGGATGCTCTCGTCCCAGCTGAGGTCGCTGCGACCCGACACCTGCCAGAGACCGGTGATGCCGGGCTTGATGTACAGCCGGCGCGAGACTGTGCCGTCGTAGTCCCTGACCTCGCTGGGCAGTGGCGGCCGTGGTCCGACGACGCTCATATCGCCTAGGAGCACGTTCCAAAACTGCGGCAACTCGTCGAACGAGAGCTTGCGAAGTACTTTGCCGACGCGCGTGACACGCGGATCGTCCTTCAGCTTGAACAGGAGTCCCGCACCGTCGTGCTGTGCTTTGAGAGCGGCGAGCTTCTGCTCGGCATCCGCGTGCATCGTACGGAACTTGACGATCTGGAATGGCTTCCCATCCCGGCCCACGCGTTCTTGGAAGAAGAACACGGAGCCGGGAGAATCGAGCTTGATCAGCAGCGCCAGCGCCGGGGTCATCACGATGATCGGAACCAGTGCGATGGCCGACACGACGATGTCGAGGGCGCGCTTGAGCAGGTGCTTCGCACCTTCATAGGTCGGGATCTGCATCTTGATCAACGGCAGACCGTCGACCGGGATGAAAGAGAGCCGGGGCCCGGCGACATCGGCGAGGCGGTTGGAGAGAACCAGCTCTGCGGCGGTTCCCTCGAGCTCCCATCCGAGACGCTTGACGAAGTCGGGATCGCGTTCTGGGCGGCCGGCGACGACGATCGTGTCGGCCCTGAGCTCGACCGCGACCTGAGCGACCGAATTGAGATTTCCGAGCACGGGCACGGTGGCTTGGTCGAGTGTCAGTTCGCGCGCATTGCCGTCGAGCAGAGTGGCGCCGACGACCTGGTAGCCACCGGCTCCGGCAACGTGCAGCGCACGCGCCACGTATTCGACTTCATCGCGGTTGCCGACGACGAGGGTTCGTGAGGTGAATCGGCCATGGCGGCGCTGGTTGCTCAACCAGCGCCGCCACGACCACCGACTCATCAGAAGGCCGAGCAGGCCCATGGGGAGGGTGATGAGCACGGTGATCCGCATCGAGTCCCAGTCGAGCACCACTGCAGCGAACGCCATCATTCCGATGGCGAGGCCGGAGGCATGCGCAATGCCTCGGTACTCGGCGAAACTCGAACCGAAGAGCGCCGTGACGCTCGTGCGCATGGCGAGCAGCGTGGCGAACCACACCGCCGCCAGCAGCACACATCGCGTCGCGACATTCACGGGCGGTTCACCCTGTTGCAGCTGGAATACCGCAGCGACGCCCGTGGCGATCGCGATCACGGCTGCATCCGTTGCGCCGAGGCGGACGCGGTGCGACCGTTCCCATTGCAGACGGTGCTCCAACGTCGCCGAGATACGCGGCATGGAAGCCGTGATCTTCTCGACCCGGACGCGCGGAATCGTGGTCGCTATAGCGACTGATTCCTCGCGTGTCAGACTCAGGGCATCGTCGACGGACGTCATGTCCGGCGGCCCTCAGCCGTGAATGTACGCAAAAATCCCCAGTGCGACATTATTTCCCCAGTTTTATCCCCAGCCCGCACGTCCCACACGCACGGGTTATCTGCCATCGCAGGTGTTCACGATGCTGCATGACGACGTGACCCCAGATCACGTTGTGAGTGCCGATTCCCAGCGACATTCACGGTCTTGCAGTTCAGATGCTCGTCACACTAGCGGAACCCGCGCCCGAAGGAAAGCCATAAAGCGGTGTTCCCACGAAATCGCTTGCCGGCGGAGCGGCGCCCGGCCGCAGTGAGGACGATTCCGCTCGAGCTTTGCCGCACCAACGCGATTTCTCACGTGCTGGCGACGCCGCTGCGGTGCCGCGTCACCTAAGCCGACCGAGCCGTTCGCACGTCGACGCCGTCGACGGGCATGCTTCTCCAATGCGGCCACTCGGGTGGTGGATCCCATGCCCACCGGATCGCCGATCGGCTGGTGAGAGGGATCGGCTCCCGAGCAGCACCGCCCCCGCCAGCACCGTCCCCGGCAGCACCGCCCCGGATACCACCACTCCCGCGGCCGCGTCGGCCGGGCGGATGGAGCATGAACCTGCCGAGTCCTTCACGCGTGATCTTCCACCCGTTGTTGTGCAGCAGCATGTGGTGATGTCGGCAGAGCAGAATGCCGCGGTCGATATCGGTGAGCCCCAGATCTTCATGCCAATGGTCGCAGTGATGCGCCTCGCAATAGGACGCCGGGACGCGACATTCCGGGAACATGCATCCGCCGTCGCGAACGGCCAGCGCGACGCGCTGTTTCGCGGTGAAGAGTCGCTGTTCGCGACCGACATCGAGCGGATTGCCGCAGCTGTCCACGATGACGCTCCGGCTGCCGACCGTGCACAGGTTCCGGTCGACCACGCTCCCGGGAAGCGCATCGCCGCGATCTTCGAGGTGTCCGGTGGCGAGCATCCGTCCGAACGCATCGCGCACGCCGACTGCTCCCTCGACCGTGACGATTCTGATCCCCGGCTGGCGAGCGCCGTACACGTCCGCCGCGTTGGCGAGTGCCCCGGCGCGCAGGATGTCTGCGAACAGGTCGTAGGCGATCTGGTCGTTCGTGCGCGGATCGTTCACGAGCGCGCTCGCGGCTGCGCGTTCCTCATCGGTCATGAACCTCGGTCCGCCCCGGCGGGGGCGCATCGCCGCATCGCGGATCGAGTCGAGCCACGCGGCCGTCTCGTCATCGGAGATGATGTGCGTGTGGTGCTGTCCGTCCGCGTTGCGCCACGAGCGCCATGATCGCGCCGCGTACGAGCGCTCGAAGCGTTCCTGCACGCCTTGCGGGTCGAGGGCGTCGCGCACCTGTCGCGCGCGACGCGCGAGATCTTCGACGGCCATGTCGGCGGCCTCTGCCACGAGCTGGGCCGCGGCGAGCGACCATACCTCGATTATCGCGTCCGTCGGGCGGTCGGCGCCGTCGCGGGCGGGAGGCTGGCCCATTCCGCGGAAGATCGCATCGTGCTGCGCTGGCGTGATCTTGCCCTCGAACAATGCCTGTCGTAACGGCTCGTGCCAAGGCATCTGCACGTCGTGATCGCTCGGCGAAGCACCCGGGCCGGCCGCGTCGCCGGCCTCCGCACCGGCACCGACACCGCCGGTGGCGCCGTCGCTGGCGCTGTCTCCTGCGCCCGCACCGGTGTTGCCGTCCCAGGCTCCCGTGGTACCCGACCCCGCGGCATCCGACGCCCCGCGGCCCGCACCGTCGCCCCAGCCAGCGCTGTCACCGCCCCAGCCGGACTCGGCGCCATCTCCGTCGTCATTGCCTGAGCCGCTTCCGCCTGAACCATCCCGGAAGCCCGCACCCGCAGCATCCGCACCCTCGATCAACGTCTCGCCCAACCGCACGGCGCGCGCCGCGTCTGTACGCGTGCCGCCGACGATCGACTGCACCAGCGACACCGCATTGCGGTGCCCGCGCGTCGCCGCCAACCCGGAATGCCCGGCCTCGCGCCGCGACCGCTCTGCGACCACTCCGGCGCCCACCGTCAGCATCCGCTCTGCGCAGTTCGCAACCGCCGCCGCACCGGCGAGCGCAGCGATGACCGCGTCGTCGTCGAGCCCGCGCATGGCCGTCAGCAGGACGTCGATATCGACGTCACCCATGCGCGTTTCCAACCCCTCGAGGGTGTCGCGCAACTCGCTGAAAATGGCCATACTTCATAGTGGCAGAAGCCGCAGACATTCGAACATAGATTCGTAAATCTGTGGAGAACCCGCGTCGACAGACTCAGCAAACGGATGCTGCGTACCGAGGTCCCTGAGCCTGTCCAGAGCCGCACGGACCGCTAGGCTCCGGCATATGACGTCGCTCCGAACTCGGTCCTCCGCTCGACACGCTGCGATTGCGATCGGTGCGGCGCTGCTCCTCGTGGGTGCCACCGGTTGCACGGCGATCGCCGGGCCGGATGAAGCGTTGAACACCCCTACGCCGACCCCGACAGCCACCCCGACAGGCACCCCGTCAACCGCCGAGACGACGGCCGCAGACGACGAGGCCACGTGCTCAGGGTTTGCCGACATCCAGACGATCCTGCTCAACGCGGATACCGCCCTCCACCAGGACCGCATGGGTCAGAAGGAGAGGAACGCCTGGTACAGCCTCGCGTCTCGTTTTCTCGGCGACATCCCGTCGGCTGACGAGGGTCCGGTGGCCGAAGCGCTCGCGACGCTCAAGCAGGACTTTCCCGCGGTTCAGGATCTGAATCCCACCGACATCGGCTCAGAGGAGTGGTACGTCCCCGCAGCCGTGCTCTTCGACGCCTGCGATGCGGCAGGGTTCACGGTCATCACGAACGCCTTCACGGGAGGCTGAACAGCTTCGACGACGAGCTCAGCGAGCCGTCAGACGCTCAGCGAGCGGATGCTGCGATGCCACGCCCACCTACGGCGTGCCACGCCACTTACGGCGCAGCGCAGAGACCCCTTACGGCGCAGCGCAAATCCGGAACAACCCACCGTCCGCGAGCTCGTCGGTGGCGCATTCCGCCCCAGTCAAGCGCGGCACGTCCGCCATGGCGACGGCGTCGAACAGCCCGACGTGCGCGCCGGTCATCACGACCGGAGCGACCGCAGCACCCCACGGCTCGGCCGCGAGCCACTCGACGTCGTTCTCCTCGACCCATTTCTGAAGCGGTGCGACGGCCGCGCGCTGCGTCTCGAGCGTGAGCCACGGCGACTGAGTCGCAGCGACCGAGTGCACGGCAGCCCCTGCGCCGAGCCCCAGAACAACGACCCCCATCGCGACAACCGACACGACACGCAGCGCTGGCCGGCGCAGCATCCGCTGGGCACCCCACACCGCACCGGCGGCGAGGATCGGGAAGAACGCGAACACGCCGGGGGCCGGATGACGCACCCACAGCGGCAGGTGCGACGCGGTCGCCCACCAGCCGACGAACGCGAGAGCGCCGACCGCTGCGGCGCCAAGATAAACGAGAACATCAGAAGAAACTGACCCCCGCGAAACCCACAGCCCGCCGACGATCAGCACGATCGACACCACCGCGACGAGGAGCGCGACCCACACCGGCACCGACCACGATTCGGCGAGCGTCGTGATCTTCTGCACCACGGTCGTCGGCTCACCGGGTTGGCCGCCGCTGCGCACGAACCCGAGCAGTGCACGCAGGTGGTCGATGAATCCGCTGAAGCCGAACGTGATCAGCGCGGCGAGTTCGAACAGGAACGTCGGCAGCGCCAGGAACACCAGCGGCACCCACGACCGTCGCAAGAACGAGACAACGCGCGCCCGCCCCGTCCCCGGGGCGAGCAGGAACAGTGCCACGGCGAACGCGGGCAGCGCGAGCAGCGCGATGAGCTTCGCCTGCACGGCGAGCCCGACCAGCAGCCCCGCGAGCCATGCGCGCCGCGGCAGCACGACAAGCGCCCACACGAGCAGTGCCGCGGCGGGGATCTCGCCGAGCAGATCAGCCGGCCCCTGAATCGGCGAGACCGTGGCCGATGTCGTGAACGCGAGCGGCACGGCGACGGCGACGAGGGCGGCCCAGCGTCCACCGATGCGACGTCCGATCACCCACAGGCCGGCAAGCAACAGCATCCAGTACGCGAGCGGCACCAGCCGCGCGCCGATGACCGGGTCGATGCCGGTCGCGAGCACAGCGGCGACCGGCAGCAGCACTGCGGGACCGGTCGAGATACGCACATCGAACAGGGTGATCGTCGACCCCGAGAGCGCACCGTCGCTCGCGTAGCCGAGACCGGCGAGCAGGTTGCGCGGCACGGTGAGGTTGAACGCCTCGTCTTCCCAGAACCGCCAGACCGTCAGGCTCTGCCACGCGACGAGCACGTGCCCGATGAGCAGCGCCGCGGCCAGCACCCAGAAGACGATGGAGCGAGCTCTGATCATGTCAATCGGCAGATCCAGGGCGGCGGATGCTGCGCAGCGGTGCCGACGGACGCAGCGACAGCGTCCACACCTCCTGCAGCGCGGCGATCGCGAACTGGCGCAGACGCTTGGGCGGCAGACGCAGGTCGGCGGCGCGGCCCCACATGGTGCCACTCGTCGATTCGCCGCGGCGCGGGATGCTGGCCACGCGCACGTAGCGAACGATGAAGCCGCCACGTGCCTCGGCGAGCGAGAAGTGCACGTGCGGCACGCTCGCGTCGGTGGGCACGGCATCCACCAGAGTCTGCAGAGCAGACGGACGGTAGGCGCGCAGGGGAGTGTTGACGTCGGGAATGCGACGACCGGATGCTGCGGCGATCAGCAGCCCGACAGCCCCGGTGAGCACCTTGCGGTACCAGGGGTCGGTGCGTCCGTCGCGCACGCCGTGCACGACATCGGCTCCGGTGGACTCGGCCGCGGTGATGAGGCGCACGAAGTCGGCGCCGAGGAACTGTCCGTCCCCATCGACATGCACGAGCAGGTCGGGTTCGGATGCGAGGCCCGCGCAATATGCGGCCAGCGCCGTCGGGCCGTGGCCGCGGTTGGCCGGCTGTGTCTGCACGTCGACGTCTGCCACGTCGTCGAAGACGGGGGCTGTGTCATCGGTCGAGCGGTCGTCGGCGATGACGAACGTGACGCGTGCGGCAAGCGGGGAGACGTGGTCGCGGATCTCGTCGATGAAGCCTCGGATGCCTTCGGCTTCGTTGTAGGCCGGCATGACGATGGCGAGATGAGAGAAGGTCAAAGAGGTTCCTCGGCGGGCGTGTGCGGCGAGAGTACGCGCACGAAGTAGCCTAGTCGAGTGAAGATCCCTGCCCGACTGCGCCGCCTCGCCGGCGTGGGAAGCCGCTTCCTCGTCGTCGGTGCACTCATGTCGTCAGCGTCGCGCGGGCGTCCTGCGTGAGCAGATAGAGCGTCCGTCGCTCCTCTGGGAACGGCGTGAATCCGAACCGTTCGTAGAATCCCACGACCGTGTCGTTGATCGCGTGAACAAGGACGGCGTGGATACCGATGGTTTCGGCAGCCTCCAACGCCCGGCCTGTCGCATGCTGAAGCAGCGAGTAGCCCAGACCTCGACCTTTGAACTCTTCGTCGACAGCGAGTCGGCCGAGCAGGACGATCGGAATCGACGTGGGCATCCCTTTTGCAAGTTGTGGCGGGCCGTCTTCGCGCTCCAAGGAACTCGAAGAGAGACAGTAGTAGCCGGCTACGCGCCCTTCTCTCGTGACGGAGACCATCGTTCGAGATGCTCCTGACTTCTCGTTTCCGCGGGCGCGTCCACGTAGCCAGACGTCCAGGCTCTCCTCTCCGGAGCGGAAGTCGGAGAGTTTGTCTCCCGCGGCAAGCGGCCGTGGGATCAGGAAATCAGTCAACGAAGACAGGCTTCCGAGTCATCAGTTCCCGCAACTCGCCGATCGCTCGAGGGGGCTCGTCCATGAGCCTGGAGAACGTGTCAAAGCGCGACGCCTCGATGCGGAGTTGCCGCTCGGCCTGTATCACTTCTTGAGCGCGCTCAACCAGCACGTCGGCCGAAAAGTCGGTGACAGTGCGTCCTTGGATTGCCGCAGCGGCCTCAATCGTCTGCTTCTGATCAGCAGTGACACGGAACTCCACGCGTGCGTCCTTCAACGGTGTACTAGCCATAGCTCCAGTGTACGGCAAATCGCCGGACAGTCACGCTGGCTGTCGGCAATTGCGAACCGGTCGTCGGCGACGAACGTGGCGTGTGCGGCGAGAGTACGCGCACGAAGTAGCCTGGTCGAGTGAAGATCCCTGCCCGCCTACGCCGCCTTGTGGGCGTGGGAAGCCGTTTCCTCGTCGTCGGTGCACTCAGCACGGTCATCGAGATCGCGGTGTTCAACCTGCTCGTGTTCGTCTGGGGCTGGGACCCGGTGCTGTCGAAGATCGTGGCGTCTCTCGTCGCGCTGGTCAACGCCTACATCGGCAACCGGGAGTGGACGTTCCGGCACCGCGACCGCCGCGGACGCGTCTCCGAACTCGTGCTCTTTCTCGGCGTGAACCTCGCCTGCACGCTGCTGGGAGCCGCGCTCGTCTGGCTCGGCGTCGAAGCATTGACGGCGATCGTCGGGCACGCGACGGGCGCGCTGGCGCTCAACATCGTGAACCTCATCAGCATCGTGATTGTGGTGCTGATCCGCTTCGTGCTGTACCACAAGGTGGTCTTCCGGGGCGCTCCCGCCAGCTGAGCGGGCGGACGGCTGGACCTGAGGAAAGACGAACTCGGCCCTAGAGTGCCAGCGCACCGGCGAGATACGGTAACGACAGCTATACTGCTCACTAACAGCTATTGTGGTCACTGCAGTAACCACTAAGTGTCGAGGGGCGTGTTCTCATGGCTCAATCAGGACCGGAGCGCGCGCGGCGCATGCGGGAACTCGGAGAGAACCTCCGCGTGTGGCGCAAAGCACAACGTCTGACCACCGAGATCGTTGCGCAGCGCGCCGGCATCACTCGCGGCACACTGCGCAATATCGAGAACGGTGAAGGCAGTGTCCGCTTCGAGAACCTCTTCGCCGTGCTCGAAGTATTGGGCCTGGAGCGTGGGGTGCTTGATGCCACCGACCCCTCCACATCCGTACGCGGCCGTGCTCTGCTCGAGGACGGACTACCCGAGCGGGTGAGGCTATGAAGCTCTGGGTCGATGTGCAGCTGCCGAGCGGAAGCGTCGTGCCGGCCGGCACGATCGAAGACATCGGCGGGCGCGGCCGCGGTCGTGGCGGGGGCCGGGCGGGCACCGTTTCGTTCTCATACGCACCCGACTACCTCGTCTCGCCCAGCGCCTATCCGCTCGCGCCGTCGCTTCCGCTCACTCCGGGGACCTTCTCTCCTTCGGGCAGCAGAGCGATGCTCGCAGGCCTCGCCGACAGCCAGCCGGATCTGTGGGGGCGCCGGTTGATCGATGCCTCCCGACGGCGGCGTGCACAGCGGGCCGGTGCGGTCCCCTCCCGTGCGAGTGAGGTCGAGATCCTCGCCGCCGTGCCCGATGCCACCCGGCAAGGCGCTCTGCGCTACCGCCTGATCGAAGACGCTGATGCTGGACATGTTGCCGCGGCACCTCCCAGTCGTACGCCCACGCTGATGCAGCTGGACACGCTCATCGCCGCCGCACAGGCGTTCGAACACGGAGAGGAGATTTCGGACGACACCGCAGAACTGTTGGCTGCCGGCACCTCGGCGGGAGGCGCGAGGCCGAAGACGAACGTGCTCAGGGAGGATGGATCAATCGCGTTGGCAAAGCTTCCGCGAGATGAGGACTTCGGGGACGCGATGGCCTGGGAAGCCACGGCGCTGCACCTGTCAAGGGACGCCGGCATCACGGTGCCCACCTTCGAGTTGATCCGCGTCGGAGATCGTTCGGTGCTGGTGCTGGACAGGTTCGATCGAACACAGGAGACATCCGGTGCCGGACAGCGCATCGGCTACCTCAGTGCGGACAGTCTGCTGGACAAGAGCCCCGGCGAGCTACGCACCTATGTCGATCTCGCCGAGGCTGTGGGCCGAGAGAGCAGCATCGCCGGGGACACCGCTGAACTGTTTCGCCGCGCCGCCGTGTCGCTGTTGATCAACAACGTCGACGACCACATGCGAAACCATGGGATGCTCCGGTCCAAGTCAGGCTGGCAGCTCTCCCCGGGCTTCGATATCAATCCGTTCTACCGGCACGGAGCAGTGGAATCCACACCGATCTCGGACGTGGATGATCCTGCACGCCGCGACATCCGCAACCTTGTCAATGCGGCCGACGCATTCCGGCTCACGCGCGCACAGGGCATCGAACTCCTTCGCGAGGTCGAGCGCGCCACGTCACGCTGGCGTGAAGTGGGGGCGGGCTACGGTCTCACCTCTGAAGGCCTTGGCGCGATGGCTCATGCGTTCGAGGGCCAGAACCGCGAACGCGTGCTGGAACTCTAACTCTCCCCGAACTGCGCCACCTCGAGCGGATGCCGGGGTACCGGCGACTCCGAAACGCCGAACTACGCCTTCGTCTTCACCCGCGCGCGCACCCGCGGCTTCGACTCGGCCTGCGTGAGCTGCACCGGATCCTGATCGTGTTCGCTCTTCGACCCGTAGGTGTACGAGCCGTATCCGTAGCTGTCCGGACCCTTGGTCGGCAGCATCGTCACGACGATGCCGAGCAGGTTGACGCCGGCGGTCTCGAGCGTGCGGATCGCGCCGGAAAGTTCAGGCTTGCGGGTCTTGCCCGATGCAGCAGCCAGAATGACTCCACGCGTCTTCTTGCCGATGACTGCGGCGTCGGTGACGAGCAGCAGCGGGGGAGCGTCGATGAGAATGTAGTCGAAGTACTCCTCCAGCGGCGTGAGCAGGCGGTCCATAGCCGCAGAGCCCAGCATCTCGCTGGGGTTGGGCGGCACCGGGCCGCTGGGAAGCACGTAGAGCTCGTTCGTGCCCCACTTCTGCAGCGCATCCGAGACGCCGACCTGGCCGATGAGCACGCTGGTCAGGCCGACGCCGCCCTCGATGCCCATGTAGTCCGCGACGCGGGGGAGGCGCAGGTCGCCGTCGATCAGCGCGACGCGTGCACCGGTCTCGGCCAGGGCGATCGCGAGGTTCGCCGTCGTGGTCGACTTGCCCTCACCCGGCCCGGCGCTGGAGATGACGAAGGTGCGCGAGCCGGAGTCGATGTCGAGGAACTGCAGGTTCGTGCGCAGCGAGCGGAACGACTCGGCGCGGGGGCTGCGTGGGTCGGCGTGCACGATCAGCGGGCGCTTCTGCGCGTCGGGGTCGTAGGCGATGCCGCCGAGCATGGGCTTGTCGGTGATGAGCTCGAGGTCGTGCAGTGCGTGGATGCGTGTGTCGAGCACGCTGCGCAGCACGGCGGCCGCGACGCCGGCAGCCAGACCGAGCAGTCCGCCCAGCACGATGAACAATGGAATGTTCGGGCTCGTCGGCGCGGTCGGCTCAGCAGCCGGGTCGGTGATCGTGATCTGCACCGGGCTGGCGCCACCCTCGGTGTCAGGGCGCTCGAGGTCGGTCTGCACGACGTTCGCGAAGCTCGTCGCTGTCGCATCCGCGATCTTCACGGCGACTGCCGGGTCGGTGTCGGTGACGGTGATGTCGATCAGCACCGTGTTGAGCGCGGTGGTCGCGGTGATGCGCGACGCGAGCGCGGACGCCGACGTGTCGAGGTTGAGTTCTTCGATGACAGGGTCGAGTACGAGGGCCGTGCCGATTACGTCGACGTAACTAGTCACCATCTGACGCGCGAAGGTCGTTCCCTGCACGAGGTCGCCGGTTGCCGCGCCCTCGGTGCGGACAGACACGTAGAGCTGCGTGGAGGCCACGTACTTCGGGGCCTGTGTGAAGGCATACGCGGCACCACCGGCGAGGCCGACGAGCAGCAGCACGAGAATGATGATCCAGTTCTTGTGCAGGATGCGTATGTAGTCGCGAAGTTCCACGCGGTCTGGTCCCTTTGAGTTGATTGTCAGTGTGTTGCCAAAGCTTCAGTCATTGTTCCATAGGCTTCAGCGGTGAAACGGTTGCCGGCGTGCCAGCGCGTCATGTCACAGGCGCGTCAGCCGCCGTACACGCCGTAGGCGGTGCGGTCTGCGCCCTTGGTCGGCAGCATCGTCACGACCGTTCCGAGCACCTTCGCGCCCGACTTCTCGATGGTCGCTTCAGCGTCGGAGAGACGATTGGCCCGGGTCTTGCCGGATGCCGTGACGAGAATCGCTCCCTGTGTCTGGCGAGCGAGCACTGCAGCATCCGTTACCAGCCCCACCGGTGGCGAGTCGATGAGGATGATGTCGAAGGCCGCCTTCAGGTCGTTGAGCAGTGCGGTCATCGCGGTCGATCCGAGCAACTCTGCAGGGTTGGGCGGCACGGTGCCGGCGGGAAGGATGAACAGCGCTCCGCGCCCCCAATGCTGCAGGGTCTCGCTGGCGACGGCGCGACCGATGAGCACCTCGGTCAGCCCGACGCCACCCTCGATCGAGAAGTAGTCGGCGATGCGCGGCAGCCGCAGATCGGCGTCGATGAGTGCCACGCGCGCGCCCGACTCGGCGAACGTGATCGCGAGGTTGGCCGTCGTGGTCGACTTTCCCTCGCCGGGTCCGGCGCTGGTGACGACAAGGGCCATCGACCCTTCGCCGAGATCGAGGAACTTGACGTTCGTGCGCAGCGAGCGGAATGCCTCTGCGCGGGGGTCGCGGGCGTCAGCAGCCACCACCAGTGGGCGCTTCTTCGCATGAGGGTCGAGTGCGATGCCGCCCAGCGTCGGTGCCGAGACTGCACGTTCAACGTCTTCGATCGTGCGGATGCGGTTGTCGAGCACCGAGCGCAGCACAGCGACACCGATGCCACCGACGAGCCCGAGCAGAGCACCGAGCGCCACCGTGAGCGGAATGTTCGGCGCGGAAGGAGAGACAGGCACCGAGGCCGCTTCGAGCGTGTCGATGCGCACGAGGCTGGGCCTGGCGTCGACGGGCCGCTCCAGCTGCTCGGCGACGACAGCGGTGAAGCTGTCGCCGATCGCGTTCGCGAGTCGCGCCGCTTGCGCGGGATTGCGATCCGAGACCGTGAGGGTGATCGCGGTGCTTGTCGTCGACGCTGCTGTCGCGCTCACCTTGGAAGACAGCTGCGCGACGGTGTAGTCAAGGCCGAGATCGTCGATGACCGGTTGCAGCACGAGCGAACTCGGGATGATGTCGATGTAGCTGCTGACGGCCTGCTGTGCATAGCCGCGAGCAAGGTTGAGTTCGGAGGGTGTCGCCGCATCTCCGGCCTGGGCAGAGACGAGTAACTGCGTCGACGTGGTGTAGCGAGTGGGCGTCGTGAGCGCGACCAGCAGGCCGATGCTGAGGCCGATCAGGGCCAGCGAGACGATCAGGACGAGGTTGCGTCGCAGAAGGCGCACATAGTCCTGTACGGTCATCGCTCTCCAGTCTTCGAATGTGTCGGCGGCCGCCGGGTATCCTTACAGAGAGTAGTCCAATCCGCCGCCGTCACCGGTGAGCCTGCAGAACGGTAGTTCATGTCTCCGAGCAACGAGATGTCTGATCTCGATCTGCCCGCGCGCGCCGTGACCGATTCGCCGCGCTCGGACCCGCTGCTGGAAGCTCTCGTGGGACGCCCACGCGACGAATCTCGTCCGCACGCCGAGGGGGCGGATGCCGCCAAACTCGTCAACCTGGTCGATTCGGCGGTCGTGAACAGTTCACCGTCGGTCGTCTTCGTGGGTTCCGAGAAGACGGCGAAGCGCAAGAAGCCGCGCGGGCATCGACGCATCGACTGGGTCAACACGACTATCGGTGCAGTCGCCGTCGTCGTGGTCGCTGCGACGGCGGTGTTCGCCGGCGTACAGGTGGCGAGCGCTGATCCGGCAGCCGACGCCGTCGAGGTTCTCGCCGCCGATGAGGCGTCGCTGGCCGGGGCAGAGAACTCGCTCACTGCATCGACGACACGACTTGAAGAAACCATCACGACGGCGCTCGCCGATTCTGCTCCCATCCGCACGGCGCTGGGCGAGCTCGCTGCGTCGGCCGATCACGCTGAGACGGCTGATCCCGCGGCTCTCGCTGCGGCGATTCAAGCGGTCGACGCCTATCGCGCAGGTCTCGAGCAGACGGTCGTTCCGACGGCGCTCGCGCCATTCGAGCGCGGCTCGGTCGATGAAGACAAGCTCGAGAGCGTCGCCGATGCGATCAATCGGGTTCAGGAAGCATCGACCGCGTTGGACGAAGCCTCTGACGAACTGCGCACGACTCGTACCGCGGTCGACGCATTGAACACCTCATACACCGGCCAGCTCGCGACCTTCGCCACGAGCCTCACGGCGTATGCAACGGCTCAGAACGACGCCTACCCGGTCGCGGATCAGAGCTTCCGGGATGCTGTCACCGCTGCGGCGACAGCCGTGACGGCGACTCCGCTGAACGGTGCAGCCGGCGCTGCGGCACTCGCGGCCTTCCGAGATGCTGTGCTCGCGCTTCGCGACGAAGACCTGCGAGTGCGCGAGATCGAAGAGGCGGAACGGGAACAGTCACAGAACAATCAGGGGCCTGTGACACCGACGCCTGAGCCGAATCCGGACGAGACGGATCCTGGCACGACGGATCCCGGGCCAAATCCCGGAACTGAACCCGGAACAGACACGACGGATCCTGGCATCGACACGACAGATCCCAATGCATCGGGAGAATGACGCTGGTGAGCTACCTCGTGCGTGTCGACTCCAAGAATTGTGTGTGCAAACATAGAGACGCTTGATGCGCACGCATAAAGTTTCGGGGATGCGGTCGGGGGCAAGTCGGGTGGAACATCCCGCGAAAACGGGAGCGGATGCAGTCATGGCGGTCGGAAACAAGAAGGTGTGTGCGTCGCGATGAGAACGCCTGCTTGGGAGACCCGCTACGGGCGAAAGCTGTTGTTCACTGACATAGCGGTCGTGGTTGCGGCGGTCTTTGCTGCTCAGTTCGTACGATTCGGAGCGACGCCCGCTGACCTGGCGAGGCCCGTCTCGTCGACATCGATAGATATTTCGTATGGAGTGCTGTCTGTCATCCTTATCATCGGGTGGTTGGCGATGCTTGCGGTCGGCGAATCACGGAAACCACAGAATTATGGTGCTGGCTCGTCGGAGTATCGCCGCGTCGTCTCAGCAACGCTGATGACGTTCGGGATATTTGCGGTTCTCGCATTTGCTTTGAGGGTAGATATCGGACGCGGATATTTGTTGATCGCGTTGCCGACTGGTCTCGTCGCGCTGGTCCTCTGTCGGTTTTTGTGGCGTCGCCGGTTGCATTGGCAACGCCGCCAAGGTCGAAACGTGTATCGAACGATGCTCGTCGGCGAGGCAGCAAAGATCCACCACGTTCATCGTCAGATGCAAGCGGACGCGAATGCTGGATTCGATGTTGCACTCGTTGCCACGAACGACAGGGGACGGGTGGCGAGCGCCCTAGCCGAAATCGCAACGTGCTCGTACGATGATTTGCTGACCTCGGTCGTCGATTTCGAAATCGACACAGTAATCATCACTGGTGCAGACGACTTCCCACCTGAACGGTTGCAGCGGCTCGGCTGGGCATTGGATGATCTTGGGGTTGACCTCGTTGTGGCGGCCGCGCTGACCGACGTCGCGGGGCCGCGTATTCATATGCGTCAAGCCGTTGGCTTTCCATTGATCTACGTCGACTACCCGAAATTGACAGGGACAAAGCGACTCGTTAAGCGGACTCTCGATCTGCTCGGCTCGCTTTTCCTTATCCTTGTGCTGTCTCCTGTGATGGTGATCGTTGCGCTGTGCGTTAAATTGAGCAGTAGGGGGCCGGTTTTTTATGCACAAGAGCGAGTGGGCGTCAAGGGAAAGCCGTTCGCGATGTTCAAGTTTCGCTCGATGATTCAGAATGCCGACGATCAGCTCGCATCTTTGCTTGATGCGCAGGGCACCCTGGATAAGCCTCTTCATAAGGTCGACAATGATCCCCGCGTCACATCGATCGGACGATTCCTGCGGCGCTATTCGCTCGACGAGCTTCCTCAACTGTTCAACGTACTCATAGGGACTATGAGTCTGGTTGGACCGCGCCCGCAACGGGAGGCCGAAGTGGCATTATATGATGTCCACCACCATCGTAGATTGTTGGTTAAACCGGGCATCACGGGTCTGTGGCAGGTCAGCGGACGCAGTGCGCTCGATTGGGACGATGCGATCCGACTCGATCTGTATTACGTAGAGAACTGGTCGCTGGTGGGGGACCTCGTAATCCTGTGGCGGACGGTGCGAGCGGTCGCGGTCGCGGATGGTGCCCACTGAGAGTTCGCGGGCGTTACTGTGATACGCGCGTCTAATGGCCGTCAAGAGTCACCGGTCACCGCCGGGCATCCGTGTCGCTTTGTTTGTGCCACCTGAGAGACACACGTTTTCGTGGGTCCAAGGGTCGGTTGAACCAGCAGGTTCAGTACTAGGGTTGGTTCATCGTGGGTGAGAATAACGCAACGTTCCAAGCACCCGTCACGAGGCGAACTGCGCTAGCGGCAACAGCCGCGGGGGTGGTCGGAGTCGCGGCGGGTGCCGCGGGGACGAAGATTTCCGCGACGCTGAAGCCGGACGATAACGCGGTTGCCGAACTTATCGGAGAACCCCGCAGTAGCACCCGTGAGGCTCTCGAGACGCTACTCGACGCGGATCGCGCTGCCATCGATGCGCGGCTCGCGTATACGACGCCGCGGACGCTTCGTATCGAAGCGGGAGTGGAAGGCGTTGACGGGACTGGTCAAGTCGACGACAGCGGTGCGATACAGCGAATTCTGGATTCGGCGTCCCGTGGGTCCACAATCGTTTTTGGTTTACCAGGGAGCTCCCGCCACTTCCGCATTGACAAAACTTTGGTTATTAACACAGGGCAATTGCGAGTGATCGGCACTGGCGCCGATCATTACAGCGCATCCCTGCACACGGCGGCACCAATCACCATGCTTCAAGTCAGGGAGAGCGGGCTGATTCTCGATCAGGTCGCCTTCTCCTCCTCGCCCGAGCGAGGCGCGGAACAAGCGACGGGGGTGGAATTCCTCGGCTCGGATGCCGCGGATATCGACGGGCATGTGCTGCGTTGCGCGTTCTTCAAGCTGCTCAGGGGAGTTGTGATGCGGGGTAAAAACTTGCGAATCGAGAACTCGCTCTTCAGCTCGGGCCGCACGGGAATACACGTCGGGGGAGCCGACAAGACGTTTCACCAGAAGTTTGAGTCACGTAACCTGATCGCCCATGCGAATCGATTTCACGCAATGGGTGTCAAACCCGATGACGCAGACGTGATGATCAGCAATGAGCATCAGCACAGCGCCTCACAGATCAACAACAACTTCTTTGACTACTCGTGGGGAGGGAATCAAATTGCGATTCATGGTGCCGCCTCCGCCGAGCATTCTGCGATCAATATGGTCGGCAACAGTCACCATCAGATGGCTGGCGCGGCCTACTCGCTCGACAGGGTATCGACGTGCAAGGTTTCGTCCGCGCAGGTCGTCGGTGACACGGCGTCGGAAGGCGTAGCCGTGTCGCTAACAAACTCGAACGCCGTAAGCCTGGTTGATGTCTCTGTCTCTAATCACCATGTGGGATTTCAGGTATCTGACGCGGTGCATATCGCTTTGAGAGGCGTCACTGCTAGCCAAAACCGGTCTGACGGGTTGATACTCGGGCGAGGCCTCAACAGGCTCACGCTTGACGGTGTTTCCGCATTCGGCAACGACGGCTGGGGCATTACAGGAGTCCCGCCCACGAACGCGTATCGAGGGCTGGTGAGCTCCTATCTGAATCAACGAGGTGATCTTTCGCCTGACTTGGGCCTCTGAAGCATAATTCGGAGTCCACATCAGTCTCTATAGCCTTCCGCGCTCAGGAGGTGGATCGAGTGGGACACGGTGACGAGAGGTACGGCCAGCTGACGCCGATTTGCTCGTCGTACCAGCTTCCAAGGGCGATGCGCAACGGTTCCTGGGTGGATGCCGTCTTCTGCTTCGACCTGTCCTGTCAAGGCAGACGTCGTTCTGTAATGTAGGTGCAGTGACTTCAGATCAGATCATCGACCTATCGCGCGCAAGCATCGGGAAGGGACATCCTGCTTTTACTATCGCTGAGATGTCCGGCAACCACAATGGCGATCTGGAGCGCGCGCTGCAGATCGTCGACGCGGTTGCCACAACAGGTGCGACCGCGCTGAAGATCCAGACCTACACAGCTGACACCATCACCATCGACTCGGATGCTCCAGCGTTCCGGGTGAAGAGCGACCACGGTCTTTGGGGTGGCCGCAACCTATACTCGCTGTACCAGGAAGCGCACACGCCATGGGAGTGGCATGAGGCGATCTTTGATCGCGCGCGTTCGAATGGCCTGATCCCGTTCTCGACGCCGTTCGATCCCACTTCGATCGATTTTCTCGAGGGGCTGGGAGTCGAACTCTATAAGACAGCTTCTGCCGAGATCGTCGATCTGCCGTTGTTGCGCGAGGTCGCCCGCACCGGTAAGCCCATGATCGTTTCGACCGGTATGGCGACGCTTGGCGAGATTGACGCCGCCGTCACAGCTGTGCGCGGCGCCGGCTGCACGCAGCTTGTACTCCTCGCCTGCACGGCCGCTTACCCCGCGCTTCCTGAGGAGGCACGGCTCGGCAACATTCAGGTGCTTCGGGATGCATTCGACGTGCCCGTGGGGCTGTCCGACCACACGCTCGGTATCGGGGTCGCAACCGCCGCAGCTGCCCTGGGCGCCGTTGTGATTGAGAAGCATCTCACCCTCGACCGCGATAGTGGAGGAGTCGATTCTGACTTCTCACTCAATCCCGCTGAGTTCGGCGCACTCGTGGTGGCCTCCGAGCAAGCGCGGCTCGCCGTCGGAAGTGGTGTTGCCTTCGGCCCGACAGAGCAGGAAAAAGCCGTTCTCGCACTGCGCCGCTCGCTTTATGTCGTGGTAGATGTGCGGTGCGGCGACACTGTAACCACGGAGAACGTTCGGTCCATTCGTCCCGGCGGTGGATTGCGGTCGGACGCCTTCGAAATGGTCGAGGGCCGCCAGTTCACCCGCGACGTAACGCGAGGCACTCCGCTCACGTGGTCCGTGGTCTGAGCAAACCCCGACCCGCCGTCATCGTGCGGTAAGCAATCGCCACTTTGCATGCGTTTCGAAACCATTTGCGTCAGCGGGCAAGTGCGGTAGGTACCCGGCGGAGAGGAATAGGCGCCGGGAGGCAGCATTGTTCTCATGGACACGAGCCAGCATCCGGATTGGTTGCGCGGAAATCAACGCGTTCTCGCCGGCGATTAGGGCGGCGCGACCCAGTCCACGACCCCGGTTGACAGGTGCCACGGTGATCGAAATCTCCCAATCGGAGCCAGCGCGACGATCCCAGCGGACCGTAGCGACGTTCCGATGACCGTCCTCGATCAAGAATAGCTGGCGGTCTGCGTCCGCCAGACAGCGCTCCAACCATGCGCGGTGACTTTCCCACTTCAGTACTGAGCTGTCTCGAGACATCGCACGGGTGGTGTCGTCGTTGCGCCAATCGAAGAGAGTCCGAGCATCATCGGCGGTCGCGCGTCGAGCGGTGAGAGCCTGCGGAGTACCGCCGCGTTGTGACCGGATGCCGGCGAGTTCCTCCCATGCCGATACGATCCGCCAGGCGCCGAGCCCGTCGACGGACGCACGGAGATGTTCTCGTGACTGTTGCGTCCAATTCCTATCGGTGAACAGCGACGCGAGCCCTTGAACCCGCTCGGCGAGGTCGTTGTGAGGTGGCTCGCCGAGTGGGACGGCAAACCCGGCATCGATCGCGGCCCGATAGCCACGTCGCTGGTTGTCCACTGCGCACACCAATGCCATCGGCACACCGATGTACGCAAAGTCCCATACGGAAGTGCCCGCCGCGCTGATGATCAGATCTTGCTCGCGCGCCACCGCGGGGAGGTCCTCGACGAATGTGTGTAGCGTCAGCTGGTGCGGTGTGTGGCGGCAAGCGTCGATGATACGCCGATGTCGCTCCGCTGCGGCGATGACGGTGATCGCGAGCGGTTGGGAGACTGTGGTGAGAGCCTCCGCGGCACGCGCGGCGAGGGCATCAGGATCGGTGCCGCCCATCACAACGAGCACTCGCGGGCGATCACCTGCGACAGGCGCGAACTCTCTCTGGCGCCTCACCTGGTCCCGGATCACCGTAGCGTCGATGCCGAGAATCCGGTGCGTGCTGAGGTCCGGTCGTTCGAACCAGAATTCTGCGCCGAGGTTGGCGTCGATCGCTAAATGCGCACGGCGGACGCCATATATTCCGTCCTGCATGTTGCTCAGCAGGAGGTCCTCACGGCTCAACTCCGGCACATCCCAATACGAATCGATGTGTAGGACGGCTGCATCCTCCGCAAGCTCCGGCAACTCCTCTGCCATCCGGCTCGGGTCCATGAATTGGAATGGGACATCCGGCGCCGTCCCAATGGCTTTCGCGCGGGAGAGGTCTGAGATGTCACCAGCGATCCGTACGCGCCAATCGCGGCGTGCGGCCTCCTGGGCAAGCGCCAATGCGCGCATCAAATGGCCCATGCCGTATCCCGTCCCGGCGTTGCAGTGGATGAGGACGTCTCTGTGCGTCATGTGCGGCTCCTCTTTGGCGGACGGAATCGGTCGTACCCCACACGTTAGGATAGGACGGGCTCGGGGGAGCGTCCCCCATGCCATCCCGACTACGCGGGGGACAATACGACGTGTCAGTTCTCGAGGGCTCCAGCATCCTCATCACCGGTGGTACCGGTTCGTTTGGCAAAGCTTTTATCCGGTTTGCGCTAGACAACCTAAATCCGCGCAGGCTTGTGATCTTCTCGCGTGATGAGCTCAAGCAGTACGAAGTCCGTCAGCTGTTCGGCGATGACCCGCGTCTCCGATGGTTCATTGGAGACATCCGTGACGAGCGTCGTCTCGCTCGTGCCCTCCACGGCATCGACTTCGTCGTGCATGCGGCGGCTCTCAAGCAGGTTGACACGGCCGAGTACAACCCATTCGAGTTCGTTAAGACAAACGTCTTGGGCAGCCAGAATGTGATCGAGGCGTCGATTGACGCGGGCGTGAAGAAGGTGGTCGCTCTGTCTACCGACAAGGCGTCAAGTCCGATCAACTTGTACGGCGCCACCAAGCTCACCGCCGACAAGTTGTTCATTACCGGCAACCACTACGCCGCGGCCTATACGACGCGGTTCGCAGTGGTTCGCTACGGCAACGTGATGGGTTCCCGCGGCTCGGTTATCCCGTTCTTTCGACAGCTGGGGGAGAAGGGCATGCCCCTTCCGATCACAGATTTGCGATGCACAAGGTTTTTCATCACGCTCCCTGAAGCGGTGCAGATGGTGGTCGATACCTTCGAGTTCATGCAGGGCGGCGAACTGCTGATTCCGCGCATCCCGTCAATGAAGGTGACCGATCTCGCTTATGCCGTCGTGCCGGACGCGGAACTCGTCGATGTCGGCCTACGCCCCGGTGAAAAGCTTCACGAGGAGATGATCAGTCCCGAAGAAGGTCGGCGAACGGTCATCATCCAAGACGGTAAGTACTTCATCATTCAGCCCGATCTCGCCTCGTGGGGCTACCGGGCGCCGACAGGCGCGGTGCCGGTGCCTGAAGGATTCGCATACCGCTCTGACGGCAACGACCAGTGGTACACGCGGGATGAGATCGCGGCGATCATCGAGACCGGACTCTGAGCATGCTGCCGTATGGACGGCAGTCGATCTCTGACGACGACATCGCTGCCGTTGCAGAGATCCTCCGCGGTGACTGGCTTACTACCGGGCCAACTGTCGCTGCATTCGAGGGCGAAATAGGTCGTCTCGCCGGCGGGCACCGCGCGATCTCTGCCACCTCCGGTACTGCGGCGCTGCACATGGCGTACGCGTCCATTGGCGTGCGCCCAGGTGACGAGGTCGTATCGACACCGATGACCTTCGTAGCGACGACCGCGATGGCATCGGTCCTCGGCGCGAAGATCGTATTCGCGGATGTGGAGGAGGACACTGCGCTTATCGACCCAACCGCGGTAGCCGCCGTTGTAACGGAGCGCACGCGAGTTATTGCTGCGGTCGATTACGCCGGGCATCCTGCCGACTACGATGCGCTCAGGCCGATCGCCGACAGTGTCGGTTCGCTGATCCTTGACGACGCAGCGCACTCGATCGGAAGCACCTACAAAGGGCGGCCCGTTGGTGACCTAGCCGACCTTACAACCTTCTCATTCTTCCCTACGAAGAACCTCACCACCGGCGAAGGCGGCGCCCTTGTCGCAAAGGACGCAGTTGTCGCTCAGCGCGCACACGAGTTCCATTTCATCGGACTCGTCCGCGACGCCGATCGGTTCCGGATCACCACCGAGGGTCCATGGCACCAGGAGGTGCATGAGTTCGGGATGAACTACCGCCTCACGGATGTGGCCAGCGCTCTCGGGCTTACTCAGCTACGCCGGCTCGGGGAGTTCAAACGTCGTCGGGCTGAGATCACTCAACGCTACAACGAGGCGCTCAGTGATCTCGACGGAGTTCGTGTTCCGGTTCAGCGTCCAGACGTCGACCCGATCCGTCATCTGTATCCGGTGCGGATTCTCGGCGAGCGCAGGCGCGAGGTGTTCGATCGGATGCGCGCCGAGGGGATCGGTGTGCAGGTGAATTACATGCCGGTGTACTGGCACCCGGTATACGCCGACGCCGGCTACAAGCGGGGCATGTGCCCTAACGCCGAGGCATTCTATGCCGAGGAGTTGTCACTGCCGATTTTCCCCGATCTCACCGATGCGCAGGCGGACCAAGTTATCGAGACCCTCATGAGGGCTTTGCTGTGACACGGGTGGGTATCGTCACTCAGGCGCGGATGACCAGTACGCGGATCCCCGGAAAGGTCCTGCTCGAAGCCGGCGGCAAGACAATGCTCGCCCACCACCTCGACCGCCTCGCCGTGGCGCGGCATCCCGTTATCGTCGCGACGACGACCAAAACGGATGACGACCCGATCGCCGATATCGCATTGACACATGGGGCTTCCGTGTTCCGAGGGAGCGAGAACGATGTGTTGGGTCGTTTCGCCGGTGCTGCCCGCGAGCATGCACTTGACGTCGTGGTTCGGGTTACGTCAGATTGCCCGCTTGTGGACGGCGAACTGATCAGCGAGGGCATCGACTGTTTCATTGCCGAGGCGGACGATGACCTCTACCTCTCGAATACCCTGGAGCGCAGCTACCCGCGTGGGCTTGATTTTGAGGTGTTTTCAGCCAAAGCGTTGTTGGATGCGGACACGAACGCGCAGGGCTCCGTGGAACGCGAGCACGTAACGCCCTATCTCTACCGGAACCGGTCGGGGAGGGCAATCATGCGGAGCATCCGACGCTCCGCGGACGCTTCGCGATTCCGCATCACGCTCGATGTACCGGAGGACCGCGAAGTGCTGATGGCGCTCATCGAAAGTCACGCAGCCGCGACTCTCGGGGCAGAGGAACTGATAGCGCTATTGGAAGCGCATCCGGAGATCGCCGCTATCAACTCCGGCATCGAGCAGAAGAAGCTCGGACAGTAGAGCAAGATAGCGGCTGCGTGACGGCGCGGTTACCGGACAGCCGCGATGGCGTGCCGAGAGGCGAAGACGAACGTCGCGCCAAGGAGGAGTACGCCAAGAACGGACGCCCACAGCGGTACCGTCACCGAGACCAGCACCAAGGGCAGGGCGAGGGCAGCGGCAAGCCCCGGAAGCGCGCCACCGATCCGCGGGGGCGCGCCGCCAGCTCGGGAACGCAACCAGATGCTGATCAACCCCATCATCAGATGGAACACAGGTAGGACTATTGCGAAGGCGAGTACACCGACCGTTAAAGTCGCATGCAGAGCGAGTGCGGCGCCGATAGCCAAAGCCGCCGCGGACGGCGTCGTGAAAGCGAGCGGCCCCGTCCTCCCGGTTCGGAAGACTTCGTTGATGTTCATCAGGTACAACGCCATGAATGGCGTGGCGGTAGCCACGACAAGCGCAAAACGAGTTAGGTCGCCGGAGTATAGCTCGGGGCCAGCGATGAAACGGGCGACCGGTTCGACCAGCAAGCAGAACCCGCCGATCAGCGCGAACACGATGACCGAGATGACTTGGCTCGATTGGCTGAGCAAACGGGCTCGCTCCTGATTGGAAGCCCGATAGATCATCGGCGCCCACGAGTTATTGAATGCCCCGAGAATCATGAGGGGCGCGGTTCCGAGGAAGATCGCGAGTTGGACGCGTCCCGCGGTCTCGATGCCGTCCAGGCGGGACGCCAGGACGACTACGACCGTAGTGAGAAACGTCGACGCGATCGAATGAGGGACGGTCGGAAGCCCGATCCGTAGGCTCGCCGTGACTTCTTCGAAGCGGAAGTATGACCGGCCAGGGAACCCGAGAAGCACCAGCGATGCCACGGCGGTCGCCGTGTGACCGATCGCGACCCCGCAAAGATAGTTCGTCGCGGATGATGAGGTCAGGCTCGTGATTGCCAAGCCGAGGACCGGTCCGGACACGGCAGAGATCACGCCGAGAGAGACGAACGTGACCACGCGGTTTTGAGCACGAAAGACTGATTGGCTGAGCGTGAGGACCGCGAGTCCGAGAGCCGAAACGATGGGCCACGCCAGCGCGAGGGAAGCTTCAAGGGGCACCAAGAATCGGCCCCAGAGCGGGAGCAACACGAGTGCGATCACGGCGAGGGATCCGGCGACTCCAGCCCCGACGTACACCAAGGCGATTGCGCCAGAGACTCCGGACTGTGAGATTATCGCGTGCCTCGTGATCGCCGCGGACAGGCCGACGCCGAAAAGGATTGCGCCCGCCTGGTACAGGCTGATCCCAACACCGACGACGCCGTATTGCGCGGCACCGAGTTGGCGGGTTACGAGGGGGGTCACGAGGAGCGCGACGAGGACCGGCGCCACGGTGGCGAAGGCGTACACCGCTCCGTGTCCGAGTAGACCGCCCGCGCTCCGGGGTCGTTGCCCGCTAGGCAACGCTCGCCACCGACGCGCTCAGTCGATTCGGCTGAGGATGCTTGCGGGCGACTGACTGTCCGCCGAAGAGGAACTCCGAGTAGAGCGAGTAAAAGCGGATGAGCGAATCGATCTCACGGAGCCAGGGCTTCAGACGGAAAGACTTCGTATCCCGAGCCCAGCCGTGCAGCCAGTTCACACGACCGTCGAGGACCACGGTGAGCCCCGCGTCCCAGGCGCGGATACAGATGTCTTTGTCCTCGTAGTAGAGGAAGTAACGTTCGTTCCAGCCCCGAAGCTGGCGTATGACGTCGGCGGAGCCCATGATCGCGGCGCCCATCAGCCAAAAGACATACCGTTCCTCTGACAGACCCGCAGTGATCAGATATCCGTTGTCTTGCCGCTGGGGCAGGAGGCGGTGTAGCGCTTTGTGCATCAATAGCGGGGCGCCGCGCCCGTTCGGCTGCAGCGATCCGTCCGCGTTCATCAACTGCGGGCTGACCAGTCCGCCGTGTGCGTCGATCGTTTTTGCTAGTTCGTCGAGATCCGACCACTTCCCGCGCACGTCGGGATTGAGGAATGCAATGTACGACCCTCGCGCGACTTTGAGCCCCCGATTATTTGCGGCCGAGAAACCCAGGTTCTCGCTGAGCTCAATGACCTGCGCGCCCAGCGCACGGGCGACCTGCACGCTGTCGTCGGTCGAACCGTTGTCGACGACGATCCACTCCACCTCCCGCGGTCGGTCCCCTGACCAGAAGCGGCGAAGCGTCGTAGCGCTGTTGTAGGTCACCGTGATCAGCGACCAGCGTGTAATGGACATAGTGTTGAGGATAGCCAATCGAGATCGCGGAATGAGGAGGGGCATGAAGGTTGAGCGTGCTCGCGGATACATCTGCATGGCCGCGTTCCGGCCGAAGCACGAACTGCTGGTCCGCCAAATCCGTTCCATCCAGACGCAGGAGATCTCGGAATGGCGCTGCGTGATCGGCATCGACGGTGCGGACGCCGACACACGATCGGCGATCGAGGCGGTGATCGGTGACGACCAGCGCTTCGTGGTGCGCGAGTTCCCCGACAACGTCGGGTTTTATCGGAACTTCGAGCGACTGCTTGAGGAAGTTCCCCTCGACGTCGGATGGGTCGCACTGGCAGACCAGGACGACGAGTGGTTTCCCGAGAAGCTCACCCGGTCGGTTCAAGGGCTAGAGGACGCCGCGCTCGTCGTAGGTCAAGTCGTCGTGGTCGGCGTCGACAGCGCAATCGGCGAAATCTCCGCGCGGCGAGCGGTCCCCCTCATCGCGGAGTTCATCGACAATCAGGTCACGGGTAGCGCGGCCGTGTTTCGCCGCTCGCTGCTCGACGTGGCACTGCCGTTCCCCGATGCCACCGACCTCGCTTTTCACGACCACTGGCTCGGCGTATGCGCACTCGCAACCGGTGGGATAGCCGTGATTGACGCACCTTTGCAGAACTACATCCAACACGGTGGCAACGTCATCGGCGAGGAGCAGCCGTCGGGAATTGGGGCCCGCATGCGCAATCTCTTCCGTCAGGCGGGCAGTTCTCCTCTCGACTCCCTCCGCTACCTCCGACAGCACCGATGGGGGTGGAGGGTAAACATGGCGCGTCGTCTGCTGGCCGTCGGGCCCTCGTTATCCCACGACGATGCCCCTGGGGTGGCCGCCATTGCGCGAGGACGCCTTTCTCCGACATTGATCGCCGCGACAGTCTCGGCTGTCGTGCGCCGTGAGGCTCCGCCGGCCAGAACCCTCGGACTGCTGATCGGCGCCGCGACGTATCGCTGATTTCGGAGCCGCTGATTTCGCTGTCCCGGCTGTTCCGTGAAAGCATGGACGCCGTGTCAAGCACACGGGAGTCTCGGAGGGGACGTTGCGATGAAACAGGTACGTACGGTTGCCTTCTATCTGCCACAGTTTCACGCCATTCCTGAGAACGACCGGTGGTGGGGCGACGGCTTCACGGAATGGACGAACGTCCGCCGGGCCGTGCCCGCATTCGACGATCATCATCATCCGCGTCAGCCGGGCGAACTTGGCGAATACGACCTGCGCAATCCCGAGGTTATGTCAAGGCAAATACGTCTTGCGGCGAAGGGCGGTGTCGACGCCTTTTGCTTCTACTACTACTGGTTCGCCGGGAAACGCCTGCTCGAAACACCGTTGGATAACCATCTGACCGGCGGGCAGGACTTCCCGTTCTGCATCTCTTGGGCCAATGAGAACTGGTCGCGGCGCTGGGACGGCAAGGACCACGAACTCCTCATAGCACAGGAGTACGGTCCCGACACGGCGACCGAAGTTTTCGACGATTTCGCCAAATACCTGAGCGATCCTCGTTATTTGAAGGTGAACGGGGGACTCGTGCTCCTCGTGCACCGCGCAGACCACCTGCCGGATCCGAGACAGTTCGCCCGCGTGTGGCGGGAGGAAGCCCGGAGACGCGGCCTAGGCGAGCTGCATCTGGTCGCGTCCGAGACTCGACCGAACCTTGACCCCCGCGCAATCGGATTCGACGCCATCGCGGAGTTCCCTCCCGTAGGGTCAAACACGCTCGCGTCTGTACAGCTGACCCCCCCGCGCGGTCTCAAGCCCCACTTTCGCGGACGCCTGATGTCGTATCCGCGCACTGCGCGTCGCTATATGCGGCGTCGCAATCCGGCATTCCGCCGTCATCCGGGAGTCATGCCAGGATGGGACAATTCGGCGCGCCGCGGGGATAAGGCGACGGTCTATCTGAATTCAACCCCCGCCGCGTATGCCCGTTGGTTACAGTCGGCGCGCGAGCGAGAAGCTGATCAGGCGGGCGAAGGGCTCGTCTTCGTCAACGCATGGAACGAGTGGGCGGAGGGTGCATATCTGGAGCCGGACGGTGCCCACGGGAGCGCCTATCTTGCGGCAACACGTGGAGACGAAACGTCGATGCTTGCCGAGCATACCCCAGCACGTATAGGAGTTCCGCGCCTGCCGTGGCTCCGGTCACTTGCGCTCGCGGCTGCCGCCTCCGTACTGAATCTGTTGCGCCGCGTCCAGGATTGGCAGCAATCAAGTGGGCGACCCTGAGCAGCGACGCCTGGCGCGCGTCATCGCTGATTCATGCGCGCATGGAGACCATCTCAGAGTCAATAAGCAGATGTTGCGGGCGGCGCTCGGCTTCGCGCTGGTCCTCCTTGGCGCCGTGAGACCACCCATACAACCGCGTATCGACGCTCAAGTGCTGCTCGTGATCGCGAACGGTGTGGCGCATGGTGCACGACTAGCCAACGCTCTCGCAGGTTCTCTGCCTGCCGGGCGCACGCGCAATGTTATTGCCGACCGGAGGCTGGCTTCACCCGATGCGGAGGCCCTGAATGGGCTGAGTACCGTGCACGCTCCTGGATTAGCGCCGCGGAGCGTCTGGCGGATCTCTTCGTTTGCGCGCCTCGGTGAGTACTTGCGCCTACGTCGCGCGCTGGGGGCCCGCGCCCCCCGTTACTCATCCAGTCGCTTTTATGACGAGTACGTCTTTCTCGCTCAGGCTCTCCGTTTCCTCCTGGCAATGGACGTCGTGCCCACTACCGCGGGCTTAATGGTCTGCGATTTCGACCGTGATGCATACTCATCTCCGTGGTTGTGGGCCTGCGAACGGCTCGGCATCCCCACCGTCACCGCAGTCCACGGCACCCCCAGTGCACTCACATACCTGCCGCTCTTGGCCGAAACGGTCCTGGCTTGGGGTGCGGTCCAGCGTGCATGGTTCACACAGCTCGCTCCTGGTGTTCGAGCTACGCTGGCCGGCCGGCCTGACATCGCGTCTCGCGTGCCCGTAGCGGGTGCCGTAGAGCGCGTGATCATCTGCCACTCACGTGAAGAACTGAAGCCGAGTGAGGCGACCCGGTTGGCTGACCTCGCGGAGCGGTATCGGCGATCGGGCGTCGAATGCGTATTACGACTTCACCCAACGGCGGCGGAGCCGGTCGGTGCCGGATGGAACATGGTTGCGGCGCAGTGCCGTGTCGAGGTCGTCGGATTCGAACCGCTATCCGAGTCGCTCGTTCGCGGCGACTTCGTCGTCGGCGTCGTGACCTCGGCGCTCATTGATGCGCTGATCGATGGGTATCCAGTGGCCGTCTTCGCCGACCCCGAGCGTCCGTTGCCCGCTGACATCGCCGCGATTGCCGAGTACTCCCGCGAGCGCAGCTTCGTTGGGCGCGACATGCGTTACCTCCCCAGCGGCTATGTCGAGGCGCTGAATGCGCTGTCGCACACGCTCGTCGACGCGGTCGGCGAGGAATCGCAAGAGCGCATCCGTGATCTGCTCGATCGCCTTGTCGACGGCGATCGCAAATCGGTCGACGAGGTTGGATAACCTGATCAAATGAGTCTTATGGTGCGTGCGACATTGATCGGCGTCTATGTCGCTCTCGTCGTGGGTCTCGCGGCCCCGGCTCTGATCGGCCTCGCGAACTCCGGTCATTGGCCCGATTCCAATTTGACCAGATCGGTCTTGACCATCGCCGTGCCCGCTGTGATGCTCACCACTTCGGTGACATCCCGACGGCACAGCCTTGCCTGGTCAGTCTTCTGGGCTTGGTCGCTGATTTTTTTGGGTCTGGCTCCGGCGTATCAGCTGAGCAAGGCAGCGCTCCCTTGGGGTGCCACGTTGGCCCCGGATGCGGTCGCTGCGGCCCAGGGGGTTATCCTCGTCGGTTACGGCGTCGCGATCGTTGTATTCTTTATCGCCGCTCGGCGAGTGGTACCGCTACGAAGACAAAGCCCATACGTTCGCAGCCCTGAACGTCTCCGCCGGGTCATGTCGGGCATCATCGCGATTCACATCGTCGTTTCTGCGACCTTTATTGCCGTTATGGGGCCCGCGTTGTTTTCGGGGCGCTCGGCGTTTAGCGCTCGGCTAATCCAAGCGTCGGAGCTTCCCGCGATGGGCACGGTGTACTTCGTGTCAACCGCCGGTGCGGTGATCATTCCCGCAATGGCCATTACTTTGCGGAAGCTCGCAGTAAGTATCTCGCCAGTACTTATCGCCCTATCGAGCTTTTTCTCGCTCGTGGTGACGAACCCGCTGATTGGCTCCCGTTTTTTGACCGGGAGCTTCCTCGTCGCGATCACGGCTGCTCTGATGACCTCGACGGCGCGGCGGTGGCTGCCTGCAGGAATCATTCTGTTATTCGTTACGGTTTTCCCGACACTGGACCTACTGCGGGGCGACGGGACCGGAGCCAGCCGGATCGAGCTGACCGATCCTGCCACCACTCTGACAAGTTTCGACTACGACGCCTTCGAGATGCTGTATCGCGCCGTTTCTCTGAACGGGAAGAGTATTGGTGGACTTCCCGGAACCGGGGAGTTGCTCGTCGCTCCCTTGTTGCGATGGGTGCCGTTCCTCAGCAACAGTGTCCAAGGGGACGCGACTGGCCCAGTTGTGGCGAAATCCACCGGCATGGGATACACGAATGTTTCGATGCCGCTGTGGGGCGAAGCTTATTTCATCGGCTCCTGGTTCGGATTGGTGTTAACGTTCGCGATCCTGGGCGTGGTGCTCGCCGCGACACTGCGTTCGCGTTCGCTGGCGGGCGCGCTGCTCGAGGTGCCGGCTGCGGCGTTGCTGTTCATCGTGCTCCGGGGGTCACTGTACGAAGTGCTCGGGTACATGCTCCTGGCGGTGGCCACTGCGTGGGGTCTTTCCGCGCTCGGCCAGCGTGACGGTCCGCGAGGGAGTGGCTTCTCACCGGGCGGGGCGCCGCTTCGGTCCACCATCATTGGAAACCCCATTGAGCGAAGCGCGGTTCGACGTGGCAACCACAGCCAAGTAAGAGTTTCCGCGTCACGCATCCCGCGGAGTACTGCAGTCAAGAAATGACGAACGGCAACGTTGGGCCGCCCTGAGCACCCCAGTTTCTCCTCGGCCGGTTGGTAGCTCGAAAGAGTAACCGGCGTTCGCCTCCGGCTGTGTCGCCGACGACCAGCGAGGCACGGTGGAACACCTCAAGTGTGCGATTCCATGGATCTTGCCGACAGCGGTTGCAATGCGTGTTCGGCCCACCCTCTCCGCTGTGGGATCCTAGGGACGTGAAGGGCATTATTCTTGCGGGCGGTTCGGGTACTCGGCTGCACCCCATTACTCTCGGCGTCTCAAAGCAGCTGATTCCGGTGTACGACAAGCCGATGGTTTACTACCCGCTTTCGACGCTCATGCTCGCGGGTATCCGGGACATCCTGGTGATCACGACGCCGCATGACGCGGAGCATTTCGAGCGTCTGCTCGGCGACGGCACGCAGTTCGGGATCAAACTCACCTTCGCGCAGCAACCATCTCCGGACGGTCTGGCACAGGCGTTCACGATCGGCGCGGAATTCATCGGCGATGACAGCGTGGCCCTCGCGCTCGGTGACAACCTCTTGTACGGGCCCGGTCTGGGCAGCAAGCTGCAGCGGTTCGCCGACATCGACGGCGGTGCGGTGTTCGCATACTGGGTCGCTGAGCCGGAAGCGTACGGTGTGGTCGAGTTCGACGGTGAAGGCAAGGCGATCTCTCTGGAGGAGAAGCCCGCGTCCCCGAAGAGCAACTACGCGGTGCCCGGCCTGTACTTCTACGACAACGACGTGGTGGCGATTGCACAGAACCTCGAGCCGAGTGCGCGCGGCGAGTATGAGATCACTGATATCAACCGTGCCTATCTGGAGCGGGACAAGCTGCAGGTGGAGGTGCTGCCGCGCGGCACCGCGTGGTTGGACACCGGGACATTCGATCAGATGACGGACGCCGCGGACTACGTGCGCACGATGGAGCGTCGTACGGCGTTGAAGATCGGTGTGCCCGAGGAGGTGGCGTGGCGTCAGGGGTACCTCACAGATGACGAGCTGCGCGCGCGTGCGGACAAGCTGGTGAAGTCGGGCTACGGCACCTACCTGCTGGACTTGCTCAGGAGAGGACACGTATGAGCCGTCTGCTCGTGACGGGAGGGGCCGGCTTCATCGGTTCGAACTTCGTTCATCACGTTGTGGAGAACACCGACCACCACGTGACCGTCCTCGACGCGCTGACGTATGCCGGTAACCGGGCATCGCTGGCGGGGCTGCCGGAAGACCGGGTCACATTCGTGCACGGCGACATCACGGATGCGCCGCTCGTCGACGAACTCTTCGCGAACACGGATGCGGTCGTGCATTACGCGGCAGAGTCCCACAACGACAACTCGCTGCACGACCCTCGCCCTTTCCTGGACACGAACATCATCGGCACCTACACGCTGCTCGAGGCCGCACGCCGCCACGACACCCGTCTGCATCACATCTCCACCGATGAGGTGTACGGCGATCTTGAACTGGATGACCCGGAGCGGTTCACCGAGACCACTCCGTACAACCCGTCTTCGCCGTATTCGTCGACGAAGGCCGGATCCGATCTGCTGGTGCGCGCGTGGGTGCGCTCGTTCGGAGTGCGGGCGACGATCTCGAACTGTTCGAACAACTACGGCCCCTACCAGCATGTGGAGAAGTTCATCCCGCGTCAGATCACGAACGTGATCCGCGGCATCCGCCCCAAGCTCTACGGCGCTGGCGAGAACGTGCGGGACTGGATCCACGCCGATGACCACTCTTCCGCCGTGCTGACCATCCTCGACAAGGGCGCGATGGGTGAGACGTACCTGATCGGCGCGGACGGGGAGAAGAACAACAAGGACGTCGTCGAGTTGATCCTCACCGCCATGGGTGAGCCTGCAGACGCGTACGACCACGTCACCGACCGCGCCGGGCACGACCTGCGCTACGCGATCGATTCGACCAAACTGCGCACGGAACTCGGCTGGACACCCTCGTTCGGGGATTTTGAGTCGGGCCTTGCCGCGACGATCGATTGGTACCGCGCGAACGAGGACTGGTGGGCGCCCAGCAAGGACGCGACCGAGGCGTTCTACGCGGGGAAGGGCCAGTGAGCGACATCTTCGGCAAGCAGCTGCAGCGCATCGAGACGCCGATCCCCGGACTGGTGCTGTTCGAGCTGCCCGTGCACGGTGACTCGCGCGGCTGGTTCAAGGAGAACTGGCAGCGCGAGAAGATGACCGCACTCGGGCTGGACGACTTCGGTCCGGTGCAGAACAACATCTCCTTCAACGACGAGGTCGGCACGACCCGCGGCATCCACGCCGAACCGTGGGACAAGTGGGTCTCGGTCGCGACCGGACGCATCTTCGGTGCCTGGGTGGACCTCCGCGAGGGCCCCAGCTTCGGCGCCGTCTTCACGACCGAGATCGACCCCTCGAGAGCGATCTTCGTGCCCCGCGGAGTCGGCAACTCGTACCAGACACTCGCACCCGACACGGCATACGCCTACCTCGTGAACGACCACTGGTCGCCCGCCGCCGAATACGCGTTCCTCAACCTCGCAGACGAGACGGCCGCCATCGAGTGGCCGATCCCGCTCAGCGACGTCGAGATCTCCGAGAAGGACAAAGCCCACCCGCGCCTCGCCGACGTCGCACCTATCCCCCCACGCAAGACGCTGGTGCTCGGTGCAGGCGGGCAGCTCGGTCTCGCACTGCGTGCTCGTCTCGGAGATGCCGCGCACATCGAGTACACCACCCGTGCCGAACTCGACGTCACAGCCCCCGACATCGCGCGGGCACGACGCTGGCGCGACTACGGCACGATCATCAACGCCGCCGCGTACACGGCCGTCGATGCCGCAGAGACGCCCGAAGGGCGTGCTGCCGCATGGCAGGCGAACGCTGTGGCCGTCGCGGCCCTCGCACGCATCGCCAATGAGAACCGCATCACACTCGTGCACATCTCGAGCGACTACGTGTTCGACGGCACTGAACAGGGTGCCTACGCTGAGGATGCCGCGTTCGCTCCGCTGGGCGTTTACGGCCAGTCTAAAGCTGCCGGAGACCTGGCCGCCCAGACCGCGTCACGGCACTACATCGTACGCACGTCGTGGGTGATCGGCGAAGGCAAGAACTTCGTGCGCACCATGGCTTCGCTCGCCGAGCGCGGCATCGATCCGAGCGTCGTCAGTGATCAGGTCGGGCGGCTGTCTTTCACAAACGACATCGCGAATGCCATCGTGCACCTGCTCGACGTCGCTGCCGGCTACGGTACCTACAATGTCACGTGTGCCGGCGCCGAACTCTCTTGGGCGGACATCGCCCGCGAGGTCTTCCGCTTGACCGGTCAGGACCCCGCGCGTGTGAGCGATGTGACCACCGCCGAATACTTCGCGAACGCGACCAATCCGGTCTCCCCCCGCCCGATGAACAGCATTCTGGATTTGACCAAGATCACCGCAACAGGGTTCACACCGCGTGACGGCGGCGGGGCCCTCGCAGCCTACCTAGCGTCCCACTAAGGCGCTCAGACGGCGAATCTCAACTCGCCGGACAATCGGGGCTATCCAGAACGAGTGGGACGTCGCGCACCATAGGGGTGTGACGCACCGACAGAGGTCCGTACTCGCCTTCTGCGGCAGTGAACTCCGCCGTGACCGAGTGAGCTGCACTGGGTGGGTTCTCGATGTTCACCTTCACCGCGGGCCGTCCCATGTGGGTGAACGTTGGCGCGTTCACGGCTGTGCCGTCAACGGTCACAGACGACAGGGTCGCTCCGACCGGTCCGTAGATCACGAGGTCCGTCGAGACGACTCCCTTCGGGAAGAAGCGACCGGGAGAAATGTAGTTGGCCAGCCCGTCTACGTCTGCCGGCTTAAGCATGTTCGCCAGCGTCGCGGTGGTGGAGAACACGGGCGAATCGGACTCGCACTGAGTTGACGAGGCAGCGATGTCGAGTTGCATGTAGTAGTCGAGTTTGCCCTCGGTTATGTCGTTGATGTAGACGCCGAGAAGCGTCTCGCTTTCGTTCGTTGAGGGCAGCGTTCCTGACAGCCGTGTGTCTCCCACCAGCTCCGCTTCGGCGGGGTCGGACGGCACGTACATCAGGCGACCCTCGTCGATCGCCTCGGTGAGGCTGGTGAGCAGCGCCTTCGGATCGGCCGATCCAGACGTCACAGCATCGAAGATCGTACCGGCCGCCATTGCGAAGAACGCGTCCTGCAGAACGGGCTCCTTGATCTCCGAATACACCTGGTTCAGGAGGTACGGGACCGCGTTATCGGCAGTGAGTTCGACCGGTTGATCGACAATCTGAACCGTGTACCCATCGACGTCGACCTCTGCGGGAACGGTGACCGGACCGGTCGCCTTCAGTAGATAACTGAGCGCGACCGGATCGAACGAGACAACGGCATCCACAGGCGTGCCGAACGACTCGGCCCAGAACGCACGAATGATTTCAGCCGTCTCGGAGAACTCGGGGGACATCGTCGTGTCTTGTACGTAACGCCCGATCTTGTCGCCGTAGATCGCGACCGTCTCGGGGTCGAGGTCGATGATCGGCGTCTCGCGCCCGTTGTTGAAATCGGCGCTAGACGCCTGCTGGGTGATGCTGATCTTGCCCTGGTCTGCCGTCAGCATCACGATCGCTGCCGGGTTGCCACCCGTCCCGCGGGACTCGGCGTTGTTCTGGAAGATCGTTAGATAGTTGCGTGGGCCATCGGCGCCAAGCGCGGCGGGCAGCACACCGATGATGTCCTTTGCCGGGCCGAGAAGCGGCTGCATCTCGTCGACGGCGTCGGTGAGCTGAGTAAGCGCCCCCCCGACCTGTGGGATGAGGGCTTCGCGATCGATACCGTCGAGATCCGTAGCGGCCTTATCGACAGCATCCGCCGCCTGCGTCACGGCCGTCTGCATGTCGGTGATCGCAGCGATGTTGATGGCTCCGTCGACAGGGGTGAGCGCCTTCAGGCTCAGGTTCGTTGCCGGCGTCAGCGCGCCCGTGACCAGATCATCGGTGACAACCGCAGCCGTGCGCACCGCGTGCAGGTTGGGGCCGACGAACGGCACCCACTCCAGGCTCTTCCACATGCCGTCATCGGTCTGCTCACGAGCATCCGCGGTCAGCGTTGCGAGCTGCGCGGCAGTCGCCTTCGCACCTTCGCTGTCACCGGCGAGGATCTGGTCTTTCGCCGTTGTCGCGAGCGGAATCGCCTGCTCCAGAGAACTCCTTGCAGACATCGCGCGGTCGTAGATGGGCTTGCCGATCAGAAGTCCCGCGACGGCGAGAACCAACAGCAGCAGCAGAAGCCCGACGGGAATCCAGAAGCGGAAGCTGCGCAGCAGGGGTCGGCGCGACTTCTCAGCACGCAGCTCGGCTCTCGTCGTCATGATCTCCATCGTAGAAGGCGGACGCCGTGGAGAAGCCGTGAGAGTCGCTTTGTCTCTGCAGCGACTGATCAGCTCAGGTGAGTGCCGCCCGTACGATCCGCTCGACCTCATCCAGCGCGGGAATCAGTTGCGCGGCCGACTTCGCGTACGTCTCCTGCGAACGGCGGTAGGGGTCGATCACGTCGTCGTCTTCGGGAGCAGCGGGCATGAGGCCGCGCTGGGCGCTGACCGCCTGCAGCACGGCGGCGAGCCGCGCTTTCGGGTCGGTGCCGGCGGCGTTGGCCGCGGCGCGCGCGGCCTCGGTGCTGAGCGTTGACGCGAGCCGTGCGAATTCCCTGACCGTGAACGTGCGGCGCATGCGGCTCGGCACCATCTTGACGGCATACGAACGATGCTCGCGCGCCATGGAAAGCACCAGGTCGGCATCCAGCAGGTAGGGCTCCACCAGATAACGGGCGGCGTGAGCCGCAGCATCCGCCGGCTTCGCTCCCGACTCGACCGCGAGCGCCTGCGCGGGCGCGGTCATCTCGTGATCGACCAGCGCGTGCGTGCCAGCGCTGTGCACGCGCACACCGAGCGGCTCAAGCCGGGCACGCAGCAGCACTTCTGCCATGGGCGAGCGGCAGATGTTACCCGTGCACACCGTGAGGATCGTCAGCGCCTGCGGGGCGCTCGGCCGCGCAGCATCCTGCATGTCACGCGCCTGGTCGGCTGGCAGCCGGCTGGACTGCGGGTCCGCCGGCACCGGGCGCGCCTGTACCGGGGCATCCTGCGGCGTCTCACTCGCGATCCGCCGACGCCATTCGCGGCGGCTGACGCCCGGAGGCGGCGAGTCAGAGGAGGAAAAGATCATGCTTCCACCGTAGAGGCTCGCACGGTCCTAGGAGCAGGATGCCGCTGCACGAATAGGCGAACGGCGAGACACCCGATCGCGGTGCCGATGGTGTTCGCGATGACATCCGACAGAGTCGGGTACCGGCTGGGCAGCAACGTCTGCACCAGTTCGATCGTCGCGCTCGCCGAATAGCCCAGCAGCAGCACCACCCAGGCGTTCGACCGCGGCCAGGCAGCGACCAGGAGCAGGCCGAGGGGCACGAACAGTGCGATGTTCGCGAGGAACTCGAACACCATAGAGCTGGTGGCGAGCGAGATGGTCGAGTGCTCGCTCACAAAACGCGCGAGACGGAAGACGATGCCGGTCACCTTGGATGCTGCGGTCGCAGGCAACCAGACGATCAGGGCCAGCGCGAGGGCATATGGCACGAGCATCACGCGCGCGAAGATCGCGACGGGTGGAACACGGGACGACGGCATGAGCGACAGCTTACGAGACGGTTCTTGAGTGAGCCTGAGCACGCGCAGCCCGCCTACGACCGGCGCGCGCGACGCAGCATCGCATCGACTCTGGCGCGAAGCTCGAGCGGGCGCAGCGGCTTGGTCATGTAGCAATCCGCGCCGGACTGGTATCCCAGAATCACGTCGCTCTGCGCGGATCTCGTGCTGAGCACGACCAGATACGTTGCGCTGTCCGCGCGGATGCGCCGCGCGATCTCGAAACCGTCGGCGTCGGGGATGTCGATGCCCAGCACTGTGACGACCGGTGAGTACCGGCGAACGGACTCGACCGCCGTGGCGGGGGAGGTGGAATGCACGGCGAGCCCGGCCCGTGCGAGCACCTCGATCACCGATGAGCGCTCGGCGGCATCATCGTCGATGACGACAGCGATCATCTGCGGTGACGCCGCGCCCATCAGGAGCACATCGCGGACGCGCTGGGATCGTTCTCCACGACCTTGAAGTAGATCGAGTGCGTCTGCCACTCCAGACCTGTGCCGCGCGCACGTGGCAACTGGCTGCAGTTCCAGCCGTCACGCGATGTGAACTGGGCACCGGAGAGCACCTTCGACGAAGTCCAGGACCACGTCGATTCATTCCCCTGCAACGTGCTCAGATCAACATCGAAGCTGACCCAGCGGGTTCCGCTGGGAACGTCGAAGTTCAGGTAGTAGTTCCGGAAGTGCTTTCCGGAATCGACCCACCCGAAGTAATACGAAGTGTCGACGACGCGGCATCCGGCGAGCTGCTCCCGGTTGTCGCCGTAAGCGACGCAGGTACTCGCCGTGGTGGTCGTCCAGGTGCCTGCCGTCACCGCCGCAGCCACCTGTCCCTGGTCGGTCCACGATGCGGAGGTGCGCTCGAGTCCCTGATCGGCGGCGGCCGCCCCCAAGCCACCGCCGATCAGAAGCGCGATCGCGAGCGCGACGAAGCGCTTGTTCTTCATGCCCGTGCGACCTTCGGCGCCGGACGAGGTCTGGCAGCGGGAGGCGTCAGCATGGTGAGCCCCAGCAGTCCGAGAAGACCCACCATCAGTGGCACCGCCACAGCGGGCGTGGTCAGGCGCATGAGCACGGTGCCCCAGCCGGAGAACTGGAGCGACGGCTGCCAGACCTCACCCGACACCGCGTAGTCGAGCGCGTCGGTGTAGTCGTTGTTGTCGCCCTTCATGGTGATCGTGTATCCGCCGTCGACGGCCGGCTCGATCGCCGCGATGCGGTGCGTGACCAGATCTTCGGTCAGCTCGCTCGGCAGGCTGATGACGTCGCCGACGACCAGATCGGATGCCGGCACGCGAGTGTCGATGATCAGGTCTCCGGTCATGATCCCGGGCTCCATCGAGCCGGAGATCACGACCAGCGGCTTGATGAACCCGAGCGACGTCAGCGCCCAGACCACGCCGCACGCGACGCCGATCGCCGCGAGGGTCCACAACGCAGCCATGGCGACGCGACGCAGTGCCTGCATTATGGTTCCCTCGTGTCTCGGTGTCTCGTGTCTTAGTGGCTAGTGATCAGGAAGTCGCGGTGGCGGTCAGCGTCACGACCACGGTGCCGGACTTGCCGACGTTCGCCGAAGTCCAATCGGCAGGGGTCGTGAGCGACAGCAGGAACTGGTCGTCCGAGCCGGTCTGGCCCGTCGGTGCGAGCGTCTCGGCGAGGCCGGAGAGCGTGGCGGATGGGTTCGCCGCGAACGTCGAGCCTTCGGCGAAGCCGACCGTCTTGGTGAGATTGGCAGCGACGGAGCTGTCGTTGCGCACCCAGAGGTTCACGTCGCGCTTCTGACCGGGCAGCAGGTTGGCGTACGCGGTCGACGGGACCTTGACGTCGATGGTCGTGA
This sequence comes from Microbacterium profundi, assembly GCF_000763375.1. Classification (NCBI taxonomy): domain Bacteria; kingdom Bacillati; phylum Actinomycetota; class Actinomycetes; order Micrococcales; family Microbacteriaceae; genus Microbacterium; species Microbacterium profundi. Next base: position 666,917 of record NZ_JPSY01000001.1, on the reverse strand, counting down.
CGCCGTCAACCGTCTTCGCGGCACCCTGAGACCAGGTCTTTCCATCGAGCGACACCTGCAGATCGAAGGTGGCGGCGCTGGCGGAGGCGCTGAACCAGCCGTTGTCGGTCCATGCCGCGCTCGTCGCTGCGGCGCCGATACCGCCGATGGCGAGTACCGCGAGGCCGAAGGCGATGAACGGGCGGCGCTTGTTGCGGCGCTCCTGCGAAGGGACGGTTTCAGTGTGGGTCGATGTCATGTTCTGAAGCTATGGAACCTGTCTCAACGTGCACCCAAGCGGGCCATCGCGTCGTCTAAAGGTTGAACTAAGAACTATGTCGAAGGTTCAGTCGCCGTTGGTGGCAACTAGCTAAAAGACGTAGAACTGACTAGATGAAAGGCGGGGATAAGCATGGACCTTTAGGGAATCTTGCGCTGGTCTTGTGGCTAGGTAGGGGAGTTCTAGAGGTCTGAGCGTGAGGATCGCATTGTCGGAGCGCAGACCCGATCACACTGCATCCGATGAAGACAGAGTTCAACAGCCTTCGCTTTGGGGAGCGAAGTCGGGGGAGGCATCTGGGGTCGAGACCTGCGCATGCGCTTGGGGAAACGCGTGCGCAGGTTCGGATGCCACGTGCCGGTCGGATGTCACGTGCCGGCGCGTCCGCTGCGCGAGCGGCGAACTCAGTGCGAACTCAGGGGAGTTCGGACGTGAGACGGTAGCCGACTCCGCGTACGGTCTCGATGTAGCGAGGCTGCACAGGGGCATCGCCCAGCTTGCGCCGCAGATTCGTCATGTGCGCTTCGATGGCGCGCTTGTCGGCCTCGCCCACGAAGTCGGTCGTGAGGTACGACTCGCCGCGCAGCACCAGCGTGAGCTCGACCTTGCTGCGCACCCGGCGCTTCGATTCCATCAGCGCGTGCAGCAGATCGAACTCGGTGCGGGTCAACTCGACCACGCGGTCTTCGATGAGCGCGATCCTGGTCTCAGGATCCAGGCGCAGGTCGCGGTGCACGACCCAGGCGCTGTCGTCGCCGGCGTGGGGCGGCTGGCCCGGATGCGCCGGCTCGAGGACGGCCATATCCGACATCGAAGAATCGGCCATGGCCACAGGTGTCGGCGCAGCAGGGGCCGCCTGCGGCGCCGATGCAGGCGATGACGCGGGCACGGCAGACACCGTGCCAGTGCGCGGACGACGCAGCAGCGCCTCGATCCGCGCCCGCAGCTCACGCGGCCGGAACGGCTTGTTCAGGTACTCGTCTGCGCCGGCACTGAGTCCGAGCACGACGTCGGCCTCTTCATCGAGGGCGGTGAGCATGATGATGTACGTGTCGCTCCGGGCGCGGATGCGGCGCGCGGCCTCGAACCCGTCGATGCCGGGCATGTTCACGTCGAGCGTCGTGATCAACGGCTGATGCGTGAGCACGGCGTTCACTCCATCGATGCCGTTGTCGACCGCGACCGTGGCGAACCCCGCCGCTTGCAGCACCTGGACCAGAAGATCACGCACGTCCTGATCGTCTTCGACGATCACCGCGGTCTTCTGCGTCTGGGCGGCGTCATGCATCTGTGGAGTTCTTTCACTCAAGGTCAGGAATTGGGGACTTCCACGGTCATGCTACAGGGCATGGATGCGTTGTGTCAGGGAGCGGTCTCACTGACTCGCTCCCACCTGTTACCGCCCGCCCCCTGCGCGATCTCGGCCGCGGCGGCGGCGGATGCGATCAGGTCGTCGAGGTCGTAGCCGGCCACCGGAACCTGCGTCCAGCCGACGCTCGCCGACATCCGGATCGGCACCGGCTGACGGTCATCGATCATCGACACCCGCTCGAGCAGATCCGTCACCACTTCGCGCACGCCGCCTTGCGCGCGCGGTACGAGCGCGATGAAGCGGGTCGCGCTGAGCTGCTCGATGTCAGCATCCGCAGGCAGCGCCGCGTCGACATCGCGACCGAATCTCGCGCTGATCGCGTTGAAGCCGGCGCTGCTGGATGCTGAGCGGATGTCGTCTGGGTCATCCAGGCGAATGTCGAGAAGCGACCACCACGGGTCGGAGGCAGCCTCGGCGCGATTGAGCCGGTTGCGCACCGTGCTGTCGAAGGTGTTGCGCGGCGAGAGCGCCGTGTCGCCGGCTCGCGTGGTGAGCAGCAGACAGGTGACGAGGTTGCACGTGATGTAGACCGTGACGCCGATCATGTTGAGCGTGCGCAGGAACTGCAGGCTGTCGGCGCCGTCGATGGTGCCATTGGCAACCAACACGCCGTTGATGATCGTGATGAGGGCGAACACGAGGAACGCCGCCGAGACGGCCATGAGCGGAAGCGCTTCGTCGCGCAGGTGAGGCCCCAAGCGCACGAGCTCCACGAGCATGAGCACCGCGAACACCGCCGTCGACGCGAACAGCACCCGGAATCCGATTCCGTACACGCCGAAGTACATGGTGGCGACGAGGACTGCCGGCATGACCACGACGAACGTCGCGGACAACACCACGAACTGCCGTTCGAGGCCGCGATAGGCACGCAGGCCCGACCACATCAGCGGCATCGGCGCGAGGACCAGCGCAGAGCCGAGCGCGCGCAGCGGCTCTGATTCGAGCATCTCGTGGGCGAGCCAGACGTACGAGCCGACCATCGCGATCGCGAAGCCCGCCGACCAGATCGCCGTGGCGCGCGAGGGCCTCGGCAGGAAGCCCAGCGCGATGAAGATGATGGTGGCGACCGTTGCCACGGCGATGACGGGCATCACCAGGGAGGAGTTGATCATGCGGGGCTCCGTTCCGGAGGCGACTCGTGGGGTTCGCGAGACGAGGGAATGACGATGCTGACTTCGGTGCCGTGACCGAGATCGCTCTTCACATCGATGCGGCCTCCCTGCGCGAGGACGATGTCACGCGAGATGCCGAGGCCGAGGCCCGTGCCGGGGATTCCCTGCTCGCGGGCGCCGTCGGTGCGGAAGTCGGGCTCGAAGATGCGGGGGAGGTCGTCGACGCTGATTCCGATGCCGGTGTCGCTGACCGTGACGGCGACTTCGCCCGGTGCCGGGCTGTGACCGCGCACACTCACCTTTCCACCGCGCTGGACGTATTTGATGGCATTGCTGATCACGTTGTCGACGACCTGACGCAGCCGGAAGGCGTCTGCGTACAGAGGGAGGCACTGCTCCAGATCGACGTCCAGGGCGATGCCGCCGGCATCCGCGACCGGGGCGAAGCCCTCGACCGATGCCCGTGCGATATCGGCGAGGTCGAAGTGCACGTCGGTGTCGTCGGCTCGTTCGCCCGGCGTGACGAGTGCGTCGTCGATCAGGCGCTGCATCCGAGTGCCAGCACGCTCGACGACGCCGAGCTGCCGGTGCGCAGGCTCGGTGATGTCGTCGCGCTCCATGAGCAGATCGATGTGCCCGAGGATCGCGGTGAGAGGATTTCGCAGTTCATGCGACATGGTGCGGCGCCGCGCCGAGGCATCGGCGTGCGGGTCGATCGACTCCGTCACATCGTGCACGATCAGCAGCACGCCGTCGTTGGCGACCTGGCCGTCACCCATCACCCTGGTCGACGCACTCAGCGCCCGCCATTCGCCATCGATCCCGAACAGCCACACGACCTCGTCCTCGAACAGCTCGCCTCGCATGGCGCGGGAGATCGTCGTCTGCGCGAGCGGCACCGGGGTGCCACGGCGCTCGTGATACTCCACGGCCAGCGTCGGGTGGAACTGGGCTGACTCGTCGAGGGCGTACAGCGTGTGGAAGGCGGTGTTCGAGATCTCGATCAGCCCGCCCTTTCCTGCCCGTGCGACGCCCACGTCGAGCGAGTCCATCAGCCGCCGAGTGCGGGCCTTCTGCTCGGTGACGCGGTGAAGGGCATGGGCAAGGCGAGCGGACTGTGCGCTCAGCAGCCGTCGGGTGGAGCGGTTACGCGCGGAGCCGACCATCATGATGACCCCGACGAAGCCGAGAGTGACCATGAGGATGACGGCGTTGATGATGGTGTCGACCGTGAGGCCCCGGACGAAGAGCCCGGCCAGCGTGATCGATCCGATCAGGCAGAGCGTGGAGATGAGGATGACAGGGGAGTAGTACGACGCGATCCACGCGACCAGCAGCACCCAGAGGAAGACGATCGCCGGGCTGCTGCCGTAGCCGAGCACGCCCACCGCGAGAATGTCGAGCAGCGGCACGATCAGGACACCGGCAGCGCTGATCAGATGCCACGGCACGGCGAGGGTGGCGATCGTGATCGCGATGACGAAGACGAGACCGAGGCCGAACGCCCACACCGTGAACATCGCGGGCGTGAGCAGGGCCACACCGAGCGCGATCATCACGACGGTGAAGCAGAGGATGAGCTGCCACTGCCAGATCGAGCGCGAACGCCGGTCGCCGGCGAAGTGCGCGGGGTCGGCCGCGGGTGGCGCCGTCGCGCGCGCTGCGCCATCCCTCCACATGAGCGTCAGTGTATCTGTGCGGCGGGTCGGCGCCTGGCCACTCTCGAGGTCGACGCCGCGCAACCCTTGCCCGCTCGGTATAACGAGTTATACTTTAATCATGAAGACTGCGATCTCGATACCGAACGGCGACTTCGAACGATTCGAACGCGTGGCCGCCCGGCACGGCATGAACCGGTCGGAGTTCTATCGTCTTGCCGGGCGACGTCTCGCAGAAGAGCTGGAAGGGGAAGCGGAATTGACTGCGCTGGCGAACTCGGTCATTACCCGAGTCGGCCAACCCTCTGCGGACACCCTGTTCCTCCGCGAATCGGAACACATCGTGGGTGAAGGCACGAGCTGGTGATCTCGCACGGCGACGTCGTCTGGGTTGATTTCGGTTCACCGCGGGGATCGGAGCCCGCCAAGCGTCGGCCGGCTGTAGTTCTGCAAGAAGACTGGCTCCTCGCATCAGATATCGCGACTGTGCTCGTGGTTCCACTCACGTCGAACATCGCGCTCGAGGCTTTTCCAGGCAACGTGCTCGTTCCGATCGATGCATCCGGGCTCGGGCGAGACTCCGTCGCGGTGGTTTCACAGATCGGTCCGGTCAGCCGCGAATACGTTGAACCGTATCCGGTCGGACACGTCCCGACCTACGTGCTCTCGAAGATCACCGATGGGATTCGATTGGTCTTAGGGATCTGATCAGATCCCGACGCCACCCCAGCTGAGCGACTCCGTGTAGCGCAGCAGCACGCCCTCACGCAGCGCCCACGGCGACACTTCGAGCTCATCGATGTCGAGCATCTTCATCGCCGTGTGCAGCACGACGGCGGCCGCGACGATCTGGAACGTGCGATCGGGCGTGATCCCCGGCAGCTCCTGGCGGGCGATCGCCGGAATGCGGGCGAGCCGCGGGATCCACGACTTCAACGACGAACGCGAGAGCACCGTGCGGTCGAAGCCGAGCCCTGACACCTCTCGCCCTGCGAGGTTCGCCAGCGAGCGGATCGCCTTCGACGAGCCCACCATGTGGTCAGGATCGGGAAGGGCGTTGAGATTCTCGGCCACGGGCGCGAGCAGTTCGACGGCGTGCGCACGCAGCTGCTCGACAGCATCCTCACCTGGCGGGTCCTCGGGCAGGAACTGGACGGTCATGCGCCCGGCGCCGAGAGGCACGGATGCCGCGACCTCCGGCACCTCGTCGCCACCGGCCGCGAACTCGAAGGACCCGCCGCCGATGTCGAGCAGCAGGATGCGTCCGGCATCCCACCCGAACCAGCGCCGAACGGCGAGAAAGGTGAGCCCCGCCTCTTCCACGCCGGTGAGCACCTGCAGCGGCTGGCCGAGAGCGGCCTCGATGCGGGCGATGACCTCTTCGCCGTTGACCGCCTCGCGCACGGCGCTGGTCGCGGTCGCCAGCAGGGTCTCGACGCGTTCGGTGACGGCGATCTCGCGGGCCCTGGTGACGGCGGCCTCCAGCGCCCGCACGCCCTCCTCGCTGATCGCGCCCTCGGGCGTGAGATAGCGCATCAGGCGCACCACCGTGCGATCGCTCGTCGTCGCGAGAGGGCGGCCACCCGGCCTGGCATCCGCAGCGAGCAGGTGGACGGTGTTCGAACCGATGTCTAGGATTCCGAGGCGCACGGGATGAGACTACGCGTATGCGGGGTGTTCGAATATTCTCACTTCGTGTAGTGTCGGGATATTCAAACATTACACAATGTCTGAATATTCACACATGGAGGCCCGCATGCCGCGATACACGGTGGAAAGACCGCATGATTTCGGTGACCTCATTGCCGGCATGCGCGAGGAGCAGGGCGTCACACAGGATGAACTTGCGGATCGTCTCGGGTTCTCCAGGAGCTATTTGAGCGAGCTCGAGTCGGGGAAATCGACCGTCCAGCTTGCGAGATTATTCCGCACGCTGCACTCTCTCGGCGTCAGCGTCGAAGTCTCGTGGGAGTCGGCGACGGAGTCCGAGGATGACTGAGGAGCTCGAAGTTCGATTACACGGCGAGTACCTCGGACTGCTGCGTCGAGCGCCGCGGCGGTCACGCGAGAACGTGATCCTCGAGGACGTGACTCCCACATCAACAAAGGTTCGACTTGCCGAGTCGTTCGCCCTGCGCGCTGGACGACGCCCCGACACGGATCTCGTGTCACGGTTTCTCGGCGGCTATCTGCCGGAAGGTGCGCAACGAAGAGCGCTCGCATCCAAGCGGGCGATCGAGCCGAACGACCTGTTCGCCTTCCTCCGCGAATTCGGTAGTTCGATCGCCGGCGCTCTGACGTTCTGGGGCCAGGCGACCACCGAGCGCGAGCCTCGTTATACCCCGATCTCGCCGAAGCTCCTGCGCCGAGAGTTGCAGCGCGCAATCAAGGAGCACGACCTCGGCATCCGAGACGACAGCCGATCGATGATCGCTGGGTTTCAGCCGAAGTTGCTCGTCTCGAGGTTCGGCGACAGCGGGTGGTCGCTGCCGCACGGTGGAGGGCACTCGACCCACATCCTGAAACCTCGCCTGCAGAGCCGCCCGACCCGCCTCGTCGACGAGTTCTACAGTCACGAACTCGCTCGCGCTCTGGGCCTGGCCACTTTCGCTTCATGGCTCGAAGGCTCGGGGGACGGCACGTATCTCGCGATCGAGCGATTCGATCGCCGTGTGCACGATGAAACCGTCGAGCTTGTGCATCAAGAGGATGCTGCGCAAGCGCTCTCACTCGGATGGGCCGACGACGACCTGAAGTTCCAGGACCCTGAGCGACCGCGCGATCCGCGCCGCCCATCGGCGTATCGGATCGCGGAGCTCACGGCCACGCTGCGCGGCTTCGAAGTGGTCGAGCAATGGGTGCGGCAACTCCTGTTCCGCATCCTCATCGGAGACAACGACGGGCACGCGAAGAACGTGGGGATCCTTCATCTGCCGGGCGAGGATCGACTCACCGACATGTACGACGCCGTGCCGAATCTGTTTCAACCCGAGCGGATCCAATGGAATATGGCGCTCGCGATCGACGGCGAATTCGACCGCCGCCGTATCGATGTCGAGCGGCTGCAGGCCGAGGTCGCATCATGGCGGGTACTGGGAGCTTCACGCGTGCACGACGTGATCGATGACGTGCTGGGCTCATTCCGGTCGGCGCTCGATGATGTCAGCGTGCCGCGAGGCGGCTCGAACGGCCTGCGCGAGTTCTTCGGTCGCGCGGTGGATCGTTTACGCGCGGGGGACGAGATCGGTGAATGACCGATGCTCGCCGATGTTCCGCCCCGATACGATGTAACGCGTGACCACCGCCGACCCCACAAAGCCGCTGTCGCCGTATCGAGAGATCGACCGTGCGGAGTGGGCGCGATTGGCGTCGGGCCTGGACCAGCCGTTGAGCCAGAACGAGGTCGTCGAGATCCGCGGCCTCGGCGACCGGCTGAGCCTGGACGAGGTGCGCGACGTCTACATGCCGCTGAGTCGTCTGCTCAGCCTATACGCGACCGCGACCAAGCAGCTCGGCGCCGCGACCAGCACGTTCCTCCAGGAGGACGACGCCACCACGCCGTTCGTCGTCGGCGTCGCAGGATCGGTCGCCGTGGGCAAGTCGACCATCGCCCGCCTGCTGCGCGAGCTGATGAGCCGCTGGCCGGGCACGCCTCGGGTCGAGCTCGTAACCACAGACGGATTCCTCTACCCGAACGCCGAACTCGAGCGCCGGGGACTGATGGAGCGCAAGGGCTTTCCCGAGTCGTACGACCGCCGGGCGTTGCTGTCGTTCCTCACCGAGGTGAAGTCGGGGGCGCCCGAGGTGCGCGCTCCGTTCTACTCGCACATGCGGTACGACATCGTCCCGGATGCGCACGTCGTCGTCCGGCGCCCTGACGTCGTGATCGTCGAGGGACTGAATGTGCTGCAGCCGCCGCCTGCGCCGAACGACGTCGCCGTGAGCGACCTGTTCGACTTCTCGGTCTTCGTCGATGCCGACAGCTCGCATATCTCGAAGTGGTACGTGGAGAGGTTCCTCGCGCTGCGCAAGGGCGCGTTCAGCAACCCGTCGTCGTACTTCAACGTGTTCGCGCACCTGACCGACGAAGAGGCTGTCACCACGGCCCTCGGCTACTGGAACGACATCAACATGCCGAACCTCGTCGAGAACGTGATGCCTACCCGGCACCGTGCGAGCCTCGTTCTGAACAAGGGCGCCGACCACAACGTCGAGAGCGTGCTGCTGCGCAAGCTGTGACGGCGCCGCGCCTCCGCCGCCCACTCCGGTGCGCTCCGGTGCGGGAGGTGGCGCTTGATGCCGTGTGGCGGCGCTTTATGCGACTACTCGCGCCACCTCCCGGGCGGGGGCGGCGCCCTGGACGGATCGAACGGCGATCGCGCGCGAACGGCGTACCCGGCCTGGAACGCATCGACGCACCCGGGGGCGGGGGCGGAGTCGCGCGCCCGGGAGGTGGTCGGTCGTGCCGCTTCGTGGCGGTTGAGGCGGCGCGAGGCGACACCTGCGGGGGATGGTGCGGAGTCGCACGCGCGGGAGGTGGTCGGTCGTGCCGCTTTTCGGCGGTTGAGGCGGCAGGAGGCGACACCTGCGGGGGATGGTGCGGAGTCGCGCGCGGGAGGTGGTTGGTTGTGCCGCTTCTCGGTGGTTGAGGCGGCAGGAGGCGACACTTGCGGGGGATGGCGCGGAGCCGCACGCCTGCGAGGTGGTTGGTCGTGCCGCTTTCGGCGGTTGAGGCGGCACGAGGCGACACCTGCGGGGGCGGGGGACGACGGCATCCGAAGTTCGTTCGGAACCCTCGCAAAAGATCCCGCTTACTCTTGAGACCATGTGTGGAATCGTCGGATACGTGGGCCCGCGCCCCAGCCAGGACATCCTTATCGCCGGCCTCGCCCGACTCGAGTATCGCGGGTACGACTCCGCCGGTATCGCGGTCATCGACGAGAACGGCGACCTCGGGATGCGCAAGAAAGCCGGAAAGCTCAGCATGCTGCGCGACTCGCTCGCCGATGCTCCGCTCGGCGACGGCACGACCGGGATCGGCCACACGCGGTGGGCGACGCACGGCGGGCCGACCGACGTCAACGCGCATCCTCACCTCGCCGCTGACGACAAGCTCGCCGTCATCCACAACGGCATCATCGAGAACTTCTCCGCCCTGCGCGAAGACCTGCTCTCCGACGGTGTGACGTTCCTCAGCGAGACCGACACCGAGGTCGCCGCAGCCCTGCTCGGCCGCGAATACGCCAAGAGCGGCAACCTGCAGGACGCGTTCCAGAACGTCGTCAACCGCCTCGAGGGCGCGTTCACGCTGCTCGCGATGCACGAGGACCACCCGGGTCTGGTCGTCGGCGCTCGCCGCAACTCCCCGCTCGTGATCGGGCTCGGCGAGGGCGAGAACTTCCTCGGATCCGACGTCGCCGCCTTCGTCGAGCACACCCGCAAGGCGCTCGCGATCGGCCAGGACCAGATCGTCTCGATCACGCCTTCCGAGGTCACCGTCACCGACTTCGAAGGCAACCCGGTCGAGGCCGAGCCGTTCGACGTGTCGTGGGATGCCGCCGCCGCCGAGAAGGGCGGATGGTCATCGTTCATGGCCAAGGAGGTCGCAGAGCAGCCCCAGGCCGTCGCGAACACGATCCTCGGCCGCGTGCACGACGGACAGGTCGTCATCCCCGAACTCGACGGGCTCGACGAGCTCTTCATCGGCATCAACCGTGTGATCATCACGGCCTGCGGCACGGCATCCTACGCAGCCCTCGTCGGAAAGTACGCGATCGAGCAGTGGGCCCGCGTCGCGACCGACGTCGAGCTCGCGCACGAGTTCCGCTACCGCGACCCGGTGATCGGCGACGACACGCTCGTCATCTCGATCAGCCAGTCCGGCGAGACCATGGACACGCTCATGGCCGTCAAGTACGCCCGCGAGCGCGGTGCGCGCACCCTCTCGATCTGCAACACGCAGGGCGCGACGATCCCTCGCGAATCGGATGCCGTCGTCTACACCCACGCGGGTCCCGAAGTCGCCGTCGCATCGACCAAGGCGTTCTCGGCGCAGATCACCGCGCTGCTGCTGCTCGGCCTGCACATGGGGCGCGTGCGCCAGACGCTGACCGACGACACCGCGGTTTCTGAGCTTGCGGACCTGCCCGACAAAATCGCCCGCGTGCTGGCCGAGGAGCACGACCACGTCTCGCAGCTCGCCGGCTGGATGGCCGACACGCGTTCGGTGCTGTTCCTCGGCCGCCACGTCGGATACCCGATCGCCCTCGAGGGTGCGCTCAAGCTCAAGGAGATCTCGTACATCCACGCCGAGGGTTTCGCCGCCGGCGAGCTCAAGCACGGCCCGATCGCCCTGATCGAGCCCGGCCAGCCGGTGTTCGTCATCGTGCCGTCGCCGCGCCACTCCGCGCTGATCCATTCCAAGGTCGTCTCGAACATCCAGGAGATCCGCGCCCGCGGTGCCCGCGTGATCGTGATCGCCGAAGAGGGCGATGCCGCCGTGCTCCCGTTCGCCGACGAGGTCATCCACATCCCGCTCGCCGGGCCCATGTTCGAGCCGGTGCTCGCGGTCGTGCCGCTGCAGATCTTCGCGATGGCCCTGGCCACGGCCAAGGGCCTGGACGTCGACCAGCCCCGCAACCTCGCGAAGTCCGTCACGGTCGAGTAGGCGGGCGGCGCTGCGCGCTTGCCGGCCCTGACACTTGTCGGCTCAGATCACGGATGTCGGTCGAAACCTCGGCGTTTCGGCTGACACCTGTTTTCTGGGCTGACATGTGTGCGCGGGATCGACCTTGCCGGCACCGGATGCCGGGGCATCAGGCCCGAGCACGTGCGAGTGCAGGCAGGATCGCTGCGACGACCCGGTCCCAGTCGTACACGATCATCGAGTAGTCGAAGCGCAGCGTCTCGTAGCCGCGAGCTGAAGCCTCGGCATCCCGGATCAGGTCCTTGTGCCGCATGCTGCCGTCGTGGTTCACCTTGCCGTCAGCCTCGAGGATCACGCGTCCGCCGATCACGAAATCCACTCTGCCGACGCCGTCGATCTGCACTTGGCAGTCGAGCCGGATTCCGAGAAGATGCAGTCGCAAGCGGAGCAGCGACTCCAAACCGCTCTCGGCATCGCCGCGCGCGAGGTCCAGGAGCCACCCCGCGGTGAGTGGCAGCTCCCGTCTGATGCGGTCACGATCGCTCGCCATGATCAATCGCTGATTCCAGGCGGACTCGTACGCAGCGAAGAATGTCTCGTGGTCGGCGCAGCGGAACAAGTGGATGAGGGCTGCGGCGACGGGGGCCATGCCGAGCTGTGCCTTGCCAGGACTGTGATGTGTGACACACCCGCATTCGGTGTGGTGCCGGCGACCGGCCTTGCCCATCCACACGTGGACCTCGGTGCCCTCCTCTTCCTTCTTCTTCTTCTTCTCGGGAAGCATCCAGACGCCGTGGCTTCGAAGGGCGGCAGCGCAGGTGAGTGCGCCGCCGTGTTCCGCAGCCGTGATGACGCGTGGATCGATCCCGGCCAGCGCGTACACACCGGGACGGACTCGGACGATGTCACCGGAGCGCGCCGCGGCGGCGAGATCTGTGCGAGTGCATCCGAACGCCTGAAGCTGCGTACCGCGCGCGATGCCGTCGAAGTGGGGGAGGAGCTGGGCGGGCTGAAGCATCCTCAGAGCATGCACCGATCTTCGGTCGTCAACTGCCGAATTGCGGTGATTGTGAACGAGTTCGACTTCTCGGGAATTGTGCAGAACTAGTCGCGCTCGCGGCATCCGCTCATCCGTCGGTCCAGATCACACTTGTCAGCCCAGAACACGGTTTCTCGGCAGGCGTGTGTGATCTGGACTGACAAGTGTCGGCCGGGTCGCGGGGCGAAGCGCAGGCTGGGTGGATGCCGGGGAGAGCGCGGGCGCGGATGAAGAGACCAGAGCCGCCCGAGTAGGCTGGTGAGGTGATCATCGGGACCGGCATCGACCTCGTGGACATCCCGCGGTTCGAACGCACGATGTCCCGCACACCGCGGCTCATGGAGCGACTCTTCGCCCCGTCCGAACGCACGCTGAGGCTACCGTCGCTCGCCGCGCGCTACGCCGCGAAAGAGGCGCTGATCAAGGCTCTCGGCGGGTCGGACGGCGTGCACTGGACCGAGATCGAGATCGCATCCGAGCCATCCGGCCGCCCGCATTTCCTGCTCACGGGATCGACGGCCGACGCGGTCACCGGCAAAGGCATCCTGAAACTGCACCTGACCATGTCGCATGACGCGGGCCTCGCCACTGCGTTCGTCGTCGCCGAGGGGGAGCCGCTGTGAGTGCATCGACTGTGCCTTTCCGCGAGGCAACCATCGAGATGGCGGCGATCGCCGACAACACCCGGCACTTCCGTCGCCTCACGGGCGTCGACGTCATCGCCGTCGTCAAGGCCAACGCATACGGGCACGGGGCCGCATCGGCGGCCGTCGCCGCGCTCTCGGGCGGAGCGACCAGGCTCGGCGTCGCCGAGATCGCCGAGGCCGTCGACCTGCGCCGACAGGGCATCAACGCCCCGATCGTCGCCTGGCTGCACGAGCCGGGCGAGCGCTTCGAGTCGGCAGCCGCGAACGGCATCGAGGTCGGCATCTCCTCCTTCGACCAGCTCGAGGCGGCTGGCGCCGCGGCAGGCAGCGACGGACCCGTCGGAGTGCACCTGAAGCTCGAGACCGGGCTCTCGCGCAACGGCGTCGCGCCCGGCGACTGGAATCGTGTCTTCGCCGAAGCCGCGCGGCTCGAGAGGATCGGCCGACTCCGCATCATCGGCCTCTTCAGCCACCTCTCCAATGCATCGCGTGCCGATGACCTCGAAGCGCTCGCGCGGTTCGAGGCCGGCACTGCTGCCGCAGCATCCGCCGGCATCCGCCCAGAGATTCGGCACATCGCGGCCACGGCCGCGGCGATCGATCACCCCGAGACGCGACTGGATGCCGTGCGCATCGGCATCGGCCTCTACGGGCTCTCGCCGTTCGATGACCGCTCGTCCGCCGACCTCGGGCTGCGTCCGGCGATGACCCTGCGCGCGTCCGTCGCCGCCGTGCGACGCGTACCGGCCGGCGCCGGCGTCTCTTACGGCTACGACCACCGCGCGAACCACGACACGACGCTCGCCCTGATTCCGCTCGGTTATGCCGACGGCATCCCGCGCCAGGCATCCGGTCGCGGCCCCGTCATGATCAACGGACGCCGGTTCTCGGTCGCCGGACGCGTCGCGATGGACCAGTTCGTCGTCGACGTCGGCGACGCTCATGTGGCGGTCGGCGACGAGGCCGTGGTGTTCGGGGATCCGACGCTCGGCGCGCCTTCGGCGACGGAGTGGGCGAACGCCGCGAGCACCATCAATTACGAGATCGTCACGCGCATCGGCAACCGCGTGCCTCGGCGGGGCGCATGATCGATCCGGCCTTTCTCGGACGTCGCGAGATCGCGACGTCGGATGCCATGGAGCACCTCGGCCTCATCATCGGTGAGCAGTTGCAGCCGGGCGATCTGCTCGTGCTGACCGGTCCGCTCGGGGCGGGGAAGACGACGTTCACCCGCGGCCTCGCGTCGGGAATGGGCGTGCGCGGTCCTGTGCAGAGCCCGACGTTCGTGATCGCGCGCACGCATCCGTCGCTCGTCGGCCGTGCGCCGCTCGTGCATGTGGACGCGTACCGGCTGGGATCGGCCTCGGAGCTCGACGACCTCGACATCGACTTCGCGAGGTCGGTGGTCGTGATCGAGTGGGGACGCGAGATGGCCCCGTCGATCGCGGATGCCTGGTGGGACATCGAGCTCGAGCGGCCTGTGGGCGTCGCGGGGGACGACGTGGCCGACGAGGACCTGGATGCTGACGCCCCCCGCGTCGTGACGATAGAGCGCATCACGAAGTAGTGGTCCCTGAGCCTGTCGAAGGGCCCGCGGCCACGTGGGTGGGGCGGAACTCAGCGGTCCCTGAGCCTGTCGAAGGGCCCGCGTTGACGTGGGGGGAGGACTCAGTGGTCCCTGAGCCTGTCGAAGGGTCCGCGGGGCCACGTGGGTGGGGAGGACTCAGTGGTCCCTGAGCCTGTTGAAGGGCCCGCGGGGCCACGTGGGTGGGGAGGAACTCAGCGGTCCCTGAGCCTGTCGAAGGGCCCGCGGCCCACGAGGCAACGCCGGCTGGTTATCCACAGATCGCCTGCGCCACAGCATCCGCTCGCACCCGGCGCGCATGCTGAGACCATGCCATGGATGTACATACTCAGATGCTCCGATGGGAGCTACTACACCGGAAGCACGGCCTTCGCTGACGTGATCGCCCGCGTGTGGGAACACAACAACGTGGACGAGAAGGCCGCCGCGTACACCCGTAGGAGGCGCCCAGTTGTTCTCGTATACGGCGAAGAATTCGATCGCATCGACGAGGCGTATTTCCGTGAGAAACAGGTACAGGGATGGTCGCGACAGAAGAAGACGGCGTTGATCGAGGAACGCGGCGATGACCTTCCGGGGCTGTCGCGAAATCGCCTGCAACGCCCGCCGGGCGCTTCGACAGGCTCAGCGACCGGCTAGGTGCGCCCGCCGGGCGCTTCGACGGGCTCAGCGACCGGCTAGGGGCGCCGGGTCGGGCGCTTCGACGGGCTCAGCGACCGGCTAGGTGCGCCGGGTCGGGCGCTTCGACAGGCTCAGCGACCACGTCGCGCGGCCGACTACCCTGGAGACGTGATTCTCGCTGTCGACACCTCCCTGGGCACGGCCGTCGCGATCGTCGACGCCGGCGGCCGCCGTCGCGCCGACGCGTCCAGCCCCGACCCGCTCGGACACGCCGAGGTCATCGGCTCCCTGCTGCAGCGGGCTCTGGCTGAGGCGGGCGAGGAGATCACCCACGTCGTCGCAGGTATGGGACCCGGCCCCTTCACCGGGCTCCGGATCGGCATCGCCACCGCGCGGGCGTTCGCGCTCGGCCGGCACATCCCCGTGATCGCCGTGCCGAGCCACTTCGCCGCGGCACTCAGCATCCTCGAGCAGGATCCCGAGGCCGGCACGTTCGCGATCGTCACGGATGCTCGTCGTCGGGAGCTCGCGATCAGCGTGTTCCGCGGGCTCGATGCCGACGGCATCCCGCACCTGAAATCCGAGACGGTGCTCGTGCCGCGCACCGGCGCCGACGCGTATCTCGACGGTCTCGACGCGCGCGAGGTCACCACGGTCGACGCCGCAGCCCTCGCCAGGGTCGGCATCCGCGCCGCGAACGCCGGGCGCGAACTGGCCGGCGCCGAACCCCTCTACCTGCGCCAGCCCGACGTCACCGTCCCCGGTGCCCCGAAGCGGGTGGGACTGTGACCATCCGCATCGCCACCCCCGCCGACCTCGACGCGATCATGGCCATCGAGAACGCCTCGTTCCCGAGCGATGCGTGGAGCGCCGAATCGATGGCGGCCGAACTCGTCACCGAGTACAGCCACTACCTCGTCGACGAGGACGGCGGCGAGATCATCGGATATGCCGGGCTCCGCTCGATCCGTGGAAATGCGGATGCTGACATTCAGACCATCGCCCTCGTCGAAGCCCGCCGTGGCGAGGGGAGAGGACGCCGGATGCTGCGGACTCTGCTCGCCGAAGCATCCGCCCGCGGCGCCCGCGAAGTCTTCCTCGAGGTGCGCGCCGACAATCCGGGTGCCGAGGGGCTCTACATCTCCGAGGGGTTCGAGGAGCTCGCCCGCCGCCCGCACTACTACCAGCCCGACAACGTCGACGCGATCGTGATGAAGCTCGATCTGCGCCGGTGGGCTGCCGCGGCGCAGAAGGAGACCACAGCATGAGTGAACCCCTGGTCCTCGGCATCGAGACGAGCTGCGACGAGACGGGCATCGGCATCGTCCGCGGACGCACGCTGCTGTCGAACACGATCGCATCCAGCATGGACGAGCACGCCCGCTACGGCGGCGTCATCCCCGAGGTCGCCGCCCGCGCGCACCTCGAAGCACTCCAGCCGTCGATCGAGGCCGCGCTCGCCGAGGCGCAGGTGCGACTGGAAGACCTCGACGCGATCGCCGTCACCAGCGGTCCCGGTCTCGCCGGTGCGCTCATGGTCGGCGTCGGAGCGGCGAAGGGGCTTGCGGTGTCGCTCGGCAAGCCGCTGTACGCCGTGAACCACCTCGTCGGACACATCGCCGCCGACATCGTCACGCCGGACTCCGACCCGCTCGAGTATCCGACGATCGCGCTGCTCGTCTCGGGAGGCCACACCTCGCTGCTGCACGTGCGCGACCTCACCACCGACGTCGAACTGCTCGGCGAGACCATGGATGACGCGGCGGGAGAGGCCTTCGACAAGGTCGCCCGGCTGCTGTCGCTGCCGTATCCAGGCGGGCCGGAGATCGACCGTGCGGCTGTCGACGGCGACCCCAAGGCGATCCGCTTCCCACGGGGGCTCTCGAAGGCGCCAGACTTGGAGAAGCACCGCTACGACTTCTCGTTCTCCGGGCTGAAGACCGCCGTCGCCCGCTGGGTCGAGCGGTGCGAGGCCGCGGGCGAAGAGGTGCCGGTGGCCGATGTCGCCGCGAGCTTCCGCGAAGCAGTCGTCGATGTGCTCGTCACCAAGGCTCTTGCCGCGTGTGCCGACCTGGGCGTGCCTCGGCTGCTGCTCGGCGGCGGCGTGATCGCCAATAAGCGCCTGCGCGACGTCGCGATCGAGCGTGCTGCGGCCGCGGGAGTGACCGTGCGGATCCCGCCGCTTTCGCTCTGCACCGACAACGGCGCGATGATCGCCGCGCTCGCCGCAGACCTGATCAGCTCGGGCCGCCGCCCGTCCACGCTCGCGTTCGGCGCCGATTCCACGCTGCCGGTCACCGAGATCCAGGTGGCTCAAGCGCCGACAGAGGATTCCGCATGAGTGACCAACGCGGCACGGGCCGGTCGGGCGAACAGCCGAAGGTGGAGCGCCCCTCCGCCGAGGTCGAGCGCCCCGCCGGTGCGACCCGGATGCCCGGCGCGCCGCGTGACAGCTACACGAAGCTGCCCACAGGCCCGGTCGGAGTCGAGCCGGTCGTCGCCAGCGGACCAGCGGACACAGCGGGGATGCCGGCCGTGCAGTGGGCGCCGTATGACGGCACCGACGCCGAGGACAACACCCGTCTCGCCCCATGGGCGCTGCTCGCTGCGATCGTCGCGCTGTGCGCGTCGTGGTTCGTCGGCTGGGGGATTCCGCTCGCGATCGTCGCCGTCGTCGCGGCGATCATGTCGCTGCGCCGCCCGGTCGAGAGCCGTGCGATCGCGCTCTGGGCGCTGATCCTCGGCATCACCGCGACGATCTACAGCCTCGGCTGGCTCATCTGGGCCGGCATGCAGTTCGAGAGGCTGGGCTAGCGGATGCCGTCGGCCGCCGAATCCGCAGAGCTGCGGATGCTGCAAGCCAAGGCGTACGGCCGCGACGGCGGCCTGTCCGCCGACGAGCTCGAGCGGCTGCGCGAGCTGGAGCAACGGCTTCGTCTCCCTTCGGTCGCTCAACCCGTTTCGTCACTTCGACTCGCTGCGCTCGCTCAGCACACCGCTCCGGCTGCTTCGCTGCCTGCGCTCAACGCCCCGCAGGAGGTCGTTGCCCCGCAGGATGTCGATTCTTCGCAAGACACAGCCTTCCCGCAGGATGTCGTTTCTTCGCAAGACACAGCCCACTTGCGAGAACAGGGGCGGGTCGTTGAGCGAGCCGAAGGCGAGACGAAACGCGCTGAGCGAGCGACAGCGAGTCGAAGCGGATCATCCGCACAACAGCGTGCTCCGCTGCGGCCGTGGCGCCGGCATCCGATCGGCTTCGCTCTCGGCGCTGTCGCGGCTGCACTCGGCCTCGGCCTCGGCATCGGGTGGGCGGTGTGGGGCTGGGACGCCGAGGCGTACGCACTCGGTGCCGCCAACGCAGACCGACGCGCGCAACTCGAAGAGAGCGATCTCTACGACTCCGGGACGCTCACCCCGCTCACAGAGCAGTACGGTCTCGTCATCTGGAGCGCGGAACGATCGAACGGCGACGAGGCGTGCGTGATCATCACCGGCCCTGACGAGATGAACAAGAACGGCTGCATACCGTCTGAGCAGCTGGACGAATCGGCCTGGCCCAATGCGACCGCGACAGTACCGGAGGGCGAGGAGAAAGCCGGACAGCAGCTGATGGCGGCGATGATGATGTCGCCGACGGGTGAATTGGTGCCCGTCATCCAGGTCTGGGATCAGACCTCGTCCGGATGGGAGTCGCAGTACAACGATGCCGAGCTCGCGCAGTTGCGCGAGCTCGAAGCGGAAGGCTACGAAGGCAGCGCTCTCGGAATCCTCGGATATGACGGCGACACGGTCGTGTGGAGCAACTGGACGAGCGCCGGAGTCTGCATCATCGTCTCAGCCGACGGAGGACCCCTCGAGGCGTGCGCCCCTGATGCCGAGTCCGACATCACGCTCATCGCGAGCATCGACGGCGTGCCGCGGGAGTACTTCGTGCAGCAAACGAAGATGCGCGGTCCTCAACTCACGATCATCCGCACCACGGGCGCCACGGTCGGTGAGCTCGATCCCGAGACCGGGGATCCGATCGAGTTCACGTTCGACGATCCGATGTTCGACGACCTCGTGAGCGACGGCGAGACGGGCGAGACCCCCGGCTGAGTCTCACACCCGATCGGCGAGGATCGCCATCCGCCGATCTCCGACGCGAGTGAGGATCAGCGTGGCGGTCTGCGAGCCCTTCAGGCTCAGCTTCTTCCGGAACGCCGCCGGGTCGATGTCCATGCCGCGCTTCTTGATCTCGATCGTGCCGATGTCGGCGGCCCTGAGTACCGTGTTGATCGCCTTGGGATTGGCCGCCATCACCTCGCGCACCCGGAACGACTGCACGAAGGGGCTCGTCAACGCGGCATCCCCGGTGAGATAGGCGATCTTCTCGTCCAGCATCCCGGCATCGATGCTGCGCGCGACGTCACCGATCAAGCGCGCACGGATGACGGCGCCGTCCGGCTCGTGCAGGAAGGCACCGAGCTCGCGAACTTCGGCATCTTCGGCATCCGCCCCTGCCGTGAGCTCGTGAGACTCGTCACCGCGGATCACGAGCGCCGCACGCCGCACGCCGTCGCGCGCGAGCTCACGAGACCACAGCACGAGTTCGACCACGCTGCCGTCGGCGCTGACCCACTGCGCCTCGACATCCGCGGGCAGGCTGTCGCGATCGTGACCGGGGCCGAGCTTGATGCCGACCGGCATCCGTTCTGCGAGGTCGAACGCCCAGTCGAGTGAGGGGGAGTAGTCGGATGCCGTGACCCGCCGCGTCTCGCTGTGACCGGTCGTGCGCCGGGCTGGGTCGAGCCAGACCGCCGTGCGCGAATCTCGGAGAAGTGCAGCATCTTCGGAGGAATCTGCTGAATTGGTCCGAAGATCGTGCACTTCTCCGAAGTTAGCGCTCGGGAAGTTGGCGCTCACGAAGTCCTCGGCCGTGCCGTGCTGCACCGTCACAGTGGCTTCGACTCCCTGCGGTCGCTCAACCTGTTTCGTCTCGCTGCGCTCGCTCAACGACCCGCGCTCGCCGAAGGGGGCCAGGTTGTAGGCGGCGATCGCGGCGGTGACCTCATCGGCATCCACTGCCACCACGCTGAGCCCGGCACCTGCGAAGGCGAGCGAGTCTCCGCCGATGCCGCAGCCAAGGTCAGCCACGCGTGTGATTCCGGCGCGGCGCATGCGCCCCGCGTGCCGTGCCGCCACCCCCAGACGCGTCGCCTGCTCGAGGCCGGCTCTGGTGAACAGCATCCGCTCGGCGAAGCCGCCGAACTTCGGTACTGCCTTCGTGCGCAGGTGGGCCTGACCCACGACAGCGGACACGAGATCGGGGGAGTGCCCTGCCGCACGCAGCCTCGAGACGGCACCGGCGACCTCTCCAGCGGAAGCGATCGGGCCCACCTCATCGAGCAGCCGAAGGCCCTCGGGGGTGAGCAGCGCGGTGAGCTCGGACATGTCCATCACTTCAGACTACGCATCCGAAACTGGCACTCGCATTGCATGAGTGCCAGCCGACGCCCTACACTTGTGATTAGCACTCTCGGGTTGAGAGTGCGAACAAGTCTTTCGTGTCAGCGTCAAGAAAGAAGAGGTAGACCGTGTCGGTTTCCATCAAGCCGCTCGAGGACCGCATCGTCATCCAGCAGGTCGAGGCAGAGCAGACCACCGCTAGTGGACTGGTCATCCCCGACACCGCCAAGGAGAAGCCCCAGGAGGGCGAGGTCGTGGCTGTCGGCCCCGGCCGCATCGACGACAACGGCAACCGCGTTCCGCTCGACGTGTCCGTCGGCGACCGCGTCCTGTACAGCAAGTACGGCGGCACCGAGATCAAGTTCGGCGCCGACGAGTACCTGGTGCTCTCGGCTCGCGACGTTCTCGCAGTCGTCGTTCGCTGAGCGACTCGACAACAGCGTAGAAGGCCCGGATGCTTCGGCATCCGGGCCTTTTCGCATCCTTGCCGGTCCTAGGGTGGAGCAGTGAGCCTCGAAGCATCGCCCCGCACCCGCGCAGCAGGAGCCGCGTACTCGGTGGCCGCCTACCTGATCTGGGGGCTGCTGCCGCTGTACTTCCTGCTGCTCGTGCCGACCGGGCCGTGGGAGGTCGTCGCGGCGCGCGTGGTCTTCTCGCTCGTGTTCTGCCTGCTGCTGCTCACGGTCGCGCGGGGCTGGCGGCGCATCATGGCGATCATCCGGCAGCCCAGACTGCTCGCGTGGACGGCGCTCGCCGGAGTGCTCATCTACGTCAACTGGCAGGTGTTCCTGATCGGAACCCTGAGCGGGCACGTCGTCGAGACGGCGCTGGGCTACTTCATCAACCCGATCACCACCGTGCTGCTCGGTGTCTTCGTGCTGCGCGAGCGCATCCGTCGCCTGCAGTGGGTCGCGATCGGGGTCGCCGTCGTCGCGGTCGTCGTCATCATCGTCGCGTACGGCTCGTTCCCGTGGATCGCGCTGTCGCTGACAGCATCCTTCGGCACCTATGGATTGATCAAGAAGAAGATCGGACCGGCGGTGGATGCCGTGAGCGGGCTCACGCTCGAGTCGTTCTGGCTGCTGCCGATCGCCGTGGTGCAGCTGATCATCGTCGCGCAGACCACCGGCATCACGTTCGGCACGGTGAGCACGTGGCACACCGTGCTCATGCTGTTCGCCGGCATCGCGACCGCTGTGCCTCTGCTGCTGTTCGCCTCCGGCGCCCGC
The DNA here is from genome assembly GCF_000763375.1 of Microbacterium profundi. Classification (NCBI taxonomy): domain Bacteria; kingdom Bacillati; phylum Actinomycetota; class Actinomycetes; order Micrococcales; family Microbacteriaceae; genus Microbacterium; species Microbacterium profundi. Next base: position 645,298 of record NZ_JPSY01000001.1, on the reverse strand, counting down.
CGCATCAACCTCACGGTGATCGGGATGATCCAGTTCATCACCCCGATCATGCAGTTCCTCACCGGAGTGCTGCTGCTTCACGAGCCGATGCCGCCCGAGCGATGGATCGGATTCGTGATCGTGTGGATCGCGGTCGGCGTGTTCGTCATCGACCTGCTGCGCGCCGGTCGGCGCGGTCGGCGCACGCGGGTGGCTCCCGTCGCCTGACGCCCGTATTCAAGGCGAAACAAGATCGTTAGCGCACCGATACCCAGCACGCTCGCGCCCACCATAAGGTGGGATCATCCGGGCATGTATTGCCATGTCCGTCGTTGCAAAGGAGCATTATGAACCGCACGCAGACGCGTACGAAGTGGCTTGCCGGCATCGCGCTGGTCGGCGCATCGGCGCTTGTGATCACGGGCTGCAGCACGCCCGCGCCAGAGGCGACCGAAGACACCGGCGGCGGAGATCGTCCGGCCGAGGTCGACCTGACGCTCCAGTTGGGCTCGCTGCTGCCGTCCACTGGGTCGCTGTCCTTCCTCGGAGCGCCGATGGAGGCCGGTGTGCAGCTCGCCGTGTCCGAGATCAACGACGCAGCAGCCGGTATCCAGGTCGAGCTCACCGCCGCTGACGAGGGCGACCTCGACAACAAGGCGTACGAGACCTCGATCACGAACCTGCAGAGCGCCGGCATCACCGCGATGGTGGGAGCGGCATCCTCGAGCGTGACGAAGCTGATCCTCGACGGCAACGCCGGATCCGGCATCCTCACGGTCTCGCCGTCGAACACCTCGGCGGACTTCACCGGCATCAACCCGCTGTACTTCCGCACGGCTCCCAGCGACAACCTGCAGGGCGAGGTGCTCGGCAACCAGATCGCCGAGGACGGGCACAAGACGCTCGGCATCATCTACCAGAACGACCCGTACGGCACGGGCCTGTTCGAGGCGATCAAGTCCACGTTCGAGGGCACAGGTGGCGAGGTCGTCGCCGAAGCCTCGTACAACCAGGGTGACGGACAGTTCAACGCCCAGGTGCAGACGGTCGCCGCGGCGAACCCGGATGCTGTCGCCATCGTGTCGTACGACCAGTTCGCCACGATCGCACCGCTGCTCGGCAACGCGGGCGTCGACACTGGCGCGCTGTACCTCGTCGACGGCAACCTGAAGGACTGGCCGGACCTCGGTGTCAGCCTCGAGGGATCGAAGGGCACGCGCGCAGGCGCTGAGCTTCCCGACGACTTCATCGACCAGCTGAACGAGGTCTGGACGGCTGAGGGCAACGAGCCGATCGACGCCCTGACCTATTCGGCAGAGGCGTACGACGCCACGATCCTCATCGCCCTCGCGGCGCTGCAGGCCGTGTCGGTCGAGGGTGAGGACATCGCCGGTGCTATGCAGGAGGTCTCGGGTGGTTCCGGTGAAGGCGAGAAGTGCACGAGCTTCGTCGACTGCGCCGAGATCATCAACGCAGGCGGTACCGCCGACTACGACGGCTACTCCGGCGAGATCACGTTCAACGACGACAACGACCCCGAAGGCGCCGCCATCGGCGTCTACGAGTTCGACGCCGAGAACGTCACGACCCGCATCAAGTAACACTGTGTGAGAAGGGGCTCCGGATGCTGTCATCCGGGGCCCCTTCTTCGTGCCCGCGCGGTGGCCCGGGGGCGGGAGGTGGCGCTTCGTGTCGCGTCGCGCGAGGGGAGGCGGCCACTAGAGACACCTGCCCGCGGGGGCGGGGAGTCGGGGGCGAGGCAGGGCTGGGCGGCGAGGCCGGGTGGCGGGAGGTGGTGCTTCGTGTCGCGTCGCGCGAGGGGTGGCGGCCACTGGAGACACCTGCCCGCGGGGGAGGCGGGGCCGGGCTGGGGAGGTGGTGCTTCGTGTCGCGTCGCGCGACGGTAGGCGGCCACTGGAGACACTTGCCCGCGGGGGAAGTCGATCCCGCGCGGTGGCGGTGCGACCTCCCGCGCGGTGGCGGCGGCGGTGCCCGGGCTATGCGGCGGCGCGGGCGTGCGCGGCGAGGCGGTCGAACTGGGCGTCGCGCTCGGGATCCACGACCTGGGCGTCCGGGTGTGCGTCGTGGTAGGAGAGAATCCGGCGCGCGCCCTCGTCGAACGTGATCGTCGTGGCGAACTCCGGCACCAGTGCCTGCACCTTCGAGGTGTCGAACACGATCGAGTGCGCCTTGTCCCCGAGCAGCGTCGGACCGAGTTCCGGTGCGAGAGCGGCGATCGTGTCGGATGCGACGTGCACGAGGTCGGGCGCCTCGACCCCGGCCGCATCCGCGAGCCAGCCGTAGATCTGATTCCACGTTGGCGCGTGCGAACCCGTGATCGTGTACGCCTCGCCGATCGCCTCCGAGCGTCCGACGAGCCCGGTGAAGGCGACGGCGAAGTCATCGGAGTGCGTGATGGTCCACAGGCTCGTCCCGTCGCCGTGCACGATGACCGGCCGCCCCTCGCGCATGCGGGCGATGTCGGTCCAGCCGCCCATCGTCGGGATCGACCGTTCGTCGTAGGTGTGCGACGGGCGCACGATCGTGACGGGCACGCCGATATCGCGCTGGGCATCGAAAAGCATCTCCTCGCACGCGATCTTGTCGCGCGAGTACTGCCAGAACGGGTTCTCCAAGGGCGTCTGCTCGGTGATCGGCAGCTGCGCCGGCGGCTTCTGGTAGGCGGATGCTGAACTGATGAAGATGTACTGCCCGGTGCGCCCTGCGAACGCTCCGAGGTTGCCTGCGACATGATCCCGGGTGAACGAGAGGAAGTCGGCGACCGCATCGAACTCGCGACCGCGGAGCGCAGTCCTCAGCGCCGCACGGTCGCGGATGTCCGCGGACACGACGGTGACGTCATCCGGCAGTCCGCGTCGCCCGCTCCCGCGATTCACGACCGTCACGTCGTGTCCTCGCTCGATCGAACGGCGCACGCACGCCGCGCTGATGGTCCCTGTGCCGCCCAGATACAGAACGCTCGTCATGAGGCGAGCCTAAACGGAGCGGGCTACGCGGCGTCGCCGAGCGTGCCGAGGTACAGACCGATCACCTTCGGATCGTTCAGCAGATCGCGCCCGCTGCCCTCATGCGCGTCACGGCCCTGGTCGAGCACGTACCCTCGGTCGCAGATCTGCAGACAGCGCCGGGCGTTCTGCTCGACCATGATCGTCGTGACGCCGGCCTTGTTGATGTCGGAGACGCGGATGAATGCGTCATCCTGCCGCACCGGGCTCAGCCCCGCCGACGGCTCATCGAGCAGCAGCACGGACGGATCCATCATCAGTGCACGCGACATCGCCACCATCTGACGCTCGCCGCCCGAGAGCGAACCTGCGCGCTGCTTCAGCCTGGTGCCGAGCTCCGCGAAGATGCCGCTGACGAACTCCAGCCGCTCCTTGTAGATCTTGGGGTTCTGATAGAGCCCCATCTGCAGGTTCTCCTCGATCGTCAGCGAGGGGAAGACGTTGTTCGTCTGCGGCACGAAGGCCACACCGCGCCTGACGAGCCGGTCGGCCTTCAGCCCGACGATGCTCTCGCCGTTGACCGTGATCTCGCCACCGCGCACCTGCACCATGCCGAAGATCGCCTTCAGCAGCGTCGACTTGCCGGCGCCGTTCGGGCCGATGATGCCGATCAGTTCGCCCTTGCGAGCGATGAGGTTCGCGCCGTTGAGGATGTTCACGCCCGGCAGGTAGCCGGCGTGCACATCCGTCATCTCGACAACGACGTCGCGCGTGTCGACAGATCCTTCACTCATGCCTTCCCCTCCCCGGGGCTCTCGATCTCGGCTTCGGCCTCAGCCTCGATCTGATCGCGCAGCTCCGCGGCCGCGGCATCCGAGATCACCGGCAGACGACCAGTGACCGCGCCGAGGTCCACATCCTGATGGGCGCCGAGGTAGGCGTCGACGACGGCAGGGTCCTCCATGACGGTGCTCGGCGGGCCCTCGGCGACGATGCGGCCTTCGGCCATCACGACCACCCAGTCGGCGATGTGGCGCACCATGTGCATGTCGTGCTCGACGAAGAGCACCGTCATGCCGAGATCCTTCAGATCGAGGATGTGATCGAGCAGCGACTGCGTGAGCGCGGGATTGACCCCCGCCATCGGCTCGTCGAGCATGACCAGCTGAGGATCGCTCATCAGCGCCCGCGCCATCTCGAGCAGCTTGCGCTGCCCGCCCGAGAGCGAGGCGGCGAAGTCCTTCTCCTTGGCGTCGAGCTTGAAGCGGGCGAGCAGTCCCCGCGCACGCTCTTCGATCTCGGCCTCCTGCGCGCGCCACAGGAACGGGAACAGCCCGGCCCAGAAGCCCTCGCCGCGCTGACCCGGTGCGCCGAGCTTCATGTTCTCGAGCACGGTCAGCAGCGACAGCGACTTGGTGAGCTGGAAGGTGCGCACCTGGCCCATACGGGCGACCTTGAACGACGGCACCCCGGACAGGTTCGTGCCGTCGAACGACCAGGTACCCGCGTTGGGCTTGTCGAAGCCGCACAGCAGGTTGAACAGCGTCGTCTTGCCTGCACCGTTCGGCCCGATCAGTGCCGTGATGGCGCCGCGGGGGACCTCGAGGTGATCGACGTCGACTGCGGTGAGGCCGCCGAAGTGCCGCTTCACGTTGTCCGCGATGAGGATGGGGTCGACCTTGGCGACACCGGGCTCCGCCGGTCCCTTGGCGAGACCCGTGCTCTTGGGACGTGTGACGCTGCCGGTCGCCGGAGCGCCGGGGGTGCTTTCACTGGGGGCGCTGTTACTTGACAAAGGTCATCTCCCTCTTGTTTCCGAGGATGCCCTGCGGCCGGAAGATCACGATCAGCATCAGCACGATGCCGATCACGATGTAGCGGACCACGTCGGCCTGGTTCGTGGTCATCGGCAACCAGCCGACGCGCGCCATCTCGGGCAGCAGGCCGCCGAGGAAGGCGAACACGACCCAGAACAGCACGGCGCCCAGCGTCGGGCCGAAGACGGTCGCAGCCCCTCCCAGCAGCAGGATCGTCCACAGGAAGAACGTCAGCGATGTCGAATAGCTGCCGGGGATCACGGCGGACGGCAGGACGAAGACGACGCCGCCGAGAGCGCCGATGACGCCACCGACCACGAGCGCCTGCATCTTGTACGCGAACACGTTCTTGCCGAGCGAGCGCACCGCATCCTCGTCCTCGCGGATGCCCTTGAGCACCCGGCCCCACGGGCTGCGCATCAGCGCCCACACGAGAAGCACCGACAGAGCGAGCACCAGCACGCCGAACACGCGCACCCACAGGTCGTTCTCGTTGTAGGTCCACGGGCCGAAGCCGTAGATTCCGGGCGGGAACGGGTTCATGTCGCGGAAGCTCTGATGGTATCCGGAGAGACCGCCTGCCGAGTTGGTCCATTCGCGGAACAGCTCGGTGAGGAAGAGCAGCCTGACCACCTCGGCGGTCGCGATCGTCGCGATGGCGAGATAGTCGGCGCGCAGACGAAGAGTCGGGATGCCGAGGACCAGAGCGAACAGCGCACCGGCGAGCACGCCCGCGAGCACGCCGGCCCACCAGGGGAATCCGAAGCTGAGGATCGAGATCGCATACCCGTAGCCGCCGACCGCCATGAACGCGGCCATGCCGAAGTTGAGCAGTCCGCCGTAGCCGAAGTGCACGGCGAGTCCGGTGGCGGCGAGCGCGTACGCGATCGTCGTGGGGCTGAAGAGATAAGAGGCGGTGTTGCCGAAGATGTTTCCGAAGTCCATGCGTCAGCCCAGCCTTTCCCTGCGCCCGAGCAGGCCCTGCGGCCTGACGAGAAGGATCACGATCAGCGCGACCAGCGCGGTGGCGTACTTGAGATCGGACGGCACGCCCAGCAGCGTCGAGACCTCGACGGCCAGGCCGACGATGATCGAGCCGATGAGCGCGCCGATCGCGGAGCCGAGGCCGCCGAGTGTGATGGCGCAGAAGATGAGCAGCAGCATCTGCATGCCCATGTCCCACTTCACCCCTGGGCGGAAATACGCCCACAGCACGCCGGAGATCGCCGCGAGGACTCCTGCGAGCACCCATACGATCCGCACGACCTTGTCGACGTCGATTCCGGATGCCGCGGCCAGCTGCGGATTGTCGGAGATGGCCCTGGTGGCCTTGCCGACCCTGGTGCGGGTGAGGAAGAAGGCCACGCCGAGGATGACGACAATGCTCGTGCCCATGCCGATCATGTCGATGTACGACAGCGAGATCGGACCGAACTTGATCGGCGTCGGGCTCGCACCCTGCAACTGGAACGTGCTGCCGCCGATCATGTACTGAAGGACGTAGCGCAGCGCCAGCGAGAGCCCGATGCTGACGATCATCAGCTGCACGATGCCGAGGCCTCTTCGCCGGAGCGGACGCCAGAGACCGGCATCCAGCGCGAGCCCCAGCAGTCCGCCGCCGATGACTGCGGCGATGATGCCGAGCCAGAGGGGCAGATTCCAGAAGGTCGTGAAGAGCAGCGCGACCACAGCGCCCCAGGTGACCATCTCGCCATGGGCGAAGTTCGACAGGCGCGTCGTGCCGTAGATGAGGGCGGCGCCCATGGATGCCAGACCCAGCAGCAGACCGAAGTTCAGTCCGCCCACGATGCGGGAGAGCAGCTGATCGATGAACGACGTCGTCTCTCGCACTCCCTCACCGAGGAACAGGTTCACGATCTTCGTGTTCGTGAGCGCGAACTCCACCTCCTGCGACGCGGAGTCGCCCTCGACGATCACGCCCTCGGGGAGCGTGTCCTCATCGACGGTGAGCGTGTAGGCATCCTTCTCCGGAACATAGAGTCGCCACTTGCCCTCGGCATCCGTCTCGGTCTCGGCATCGAAGCCGTTCCCCTCGATCTTGACGGTGACGTCGGGGATCGGTTCGTCATCGAACGTGATCACCCCGGCGAAGTAGAAATCGGTGATCTCCTGGCCGTCATCCGTCTCGTCTGCGAGGGCGGATGCCGGTGGCTGGAGCACCAGAGCTGATAGAGCGATCAGCACGCCGAGGAGCGCGACCAACCATGGCCGGACGCGTCGGACGGCTGTAGACGTGGGTCCCACGCAACCTCCACTGTGAGTGCTCGCCGCGGGTTCGGGTCGACTGCGGGCTGGGTTTGAGCGTAGTGCGGGAAACGGCGATTCACTAGCAACGCCGTGGATTGGTGACACAGGTGTAACTTGATCGACTCGCCTGACTGGATCCTCGCCACATGGATTCGGGAATGTTCCCCCGCCTGTGGCGTTTAGAATCTGTACAGACGGCACAACAGGTCATACGCGCGCGCAGGAGGCTCATCCATGGAACAGCACGATCCCTTCGGCTTCGTCGGACTCACCTACGACGACGTGCTGCTCCTTCCCGGTCATACCGACGTGATCCCCAGCGAGGCCGACACGTCCTCGCGCATCACCCGTCGTATCTCGGTCGCCACGCCGCTGCTCTCCAGCGCGATGGATACCGTCACCGAGTCCCGCATGGCCATCGCGATGGCCCGCGAGGGAGGTATCGGCATCCTGCACCGCAATCTCTCGATCGCCGATCAGGCCGCCCACGTCGACCGCGTCAAGCGCAGCGAGTCGGGCATGATCACGGATCCGATCACGACCACCCCTGATGCCACCGTCGACGAGGTCGACAACCTCTGCGCGAAGTACCGCATCTCCGGGCTGCCGGTCGTCGACCCCGACGGGCACCTCGTCGGCATCATCACGAACCGCGACATGCGCTTCGTGTCGGGCTTCGAGCGCCAGACCACGTTCGTCAAGGACGTCATGACCTCCGAGAACCTGGTCACGGCGAAGGTGGGCGTGCCGGCCGGTGAGGTCATCGCGCTGTTCGCCAAGCACCGCGTCGAGAAGCTGCCGCTGCTGGATGAGGACGGCAAGCTCGCCGGTCTCATCACGATCAAGGACTTCGACAAGAGCGAGAAGTACCCCCTGGCCACGAAGGACGACCAGGGCCGGCTGCGCGTTGGCGCCGCGATCGGCTTCTTCGGCGACGCGTGGGAGCGCGCAGAGGCGCTGCGCGACGCCGGCGTCGACGTGCTCGTCGTCGACACGGCCAACGGGCAGTCGCAGGGCGTCATCGATCTCGTGCAGCGGCTCAAGGCCGACGAGTCGTTCGCGCACATCGACATCATCGGCGGCAACGTCGCCACCCGGGAGGGCGCGCAGGCGCTCATCGATGCCGGCGTGGACGCCGTCAAGGTCGGTGTCGGACCCGGATCGATCTGCACCACCCGCGTCGTCGCCGGCGTCGGCGTGCCGCAGGTCACGGCCGTGTACGAGGCCTCTCTCGCAGCCCGCCCCGCAGGCGTGCCGGTGATCGCCGACGGCGGACTGCAGTACTCGGGTGACATCGCGAAGGCGCTCGTCGCCGGTGCGGATGCCGTCATGCTCGGCTCCCTGCTCGCCGGAACCGACGAGTCCCCGGGCGAGATCGTCTTCCAGTCCGGCAAGCAGTTCAAGCAGTACCGCGGCATGGGTTCGCTCGGTGCGATGCAGACCCGCGGCAAGCAGACCTCCTACTCGAAGGACCGTTACTTCCAGGCCGACGTGCCAAGCGATGACAAGCTCATCCCCGAGGGCATCGAGGGCCAAGTGCCGTATCGCGGACCGGTCGCCGCGGTGGCGTACCAGCTCGTCGGAGGGCTGCGGCAGTCGATGTTCTACGTCGGTGCCCGCACGATCGAAGAGCTCAAGACCCGCGGCAAGTTCGTGCGCATCACTTCCGCAGGACTCAAGGAGTCGCACCCCCACGACGTGCAGATCGTGGTCGAGGCGCCCAACTACAAGAAGTAGGCCTTCGCCGGCGCCACCTGCTGCGGGAGGTGCCGCTGCGGGAGGTGTCGCTTTGTGCCGCGTGCGCCGCCGTGATGCGGCCTCTTCGACCACCTCCTGCGGCGAGGGCGCGCGACCTGCTGCGGGAGGTGTCGCTTCGTGCCGCTTGCGCCGCCAGGACGCGGCCACTCGCGCCACCTCGTGAACCGGCGTAGCGTGCTGGCATGTGCCGCAACATCGTCCCGTTGAACAACCTGGAACCTGCCGCGACCGACGAGGAGTGCCACGACGCCGCCGTGCAGTTCGTGCGCAAGATCTCCGGCACGAACGCGCCCTCCAGGGCGAATCAGGAGGTCTTCGACCACGCCGTCGCAGAGATCGAACTGGCGACCCGTGCGCTTCTCGACGCCCTCGTGACTTCCGCGCCGCCGAAGAACCGCGAGCAGGAGGCCACCAAGCGCAAGGCACGCTCCGCCGAGCGCTACGAGGCGATCCGCGTCTACCAGCAGGAGAAGCGCGCCGCACGCGCCACGACATAGGCGCATGCTGCTCCCGAACGGATGCCGCGATGCGCGGCGGTCAAGAAAACGCCGCGTGACGTGATGTGACGCCGGATGACGGCATCCGTCGCCCCGCACGAGAGTCGCCGTTATCGTCGCGTCATGACTCTTCTCCAGGACCAGACCGCACCCATCGCCGATGTCACCCCCGATGAGCGCGCACAGCGCCTCACCGATGCGGGTACGGCGTGGAACGAGCGCATCGCCGCCGACCCGGCGAACGCCGAGATCACCTACAAGGTCGTCGGCCGCGGCGTCGGATCGGTGGGCACCGAGGTGCGTGCAGGCAAGCACCGCTTCCTCGTCGACGAGCCAGGCGCGCTCGCCGGTGACGATGCGGCAGCGAGCCCGGTCGAGTACGCGCTCGGCGCGCTGGTCTCATGCCAGGTCGTCGTGTTCCGCCTGTACGCGCAGGCGCTGGGCCTGACGATCGACGAGATCGAGATCACGGCGGAGGGCGACCTCAACGTCCAGAAGCTCTTCGGGATCGACGAGTCAGGCCGTGCCGGATTCCACGACGTGCGCCTGAAGATCGACATCTCGGGCCCGAACAGTGCAGACGAGTACGCGAATCTCCGCAAGGTCGTCGACGAGCACTGCCCGGTTCTCGACCTCTTCTCGAACCCGGTGTCGACCTCCAGCACTCTGGTCTGAGCATCCGCCCCACGGAACTGATAGCCCGATCGGCTGCGCCACCTGCCACCCGCCACCCGCCGGCCGCCACCCGCCACCCGCCACCCGCCACCCGCCACCCGCCAGCGCGGGAGGTGTCTCTTTCTGCCGCGTCGGCGCGCGCGAAGCGGCCCATTGCGCCACCTCCGTCGGACGGATGGCCTGGCACATTCCGGGAGGTGGTTCTTGATGCCGCATGGCGGCGCGTGACGCGACACCAAGCGACACCTCGCGGGCGGATGCTGGGCGCACTGCAGCAGCAGACTCCGGCACGGGCCTGCGGGCCGGGTAGGCTGGACGGGTGAGCATGGACATCGAACTCGGTCGAGGCAAGCGCGCACGTCGCGCGTACACGTTCGACGACATCGCCGTGGTGCCGTCACGGCGAACCCGCAACCCGGAGGACGTCTCGACCGGGTGGTCGATCGACGCCTACCAGTTCGACACTCCGATCATCGGTGCGCCGATGGACTCGGTCGTCAGCCCCAAGACCGCGATCATGCTGGGCCAGCTCGGCGGCCTCGGCGTGCTCGACCTCGAGGGTGTCTGGACGCGCTACGAAGATCCGGAGCCGCTGCTCGCCGAGATCGCCGGTCTCCCGGCCGACAAGGCCACCGTGCGCATGCAGCAGCTCTACTCCGAGCCGATCAAGCCCGAACTCATCAAGGCCCGCCTCGCCGAGATCCGCGAAGCGGGCGTCACGGTCGCGGGCTCGCTCACGCCGCAGCGCACGCAGGAGCTCTACGAGACCGTGGTCGCAGCCGGCGTCGACCTGTTCGTCATCCGCGGCACGACGGTGTCGGCCGAGCACGTCTCCAGCGTCGCCGAGCCGCTGAACCTGAAGAAGTTCATCTACGACCTCGACGTCCCCGTGATCGTCGGCGGCGCCGCCACCTACACCGCGTCCCTGCACCTGATGCGCACTGGCGCGGCCGGCGTGCTCGTCGGATTCGGTGGGGGAGCGGCGTCCACGACGCGGGCGGTTCTCGGCATCCACGCCCCGATGGCGACCGCCGTCTCGGACGTCGCCGCAGCGCGTCGCGACTACCTCGACGAGTCTGGCGGACGCTACGTGCACGTGATCGCCGACGGCGGCGTCGGCACGTCGGGAGACATCGTCAAGGCGCTCGCCATGGGTGCGGATGCTGTCATGCTCGGCGTCGCTCTGGCACGGGCGACGGATGCTCCGGGTCACGGGTTCCACTGGGGTCCTGAGGCGCACCACCCGCAGCTTCCCCGCGGCCGGCGTGTCGCGGTCGACGGCATCGCCACGCTGGAGGAGATCCTCTACGGGCCGGCCCCGGTCGCAGACGGAACGGCCAACCTCATCGGAGCTCTCCGCAAATCGATGGCGACCACCGGGTACTCCGACCTCAAGGAGTTCCAACGCGTCGAGGTCGTGCTCGCGCCCTACCACTCTTGAACGGCACGCAGATCGTGACGACTTCGCGGGAGTTTCCGCCGACGCTGCGCGAGGTCATGCTGCGCCCGCGCTGGATCGGCGTGCTCGTGCTGGCGCTCGTCGTCGCCGGTGTGTTCGCCTTCCTCGGACAGTGGCAGTTCGAGCGCGCAATCGACACCGAGCCACCGCCCGCCGGGATCACGGAAGATGTGCGACCGCTCACCGATGTCGTCGAACCCGGCGAGTATCTGCCGGAGCCCTACGTCGGGCAGCGCGTCGAGACCGAGGGCACGTGGGTCGCAGGTGACTTCCTGGTCGTGTCCTCGCGCTTCAACGACGGCGCCGAGGGCTACTGGGTGACAGGGCAGCTCCGCGTCGACGATGCCACCTCGATCGCGGTCGCGGTCGGATGGGCTGCGGATCGCGAGACGGCGGATGCCGCGGCATCCGCTCTGGAGAAGAACGCCGCAGGCGCCGAGGCGACGATCACCGGTCGCGTGATCTCGGATGAGGGACCGGGCCTTCCACCCGCCGACGACCCGTTGGCGATGAACAAGATGTCACCCGCCATGCTGCTCGGTCAGTGGCACGATGTCGAAGAGCTGTCGGTCTATCGCCCGTACCTCGCGTCCGTCGATGCGCCGGAGGGGCTCATCGACATCGCATCGCCCGCGCCGGATGAACTCAGCACCGTCAACTGGCTGAACATCTTCTACGCGATCGAGTGGGCTGTGTTCTCCGGCTTCGCGTTCTACATCTGGTATCGCCTGGCGAAGGACCGCTGGGAACTCGAGGTCGAGGCATTCGAGGACTCTGCTCCGGCTTGACCATCGTCCTGGGCTACATGGCGCTCTGGTTAGCAATGGGTGAACACCATTGAGGATGTCGGCGCCGCTCCGTAGGCTCCTCAACATGTGTGCGCGCTGTGAGCGCATACCGCGGCAGTCCTTCCCGAGCTGCCGTTCGATCAGACCGAGGAGTCAGCACCGATGATGTCAGCCCCTGACGACCGGAACCTCAAGGTTCCCGTGTCGCATCGCACAGGCAGGGGCCGCATCGGCACCCTTGCCGCGACCTGTGTCTTCGCCCTCGGCGCAGGCGCACTGGTCGCCACGCCCGCCTTCGCCGACACCGCAGGAACGGGCGTCGTCATCAACGAGGCGTACCTGTCCGGCGGAAGCGCGGGAGCGGCGTTCACGAACAAGTTCGTCGAGCTGTACAACCCGACCGCCGCCGACGTCACCCTCGACGGCATGTCGCTGCAGTACCGCTCGGCGACAGGCACCGCGAACTTCAACGGCGTCGCGCCGCTGACCGGTGTGATCCCGGCCGGCGGGTACTTCCTCGTCCAGGGCAACAGCAACGGCACCAACGGCGCCGCTCTGCCCACCCCGGATGCCGTCACCACGCTGACTCCGAGCGGCACCAACGGCACGCTGGCGCTTGTCGAGGGCACGGCTGCGGTGACACTCACCCCCGGATCGGTCACGGGCGCCGACGGCGTCGTCGATCTTCTCGGCTACGGCACGTCGAACACGTTCGAGACCGCCGCGGCGACCCCGCCGGCGGGCAACACCGACGTCAAGTCGCTGAACCGCACGGATGGCGCCGACACCGACGACAACAGCGCCGACTTCACGCTCTCGGCGACGATCACGCCGCAGAGCTCCGGCGTCACGGATCCGACCGACCCGACCGATCCCACCGATCCCACGGACCCGGTCGACCCCACCACGGCGTCGATCGCCGATGTGCAGGGCACGACCGATGTGTCTCCGCTCAACGGCCAGGCCGTCACCGTCGAGGGCATCGTCACCGGCGACTACCGCGTGGGCGGCTACAAGGGCATCTCTATCCAGACCGCCGGCAGCGGCGGAGACACCGACGCCACTCCCGGCGCATCAGACGGCGTCTTCGTCTTCCTGAACGCGCTCGCCCCGACTCTGGCGATCGGCGACCTCGTCTCGGTCACCGGCACGGTCTCGGAGTACTTCGGTCAGACCCAGATCTCGCCCGCAGCCGTCCAGGACGTCTCCGTCGTCACGGCAGGCGTGGGCGTTCCCGCAGCGACTCCGCTTCCGGAGACGGTGACCGGCACCGACCGCGAGGCATACGAGAACATGCTCGTGGCACCCGCCGGCACCTATCGCCTGGCATCCAGTCACCAGCTGTACAACTTCGGAACGCTGTGGCTGAACCCCGGCGAGCTCAACGTCAAGAGCACGGAGACGACGCGCCCCGGTCCAGACGCCGATGCCATCGCGGCCGCGAACCGCGCCGAGCGCATCCTGCTCGACGACGGCTGGAACTCGCAGGTCACCAGCGGTGCTCACACGGGCGAGCAGCCGTACTTCACGGCCGACAATCCTGTGCGAAACGGCGACGTCGTCGACTTCGCCGACACCGGCTACGTGCTGCAGTACGGCTTCGACGACTGGCGCCTGCAGCCGGTCATCGCGATCGATGACGCGAGCGACGCGGCCTACAAGGCGACGTTCACGACCGAGAACCCGCGCAGCGACACACCCCCCGAGGTCGGCGGCGATGTGCAGTTCGGCGCGTTCAACGTCTTCAACTACTTCACTACGCTGCAGAGTGAGAACTCCGAAGCGCGCGGCGCGAAGACGGCAGAGCTGTTCGCCACTCAGAAGTCGAAGATCGTCACGGCGATCAACGACCTGGATGCGGATGTCGTCGCGCTCATGGAGATGGAGAACTCGGTCCGCTTCGGCAAGCCGGTCGACACGGCGCTCGCCGACCTGGTCGACGGTCTCAACGCGGATGCCGGCTCGGATGTGTGGGACTTCGTCCCGACACCCGAGGCGCTGCTGAGCACCGACACCGATGTGATCACGAACGCGATCATCTACAAGACGGATGCCGTCACTCCCGTCGGCGACAGCGCCACAGTGGTCGACGAGACCGTGTGGGGCAACGCCCGCGAGCCGATCGCGCAGACCTTCGACCTCGACGGCAAGATCGTCTCGGTCGTGGCCAACCACTTCAAGTCGAAGTCAGGCGACGGCGATGAGCCGGCCGATGGTCAGGGCCGGTTCAACGCCGACCGCACCGCCCAGGCGCAGTCGCTGCTCGGGTTCACCGAGACGCTGGCAGAGACCAGCGGTAGCGAAGACATCCTGCTGCTCGGCGACTTCAACGCCTACGGTCAGGAAGACCCGATCGACGTATTCGCACAGGCCGGCTGGACCGACCTCGTGCCGGCGAAGGCCGCAGGCCAGTACACCTACACGTTCGACGGCGAGCTCGGCTCGCTCGACCACGCGATCGCATCGCCTTCACTCACCGAGTCGGTCACCGGCGCGGAAGTGTGGGGGATCAACGCGGCGGAGTGGAGCGACCGCGGCTACTCGTTCGGCGCAGCCGAGTCGGGCACGCCGTTCCGCGCCAGCGATCACGACCCGGTGATCGTCGGCGTCTCCAGCGAGATCCCGCCGGTGAGCATCGACATCGCCACGATCAACGACTTCCACGGCCGTATCGAGGCCGATGGCGTCGCGGCAGGTGCCGCGGTGCTCGCAGGCGCGGTGAAGTCGGTGCGCGATGCGAACCCGAACACGGTGTTCGCCGCCGCCGGTGACCTCATCGGAGCGTCCACGTTCACGTCGTTCATCAACGACGACAACCCGACGATCGATGCGCTCAACGCCGCCGGTCTCGATGTGAGCGCGGCCGGCAACCACGAGTTCGACCAGGGTTGGGAAGACCTGCGCGATCGCGTGCAGGATCGTGCGGACTGGGAGTACACCTCCTCGAACGTGTTCCTCACCGAGACAGGTGAGACAGCACTCGCACCGGCATGGGTCAAGGAGCTCGACGGTGTGCGGGTCGGCTTCATCGGTGCAGTGACCGAAGAACTCGACTCGCTCGTCTCGCCCGAGGGCATCTCCGATCTCGAGGTGCGCGGCATCGTCGACTCGGTCAACGCCGTCGCCGACGACCTCACCGACGGCGACAGCGCCAACGGCGAGGCCGATGTGCTGGTCCTCCTCGTGCACGAGGGCGCCACGTCCACGGACGCCTCGAGCATCACGCCGGAATCAGCACTGGGCGAGATCGTCGCCGGTGTCGATGACAGCGTCAGCGCGATCGTCTCGGCGCACACCCACCTCGCGTACAACCAGGTCATCGACGGCCGTCCGGTCATCTCGGCGGGGAAGTACGGCGAGAACTTCGGTCTGATGAACCTGCAGGTCGACCCGGAGACGAAGGAGCTGCTCTCGATCTCGAACGAGATCAAGCCGCTGACGAAGACCGAGAAGGACCCGGTCACCGGCAAGGACGTCATCACACCGCTGTACGACGCCGACGGCGATGTGCAGGCGATCGTCGATGCGGCCAAGGCCGAGGCCGACATCCTCGGTGCGGAGTCGGTCGGTGCGATCACCGGCGACTTCAACCGTGCGCTTCAGAGCGACGGTGCGGAGAACCGCGGTGGCGAGTCGACCATCGGCAACTTCGTCGCTGACGTGCACAAGTGGGCGACCGGCGCGGACATCGCGATCATGAACCCGGGCGGCATCAGGGCGAACCTGACGTACGCGGGCACCGGCGGACAGGATGCCGACGGCAACGTCACGTTCCGCGAGGCGGCGACGGTGCAGCCGTTCGCCAACACGCTGGTCACGCTGAACCTCACCGGTGCGCAGCTCAAGGGCGTGCTGGAGGAGCAGTGGCAGCCGGCGGGTGCGAGCCGTCCGTTCCTGAAGCTCGGTCTCTCGGAGGGTCTGCAGTACACGTACGACCCGACGGCCGCGGCAGGGGAGAGGATCACCTCGATCACCCTGAACGGCGAGCCGATCGATCCTGCGGCGTCATACGTCGTCGCGGCGAACTCGTTCCTCGCGGCCGGTGGAGACAACTTCTTCACCTTCGCTGAGGGCACTGGCAAGGCCGACACCGGCAAGATCGACCTGCAGTCGATGGTCGACTGGTTCGACGCCAACGGCACGGCTTCGCCCGACCTCGCCCAGCGCGCGGTCGGTGCGACGCTCAGTGCTGCGGATGCCGATGGCTACAGCGCCGGCGATCAGGTCACGATCGACCTGTCGTCGCTCGCGTTCAGCGGGGGAGACCCCGCACCGGCCGAGGTCAGCGTCTCGCTCGGAGACACGGTTCTCGCCACGGGCGCCGTCGACCCGACGATCATCAACACCACGGACGAGGCGGGGCGTGCGAGCCTGACGTTCACTGTTCCGGAGGGCGTGACCGGAGAGCAGCAGCTCACCGTCGCCACCGCGGACGGTACGAGCGTGCAGGTGCCGTTCACGATCACCGGCGAGGACGGCGGCGGCGAATTCGTCGGCACCGTCGAGGTCGGGGCGAAGACGGTCAGCGCAGGCAAGAACCTCACCGTGACCGGTGCGGACTTCGAGCCCGGCGAGACGGTCGCGATCTCGCTCGAGTCGAAGAAGGGCAAGGTCATCGACCTCGGCACCGCGGTCGTGAACGAGGACGGCACCTTCACCAGCTCGGTCACAGTCCCCAAGAAGACGGATGCCGGTAAGTACACGGTCATCGTCGCTCAGGAGGACGGCGACCAGGCCACCGGCACGGTCACCGTCAACCGCGGCAACGGCAACGGCAACGGCGGGGGTGTCGTACGAGACGTCCTCGACTGGCTGTGGGGCCTCATCACCGGCTGGTTCTGACCGCTGAACCGCTGATACAAGGAGGCCGCCGGGAGTGATCCCGGCGGCCTCCGCCGTGTGCAGCGCCTTGCCCGCCTCGTCGAGCGCCTTGCCCGCCGGCTCGATCGGGGGCGCCGGAACCCCTGCGCGACCCCGGGTAGACTTGACTGCATGCCAGAACCGAAAGCTGCCTCCTTTCCGAAGATCCGTGGGGCGCTGAAGTTCTATCAGATCGCGTCGATCATCACCGGTGTCATGCTGCTTCTGCTGCTGGCCGAGATGATCCTGAAGTACAGCCCGATCCACGTGGAGCTGATCGCCGGCGGCTCTGGCGGCTTCCTCTGGTTCGCTCCGGTCATCGTCGGCGACGGATGCCAGTGGTTCTCGCTGTTCGTGCCCGGCGGCATGGGCTGCGAGCTCATCTCAGTGGGGGACGGAGCGAACCTGTCTCTGCTCATCCTCGTCACGCACGGCTGGTTCTACGTCGTTTACCTCTTCTCCGCGTTCCGCCTGTGGAGCCTGATGCGGTGGCCGTTCAGCCGCTTCGTCATGCTCGCTCTCGGCGGCGTCATCCCCGCGCTCTCCTTCATCATGGAGGCCAAGGTCTCTCGCGAGGTCAAGGCGTATCTCGCATCGCGTGAGGCGGCAGTCGCCGCCGAGGCATCAGAAAGCCAGGAGGCAGCGCGATGAGCGCCGACACCGCACAGCGTCCCGTCCTCGTCGTCGACTTCGGCGCACAGTACGCACAGCTCATCGCCCGCCGCGTACGCGAAGCCGGCGTCTACAGCGAGATCGTGCCGCACACGGTGACCGCCGCAGACATCGCCGCGAAGAACCCGGTCGCGCTCATCCTCTCCGGCGGCCCTTCATCCGTCTACGAAGAGGGCGCACCTGCGCTCGACAGCGACATCTTCGACCTCGGCGTCCCCACGCTCGGCATCTGCTACGGCTTCCAGGTCATGGCCCGAGCCCTCGGCGGCGAGGTCGCGAACACCGGCCTCCGCGAATACGGCGCGACGGATGCTTCGCTCACGGGTGATGGCGGCGTGCTGCTCGGCGGCCAGCCGGACACCCAGAACGTGTGGATGAGCCACGGCGACCAGGTCGCCCGCGCACCAGAGGGCTTCGAGGTCCTCGCATCCACCGCAGACACGCCTGTCGCAGCCTTCGGCAGCGCCGAGAAGGGCTTCTACGGCGTGCAGTGGCACCCTGAGGTCAAGCACACCGATCGCGGCCAGGAGGTCATCGAGAACTTCCTGCACAAGGCCGCAGGTCTCGCAGCCGACTGGAACAGCGGCAACGTGATCGATGAGCAGGTCGCCCGCATCCGCGAGCAGGTCGGCTCCGCCCGCGTCATCTCCGCACTCTCCGGCGGCGTCGACTCCGCCGTCTCGACCGCCCTCGTGCACAAGGCGATCGGAGACCAGCTCACCGCGGTGTTCGTGGATCACGGACTTCTCCGCAAGGGCGAGCGCGAGCAGGTCGAGCAGGATTACGTCGCATCCACCGGCGTGCGCCTGATCACGGTGGATGCCGCCGACACGTTCCTCGGGCATCTGAAGGGCGTCAGCGACCCCGAGCAGAAGCGCAAGATCATCGGCCGCGAGTTCATCCGCGCGTTCGAGAAGGTGCAGCTCGACCTGGTCGCCGAGGCCAAGGCCGAGGGCGAGCCGATCAAGTTCCTCGTGCAGGGCACGCTCTACCCCGACGTCGTCGAATCGGGCGGTGGCACCGGCACCGCGAACATCAAGTCGCACCACAACGTCGGCGGCCTGCCGGAAGACCTTGACTTCGAGCTCATCGAACCGCTGCGCACTCTGTTCAAGGATGAGGTGCGTCAGATCGGTCGCGACCTCGGGCTTCCCGAGGCGATCGTCGGACGTCAGCCGTTTCCGGGGCCAGGCCTCGGCATCCGCATCGTGGGTGAGGTCACCGCTGACCGTCTCGAGATTCTGCGCGAGGCCGACGCCATCGCCCGTGAGGAGCTGACCAGGGCCGGCCTCGACAGCGAGATCTGGCAGTGCCCGGTCGTGCTGCTGGCCGACGTGCGCTCGGTGGGCGTGCAGGGCGACGGCCGCACCTACGGTCACCCGATCGTGCTGCGCCCGGTCTCCAGCGAAGACGCCATGACAGCCGACTGGACCCGCCTGCCCTACGACGTGCTGTCGAAGATCTCCAACCGGATCACCAACAGCGTCCGCGACGTGAACCGCGTGGTGCTGGATGTCACGTCCAAGCCCCCGGGAACCATCGAGTGGGAGTGACGTGGGCGGAATCGCGCTAGATTCCGCACTGCCGGATGCGGAGTACATCGTGCTCTCCAGTCGGCTGGTCCCCGACCTCGACGGGGGCTACACGATCGCGACGCTGTCGCGTGCGATGCAGCTCGCGGCTGCAGGCGCCGCCGAGGGTGCGGGGCCGCTGCTGCTCACCTTCGATCCAGCGGATGCTGCGACTCACGCCACGCATCGGGCGACGTTCGCGCGGCGCGGGGCAGTCGCAGACCCTGCGCGCATGCGCAACCTGTTCGACGAGGCGGCGTCCCCTGACGGCGGCGCGGCCGTGTGGCTGCGCGAAGCGGCATCCGCAGACCTGTCGACGCGCCTCGCTGAGCGCGAGTATCGCGTGCTGCGCGATGCGGAGAATCGGCCGTTCGCAGCTCTCCCGGTGATCCCTGGCAACCCGGACTGGCACCTCACGGAGGAGCCGGTGCTCGTCTACGACGAGACGGCGCAGGTGATCGGCGGGGTCGCCGGCTTCCGGGGCCTGTACAACGCGTGGCTTCGGCATGTCGCTGCGGCGTTCGACGGGCGGCCGCTCGTGGTCGTCTGCGAGTCGCGACAGCTCGGCGAGCTGATCGCCGACTGGGACGACCCGCGCGTGCGCGTCATCCACACGATCCACACGATGCACCTCGAGGCGCCCTACACGCCGGATGCCGCGATGAACGCCCTGTGGACGCGCTGGTTCGCGCTCGCCGACCGCTTCGACGCCGTGGCATGGCCGACCAGGACGCAGCGTGATGACGTCGTCGCCCGGTTCGGCGACGCCGCTCGCCACGTCGTGATCCCGAACGCGGCCCCCGATTCCGAGACGCGCGCCGCGACCACGCTCGAGCGCGAACCCGGCCTCGTCGTCGTGCTCGGACGTCTCGCTCCTGGCAAACGCATCGACCATTCCATCCGTGCGTTCCTCGCCGCGGACGTCACGGGATCCCGCATGGAGATCTGGGGCGGGGGAGCGGAGCACGACGCACTTCAGGCGATGATCGACGAGCGCGGTGCACGCTCGCGGGTCATGCTCGCCGGTCACACCGATGCCCCGGGCCGAGTGCTCGATCGTGCATCTGTCGTGGTCACGTCCACGGCGTTCGAGGGCCAGGGTCTGTCGATCCTCGAGGCTCTGCTGCACGGTGTGCCGGTGGTCTCGTACGACGTGCGCTACGGGCCAGGCGACCTGCTGGCGGGCGGCGGGGGGATCCTCGTGCCTGACGGCGACGAGGCCGCGCTCGCCGACGCACTGCGCAGTGTTCTCACCGACCATGAGCTGTACGCCCGCCTGGTTGCGGAGGCGCCGGTCGCGGCATCCGCGTGGAGCGCCGAACGCGCGATCGAGGCGTTCGCCGCCACTGTGCGCGAGGTCCTCGCCGCACCACCCCGCCGCTGATTCCAGAAGGCTGATTCCAGAAGTCTTCTCCCGAGGTGCCGACCCGGGTCTTCCCCGTTCGACGTCTTCGCGAGGGATTCGCGCGGCCCCGCGAGCCGGGGAAAGGTGCGAGGGGTGTTCGCCTCGTGCCACCCCGTACTCCCGCGAGAGGGCCCGTTCCGAATTCGCCACGCCCGCGCGACTCGCGGGGAACGAAAGGGAACGGGCCCTCCTGGAGGCGAAAGCCTCCGAGTAGTCAGATCTAGTCGCGGACCTTGCTGCCACGGCCGACGATCAGACCATAGATCAGCAGCACGATGATCGCGCCACCGATCGCGAGAAGCCAGGTGGACAGGCTCCAGAACTCGTTGAGACCGACGCCGAAGAGCATTCCGCCGATCCAGCCGCCGAGGATTGCTCCGACGACACCGAGAATCAGAGTGACGATCCAGCCGCCACCCTGCTTACCGGGCAGGATCAGTTTTGCGATCGCTCCGGCGATCAATCCGAGGATAAGAAATGCGAGGAAACCCATGATGTAAATCCCCTTTCTGTAGCGGTGAGCCAACTATGCTCCCCACTTTGCACAAAAGCCACCCCCTTGCGCGCGTGTCGAGAATATGGGAAAAGGCCCCGGCTCCGAAGAGCTGGGGCCTTTCAGCGGACCTTCTCGCGGTCAGTTGCTGCCGCGGGCGATCGCGATGATGCGCAGGATCTCGATGTAGAGCCAGACGACCGTGACCATGATGCCGAAACCGCCGACCCAGCCGTACTTGCGGGGAGCGCCGTTGCGCACACCCTGCTGGATCTGGTCGAAGTCGAGCACCAGCGAGTATGCCGCCATGAAGACGACCAGCACACCGATGATCAGGCCGAGCGGAATGCCCATGATCTCGACGCTGCGCAGTCCGAACGCGTTGTCGTTGATGCCGGTCCACATGAGCACGAGGTTCAGCAACGAGAAGACGAGGTAGCCGACCATCGCGATCATGAAGATCTTGGTCATCTTCGCGGATGCGCGGATCTTGCCGCTCGCGAAGAGCGCCAGAGTCACGCCGACGACGGCGACCGTCGCGAGCGTCGCCTGTACGACGATGCCGGGGTAGAGAAGCTCGAAGAACGCCGAGATACCACCGACGAACACACCCTCGAATGCCGCGTAGGCGAAGATCAGCGCCGGGCGCACCTTCTTGCGGGAGGTGAAGGTGATGATCATGGCGAGCACGAAGCCGCCGAGGGCGCCGACGATCATCGGAAGCATCGATACGCCAGCGGTCGGGTCGACGCTGACGCCGCCCAGTGTCCACACCCAGCCGACGACTGCCGTGACGAGAAGGATCGCGAACAGGCCTGCGGTCTTCCAGACGGTGTCCTCGACGCTCATGCGGTCGGTCTCGATGGAACCGGCCGGCGGCGCGGCGTACATGCCTTCGAGCTGCGCGTTCGCGGCAGCATCCATGCCCGCTTGCGCGAGCGATGCGGTCTGCGCGCCCTGGGCGCCGGCGGCGCCGGGATAGGTCGCGACGTTCCGCGGATCCTGCTTCTGGAACGCCGGGTTGTTGAATGCGAAATTGCTCATGGTGGGCCTCACTCCGAACGGGTTTCAAGGTCGCTTTCCTCCACGATACCGGTGCATCGGCATGTAAGGGTGTGTTCTACGCTGTGAGCATGCCCAGGAGGTCTCCACTCGTCATCGGTCATCGCGGAGCCCCTGGCTACCGCCCCGAGCACAGCAGGTCTTCGTATGAACTCGCCCTCGCGATGGGGGTGGACGCTGTGGAGCCGGACATCGTCGCGACGAAGGACGGCGTGCTGGTCGTCCGTCACGAGAACGAGATATCGGGCACCACCGATGTGGCGCACCGCCCCGAGTTCGCCGACCGCAAGACGACCAAGCGTGTCGACGGGCAGGCGCTGACGGGCTGGTTCACCGAGGACTTCACCTGGGACGAAATCGCGACCCTGCGCACGACGGAGCGGATTCCGGCCGTGCGCACGACCAGTGCGACGTTCGACGGAAAGCAGGGCGTGCTGCGCCTGACGGACCTGCTCGACCTCGTGCGCGCGGGCTCTGCCGAACACGGCCGGGAGATCGGCGTCGTGCTGGAGATCAAGCACGCCACCTACTTCGAGAGCATCGGTCTGGATCTGGCGTCCATGATCGTCAGGGACCTCCGATCGGCGGGCTGGGCCGACGGCGAACTTCCCCTGATCATCGAGGCTTTCGAGTCGACGGTGCTCGCCCGGCTGCGGGCGATGGGCATCCCCGCCTCGTACATCTATCTGATCGAGGCATCCGGTCGTCCTTACGATCAGCTCGTCGCACAGGGCAAGGCGGCCGCGACCTACAAGGAGACGGTCGCACCGCAGGGGCTGGACGCGCTGGTCGGCAAGGTCGACGGCGTCAGCGTCAACAAGCGGATGCTGCTGGCCAAGGGCAGCACGATCGTCGCGGATGCGCACGCCAGGGGATTGAAGGTGTTCACCTGGACGGCGCGTCCGGAGAACTCGTTCCTCGCCGCCGAGTTCCGCGGCGAGGGCGGCAAGGCGGCGTTCGGCGACTACGAAGCGGAGTGGGCTGTGTTGGCGGATGCCGGTATCGACGGTGTCTTCGTCGATCATCCTGATCTCGGCGTCGCGTTCTTCCGCCGCTGACTGTGTTCGGGCGCTCGCATCCGAGCGTCCGCCGGACATGGCCCGTTCACTCCGCGTACACGTTCTCGACTCAGGAATTTAAGCGCGACTCGATGGTCTGAATCCATCCGGTTCCCCCCCTTCTGACCCCTGGAGTCACATGTCTCGCCTGCAACGCGGGTTCGCGACGACGGCGGTGTGCGCGATGAGCGCCACCCTGCTGCTCGCCGTTCCCACCACCGCCTTCGGCGCCACTGCCGTCGATGCCGCGGCGCCCCTCGGCGTCCGGATCAACGAGGTCGTCTCCAACGGGGGCAGCCCCGACGATTGGATCGAGTTCTACAACGAATCCGATGCCGACGTCGATCTGAGCGGCTACATCGTCCAGGACAACAGCGAGAAGAATCCGTACGAGTTCCCCGCAGGAACGATCGTGACGCCGGGCGGCTACCTCGTCCTCGATACCCTGTCCGACACGGGTGAGGGCGACTTCGACTTCGGCCTCGGCAAGGGCGACAGCGTGCGCGTGTTCGCACCGGGCGACGCCAACGGCGCCGAGCCGCTGCTGCAGACGACCTGGCCGGAGGGCATGCACGCCGTGCCGAGCTGGGGCGCGCAGGATGTGGACGGCGAACCGGTCTGGGGCCTGACCACGGCATCGACCAAGGGCGCGGAGAACACGTTCGAGGCGATCCCGGAAGAGCCCGAGGAGCCTGGGGAGCCTGAGACACCGGTCGCCGGATCCGTCCGGATCAACGAGGTCGACTCGCAGCCCGCCGACTGGGTGGAGTTCTACAACCCGGGCGACGTGGCCTTCGACCTCTCCGGCTACGAGATCCGCGACAACTCCGAGGACCACCGCTGGCAGTTCGCGCCGGGCACGACTCTCGATGCCGGCGGATTCCTCGTCGTCGAAGAGGGCACGATCGGTGTCGTCGGCGGCGTCGAGACGGCGTTCCGCGACCCGATCGGCATCGGCTCCACCGACCGCATCCGTCTGTTCGACACCTCCGGTGCGCTCGTCGACGACACTCTCCCCTGGGAAGGCCATGCTGCGATCGACGGCGACTTCGCCGCCGCCACGCTGGCACGCTGCATCGACGGCGAAGGGGCGTTCGCCCTCGCGACGCCGACGCCGGGAGCATCCAACGTCTGTGTCGCACCCGACGTCGTGATCAACGAGATCGAGTCGAACGGCGACGCGACCGACTGGGTCGAGGTCTTCAACGCCGGCGCGACGGCCGTCGACATGTCCGACTGGACCCTGATGGACAGCGACCCCGCAGGGCACGCGGCCGAGACGACTCCGCTGCCGGCCGGCACGGTGCTGGCTGCGGGCGGGTACCTCGTGTTCGACCAGCCCGCGAACTTCGAGTTCGGCCTCGGCGGCGGCGACACCGTCACGGTGCGCGACGCGAACGGCAAGACGGTCGCCGAGCACGTCTACGCCGATCACGCCAAGGGCGTCTGGGCGCGCTGCGGCGACGAGTTCATCGACGTCGCGCTGTCCACCAAGGGCGCGGTGAACGTCTGCGAGGGCGGTGGTGACGACGGCGGCGAGCTCGAGCTCGCCACGTGGCCCGGCTCCGCCGACGTGCGAGTGCTGGACTCCGCGCCGATGTTCCTCGAGGACAGCTCCGGACTCGACGTCCAGGAGACGGCAGACGGCACCTTCCTCTGGGCGGTCGACAACGGTGAGGGCCGCATCTGGAAGCTCAAGGCCTCGGCTGACGGCTCCGTCTCGATGGTCGACGGCTGGGCGGACGGCAAGCGCGTGCGCTTCCAGAAGGATGCCGACGCACCCGGTGCAGCCGGCCCCGACACCGAGGGCATCACGGCCGACGCCGAAGGGCTCGTCTATGTGGCATCCGAGCGCGACAACAGTGCGAAGGGCGTCAACCAGAACAACATCCTGCAGGTCGACCCGAACGGCGCCGGCCCCGACCTCGTCGCGTTGACCGAGTGGGACCTTACCGCACTGCTCCCCGCCGTCGGCGCGAACCTCGGCATCGAGGCGGTCGAGTGGGTGCCGGATGCCGCGCTCACCGGGAAGCTGTTCGACGACGCGGCTCAGGCGGCCTACGACCCGGCGACGTACGCAGGCAAGAACGCCGGTCTCTTCTTCGTCGCAGTCGAGGACAACGGCGGCGTGTACGCGTTCGCGCTGACCGCCGACGGCTCGGCGCAGCTCGTCTCGACGATCGACCCTGGTCTCGCGGGCGTCATGGCGCTGGACTACGACTCGGTGCTCGGCGTGGTGTGGGCCGTCTGCGACGACGGATGCCAGGGTGCCTCTGCGCAGATCACGCTCAACGGCACGGCCCAACCCGCCATCGCACACTTCGCACGGGCGGCAGGTCTGCCCGACATCAACAACGAGGGCTTCGCCACGGCGCCGGCCTCACTCGCATCGAACGGCCAGCGCCCGGTGTGGTGGTTCGCCGACGGGTTCGCCTCCGAGGCACTGCGCACGGGGACGCTGCCGGCCGGCAGCGGCGGCGAGGGCCCCGGTGAGGGGCCGGGCGAAGGCCCTGGCTCCGGTGATGGCGGTAGCCAGCCCGGCCCGTCGATCGAGCCACTGCCCGGCGACGCGATCGTCGACGGCAACCGTGGCGGAGCGACGGTGGACAAGTCATCCGTCGCCCCCGGCGAGAAGGTGACGATCACGCTCGCGCAGAACCCCGGCGCCGACGTCGAGGTCTGGATGTATTCCGACCCGACGTTCCTCACCGACGGCACGCTGAGCGCCGCGGGTGCGATCACGGTCACGATCCCGAAGGATGCGGCAGCCGGCGCCCATCGTCTCGCGGTGTACTCCGCGGACGGCGAGCTGCTGGGCTGGGTGAACATCCAGGTCACCGCTGCCGGCGGCGGGCTCGCGACCACGGGCTCCGAACTCCCGGCCGCAGCCCTCGTGCTCGCACTGGGACTCCTGTTCGCCGGTGCGATCGCAGTGACCCTGCGTCGCCGGCGGCAGACGGCGTAGCCGTTCAGCGCTGAAGGCGCGTGGAGCCGACCGCTCCACGCGCCTTTGCTGTCGAGTCACTGCTGCGCAGCGATCTCGCAGCGCTCGCTGCCGGTGAGCGCATGATGCAGCCACTCGCGAAGACCCGTCAGCGCGAGCCGTCGAACGCGCCCCTGCGGGTCGAGACGATGTCCTTGCCGAGCGGCATGAGTGAGATCGGCACCATCTTGAAATCGGCGATGCCCATCGGGATGCCGATGATCGTGACGCAGAGGGCGATGCCGGAGACGATGTGGCCGATCGCGAGCCACCAGCCGGCGAGGACGACCCACACCACGTTGCCGAGGAACGCGCCGACGCCGCCCCGCGGCTTGTCGATGATCTGGCGGCCGAACGGCCAGAGCGCGTAGCCGGCGATGCGGAACGACGCGATGCCCCAGGGGATCGTGACGATCAGGATGCACAGGATGATGCCCGCGAGCATGTAGCCCAGGAACAGCCAGAATCCGGACAGGACCAGCCAGATGACGTTGAGGATCGTGCGCATGGTTCTTCCTGTCTCTCAGTGTCGTTCGCGTCGCACGCGCCGACCGGAGATGCTCTCGATGTGGAACCGCAGCGGCAGCACGCGCTCAGCGCCAGCCCATGGTGCACGCCCGGCGGTCGTGGGGACGTCCTCGTCGCTCGCGGTCGAGATCCGTCCATGCATCAACACGCTCCACCCTGTCCCCGCGAGGTCGTCGTGATAATCGATCTCGAACGCGACCGGGGAATCCGCGTCGCCTACGCGTCTCAGGATGCCGTCGGAAGAGGTGTGCACGAGGACGTCATCGCCTGACACGGCGTAGTTGACCGGGAAGATGTGGACGCGCTCGTCTGCGACGAAGCCGATCCTCCCCACCGTCGTCGTGGTCAACAGCTCTCGGCACTGCTGCTCCTGCAGTTCGCTGATCATGTCTTCCTCCTCGATACGGATCGTTACCGGGCGTCTGTGGCCCAGCCTAGACTCGTAAGGTCATGACCGAAGCCCCTCTCATCGTCCCGTCCAACGCCGGCCCCCACACACCCGGGGCGCCGGACCAGGACGACCTTCTCGCAGGTCTCAACCCGCAACAGCTCGAAGCGGTCACCTACCGCGGCCCCGCGCTGCTGATCGTCGCCGGTGCAGGCTCGGGCAAGACCAGCGTGCTCACCCGCCGCATTGCCTCGCTGCTGCGAGGCCGAGAGGCATGGCCGAGCCAGATCCTCGCGATCACGTTCACAAACAAGGCTGCGGGAGAGATGCGCGAGCGCGTCGTCGATCTCGTCGGCGATGCCGCGCGCGGCATGTGGATCTCGACGTTCCACTCCGCGTGCGTGCGCATCCTGCGACGCGAGGCTGACCAGTTCGGATTCACCAAGTCGTTCACCATCTACGACTCCGGCGACTCGCGCGCGCTCATCAAGCGGCTGGTGAAGGAGCACGAGGCCGACGCCTACGGCCTCACTCCGGCAGCCACCCAATCGCGCATCTCGAAGTTGAAGAACGAGCTCTCCGACGCCGAATCGTATGCGCGCGACGCGAACATGAGCGACCCCGCGGAGCGGAAGTTCGTCGAGATCTTCGCCGACTACCAGCGACAGCTCCGCAGAGCCAATGCCTTCGACTTCGACGACCTCATCGGCCAGACGGTCTTCCTGTTCCGTGCGTTCCCCAAGGTCGCCGACACCTATCGTCGCCGGTTCCGGCACATCCTCGTCGACGAGTACCAGGACACCAACCACGCCCAGTATTCGCTCATCCACGAGCTCACTCGCCCCGTCTCAAGCGACACGCCGGATCCGTATGCCTCCAACGGCATGATGATCTTCGAGCCGTCGCAATCCGACCCGTCCGCACCAGAGCTGGAGGGTGCATCGCTGACCGTGGTCGGCGACTCCGACCAGTCGATCTACGCCTTCCGCGGGGCCGACATCCGCAACATCAGCGAGTTCGAGCGCGACTTCCCCGGTGCTCGCGTGGTGCTGCTCGAGCAGAACTACCGATCGACGCAGAACATCCTCTCGGCCGCGAACGCCGTGATCGGCAACAACTTCGACCGCAAGGACAAGAAGCTCTGGAGCGACAGGGGAGCGGGCGACAAGATCGTCGGCTTCACCGGCTATTCGCAGCACGATGAGGCGCAGTTCGTCGCGGATGAGGTCGAGGCACTCCGCCGCTCGGGCATGCCGTACTCGGAGATGGCGGTGTTCTACCGTACGAACTCTCAGTCGCGTGCACTGGAGGAGATCTTCATCCGCTCGGCCGTGCCGTACAAGATCATGGGCGGCACGAAGTTCTACGAGCGCGCCGAGATCAAAGACGCCATGGCCTATCTCATCGCGGTGGCGAACCCCGCAGACGAGATGTCGGTCAGGCGCATCCTCAACAAGCCGCGGCGTGGCATCGGCGACGTCACCGAGACCGCGATCGCGCGCTTCGCCGAGGATCACGGCATCTCGTTCCGCGAAGCGCTCTCGGTGCCAGAACAGCTCGGGGTGGGGCCGAAGATCCAGGCGGGCATCGGCCAGCTGGATGCCGTGTTGAAAGAGGCGACCGAGATCCTGCTGCCCGCATCCGGCGAGGTGCCGCCTTCGACCTCGGTCGCGGACGGGCTCAGCCTGCTGCTCGCGAAGAGCGGGTACCTCGATGCACTGCGCGCCAGTCGTGACCCGCAAGATGAGGCCCGCGTCGAGAACCTCGACGAACTGGTCGCCGTCACGCGCGACTTCGCCCGCAACAATCCCGACGGCACGATCGTCGACTTCCTCACCGAGGTGGCGCTGGTCGCCGACGCCGACGACCTGGACGACGAGTCCGGTTCGGTGTCGATGATGACGATGCACACGGCCAAGGGCCTGGAGTACGACGCCGTGTTCGTGACCGGTGTCGAAGAAGACCTCATCCCGCACCGCATCTCGGCGGGGGAGCCCGGTGGACCGCAGGAAGAGCGTCGGCTGTTCTACGTCGGCATCACGCGTGCGCGCAAGCGCCTGCATCTGTCGCTCGCGATGACCCGCGCCCAGTTCGGCGAGGTGTCGGTGGCGATGCCGAGCCGGTTCCTGCAGGAGATCCCTGGCGACCTGGTCGACTGGCGTCAGTCGCCGGGAGACGTGAACTCCCGAGGCGGCATGCAGTCGCGTGCGCTCAACGCGCGTCGCGGCGGCGGGTCAGGCAGCGGTGGCTTCGGGTCAGGCGGCGATCGCTTCGGCGTCAAGCCGCTGGCGCCGCGAGACACTCTCAAGCCGCTGTCGACGTCGATGGACAAGTTCCCCAACAAGGTCACCGGCAAGGTGCGCGACAACGGCGACCTCGAACTGGCCGCCGGCGACCGCATCCGTCATTCCGATTTCGGCGAGGGACGAGTGGATGCCGTCACCGGCGAAGGCGCGAAGCGCATCGCTCATGTGCGATTCGAGTCTGCGGGGCTGAAGAAGCTCCTCATCAAGATCGCGCCGATCGAGAAGCTGTAGAAGACGCTCAGTCGTTCGGCACCGCACCGGTCATGGTCGCCGCATCGCGCACGGCGTCGTCGAACCCGGCCGACTGCGACAGGCCCGCGACTCCGAGGCTGCGGCCCTGCGGGTCGCTCGCGATGACCCGCATACCGCGCGCACGGCACCAGGTGGCGAGAGCGGCGAGCATCCACACCGCGACGGACTGCAGCTGCGTCACCTCGGTGAGATCCAGAACGATGACGGCCGGCGAATCGCGATCGGCCGGGCGCGCCTCGAGCCACGAGTCGAGATCGAGCAGCAGTCGTTCGGCTCCATCGAAGTCGATGTAGCCGCGCAGACGCCACACCGCCAGGTCGTCCGCGTTCTCCTGCAGGATCTGGGTGGCGACAGCATCCTGTTCGGCACCGAGTCCTGCTGCGAGTTCGTCGTTCGCGGCCGTGACCTCCGCGGCCGAGAGCGTGAGCGGACGATGCAGCACGTGCAGGCCGAATCGTGTCGCGAGCTGCTGGGCCGCCGCGACGCCGCGCACGCTCGCACCGCTCGCGTCGAGCCTCGGACTGAACAGGCCCAGCCCGAACTCGCCCGGCGAGCTCGCGACGAGTCCGCCGGCGACTCCTGACTTCGCCGGGAGCCCGGCCCGCAGCAGCCATTCACCGGCGTAGTCGTACATGCCGCAGGTGGCCATGATCGTCATGACGTGCTGGCACGTCTCCGCGCTGGTGACGCGCTCACCCGTCACCGGATTCACTCCGCCGTTGGCGAGGGTTGCTCCCATCACGGCGATGTCGCGCGCCGTGACGAGCACGGAGCACTGACGGAAGTACGTGTCGAGAGTCTCCGCCACCGGGGCGGTGAGAGAGCCGGCGCCGCGCATGAGGTAGGCGAGTGCACGATTGCGATCGCCCGACTCCTGCTCGGAGGCCAGCACCGCTTCGTCGACTCTCAGATCGCGACCGGCGAACGCGCTCAGGCGAGCGAGGATGCGCCCGAAGCGCTCCTCGGGGGAGCGCCCCGTGACGAGCGACGTCGTCACTATCGCGCCGGCGTTGACCATCGGGTTCGGCGGGCGGCCGGTCCCGGCTTCGAGCTTGACGGAGTTGAAGGCCTCGCCGCTGGGTTCGGCACCCACTCGGTCGTGCACGGCGTCGAGACCCTGATCGTCGAGGGCGAGCGAATACACGAACGGCTTCGATGCGGACTGGATCGTGAAATCCACGCCGGTGTCGCCGCTCTCGTACACGCGGCCGTTCAGCCCGCACAGGGCGATGCCGAACTGCTCCGGATCTGCCCCGGCCAACTGCGGGATGTAGTCGGCGACCGTCCCGCGCCGGTCGCTGATGAGGCGGTCGTGCACGATGTCGAGGAACGACGTGACGATGTCAGAGAGCTTCTCCGGGGCGGCCATGGCCCCATGCTACGGCGCCGGCTTCTCAGCACATGCCAGAAGGGTTTCCCGGGTTCACGCGCGACTGAAGCCGGGAAATCCTTCCGCCACTGCGGTGAACGGACGCCACGGGACTCAGACACCCCACTCGGCCGGGTTAGGCTGATCGATATGGCACTGTTCTCCCGCCGCAAGAAGACCGACGACGCGTCCGAGTCGCAGACGCCGATCGAGGCGGAAGCTCCCGACGAGGTTCCCGAAGAGGAGCAGCCGCCCGCCGAGCCGGTACCCGAGATCGGCATCTCGGTGCAGGCGTTCCGCGGGGTCGGGGCGGCAGCAGGTCCCGAGGTCACGCTTCCCGATCCGGATGAGTCGGCGCCGAAGACTCCCAGCCCGATCGCGGCTCCGCGGCCGACGGCATCCGCTCCATCTGTGTCGACCGCGCCTGAGAAGCGCACGCTTCCCCTCGCACCGGCGCTGCCGCCGGCGCAGACCGAATCCGTTCCGGGTATGAAGGACAACGTGCTGCTGCGCACGGCGCTCGCCGAGATCGAGGAGGGGGCGTCGAACGAGCAGCTGATCGGCGTGCTGCGCCAGATGCTGCAGGGCCACCTCTTCCTGCGGGTGAGCGGCGACGCGCGCACCCAGATCAGCGAGGGCAAGCCGCTCTCGGTCGCGGTCGTCCGCGACGGCGAACGTGCGTACATGCTCGCGTTCAGCTCGGCGATCGCGGTGCGCGATTCCGTTCAGCGTGAGACCGATCCGACGGCGACATCGGCGGTCGCGCAGCCGGTCACCGCCGTGCTGCAGCAGGTCGTATCCGGCGGCTTCAGCGGACTCATCATCGACAACGCCTCTGGCGCGCACCGCGCGGTGTTCTCGATCGAGATCCTCACGAAGGCCCTGGAACAGGCCGACCCCGGCATGACGATCAAGTCGCTCCTGGCCGCTCCACGTGAGCAGGACACGGCGCGGAAGGTCGGCGACGCTCTTGCGAAGACCAAGGTCTGGGTCGCGGTCAACGACGGCACCGAAGGTGCGAAGGTGGGCATCGCCGAGGCGCACACCGCAGACGGCCGCCGCTTCCTGCAGGTGTTCTCGCACCCGCTCGAGGTCGTCGCGCTCGGTCGCGGCGACAAGCCCATGCCCTTCACCCCTGAGCAGCTCGCCAAGCTTCTCACCAGCCACGCGTCACTCGCCGGTGTGCTGGTCGACTCGGCGGGTCCCTCGCTCATCGTCGAACGTGATGCCCTCGCTGCCGTGATCGTGCTCGCGGTCGATCTGGGCGACTGACACTATCGCGCCCGTGCCCGCCCGATCTAGGGTCGGAGCATGGCTTCTGAGCGCGTGACGTTGACGGTCTCCGACCCTGAGGGGGAGCGGGAGATCGACCTCTCCAGTCCGAACAAGGTGATCTGGCCTGAGCCTTCGCCAGGCTCAGGGGGCATCACCAAGGCGGAGCTCGCCGAGTACTTCCAGGTCGCCGCCGTTCCGTTCCTCAACGCGAACGGCAACCGACCCGTCTCGCTCGAGCGCTTCCGCGCGGGCATCGGCGGGGAGAGCTTCTTCTCGAAGAATCCGCCCAAGGGCACTCCCGACTATGTCGATTCGGTGATGGTGACGTACAACAGCGGGCGCCAGCATCCGCAGATCGTGCTCAACCGGCCGAGCGCGATCGTGTGGGCGGCGCAGATGAACACGATCGTCTTCCACCCGTGGGCGTCGCTCGCGAGCGACACCGACAATCCGATCGAGCTGCGCATCGACCTCGATCCGCAACCCGGAACGGATTTCGCGGATGCCGTCGTGGCCGCGCACGGTCTGCGCGAGGTGCTGCGCGAGGCCGAACTCGAGCCGTTCATCAAGACCAGCGGCAACCGCGGACTGCATGTGTTCTGCCCGATCGAGCCCGCGCACGAGTTCCTCGATGTGCGCCACGCGGTGATCGCCGCCGGACGCGAACTGGAGCGACGGATGCCGAAGCAGGTCACAACGAACTGGTGGAAGGAGGAGCGCGGTGAGCGCATCTTCGTCGACTTCAACCAGGCGAATCGCGACCGCACGATGGCCGGCGCCTACAGCCCACGCGCGCTGTCGGCGGCGACCGTGTCGACACCGGTGGAGTGGGATGAGCTGGATGGCCTCGATCCGACGGTCTTCACGGTGCGAAGCATCCCTGCGCGTCTCGCGGATGTCGGCGATCCGTGGGCCGACATGCAGAAGTCACCCGGCAGGATCGACACGCTGCTCAAGTGGTGGGAGCACGATCTCGAGAACGGCCTCGGCGAGCTGTCGTTCCCGCCCGACTTCCCGAAGATGCCCGGTGAGCCCCCGCGTGTGCAGCCCAGCAAGATGGTCGCGGAGAACTGGGATTCCGAGGGGAACCGCATCGAGGAGTGAGTCCCGCGTGCTCCCGATCACCGCTCGATGATCACGCCAGTACGTCGGCGAGGTCGTAGCCGGCGACGGTGTCAAGCTGGTCGTACGTGCACGAGCGCGCATCGCGATCAGGACGCCACCGTTCGAACTGCACAGTGTGCCGGAAACGGGCACCCTCCAACTGGTCGTAGCGCACCTCGAGGACCCGCTCCGGCCGGAGGCGCACGAATGACACGTCTTTCGAACCGCTGAACCTGCTGCGTTCGCCTTCGCCCGTCACCGCAGCACCGTCCTCGTCGCGCTCCACGAGAGGCGCGAGTTCGTCGACGAGTTCCTGTCTGCGCTTGTCGCTCCAGGCGGCGACGCCTCCGACCTGGCGCAGAGCACCGCCTTCGTCGTACAGGCCGACGAGCAGCGAACCCACGCCGGATCCGGACTTGTGGATGCGATAGCCGAGGGCCACGACGTCGGCGGTGCGGGCGTGCTTGATCTTGATCAGCGTGCGCTTGCCCGGCGCGTAGGGCTGGTCGAGGGGCTTGGCGACGACGCCGTCGAGACCGGCGCCCTCGAACTCGGCGAGCCACTGCCTGGCCATGGCCTGGTCTTCGGTCGTGCGGGTGAGTTGGAGCGGATGCCGCGCACGTGCGAGCAGTGATTCCAGGCGTGCCCGGCGTTCGCGGAACGGTCTATGCTGCAGATCCTCGTCGCCTTCGGCGAGCAGGTCGAACGCGATGAACATCGCCGGGGTCTCGGCGGCGAGACGCTCCACGCGCGAGGCGGCGGGGTGGATGCGCTGACTGAGCGCCTCCCAATCGAGGCGCTGTGCGCCCGGTTCGCCGGTCGCGACGACGATCTCGCCATCGAGCAGGCAGGGTCCGGGGAGGATCTTCGGCAGAGCCTCGACGAGCTCGGGGAAGTAACGGGTGAGCGGCTTCGCGCCGCGCGAGCCGATCTCGAGCGTCTCGCCGTCCCAGGCGACGAGACCGCGGAAGCCGTCCCACTTCGGCTCGAACAGCATCCCGCCGCTCGTCTTCGCCGGGTCGGGAACGGATGCTGCGGCTTTCGCGAGCATCGGAACAGGGATCTCGTAGCGCATGCCTCCATCTTCGCGGTAGGCGCCTCACCGCGGAAGAGCGCCCATCGCAGATTGGTCTGGTGCTCCCAGCCAGACGTGCGATCCTGAGAACGATGAATGAAACACAGGGGCCCACCCCCGCCGGCACGTCCCGTCCATACCGCAACCTCTCCGAGGCGCTTCGCGCGCATCGCATCGACACGCAGAATCACGAGTTCATCACCGCGATCACGGATGCCGTCGGCGTCTCGTCCTTCATCGATCGTGGCCGCTACATCGAGGCGATCCGCAGTGGCGGAGGCACACCGCTGCACATCGGCAAGACGTACACCAACGGCTTCGCCGAAGACGAGCAGGTCACAGTCGGCGCGACCGTGCTGCGTCTGCGTCCGAGCGAAGGCCGCGCACCGTACTTCTATGTCACGCACCCGAGCGAGTTCCGACCCATCGCGGAGAAGGCGCCGGCTGCGCGTGCACCGCGCAAGACGGCCTCCACCGTCAGCGCGCCGCGTCCCACGAAGACGAACGAGCGCGACTACGGCACGTGCGACGTCTGCTTCATGGTGCGCAATGCATCCGGCGGGTGCGGCTGCGACTGAATCGTAGGCGCAGGGTCGGTTGTCGACGCAGTGCGATGCGCCCGCCTGGTCGCTGCGCCTGGGGCCGGCCCGCCTCAGCTGAGGTCGGACTGCAGCCGGCGTGCCTCAGCTCAGGTCGGACTGCAGCCGGCGCGCCTCAGCTGAGGTCGGACTGCAGCCGGCGCGTCACTTCGGCGATGGGCATCGATCGAGGGAAGACGGCGACCACCATGTCGTTCGGGGTCTCGTCAGCGGCATCGGGGAGAACTCCGTAGCGGCGGCGCACATCGTCGAGCGCGGACTGCAGCACAGCGGGGGCGACGCGCTTCGTGCCGCGCAGCAACTGGCGCAGCACGTGGTTGTGCACGGCTGTGACGAGGGCGGCGAAGCCGACCGCATCAAGCGGGTCGATGCCGGGAAGCGCACTGCGTAGATACTCGTCGAAGAGGCGTTCGTAGCGGAACACGGTCACGATCTCGCGCTCGCGCAGCGCCGGCACCTGCCGGACGACCTGATAGCGCAGGCGGGCGATCTCCGGATCGTGGGCGAAGTGGGCGAAGACGTGCTGGGACGCCTGGCAGACGGCCTCCCATGGATCGCGGTGCCCCTCGGCGAGGAAGGCCCGCACCTCCTCCAGCAGCACTTCGTGGTCGGTGAAGACGACATCCTCCTTGCCGCCGAACTGGCGGAAGAAGGTGGACCGGGAGACGCCGGCCGCTTTCGCGATCTGCTCCACCGAGGTCTGGTCGAAGCCCTGGGCGCGGAACAGGTCGAGCGCTGCGGCGACGACGCCGGTGCGCGGCTCTGCGGACTGATGCATAGCGAGAAGCCTAATGCTGGCGCGCACGTCGGGCTTGCGGGCGGGGTTCAGAACGGTGGTTCGGTGGTGGGGGCGTGAGGTGTCGGCTTGCTTTCATGCCCGGTCGGTGTGATGACCTGAACCGAATTGTCCGGCCGACTGCGGTAGATCGCTCGCGTGAGATGTCGATGCACGTGGTCGCGGGGACACAGCGGCCGGAGCTCGTCGATGTCGGTCTTGCCGCCGCTCGCCCATGGGGTCTTGTGGTCGATGTCGGCGTCTTGAGCGAGGCGGTTGCAGCCGTCTCTGGCGCAGGTGCCGTGTTGCAGGATGAGCCATTCGCGCTGGGCTTGAGTGGCGCGGCGGGAGCGGCGGTCCATGTCCACCACGACGCTGCGGATGGGGTCGATGATCACCCGGCGGAACGCCTTCGCATCGAGGAACAGTTGCTTCGCGGTGAGCGGGTCGATCGGGCCATGACCGACGAACTCGGCCTGCCGCGCCGCGGCGCGGCAGGCCCCGCGTTCGATGGGGATGGTGACGAAGATCTTCGTCTTGACTGCCTTGTCGGTACCGATACCGCGCAACCACTCGGAGCACAGGTCGGCGCGGATCTGATCACGCGTACGGCACTCGTCCGGATGCTTCTGCAGATGCTTGGCCGCGGACGTCAACCGGCGTTTCGCGGCGATCGCCTCGATCGTCGGGATGTACGCCATGAACCAGCTCATGCCGTCCTCATCCTCGTGGACGACCACACGACGCTCGCGCACCTTCCGGCCGTGACGCTCGGCCGCGCCGACCGGGTCGAGCCGATCGACCAGAGTGCGCAACCGGCGAGCGAAGGCCGCCGGCGGACACGACAGCGCCCACTCCGACGCCGCCTGATCGATCAACCGCATCGCCTCACGCTCGAGATCGAGCTCTTCCTCCGATGCACCGAAATCGGCCCGCACCCGTGCCAGAGCGCCGACGGTGCGACCGACGAGATACATCGACACGAACCCGTCCCTGGCCTGCTGCCACAGCAACGGAAGATGCGCCATCGCCTGCTCTGCCGTGAAAAGCACCCCACGCACGTACTCCTCCGAGCACCGCAACCGCAACGCGATATCGAACACCGCCGCACGCTCCGCCTGGCCCAGCGCATCCTTATCCGTCCCACGCACGTACACCTCGGGATTGCGGCGCGCCAGAGCGACAGCATCCGCAATCCTCGCCGACCGCCGCGCCTCATACCGATTCAGATCGACATCCGCACACTGCAGATCATCCAGCGCAGACTCCACGAAGAACGCGGCATCACGCGGCCGGTCATCCACATCGTCGAACCAAGGTTCCATGAATCCAGACTAGTTGAAAAATGCGACTAGCACAATGGTTATGGATAGAAAAAACGAAGATATCTACGAATCCGAGTGGCGAGCGGGTGAGACGGAGCGCTCAGACGGAGGTAGTAGGCTTTAGGACTGGTCGATGTCTCGACATCGAGATACTTTCCGGACCGAGACCCAGTGAAGGAAGCACAGTGGATCTGTACGAGTACCAGGCACGAGACGTTTTCGAGAAGTACGGAGTGCCGGTCCTCCCCGGTATCGTCGCGGACACCCCCGAGGAGGTGAAAGCGGCAGCAGAGAAGCTCGGTGGAGTGGTCGTCGTCAAGGCGCAGGTCAAGACCGGTGGCCGCGGCAAGGCCGGTGGCGTGAAGGTCGCCAAGAACCCCGATGAGGCGTACGAAGCCGCGAAGGCGATCCTCGGCCTCGACATCAAGGGGCACATCGTCAAGCGCGTCATGGTCGCTGCCGGCGCCCGCATCGCCGAGGAGTACTACTTCTCGGTTCTGCTCGACCGCGCGAACCGCTCGTACCTCTCGCTGTGCAGCGTCGAGGGCGGCATGGAGATCGAGCAGCTCGCTGTCGAGAAGCCCGAGGCGCTCGCCCGCATCGAGGTCAACCCGCTGACCGGCATCGACAAGGACAAGGCTGTCGAGATCGCTCGCGCTGCGAACTTCCCCGAAGACCTCATCGAGAAGGTCTCCGACGTCTTCGTCAAGCTGTACGAGGTCTACAAGGGCGAGGACGCGACGCTCGTCGAGGTCAACCCGCTGGTCCGCACCGAAGACGGCGACATCGTCGCGCTCGACGGCAAGGTGACGCTGGACGAGAACGCCTCCGAGATCCGCCACCCCGAGCACGAGGCGCTCGAGGACAAGGACGCCGCCGACCCGCTAGAGGCCAAGGCCAAGGAGTCGGGTCTGAACTACGTGAAGCTCGACGGCGAGGTCGGCATCATCGGCAACGGCGCAGGCCTTGTCATGTCGACGCTCGACGTCGTCGCCTACGCCGGTGAGAACCACAACGGCGTGAAGCCCGCGAACTTCCTCGACATCGGCGGCGGAGCATCCGCAGCTGTCATGGCAGCGGGCCTCGACGTCATCCTCGGCGACCCGCAGGTGAAGAGCGTGTTCGTCAACGTCTTCGGCGGCATCACCGCGTGCGACGCCGTGGCCAACGGCATCAAGGGTGCACTCGAGACGCTCGGCGACACGGCATCCAAGCCGCTCGTCGTGCGCCTGGACGGCAACCGCGTCGAAGAGGGTCGTGCGATCCTCGCCGAATACGCCCACCCGCTCGTGACCCTCGCCGCCACCATGGACGAGGGCGCCGACAAGGCCGCCGAGCTGGCGAACGCCTGATCTTCGACAAGCTCAGATACCGGATTTAAGGAAAAGGATTAGAGAAATGTCGATCTTCCTGAACAAGGATTCCAAGGTCATCGTCCAGGGCATCACCGGCGGCGAAGGCACCAAGCACACCGCCCTCATGCTCAAGGCCGGCACCCAGGTCGTCGGCGGCGTCAACGCCCGCAAGGCCGGCACCGCCGTCTCGCACACCGACAAGGACGGCAATCCCGTCGAACTGCCCGTCTTCGCATCCGTCGCAGAGGCCATGAAGGAGACCGGCGCCGACGTGTCGATCGCCTTCGTCCCCGGTGCCTTCACGAAGGACGCCATGATCGAGGCCATCGACGCCGAGATCCCGCTGCTGGTCGTCATCACCGAGGGCGTTCCCGTCGGCGACTCGGCCGAGGCGTGGGCGTACGCGCAGAGCAAGGACAACAAGACCCGCATCATCGGGCCGAACTGCCCCGGCATCATCACCCCCGGTGAAGCGCTCGTCGGCATCACCCCGGCGAACATCACCGGCAAGGGCCCGATCGGCCTCGTCTCCAAGTCGGGCACTCTGACCTACCAGATGATGTTCGAGCTGCGCGACCTCGGCTTCTCGACGGCCATCGGCATCGGCGGCGACCCGGTCATCGGTACCACGCACATCGACGCTCTCGCAGCGTTCGAGGCCGACCCCGAGACCAAGGCCATCGTCATGATCGGCGAGATCGGCGGCGACGCCGAAGAGCGCGCGGCCGACTACATCAAGGCGCACGTCACCAAGCCGGTCGTCGGCTACGTCGCGGGCTTCACCGCGCCCGAGGGCAAGACCATGGGCCACGCCGGCGCCATCGTCTCGGGCTCTGCGGGCACGGCTCAGGCGAAGAAGGAGGCCCTCGAGGCCGCCGGAGTCAAGGTCGGCAAGACGCCGTCCGAGACTGCTGACCTGATGCGTGCGATCGTCGAAGGCCTGTAACAGCTGATCTGCAACGAGAAGGCTCCGGGTTTCGGCCTGGAGCCTTCTTGCGTGTGTGAATGCTGTGGGTAACTGCCGCGCGGGCGGATGCCACGGCATCCGCCCGTCCTGACGGGTGCGCTAACTTCGGAGAATTGCAGTAACTTCGGAGGCCTTCGGCAGAAGTCGTCCGAGCCAAGCGCGATTCTCCGAAGAACGTGACCGTACGTCGCAGGAAGCGTCAGATACCGACGCCGAACAGCGCCTCGATAGGTCCACGTGCGAAGAACAGCACGAAGCCTGCGGCGACGATCCACATCAGCGGGTGGATCGTCTTGGCCCTACCGGAGAGCGCGTTCACGACGACCCAGCTGACGAAGCCCGCGCCGATGCCGTTGGCGATCGAGTACGTCATGGGCATGACGGTCGCGGTGAGGAACACCGGCAGCAGCACGCGGAAGTCGCCGAAGTCGATGTGCCTGATCTGCGTGAGCATCATCGCGCCGACCAGGACCAGGGCGGCCGCAGCGACAGCCCCTGGCACCAGGGAGGTGAGCGGGGTGAAGAACATGGCGAGCAGGAACAGCACGCCGGTGACGGAGGTCGCAAGTCCAGTGCGGGCGCCCTCGCCGATCCCGGAGCCGGACTCGACGAACACCGTCGCCGACGACGATGATGTCGCGCCACCGACGATCGCGCCGACGCCCTCGACGACCAGGGCCGACTTGATGCGCGGGAAGTCGCCCTTCGCATCCGCGAGATCGGCTTCCTTGGCGAGACCGGTCATGGTGCCCATGGCGTCGAAGAAGTTCGAGAACACGAGCGTGAACACGAACATCACTAGCGCGACGAAACTGACCTTGGTGAAGTCGAAACTGAAATCGACGGCACCGATCAGGCTCAGATCGGGCAGGCTCATGATGCCGCCGGCGAAGCCGAAATCGAGTCCGAACGGCCAGATCAGATTCACGATCGCGGCGAGCACGGTGCCGCCGACGAGAGCGATGAGGATCGCGCCCTTGAGGCGCACGGCGATCAGCACACCGCCGAGGAGAAGCGTGATCACGAACAGCAGGGTCGGCAGGCTCGCGACAGATCCTCCGACACCCAGATCGACCGGGGGAGAGGCGTTGCCCGTCGCGGTGACGAATCCCGCGTTCACGAAGCCGATGAAGGCGATGAACAAGCCGATGCCCACGGTGATGGCGAGCTTGAGCTGCACGGGCACCGCATCGAAGATCATCTTCCGAAGACCGGTGGCGGCGAGCAGCACGATGATCGCGCCGTTGATCATGACGAGTGCCATCGCCTCGGGCCACGTCACCGATCCGACCACCGAGAACGCCAGGAACGCGTTGATCCCCAGTCCCGCTGCGAAGGCGAACGGCAACCGGGTGATGATGCCGAACAGCAGCGTCATGACACCGGCGGTCAGCGCCGTGGCCGCCGCGACCGCACTGCCGTCGAGGACAGTGCCGTCGACATCAGGGGTCGAGAGGATGATCGGGTTGAGGATCACGATGTACGCCATCGTGACGAACGTCACGACGCCGCCGCGCACCTCGGTGCCGATGGTGGAGCCGCGTCTGCTGATCTCGAAGAAACGGTCGAGCGCGTTCTTCGGCTCAGCGTTCTTCGGGTCAGCGGTGTGCTCCGGGGCGGGCGAGGGGGCAGTTGTCATCGGGAACCTCCGTGGAGACGATATCGTGTCCGCGGCGCCGCGCGCGCCACCGTGGGGCAGTCAGGTTCTCGTCGTAGTCTCGTTGAGTCATGCAACGCCTCCTCGTCGCGCTCCTCGCCGCGGTCGATGCCGCCATCGCGGCCGCCGTCGGCCTCGCCGTGCTGCTCGCGCCACTCACCCTGCTGTGGACGCTCGCGTTCGGCGGGACAGCCGATTGGGGCGCGCTCTGGCCCGTTGCAGGAACACTCTGGCAGTTCGGCCACGGCGTGCCGCTCGACATCACGATTGCGGACGAGATGGTGGTCGTCGTCGGCATCTCACCGGATGCTGCGCGCTTCACGCTCTCGCTCACACCGCTGGCATTCCTGATCTTCACACTGCTCTTCGCCGCACGTTCCGGCACCAGGGCCGCACGCTCGGGAGCGTGGCTGCTCGGCGTCGTCGCCGGATCGCTGATCTTCGCGCTGATCGCGACCGGCGTGGCGCTGACCGCTCACACCGCCGGTGCTCAGTCGTCGTTCGCGCTCGGCATCGTTCTGCCTTCAGCCGTGTACGTCGTCGGCGCGCTGTGCGGCGCCGTGCGGTACGCCTGGCGCGAGGGCGACGGCGGACTCATCGACCGGCTGCACGACGTCGTGGATCGCTGGGGTGATTGGGGTGTGCTCCCCGCAGAGATCGCGCGCGGCACAGCAGCCGTGGTCGTCGCCCTCACCGGGGTCGCAGGCCTCGCCGTCGCTGTGGCCGTGATGCTGCGCGGGGGAGAGGTGGTCGCCCTCTTCGAAGCGGCGCGCGTCGATGCGACCGGGGTCACCGTGCTCACGCTCGGCCACCTCGCCTACCTGCCGACGTTGCTCGTGTGGGCCGTGGCCTGGCTGGCGGGACCCGGGATCGCGATGGGCGTCGGCACCGCCGTCTCGCCAGCAGGCACAGAGCTCGGCGTCGTCCCCGGCATCCCGATGCTCGGCCTGCTGCCCGAGGCCACCTCGATCTGGATGCTCATCGTCGTGCTCCTGCCGGTCGGCGCCGGTGCGTTCGCAGGGTGGATCGTGCGCTCCAGGCTCGTGTGGGAGGACGTCGCCCGCCCCTTCGCACCGCGTCTGGCGATCACCGTCGGCATCGCGCTGTGCAGCGCAGGCGTCGCCGCGGTCGCCGCGGTACTGGCATCCGGATCCATCGGACCAGGAAGACTGGCCGAGACTGGCCCGCATCCCGGATGGATGTCTCTCGCGATCGGCATCGAGGTGCTGGTCGGAGCATCGATCCTGCTGCTCGCTCCACGGCATCGCGACGAGCTCGCAGAAGAGCGCACCGATCGCTGGGTCGAAGAGATGGGCGCCTCGCCGACGACGGATGCCGGTGGGC
The DNA here is from genome assembly GCF_000763375.1 of Microbacterium profundi. Taxonomy (NCBI): domain Bacteria; kingdom Bacillati; phylum Actinomycetota; class Actinomycetes; order Micrococcales; family Microbacteriaceae; genus Microbacterium; species Microbacterium profundi. The sequence goes on along the minus strand of NZ_JPSY01000001.1, from coordinate 602,668 downwards.
TTCCCGCTCGCTCCGTCGCCGACTCCGGCGCGGACGGTGACCCGGATGCGAACGACACGGCGCCGCTGGACGACCACGGATTCTTCGGGGACGGCAGCACTCCCACGCACCGCTAGACTGGCCGGGTGCTCACGGTCGCCGTTCTCATCTCGGGCACCGGCTCGAATCTCCGCGCTCTGCTCGACGCCGCACGCCGCCCCGATTTCCCCGCGCGGATCGTCGTGGTCGGCGCCGATCGCGACGCCGAGGGGCTCGCGCACGCCGAGGAGTTCGGCATCCCGACCTTCACGGCCCCGTTCCGCGCATTCGCCGATCGCGACGCATGGGGCGAGGAGCTCGGCCGTCAGCTCGAGGCCTGGAACCCCGACCTCGTCGTGCTCAGCGGCCTCATGCGGTTGCTGCCGGCTTCGCTGGTCGCGCGCTACAGCCCACGGATCGTCAACACGCATCCCGCGTACCTGCCGGAGTTCCCCGGCGCGCACGGCGTACGAGACGCGCTCGCCGCCGGCGCGGTGCAGACCGGTGCCAGTGTCATCGTCGTCGACGACGGCATCGACAGCGGCCCGATCCTCGCCCAGGAGCGCATCCCGGTGCTCGAAGGCGACACCGAGCAGACCCTGCACGAGCGCATCAAGCCCGTGGAGCGGCGTCTGCTCATCGACGTCGTGCGGCGCATCGCCACGGGCGAGCTCGCCCTGACCCCCTGACAATTCCTCTGACCCGCATCCGAAGACCCGCATCCGAACGACACTCGCACGAAGGAGCTCCCATGGCCGGTCCGCGCCACGACTCGTCCCTCTATCGCGAACGCGACACCGTGCCGATCCGGCGCGCGCTCGTCTCTGTGAGCGACAAGACCGACCTCCTCGAGCTGGCGGCGGCGCTCGCCGAAGCCGGCGTCGAGATCGTCTCGACGGGATCAACCGCAGCGACGATCCGTCAGGCAGGTCACGAGGTCACCGACGTGGCTGCCGTCACCGGCGTCGCCGAAATGCTCGACGGCCGGGTGAAGACGCTGCACCCCCGTATCCACGGCGGTCTGCTCGCCGATCTGCGCCTCGACGACCACGCCCGCCAGCTCGCCGACCTCGACATCGACCCGTTCGAACTCGTCGTGGTGAACCTCTACCCCTTCGTCGAGGCCGTCGCAGCCGGGGCCTCCGGTGACGACGCCGTCGAGCAGATCGACATCGGCGGTCCAGCCATGGTGCGCGCTGCCGCGAAGAACCACGCCAACGTCGCGATCGTCGTCTCTCCCGAGTCCTACCCCGCGATCATCGAGGCCGTCGTCGCCGGTGGCACCACGCTCTCGCAGCGCCGCGAGCTCGCCGCTCGCGCGTTCGCGCACACCTCCACCTACGACACCGCCGTCGCCGCCTGGTTCGCGGAGGGCACGCTCAATGACGGCGGCGAGCTGCCGGAGCACCTGACGATCAAGGCGGAGCGCCTGTCGACGCTGCGCTACGGCGAGAACGCCCACCAGCGCGGCGCCATCTACACCCGCGTCGGCGGCCACGGCATCGCGCAGGCCGTGCAGCTGCAGGGCAAGGAGATGTCGTACAACAACTACGTCGACGCGGATGCCGCGCTGCGCGCAGCCTTCGACATGGTGCTGCCTGCGGTCGCCATCGTGAAGCACGCGAACCCGTGCGGCATTGCGACCACGGCACCGAACGCCCTCGACCCCATCGCCAGCGCGCATCTGCGGGCACACGAGTGCGACCCGGTGTCGGCATACGGCGGCGTGATCGCGACCAACGGCACCGTCACGCTGAAGATGGCCGAGAACCTCAAGGACATCTTCACCGAGGTCATCGTCGCGCCGTCGTTCGAGCCGGAGGCGCTGGCGGTCTTCAAGGCGAAGAAGAACCTGCGCGTGCTGCAGCTGCCTGACGACTGGCAGCAGGAGCAGATGGACGTGCGCCTCGTCTCAGGTGGCCTCCTCCTGCAGGACGCCGACCGCTTCCCCGACGAGATCGATGCCGTGGCGGACAACTGGCAGCTCATCACCGGCGAGCGCCCCGCGGACGAGGAGATGTCGGACCTCATCTTCGCGTGGAAGGCCTGCCGCGCCGTGAAGTCGAACGCGATCGTGCTCGCGCAGGGCAAGGCCACGGTCGGCATCGGCATGGGTCAGGTCAACCGTGTCGACTCGTGCCGCCTCGCGGTGGAGCGCGCCGGTGATCGCGTCAAGGGATCGGTCGCGGCATCCGATGCCTTCTTCCCGTTCGCCGACGGACCGCAGATCCTGATCGACGCGGGCGTGAAGACGATCATCCAGCCGGGTGGATCCGTGCGCGACGAAGAGGTCATCGCCGCGGCAGAGGCCGCGGGCGTGACGATGTTCTTCACGGGCGAGCGGCACTTCTTCCACTGAGGTCCGTTCCCGCGGGCGGCGCACTGTCGTGTCCGATTTCCGCCAGTCGATGTCGTTGGCGCGTGTCAGAGTAGAGGCATGAGCTCCCCGATCACCGACTTCGACGAACGGTACCGCGCGATCAGCGCGCGTGACATCCGTTTCGACGGGCAATTCGTGACAGCGGTCCGCTCGACCGGCATCTACTGCCGACCGAGCTGCCCCGCTCGCACCCCGAAGCCGCAGAACGTCACCTTCTACCCCACGAGCGCAGCCGCGCACGAGGCCGGATACCGGGCGTGCAAGCGCTGCCTTCCCGAAGCCGCCCCCGGCTCGTCCGCCTGGAATCTGCGTGGCGACATCGCGGCGAGGGCGATGCGGCTCATCGCCTCCGGGGTCGTCGAGCGCGAGGGCGTGCCCGGTCTCGCATCCAGGCTCGGATACTCGAGCAGGCACCTGACGCGGCTGCTCAGCGTCGAACTCGGCGCCGGCCCGCTCGCCCTCGCCAGGGCGCATCGTGCGCACAACGCGCGGATGCTGCTGGTCGGCACCGACATGCCGATCTCGGATGTCACGTTCTCCGCAGGCTTCGCCAGCATCCGCCAGTGCAACGACACGATCCGCGAGGTGTTCGGGCTCACGCCCGGCGAGCTCAGGGCGCGGCGCCGTGTTCCCCGGACAGGAGCCGGGACCGGTGAGGTCGGCGAAGAGGTTCCCGGTGCCATCGATCTCGTCCTTGCGTACCGTGCTCCGCTCGACGCCGAAGGCATCTTCTCGTGGATGGCCGCGCGCGCTCTGCCCGGGGTCGAGCTCGCGACCGCCACGTCGTTCGCCCGTCATCTGAGGATGCCCGGTGGAGCGGTGTGGTTCGAGGTGCGGCAGGAGCAGGACGAACGACTGCATCTGCGCGCCAGGGTCACGCGGCTCGGCGACCTCGCTCCGCTCGTCGCCACCGTGCGCAGGATATTCGACCTCGACGCCGACCCACTCGGTGTCGACGAGGCGCTCAGCGCGCATCCCGAGCTCGCCCCACTCGTCGCACGCATCCCCGGCATCCGCGTTCCAGGTTCCGCCGACCCGCACGAGATGCTCATCCGCGCGATGGTCGGCCAGCAGATCACCGTCGTCGCCGCGCGCACTGCGCTGACCGCGCTCGCCGAGGCGCTGGGGGAGAAGGTCGACGGCGGACACCTCTTCCCGACCATGTCGGCGATCGCCGAGCACGGCGCCGAGGTGCTGCGAGGACCTGCCGCTCGCATCAGGGCCATCACCGGTGCCGCGGCTGCTCTCGCCGATCGCTCGCTGACACTCACGGTCGGTGACGATCGCGTCGCGCAGCGGGCGGAACTTCTCGCCATGCCTGGGATCGGCCCGTGGACCGCCGATTATGTGCGGATGCGCGTGATCGGAGACCCTGACGTCTTCCTCCCCGGGGACGTCGCCGTGCGGGCCGGAGCAGCCGCCGCCGGTCTCACCGCCGATCCGAAGCCCCTGACCGCTTGGGCCGAGCGCACTGCGCCCTGGCGCAGTTATCTCACCGCACACCTGTGGCGCGCAGCTCCCGTGCGCGTGCCCAAGACGACCAAGACCATCAGTAAGGAGCTCTCATGACCGCTCTCATCCAGACCATCGACACCGCAGACGGCGCCTTCACCCTGCTCGTCGACAGCGAGCAGCGTGTGCTCGCCTCGGGGTGGACCGCCGACCACGACGCCATCATCACGCGGCTCGCCGAGCGCAGGCGCCCGGCGGACATCAGAGAGGGCGAGACGGATGCCGCGGCCGCCGTCCGCGCGTACTACGATGGCGACCTCACCGCCATCAACACCGTGCCCGTACGCCAGTTCGGCACCGGGATGCAGCAGGCCGGATGGGACGCGCTGCGCCGCATCGCGCCCGGCGAACCGCTGACCTACACGTCCTTCGCCGCCGGGCTCGGCAATCCGCAGGCGGTGCGTGCCGCGGCATCCATCTGCGCACGCAACGCGCCGGCGCTGTTCGTGCCGTGCCATCGCGTGCTGCGCACCGACGGATCGCTCGGCGGCTTCGCCTGGGGCCTGCCGGTGAAGGAGTCTCTGCTCGAGAGGGAAGCAGCGGCCTGACTCAGCGGCCTGACGCTGCGGCGCGCGGAAGTCGCCGAAGAGGGAATGACTCTTGCGCCCAGCTCGTTCACAGCAATAGGCTGGAGGGCTGTCGCACCGACCGGGCGACGATGCCGAGCCTGAGGAGGACACCATGATTTCGATCGCCGTCGCGCAGATCACCGTTCTTGGCTCGAACCCGGTGTACCGCGGATAGCTTTCCGCCCCGCATCACGACCTCCGGGCTCCAGGCCGCACGGCCGAGCCCGTCTCACACCTCTTCCGCATCGAAACTCGTCTGAGAGTCATGTCTTCCTCGTCATCGCAGAAACAGTCCTCTTCGCTGTCCGCTCCGGCCGCACTCTGGCGCCTCGCACCGTTCGTGAAACCCGTCGTCTGGCGATTCGTCGGCGGCGCCGCGAGCGCGCTCGGCGCGGCCGTCATCGCCCTGATGATCCCGCTCGTGCTCGAGCAGATCGTGCAGGGCCCGATCCGCACCGGTTCGATCGGCCTGATCGTCCTCGGAGCCGTCGTCGTGCTCGTGCTGGGCTTCGGTGAAGCGCTCATGGTGTGGCTTCGTCGCTGGTTCATCCTGAAACCTTCCACCGAGGTCGAGTACCGCATGCGCACGCAGCTCTACGCGCGTCTGCAGACCCTGCCGGTGGCGTTCCACGACCGTTGGCAGTCCGGCCAGCTGCTCAGCCGCATGATGCAGGACATCGGCCTCATCCGCCGGTGGCTGGCATTCGGGCTCATTCTGCTCGTCGTCAACCTGCTCACCATCATCATCGGAGCGGTGCTGCTGTTCCGATGGCACTGGCTGCTGGGCACCATCTTCATCGTCACCGCCATCCCGCTGTGGATCACCGGGTACCGCTTCGAGAAGCGCTACGGCCGTCTGGCACGTCAGAGCCAGGATCAGGCCGGCGACCTCGCCACCAGCGTCGAGGAGAGCGTGCACGGCATCCGCGTGCTCAAGGCCTTCGGCCGTGGAAAGCACGCGCTCACGCGTTTCAGCACGCAGGCCGAGTCGCTGCGCACCACCGAGCTCAGCAAGGCGCGCGCCGTGGGATCCATCTGGTTCTGGCTCGACCTCATGCCGCAGATCGCGTTCGGCCTCAGCCTGATGTCGGGCATCTGGCTGATCTCGCAGGGCGCGATCGAGCTGCCGGAGCTGTTCGCGTTCTTCGCGATGGCGACCGTGCTGCGCTGGCCCATCGAGTCGATCGGGTTCCTGTTCTCGTTCATGCTGGATGCGCGCACCGCATCCGATCGCGTGTTCGACATCTTCTCCGAGACGAACAGCATCACCGACCCGGAGCACCCGGTGCACATCGCCGAGCCCCGTGGCGAGCTCGCCTTCGAGGGTGCGCACTTCCGGTATCAGGATGCCGGCGCCTCCGAGCGGGACCTGCTCGACGGCATCGACCTGGTGCTGCGCCCCGGCGAGACGATGGCGCTCGTCGGCCTCACCGGCAGCGGCAAGACCACTCTCACCACGCTGCCCACGCGTCTGTACGACGTGACGGGCGGCCGCGTCACGCTCGACGGTGTCGATGTGCGCGACCTGACCCTCGTTGAACTTCGTCGTCACATCGCGATGGCGTTCGAGGACGCCACGCTGTTCTCGGCATCCGTCCGCGAGAACGTCCTGCTCGGCCGCGCCGAACTCGACATCCACAGCGAAGAGGGGGAGCGCGTGCTGCGCGAGGCCCTCGACGTCGCCCAGGCGAACTTCGTCGACGCGCTGCCCGACGGCGTGGAGACGGTGATCGGCGAGGAGGGGCTCAGCCTCTCCGGCGGACAGCGGCAGCGGCTCGCACTCGCACGCGCCGTCGCCGCCAACCCCCGGGTGCTCGTGCTGGACGACCCGCTCTCCGCACTGGACGTCGACACCGAGGCCCTCGTGGAGGAGGCACTGCGCCGCGTGCTCGCCGACACCACGGCCATGATCGTCGCGCACCGTCCGTCGACGGTCGCGCTCGCCGACCGGGTCGCGCTGCTCGAACGAGGCCGCATCACCGCGGTCGGCACGCACTCCGAGCTGCTGCGCACGAGCACGCACTACCGGCACGTGATCTCCAGCCTCGAGGCCGAGGAGGCCGCGCGCACCGGCGCGATCCCTGTGATCGCCAACCCTTCGACAGGCTCAAGGAGCGGAGCGGACCAAGCTGTGGACGGATCGATCGCTGAGCCTGTCGAAGCGTCGAGCATCGAGGAAGAGGAGGTGCAGGCGTGAGCGCGGCATTGACCGGAACCCAGGGCGAAGACCGCTCCAACTACACCCGCGAAGAGAGCAAGGCGATCCGCCAGCGCTCGCTGCGACTGCTCGGCTCTCTCGTCACGCCGCTGCGCGCCCAGATCGTGCTCGCGGCGATCGTGCTCGTGATCTCGACCGCGCTGCAGGTCGCAGGCCCGATCCTCATCGGTGTCGGCCTCGACTGGGCACTGCCCGCAGTGATCGACAACGCCGACTGGATGCCGACCTTCGGCATCGGTCTCATCTACCTGGTCGCCGGTGGTGCTGCAGCAGCGCTGATCGGCTGGTACGTCGTGATCGCCGCGCGCATCACGCAAGCGGTGCTGATCGATCTGCGCAAGCGGATCTTCCTGCACACGCAGCGGCTGAGCCTCGAGTTCCATGAGACGTACACGTCAGGGCGCATCATCTCGCGTCAGACGAGCGACCTCGACTCGATCCGCGAGCTGCTCGACGGCGGTCTCAACAACCTGGTCTCCGGCGTGCTTTTCGGCGCCTTCACCTTCATCGCGCTCGTGGTGTGGGACTGGCAGTCCGGCGTGATCCTGCTGATCGCCCTCATCCCGCTGTACCTGCTCATGCGCTGGTTCTACTCGCGTTCGCAGGTCATCTTCCGCGAATCGCGAGTCATCAGTGCCAGGGTCATCGTGCAGTTCGTGGAGACCATGACCGGCATCCGCGCCGTCAAGGCGTTCCGCAAGGAGCCGCGCAATGACGGAACCTTCCAGAAGGTCGCCGGCGACTACCGCGACGTGAACCGTCGTTCGATGCTGCTGTTCGGCACGTTCGAGCCTGGCCTGATGACCGTGGCGGCCTTCACACTCGGCATCGTCGTGCTCTGGGGCGGCATCCGCGTCTCGACCGGGGCGCTGACCGTCGGCGTGCTGCTGTCTGCCGTGCTGTACGTGCGGAACTTCTTCGCTCCGATGCAGGAGATCGCGATGTTCCTGAACTCGTACCAGTCCGCGACGGCGGCACTGGAGAAGGTCTCCGGCGTGCTGGACGAGGTGCCGACGGTTCCGGACCCCGAGAAGCCGGTGGACCTCTGGGAATCGCGCGGACACGTGAACTTCGATGAGGTCACATTCGGGTACACGGGGGAGAAGACGATCCTTCCGAACTTCTCACTCGACATCCCCGCGGGGCAGACGATCGCTCTGGTGGGCACCACCGGCGCGGGCAAGTCGACGCTCGCGAAGCTCATCTCGCGCTTCTACGACCCCTCGCTCGGACGCGTCACGCTCGACGGGGTGGATCTGCGGTCGCTGCATCCGAAGGATCTTCGTCGCGCGATCGTCATGGTCACGCAGGAGGCATACCTGTTCAGCGGGACGGTTGCGGACAACATCGCCCTCGGAAAGCCGGATGCCACGATGGACGAGATCCGCTCGGCTGCGCGCGCCGTCGGGGCTGACGAGTTCATCTCCGCGCTGCCGGACGGCTACGCGAGCGATGTGAACAAGCGCGGCGGGCGGGTGTCGGCAGGACAGCGCCAGCTGATCTCGTTCGCTAGGGCCTTCCTCGCCGACCCTGCGGTGCTGATCCTCGACGAGGCCACGGCATCGCTCGACATCCCGTCGGAGCGGCTGATCCAGGACGCGCTGCAGACGCTGCTCGCCGACCGTACGGCCATCATCATCGCGCACCGCCTGTCGACGGTCGCGATCGCCGACCGCGTGCTGGTGATGGAGCACGGGCAGATCATCGAGGACGACACTCCTGAGACGCTGATCAGCGGCACGGGCAAGTTCGCCCAGCTGCACGCGGCGTGGCAGGAGACCCTGGTCTAGCACGCCGCAACTCTCGCGGCCACGCGCAACTCTGGCGGCCACACGCAACTCTGGCGGCCACACGCAACTCTGGCGGCCACGCGCAACTCTGGCGGCCACGCGCAACTCTGGCGGCCACGTCTTCTGATCGTGGCCGCCAGAGTTGACTTGATCCGCCAGAGTTGCGGGAGTCAGGCGCGGCGTGCCTGCGCAGCCGGGCTCAGGTGCAGGCCTCGAGCCACGGCGGCGGCGTCCGTCCGTTCCACATACGCCCAGTCGTGGACCACCTGTGCGTATGTGAAGCGCAGCACGGTGTATCCACGCAGTCGCAACTGGGCATCGTGGGACACGTCACGTGTGCGATCGGCAGACGATGAATGGAATGCGAACCCATCGAGCTGAACAACGAGGTGCGTGCCGATGAGTACGTCGACCTTGTGCCCGGCGAGCATGACCTGTTGTCTGATGGGCACGCCCCACGGGCTCAAACGTACGACGAAGATCGTCTCTAAGCCGGAGTCAGACATCCCGCGGATCATGTTCGCGCAATCGCGTGATGCCGTATCGGGCCAACGCACGGCGCGCACCGACTCGAGGTCGAGATGCTCGACCTTGACCGCGGACTCCCAGACAGACAGGGCGTCTTCGCGCGAGAGGCACTGGGCGATGTGCGCCAATGCATCTTCGACGGATGCTTGCAACACACGGTCTCCGCGGTCGACAAGCGGCCTGGCCCAATGGAACGTGACATCTTTGCGCAGCCGGTGCGCATTCGGCCCGACTTGCAGGTGATGCTGGTCGTCCGTGCCGTCTGAGCTGTCGGGGATCCACCACTTGCGGCGGCGCGCGAGTGACAAGCAGGTCAGACGTCCGGCCGCGGCTGCTGCCATCAACAGGTCCGCGGGTGCACTGTCCAGAGCGATCCAGGTGCTGCGGATGCGACGCACGCGCCCCGCACGGATCGCCGAACGGACATGACTCGGCGAGAAGCCGCGTGCCGTGGCATCCGCTCGGTGGGCGATACCGTCGCGGGTGGAGAGCCATTTGACCAGGTCCATGCGAACAGAATGTCCCGTTGGGACGGGACCAGTGAGTCACGAAGACGTGAATGGTGGACAACTGCCGCGAGACGGGGCTTGTGGAGGGTCGGACAACCGCGCAACTCTGGCGGCCACGCGCAACTCTGGCGGCCACATCTTCGGATCGTGGCCGCCAGAGTTGAGCCGGGCCGCTGAAGTTGATGCGCGGGGGCCGGTGCGGTGGCAAGCTGACTAGCATGAAGGAGTGGACCCCCTCATCCTGGCAGCCGAATGGTGGTGGATCGCGCCGGCCGCTGTCGGTGCGGGCGCTGTCACGACCTTCGGGCTTCGGCGACGCGGCATCGTGAGCGGTCGCAGGCTTGCCTACGACGCGGCGCGTCAGGACCTGAAAGAGGCACAGAGCGATGTCAGCGAGCGCCGCGGAGCTCTGAAGATCGCCAGGGCCGAGCACGCTCGAGTCGTCGCCGAGCGTACCGCCTCGCGCGCCACAACAGCCGATGTCGCCAGTGCCCGCCGTGCGCTCAAGCAGGCGGAGCAGAACGCGAAGTCGGCCGTGGCCGATATGCGCGCTCGCCGCGTGCGCGTCAATGTCACTCGCGCTGAGATCCCGTCGTCTTCGCAGAAGGAGCGCTACCCACTGGTACGTCTTCACCGCGCCCACGACGCCATCACCGCACGATGGATGGCCTATGAGACCGACCCGGCCAGACTCATCGCGTATCCGGCGATGAGCGACGGCAAAGAACCTGCGACGTCAGCCTTCCTCAGCGCATCGCGTCACGCGCTCGACCTGCGCCCGGCACCGGGCGCGCCCGTGACCACGGCGGAGTTCGCGGAGTATCGGGATGCCGTGGCCCAGCTCGAGCGTGCTTTCGACGTCGCAGAGCATACGGCGAAGGCCCGCGCCGCTGGGCGAAACCCCAATGAGGCGCCGGTCTGGCAGGACACCGCACAGCAGGTGTTCACGCGGTCGGCCGACATGCTCGACAAGGCGGCAGGTGCGGCAGCATCCGCGTTCGCAGCCTGGAATGCGCGCAGCAAGCCGAACGCGGATGCCGAGCCCGAGCATTCCGCAGCCGAGGAACCGAAGCCCAAGCCCTCGAAGATCTGGCCGGTGCCGCGCCGCGACTCCTGACGGTCACGCCGGAAGCGCGCGGGTGCGCACCAACTCCTGATACCAGTGCCCCGAGTCCTTGACCGTGCGCTCGAGTGAGTCGAAGTCGACGCGGACGATCCCGAACCGCTTGGCGTAGCCGTAGCCCCACTCGAAGTTGTCCAGCAGCGACCACACGAAGTAGCCGCGCAGGTCGATTCCGCGCTCGATCGCGCGGTGCGCGGCCGTGAAGTGGCGGCGCAGGTAATCGGTGCGCTCCGGGTCCGGCACCGAGCCGTCTTCGGCGACTTCGTCCTCGAACGCGGCGCCGTTCTCGGTCACCATCAGCGGCTGGTCGGGGAACTGCTCCGACAGGGAGACGAGCAGTTCCTCGAGGCCCTCCGGCGCGATGTTCCAGCCCATGGCCGTGTACGGCCCCGGCTGCTGTACGAACTCGACGGCCTGGTCGCTGCCGGGCCACGCGGTGCCGGCGGACGTGCCCTTGTGGCCGTCGTTCTGCTGCTTCTCGGACACGCCGTCCCACAGGCGCACGGTCGCGGTCGAGTAGTAGTTCACGCCGAGCACGTCGATCGGCTGGTTGATCGTCTCGAGGTCGCCGTCCTGAACGAATGCCCAGTCGGTCACCTCCGCAGTGTCCGCGAGCAGGTCGGCGGGGTATTCACCGCGCAGCATCGGATGCGTGAACGCGCGGTTCGCGAGAGCGTCGATGCGGCGCATCGCCTCAGCCGCGCCGTCGCCCTGCCCGCGCAGCACGTGGAAGTTCAGCGTGACGGAGTAGTCGGGGTCGCCGGTCGACGTCGCGCGCAGCGCCTGCACCGCGCGACCGTGCGCGAGATTCAGATGATGCACGGCCGAGAGCGCAGACGCGGGCTCGGTACGGCCGGGAGCATGCCCGCCCTGACCGTAGCCGAGGTAGGCCGAGCACCACGGCTCGTTCAGGGTCGTCCAGGTGTGCACGCGGTCGCCGAGCGAGGTACCCATGATCTCGGCGTAGCGTTCGAAGGCATCGGTGGTGGCGCGGGATGTCCAGCCGCCGCCATCTTCCAGATACTGCGGCAGATCCCAGTGGTACAGGGTCGCGACGGGGCGGATGCCGCGCTCAAGCAGCCCGTCGACCAGACGCGAGTAGAAGTCGATGCCGGCCTGGTTCACGCCGCCGTCGGCGGTCGGCTGGATCCGCGGCCATGCGATCGAGAAGCGGTACGCCTCGAGCCCGAGCTGCTTCATGAGGTCGAGGTCCTCATCGACGCGGTGGTAGTGATCGCAGGCTATGTCGCCGGTATCACCGTTCCAGACCTTGCCCGGCGTCTTGGCGAACGTGTCCCAGATGGACGGCGTGCGGCCGTCCTCGGCCGCGGCACCCTCGATCTGGTACGAAGCCGTGGCCGAGCCGAAGGTGAAGCCTTCGGGGAAGACGAGTCCTGAGTCGCGGTAGTCGGGCGAACCGATGGCGGTCATTCGGTGGTCTCCTCAAGATCGGCGGTGTAGTCGCGGCTGACACCATCGGGCGCGGTGACGGTGATCGAGCGCGTGCCCGAGCCGCCGCCGAACACGCGCAGGGTCAATCCGTCATGGTAGTCGTAGTCCGGACGGTCCTGACGGGAACCCCACGGCAGAACGGTGCCAGGGCGCACGTACAACGGCAATGACATGTAGTCGTGCGTCTCACGCAGCCAGCGACCGCCCACGACCACCTCGCCGTTCAGCAGCGAGGTCCACTCGCCATCGGGCAGATAGAACTCGACCTCGCCCGATTCGGTGAACACCGGCGCGACGAGCAGATCGGGGCCGAGCATGTACTGCCGGTCCAGGTGCGCGACGGCAGGGTCGCCGGGGAACTCCAACTGCATGGGTCGCATGATCGGTGCTCCGGTGCGCGTCGCATCCAGCCCCACCTGGTACAGGTACGGCATCAGGCGCATCTTGAGACGGGTGAAGAAGCGGGTGACGTCGACCGCCTCGTCATCGAACGCCCACGGCACTCGGTAGGAGGAAGAGCCATGGAAACGGGAATGCGAGCCGAGCAGCCCGAATGCCGTCCAGCGCTTGAACACACCGGCATCCGGCATGCCCTCGAAACCGCCGATGTCGTGGCTCCAGAACGCGAATCCGCTGAGCGCGAGCGACAGACCGCCGCGCAGGGTCTCGGCCATCGATGCGAACGTCGACGTCGAGTCACCGCCCCAGTGCACAGGCATGCTCTGACCGCCGGCCGTCGCCGAACGTGCGAACAGCACGGCCTCTCCTTCGCCGCGCACCTCGGTGAGCACGTCGTGCACCGCCCGGTTGTACAGCTGCGCGTACAGGTTGTGCATGCGTGCGGGGTCGGAGCCGTCGGCCCAGACCACGTCGGTCGGGATGCGCTCGCCGAAGTCGGTCTTGAAGCAGTCCACGCCCTGGTCGATGAGACCGCGCAGCTTCGACTGGTACCAGGCGACAGCATCCGGATCGGTGAAGTCGACCAGGCCCATGCCCGCCTGCCACAGATCCCACTGCCAGATGGATCCGTCCGCGCGCTTCACGAGATACCCGGCATCGCCCGCCTCGCGGAACAGGGGAGAGCGCTGCGCGATGTAAGGGTTGATCCAGACGGAGACGCGCAGATCCTTCTCATGGAGCCGCTCGAGCATGCCCGTCGGGTCCGGGAAGACGCGGGTGTCCCATTCGAAGTCGCACCAGTTGAACTCGCGCATCCAGAAGCAGTCGAAGTGGAACACCGACACCGGAAGCTCACGCGCTGACATCTCGTCGATGAACGAGTTGACCGTCTGCTCGTCGTAGTCGGTCGTGAAGCTCGTCGACAACCAGAGGCCGTACGACCAGGCCGGGACGACCGGCGGACGTCCGGTCAGCGCGGTGTAGCGACCGAGCACCTCCTTCGGCGTGGGGCCGGCGATGACGAAGTACTCGAGCACCTCGCCCGGCACCGAGAACTGCACACGCTCGACCGCCTCGGAGCCGATCTCGTACGAGACATGGCCCGGATCGTTCACGAGCACGCCGTAGCCGCGGTTGGAGAGGTGGAACGGCACGCTCTTGTACGCCTGTTCGCTCGATGTGCCGCCGTCGGCATTCCAGATCTCCACGGTCTGCCCGTTCTTGACCAACGGACCGAAACGCTCGCCGAGGCCGTAGATGAGCTCGCCGACGCCGAGGTCGAGCTGCTCGTGCACGAAGGTCGACGCGGTGAGCGCGGGCGCGCCGCTGCGGGCGTTGCCGACGATGCCGTGGTCGACCTGCGCGTCGGGGGACAGGCGCAGATAGCCCTGTGCCTTGTTGCCGCTGCCGGTGACGCGCCTGCCGTCGACCTCGAACGACAGGTTCCACGGTGCGCCGGGGGCGATCCTGGCGGTGATCGCGCCGCTGGTGAGCGCACCGCCGTCGTCCGACACTGATGCCTCGCCCGCCGCGGTCGCGCCGGGGAGCGTGAACCCGCCGTGCCAGTGTCCGCCCTCGTGGTGCGCGATGCGCACGCGGATCACGCCTTCGGCGGGGGAGGAGAGGGTCGTCGTGAGGACCGGCCGGTTGAGCACATCGCCGCGCTTGGCGATGACCATGGTCGGCGCGGTCACGACGATGCCGGATCCGTCGGGGGTGTCGTCGGTGGTGGCGATGTCGTAGGCCTCCTGCGCGTGAAGCGCAGTGACTCCTGGTCGGAGCTGCCAGAACCCGTCGGTGAACTTCATTACTTGACTGCTCCTGCCGTGATGCCGCGTGTCAGCGTGCGCTGGAAGATGAGGAAGAAGATGAGCGTGGGGATGATTCCGAGAAGGGCCGACGCGCTCGTCGTCGTGACATCCATCAGCCGGTCGCCCTGCAGCACGCTGATCGCGACCGGAACGGTCTGGTTCGCGTTCGACGCGAGGAACGTGAGCGGGATGAGGAACTCGTTCCACGTCCAGATGAAGAAGAAGATGAGCAGCACCGACAACGTCGGGCGGCTGATCGGGAAGACGACCCTCCACAGGATCTGCCATCGGCCGGCACCGTCGAGGGAAGCGGCCTCGAGGATCTCCTTCGGGAAGGTTCCGTACACGGACGACAACAGATAGGTCCCGAACGCGGCCTGGATGACCGTGAACACGATGATCACCGACCACACGTTGTCGTACAGGCCGACCGACTTGAACATGTAGTACAGCGGGTAGAGCAGCGCCTCCTGCGGAAGGAGGTTTGCGAGCAGGAACAGCAGCACGATCCAGGATCGGCCCCGGACGCGTCCGATGCCGATCGCGAACGCGTTCAGCATCGAGATGACGACGGCGAGTACCGAGACGATCCCGGCGATGAAGATCGAGTTCCAGACCTTCTCCGGGAAGTTGACGCGCTCCCAGAACTTGATGATCCCCCCGAGATCGATTGACTCGGGGAGGGCGAGCGGTCCGGAAGTCGCATAGTCGACGGGTGACTTGAACGAGTTCACCAGCACGAGGTAGAACGGCGCGATGACCAGAAGGGCGCCGATGACGACGAGCGCGAGCAGGAGCCAGTCGACGGGGCGTTTCTTGGTCATGCCGCCGCGCGGTCGGGTCTTGGCGGGCTTTCCGGTGACGATGGCAGTGGTGGCGTGCATCACAGTCCCGCCCTTTCCTTGCGCTCGAGGGAGTTCTGGACGCGGATGAAGATGATCGAGACGATGACCACGACGATCGTGAGCACAGTGGCGATCGTCGCGCCGTAGCCGACGTTGCGCTTCGTGAAGAACTCCTGGTACGCGTAGTACGCGGGCACGAGGGTCGAACCTGCCGGACCGCCGCGCGTGATGATGTAGACAGGACCGAAGACCTTGAGAGCTGCAATCGTGCATGTCAGCGTCACGACGAATATCTCGGGTCGGATGATGCTCATGGTGATGGCGGAGAAGCGCTGCAGCCAGTTCGCGCCATCGAGCTCCGCAGCCTCGTACAGTTCGGGATCGACGCGCTGCAGTGCCGCCATGAACACGACGACGGGGTAGCCCAGCTGCACCCAGACCATGACGACCATGAGCACGATCAGTGCCGATGGCATCTGACCGAGCCAGTCGTACGCGGGTGCGCCGAACCATCCGAGGATCTGGTTGAGCGCGCCGTCGTCGCCCGGCCGGACGATCCAACCGATCACGATGCCGGCGACGGCGATCGGCAGGATCTGCGGCAGATAGTAGGTCGCGCGCAGAAAGCTGCCGACCTTGCCGCCGAACTTGCGTCCGACGACGTCGAACAGCAGAGCCGCGACGATCAGTCCGACGATTGTCGGCACGACGACCATGGCCAGGATCATCCACACGGAGTTGATGAACGACGTCCAGAAGTCGCCGTCGGTGAGGATCTTCTGCCAGTTCTCGAGCCCGATGAACTCCGGTGCGCGCACGCCCTTCCACTTCGTGAAGGTGAGGTACACGTTCCATACGAGCGGAATGATGACGATGACCAGCAGCAGCGCGAAACCGGGGAGCAGGTATATCCAGTACGCGCCGGTTCCGCCGCTGCGCTGCGGAATCGACGGCTGTTCGGGCGGCAGCTTGGTGCGGCCCCGTCGTGTGTCAAGTGACATGTTCAACTCCAGAAGGGTGCGGTGGCGGCCGCAGCGCGGCCGCCACCGTGGGTGATCAACGGAACTCTGCGGTGCCTTCGTCGTACTGCTCGCCCAGGTTCGCGTTGGTCGTCTTGACGTCCTGTGCGCCGGTGATCAGACCCTGCAGCTCCTGCACGAGCACGTCGTAGAAGCCGGGAGCGGGCCAGTCGGGGTAGAACGAGAGCCCGTCGGCGTCAAGGATGCCGTTGAAGGTCTCGATCAGTTCGGCGCTCTTCGCATCGGTGATGTCAGCAGCGTCGACCGCGACCGGCAGGCCGCCGTTGTTGCCGATGATGGCCTGGATCTCCGGGCGCATGGTGATGTCGATGAACTCGTACGCGAGCTCCTTGTTCGCAGCGTTCTCCGGCACGACCCAGAGGTTGCCCGATGAGCCGAGCGACAGGTCGGCGCCCGGGAACGCGGTCAGGGTCCAGTCGAATCCGGTGGCCTCGGCGACGAAGCGGCCGAACCACCAGGAGCCGGACACGAAGATCGGCGCGGAGCCGTTGATGAAGGAGACTCCGGCGTCTTCGGCCTTGACTGACGAGACGTCGGAGGCGATGTAACCCTTGTCGACGTACTCCTTGAGCGTTTCGGTGGCCGACGTGACCTCTGGGCCCTCCCAATCGACCGGGTTCTCATAGAGCTGATAGTCGTCGACGAAGCCGCGGTCGCCCTCCAGGAGGGCGAGCTGGTACCAGAGCTGGCCCAGCGGGTACTCAGCACCGGCTTCGGCGAGTGGGGTGATGCCCTTCGCAACGAACGCTTCGAGCACGTCGACGAACTCCTCGTAGGTGGTGGGGATCTCGAGTCCCGCAGCTGCGAACGCGTCCTTGTTGTAGTAGACGCCGACGAACTCGCCGTAGTTCGGGATGCCATACCAGTTGTCGCCGCCCATGACGCCGTCTTCGCTGTACTTGGCGGTCGTCTGCAGAGATGGGGCGAGCTTTTCATCCCATCCGTACTCGGCCACGGCATCGGAGATGTCGGTGATCAGGCCGGTGGATGCGAGGAACCCCGCCGTGGCATTGCCCTTGTTGAACTCCATCAGGTCGGGTGCCGCATCGGTGTCGAGCACCTGACTGGCCGTCTTCTGGATCTGCTCGAACGACTTCTCCTCGAACTCGACCTTCGCGCCGGTCTCCTCCTCGAAGGTCTTGATGGCCTGTGCCCAGGCGATTCCCATCGCGCTGTCTGCACCCTCGTAGTGCCAGAGCTTGAGGGTGTCGCCGTCGCCACCTCCGTCGGTGGATCCGGATGTGCAACCGCTCAGGGCGAGCCCCGCGACGGTCAGAGCCGCCAGTACGGCGATCGACTTCTTTCCTCGGATGATGCGTGCCATCGTCGGCACTCCTTTCTCGGTGGCCATGGGGCCGGACACTTCGGTGGGTCGGATTTTCAGTTGTGCGATTCAGATCATCGAAGCGTTTCGACTTCGGAGATGTGGACAGGTGGCGGGCGGGCTGGGTCAGTCAGCGGTGGGAGCGGGGCGCTCGGCGCGGACGTCTGAGCTGTCGAGAGGCGACGAGGCGACAGATCCGAACGGGAGGTACTCGGGCGGCAGGAGGTGGATCTCGGGGACGAGCCGTTCGCCGTCGAGCTGACGGACCGCGAGATCGACGGCGAGCTCGCACGAGCGCTGCGGCACGAGCGGAATCGTGTCGAGTTTCACCGCCAGCGCAGTCGTGTCGAACGAGGCCGCAGCCGAGATCACCGAGACGTCCGTGCCGACAGCCAGCCCGCGCTCAGCGAGCACCGAGAGCAGCACTTCATGAGTGTCGTCGACGGCATGGACGATGAACGCACGGTGGCCGCGATCGAGCGCATTCTCGACCGCCGAGTGCACGACTGCGGTATCGGTGGCGATCTCGCCCGTGGTGACCCAGTCGAGATCGATGCCGCGCTCGGCTGCGCGATCCTGGGCTGCGTGCAGAAGGCGGCGCGGGAAGTTGGATCTGCGGTACGAGACCTCGGTCTGTCCGAGAAGCATCATGCGGTTGTATCCGGCGTCGGCGAGGCGGTCGACGGCGAGGTCGCCGACGGCGGCGAAGTCCATGTCGACGCACATGAGCTGATTGTGGTCCTCCGGCACGCCGATGAAGACGGTCGGGGTGGAAACCGCTCTGGCGATGGCGACGCGCTCGTCGTCGGGTGCGACATCCAGCACGAGGATGGCGTCGACGAGCCTGCTCGCGGCGACCCGGTTCATGCCTTCAGAGGCCTGCTCGTCCGTCAGTAGGAGGATGTCGTATCCGCGTCGACGGGCTGCGATCGCCGTCGCGAGCACGAATGCCATGTGGGTCGGCGCATGCGTGTCGGCGCGCAGCGGCTCGGTGAGCGCGAAGATGTGGGTGCGACGGCCAGCGAGCATGCGTGCGCCGGCGTCGGGCTGATACCCGAGCGCGGTCACGGCGTCCTCTATGCGCTGCCGCGTCTTCTCGGACACGGGCCGCTTGCCGCTCAGTGCGTACGACACGGTGCTGATCGACACGCCCGCGGCTTTCGCCACTTCGTGGATCGTCGTCATGCGTACTCCGTCGTGTTCCGCTGAGAAATGGATTAGTCGAAGCGCTTCGATGATGCTTCTTCAGCGATGATAGACAACGATGACGGTCGGCGCAAGGGTTTTGTGGTTCCACCCAACAAATGGATGCCGGACGCGTGTTGTGGCGCTGTCACGGTGCGTCGGCCTCAAGGCGACGAGACCTCGGTGGGGGAGGGGATCCGAGGCCCCGCCGCCGTTTCAGGAAGTCAGACGGATCTCCGCTATCACTTCGGAGTACTCCGTCTCGCCCACCGGAGTGAAGCCGACGCGCTGGAAGAATGCCTCTGGTCCGTTGTCGCCGGCCTCGTAGATCACGTTGACGTGCCCCATGCCGCGCCGGCGGGCCTCATCGAGCAGGCTCTCGACGGCGAAGCGGCCGACGCCGCGACCCTGGTCATCGGCGTCGACGTTGATGCGCCACAGCACCGAGCGGAAGTGCTCCTCCTCGGCCTCGGGATCGAAGCTGGCGCTCACGAACCCGACGACCTCGTTGCGATCGAGGATCACACGCTGCCACGACGTCTGAGGATTTATCACGGTCGCCGCGATGCCGTAAGAGACCGGAGCAAGGTACTGCTCCTGCCCTGGCTTGAGCGACAGGTTGTTCACGGCGACGATCGTCGCAGCGGAGAGTTCGACCACGCGCAGTTCCGTCATACGCCCAGGGTAACCTCTCCGGGCGTCGCGTGCGCCGAAAGATGGCTGCGAACGCCGAGCGACCACTCAGGTATCTTGGTATCGAGACAGTTTTGACTCGTGAACGGAGAAACTCCCGGTGACCGACGACGCCATCATCTACACCTACACGGACGAGGCACCGGCTCTGGCCACCGCATCGTTCCTCCCGATCGTCCAGGCCTATGCGGGCAAGGCGGGGGTCGAGATCGAAACCCGTGACATCTCGCTGGCAGGACGCATCCTCGCGGCATTCCCGCAGCAGCTCAGCGCCGATCAAGAGGTCTCCGACGCACTCGCCGAGCTCGGCGGTCTCGCGACCCTGCCAGAGGCGAACATCATCAAGCTGCCGAACATCTCGGCATCCATCCCGCAGCTCAAGGCCGCCATCGCCGAACTGCAGGGCCAGGGCTACGACATCCCCAGCTTCCCCGACGAGCCCTCCTCGCTCGAGGAGAAGGACGTCCGCGCGCGCTACGACCGCATCAAGGGCTCGGCAGTGAACCCCGTGCTGCGCGAGGGCAACAGCGATCGCCGTGCTCCCCTCGCCGTCAAGAACTACGCCAAGAAGCACCCGCACACGAACAAGCCGTTCGCCGAAGGTTCGAAGACCCGCGTCGCGACGATGACCGCCGATGACTTCAAGCACAACGAGAAGTCGTGGGTCGCCGCGCACGATGACGTCCTCACCATCCGTCACACCGCCGAAGACGGCACGGTCACGGTACTCAAGGACAACCTCAAGGTGCTGCCGCGCGAGATCATCGACGCGACGTTCCTCTCGGCATCCGCTCTCGACGCCTTCCTCGCGGAGACGTTCGAGGCGGCCAAGACCGACGACGTGCTGTACTCGGTGCACCTCAAGGCCACGATGATGAAGGTCTCCGACCCGATCATCTTCGGTCACGTCGTCAAGACCTTCTTCACCGACGTCTTCGCCCGCTTCGGCGACAAGCTCGCCGCGGCAGGTCTCAGCCCCAACGACGGTCTGGGCTCGATCCTGACCGGCCTGTCGGCAATCGAGGGCGGCAAGGAGATCGCCGACGAGTTCGCCGGCGCCCTCGAGAACGGGCCGCGCCTGTCGTACACGAACTCCGACAAGGGCATCACCAACCTGCACGTACCGTCGGACGTGATCGTCGATGCCTCGATGCCCGCGCTCGTGCGCAACGGCGGAAAGCTCTGGGGCGTCGACGGTGGCGAGGACGACACTCTCGCCGTGATCCCGGACTCCTCCTACGCCAGTGTGTACCAGGCTGTGATCGACGACGTGATCGCGAACGGTCCGCTCAACCCCGCCACCATCGGCACAGTGCCGAACGTCGGCCTGATGGCCCAGGCCGCCGAGGAGTACGGCAGCCACGACAAGACGTTCGAGATCGCGGCCCCCGGCCTCGTCGAGGTCGTGGACGGCGGGGGCGTCGTGCTCATCGAGCACACCGTCGGTGCCGGCGACATCTGGCGTGCGACGCAGACCAAGCACATCCCCGTGATCGACTGGGTGCGTCTGGCCGTATCGCGCGCCCAGGCGACCGGGGACCCTGCCGTGTTCTGGCTCGATGTGAACCGTGCGCACGACGCGCAGCTGATCGCGAAGGTGCACCAGGCCCTTGCGACGCTCGACACCAAGGGAGCGCAGATCTCGATCCTCGCCCCGGAGGAGGCGACTCGCTACACGCTCGCCCGCATGCGCCATGGCCTCGACACCATCTCGGTGTCCGGCAACGTGCTGCGCGACTACCTGACCGATCTGTTCCCGATCCTCGAGGTGGGTACTTCGGCGAAGATGCTGAGCATCGTTCCGCTGCTCGCCGGCGGCGGACTGTTCGAGACCGGTGCAGGCGGATCAGCCCCGAAGCACGTGCAGCAGCTCGTCGAAGAGAACTACCTGCGGTGGGACTCGCTGGGCGAGTTCTTCGCGCTGGCGGCTTCGCTCGAGCACTTCGCCGATCGAAACAGCAATGAGAAGGCGCGCGTGCTCGCCGAGACACTGGATGCTGCGACGGGAACCTTCCTCGAAGAGGACCGCTCTCCCGGACGCAAGCTCGGCACGATCGACAACCGCGGCAGCCACTTCTATCTGGGCCTGTACTGGGCGCAGGAGCTCGCCGCGCAGACCAAGGATGCGGACCTCGCCGCGGCGTTCGTCCCGATCGCCGCAGACCTCGCAGCCAAGGAGCAGGAGATCGTCTCCGAGCTCAACGGCGCTCAGGGCACGGCGGTCGACATCGGCGGCTACTACCGCCCCGACGTCGAGAAGGTCACGAAGGTGATGCGCCCGTCGCAGACCCTGAACGGGATCATCGACGCGTTCTGACACAGAACGAAAGAGCGGGCGGATGCTACGGCATCCGCCCGCTCTTCGTCTCAGCGATGCTGAGCCCGAAGCCTCAGTAGTGCACGTAGACGTTGACGCCCTCGGGCGTCCAGTTGTACAGCCACTGCGCAGCGTCGATGGGCATGCCCACGCAGCCGTGACTCATCGGCGTGCCCCAGTTGCTGTGCCAGTAGACACCGTGCAGCGCCTCGTCACCGTTGAAGTACATGACCCACGGCACGTCCGGCTGGAAGTAGTTGGGCGCCTCCGTGAGGTCGGGGTTGCCCATGTCCTGACTGGACGTCTTCCAGCCGATCTGGAACGAGCCGGTGTTCGTGGCGTTCTCTCCGGCGCCGGAGGAGACAAGCCAGGAGTCGACCACGACGCTGTTCTCGATCGCGGAGACGGTCTGGGTGGCGAGGTTGATGTCGATCTCTCGCGCGAGCGTAGTGCTCGCGAAGGGCACCTCGCTGACCTCGAGCGGCTGGACGGCATCGCCCGCCTCGAGCTTCTCGGCGAAGTCGGATGCCAACGTGCTGGTGTCGCCGAGCGTGCGTCCGGTGACGCCGGCAGTCAGCTCTCGGAGGACGTCGCCGCCGGCGTTGGTGATCGACTCGGCATCCACAGCTGCGCGGTTGACGGCGGCGGGCAGTGCGTCCACGGTCGCCTGGATCGCGGTCTCATCGGCGACGATGCTCAGCTCGCCATCCTGATCGACGGCCTCGAGCCAGGTCGCGGCGACGGCAGGATCGATCGGTACGGTGCGCTCCGCGCCGACGTAGAAGCCGATCGTCGCGAGCATCGTGTTGAGCTTTTCCGCCACGGCGGCGGCTTCGTCGTCGCCGACCGGGGCGGGGGCCTCGGCCGGGTCGCCCGAGTAGGTCAGCGAGTCTTCGCCGTCGGCGAGGGCTGCGGTGATCGCGCTGGTCAGTCCGTCAAGATCGACTCCGGTGCCCGCGACGGCGGGCGTCGTCAGGTACGAAGCGCTCGTCGCATCGAACGCGACGCCGGCGTCGATGGCGTCCTCGTAGCTGGCGGGGAGGAGCTCTCGCAATGAGTCATGCGCGAGATCAGGGTCGAGGGTGATGGTTCCGGCGATCGGCTCCGGCATCCAGGAGGTGACATTCCACATCGGGTGCGACGCGAACGCCTCGTCTGCAAGAGCACGCGCATCGATCGTCGCACCCAGGTCGGCACCGGTCACGACCTGATCGGCGCCGGCGCCGGCGAGCGTGATCTCGGTGTTCGCAAGGTGCGCGGTGACGACGTCTGCCGCTGCTCCGGGAGTCAGACCCCCGACGGGAACCCCGGCGATCGAGGTGCCGGGTGCGATGAGGATCGTGGATGCCGCGGCAGCGCCCAGAGCGAGCACGCCGACGGCGACGCCGACCCAGAGCCCGACGTGGCGCTTCTTGGGAGTGGGCTCGCGCGGAGCCCACTGCGGTGCCGTTTCGCCAGCGGATGGCGGGATGACAGCGGTCTGCGCAGTGTTCGCGTCAGGTGCCTCGATGAGACCAGCCACCTACTCACCCCCCGTGATTTCAGTGTGACCTTCTCACGTATCATACCGGGCGCCAGATAACGGCAAGGCAACGGTTGCAAGTCCCTGCGAACGCCGAACGCCCCGCGACCGAAAAGTGTCCGATCTCACGAAGCGTGTCGGATCCTCACGAAGTTGGCGGAACCTCTCACGAGCCTGTCGGATTCTCACTGAGGACGTCGGTGCCTCAGAGGCTGCCTGTCCGCGACGGTCCGGTCCGATGTGATGTTCCTAGCCGATGATGTTGAGACCTTCGCGGTAAGTGGTGATCTTGAACGTGGGGAACCGTGTGGTGAACTTAGCCGAGTCGAAGCGGTTGTCGTGCTCGCACCGGGGCAGGAGTTCTCGCAGCTCGCGTGCTTGCGATGAGGAGAGGCCGGCCGCGGTCAGGGCGAGCTTGGGGATGAGGGTGTACTTGCCGTCCCGGTTGAAGACGTCGCTGGCGAGGGTAACGAACTCCCGGTAGGTGAGCCGGTTCTCGCCGACGGGTAGATGCCAGGTTTGGCGGAAGGCATCCGTCGTGTTGCCGACAAGCTCGTGCCGTACAACGCCGAAGACGAGGTGAAGAACCGGGGGAGCGCTGTACGAGAAGGCCAACATCCCGTTCGTCTCCTACGCCATCGTCGACGGCAACCTCGTCACCGGCCAGAACCCTGGCTCCGCGAAAGAAACCGCGGAGAGAGTCAGCGCCCTCCTCTGAGGTCGTGCGTGCGTGTGCCCCAATTGCCCAAGGATCGCGTGCACGACCTCGCGACGGGTGAACAGCGCGACGAATCCGACATCGTACGCGACGCCCTCGCACTGGTCTTCAGCAGCACCACACCAGTTCCAGTGTCTCAGGTGCACCGTCCGCGCCCGGGGGGGCTAAGCGGTAGCCATCATGGGGGGCGGCATATGCGGGATCGGGCTCGGGCGCTGTGAACGGTCTCTTGCGTAGAACCTCTGTACGTCTTCCAGGACGTCGAATGCCGTCTGGTAATAGAGCGCCAGCGGGAGCTCGCGCAACCACGTGACGCTGACTTCGTTCTCGTCCAGGGCGTACACGCAGGCGATGGTTCGCCGCGCATCGTTCGGGCCGTACCGATGGTCCAGGATCAACCATTCTGTTGCGGTGATCCTGTGCAATTCGAACCGGGGATCGGGCATCGGGGACATCTCAACACTCCAATCAGTCAGAACCAGTGTTCGTCTGACGGGAGGAAGGATCGAGCCGGACCAGTGCGTAAACGCCTGTTGCCGTAACCGTGAAGGTTGGGAGCTTGACGAGCCTCATCGCCCGTCAGACGTCACCCGGATTATATACCGAGGGCGCGGATCCTCATAGCGCGTCCGGTACTCTCGGGGTCTCGTCGACGGCCTGCTGTGCAGATTCGTCCAGCTGGGCGCGCAGGAGACGGTTGGTGGTCTCCAGCGCGAGCACGTGGCGGGCACCGGTGAGGTTCACACCGGCGTCGAGCAACTCGACGACTCGTCGAAGGATGGACAGGTCGTTTTCGCTGTAGCGACGCGTGCCGCCAGCGGTGCGGCCGGGTTCCACCAGTCCTTTGCGCTCATACAGACGCAGTGCTTGTTCGCCGACACCGACGAGTTCGGCTGCGACGGCGATGCCGTACACCCCGCGTGCGCGAGAGGACTCTGCATTCTCCAAAATTCTCTTCCCTTCCGGGCTTGCAATACCTATGGGATCAGATGTATAAAACCTATACCACTCGACACAGATTATCGAGTGGCCCACAACTACAGTGAGATGGAGGAGATGCAGAAATGCTGTTGCAACACAATGACCCATTCCGTGACCTCGACCGGCTCACACAGCAGATCTTCGGAACCGCCGCCCGGCCATCGAGCATGCCGCTGGACGCGTGGCGGGAAGGGGACGAGTTCGTAGTCGAGCTCGACCTGCCCGGCATTGACTCGGACAAGCTCGACATCGACGTGGAGCGCAATGTGCTGACCATCCGCGCCGAACGGCTCAGTCACATGCCGGATGCCGCGAACGCCGTCGCTGCCGAGCGCTCCTGGGGTGTTTTCAGCCGCCAGCTGGTGCTAGGCGACGCGCTGGACACGGAGAAGGTCGACGCCGATTACACCGCCGGCGTGCTGCGGCTGCGGATCCCTATCGCCGAGCAGGCCAAGCCCCGCAAGATCAGCATCGGCAGCCGCGACGCCATATCGGGCAGGAAGGAGGCCAAGAGCATCAGCGCCTGACCGGAGCGCACTCTCCACCGCCGACAGGAGGTGTCGATATGGTCCTGAACACCACCACCGCGACCGGCGTCGATTCCCCACCGGCTACCCAGCAGGACACCCTCGAATTGCTGCTGCAGGACCGAGAGTGGGTGACGGCCCAATTCGCGGCGATCATGACCGCCTGCGGCTTCGGTGATCGCGTCATCCTCGAAACCCTCCCGTGCCCACCACACAATCACGTTTCCCGGGTCTGGGGCGGGAACGCAGGATGGCGCCTTGTCGATCGACGCCCGGCGGCGAGAGTCAGATCGAGAGTCCGATCACCCCCGGACCGGTCGTGACCTTCACGAGGTGCCCGGAGCCCCGCCGGAGGGCTCCGGGCAGCGGCCTCGAGGGTCGCCAAAGAAGCCAAGGAAGCGAAACTCAAATTCGAGAGGAGTGATGAGAAGTGCTCCAACTTGTCGAGCTTTCTCCCTCAACGATCGTCGACGTCAACAACATGTCACTCAAGCCCGGACAAGAGGAGTTCCTCTCCCCCGTGAGCTACGGCATCGCGGCCACAGTGGTGAACCCGCTCACGTCATGGCAACGGGTCGTGCTCGACGACGACCAGGTCGTCGGCTTCCTCAGCGCGAACTTCGAACCCGAAGCACCCTACGAGCACTTCCGCTCCGTCCTGTGGCGTATCAACGTCGACGCCGACGAACAGCGCCGTGGCATCGGCCGCTTCGCCGTGGAGAAACTGACGGAGGAAGCATGCCAACGCGGATTCGACCACGTCAACGTCATGTACGAAGCCGGCGAGACCGGCCCCGAGGCCTTCTTCCGCAGTGTGGGCTTTGAACCGATCGGAGAGACGGAATTCGGCGAGGTCATCGCCCAGGTTCACGTCTAGACACCATGAATCGTGTTCTTCCCGAAACGGCGGGTTGTGCGGTAGGAATTGGGCATCGGCTACGACACCATCCTCTCTTGCTCGGGCCTGCCGAAATCAATCGATTTTTGGCAGGCTGAGGATGTTGGTCCGGGTGTGGGCAGACACGCCGATCAAGCAGCTGCCGAAAACCCCTGCCGGAACCTGTTGCACCAATACCGTCCGCTCGACGTTTCCGGCAGGTCGATGGAGGCGTCAGAGTGAAACGCGATTACTGACATGTTTCGTGAGAATACTGACGGCTCGACGTCACTTCAGACACTAGTGATCCCGGGGATCTCGCGTCTCACCCTCTGCCACCTTTCGTGAGATAGGACAAAAAGGGCCACGGGGCTTTCGATGTTCAGAGGTCAGCTGCAGAGTTCCTGCAGCGCCGTCGCCGACTCGGTGAGATCGGCGGTGATGGTGGTCATGCCCTCGGCGGCGGTGAGGTCCTGGTCGATCAGCACCTTGGAGAGCACGTCGCCGAGTGCGGCGAAGTCCTCGTGCACGGCAGAGGTCGCTTCCTTCACCTCGACGTTGTCGACGCTGTCTGCGGCTTCACCGAAGGCATCGACGACCGTGCTGAACTGGTCGACGGTGGTCTGCGGGTCGGTGGCGCCGGTCGTGTCGATCTCGCTCGCCGCGGCGTTGGCCTCCTGCAGCTTCGGAAGGACGATCCCGCAGGCGTCCTCGACGGACTGGTCGGTGTTGGTCTCTTCGACCGGGGCTGAGTCGCCGGACCCGTTCGAGGTGTCGTCCTCAGCGGCGGGCGAGCCCGAGCAGGCGCTGAGGCCGAGCACGGCGACAGCGGCGATGGTCCATGCGGCGGTTCATAGGTTTCCCCTCAATGACGGCACCACGAATTGCGGTGCGATTCTCCGGTCGTGCACCCAGTCAAACACAACTCGCGCGCCGGTGACGATGGGGAGAGCGCCCCATCGACGCGTACTCAGCGCGTGCCGATCACTCCGCGACGATCGCGATGCCGTCGATCTCGACGAGCATCTCCTCGCGGGGCAGGCCAGTGAAGACGGTGGTGCGCGATGGCAGGACGCCGCCGGTCGTGTGCGCGCTGACGAACTCGCCGTAGGCATCGTTCATGGTGGCGAAATCCTCACGCTTCGTGAGGTACACGCGCAGCATGACGACGTCGTCGAACGTCGCACCGGATGCCTCGACGATGGCCTTGACGTTCTCGAGAGTGCGAGTGGTCTGCGCCGCGACGTCACCGGGGAAGAGGTACTCGTCGGTCGCAGGGTCGACAGGGCCCTGGCCGGACACCTGGACGAACGGACCCTTGCGGACACCCTGCGAGAACGTGTGCGCCGGGGCCGGGGCGGAGGTGGTCGTGATTCGCGTCTTCGTGCTCATCCGACCAGCCTAGTAGCATTGTTAGATGCCTCAACAAATGTCGGATCGGTTGCCTCCCAACGTGATGCTGAGCGCAGAGCGGGCCGCCGAGGGGCGTGTTCGCATCTATCGCGACGCGACGGTGGTCGACGGCACCGGCGCTGCGCGCTTCACCGCGGACGTCGCTGTCGAGGGCATGCGGATCGTCGCCGTCGTACGCAAGGGGGCCGCGCGGACTCTGGACGTTCCAGCGGGTGCCGTCGAGATCGATGCTCGTGGCCTGGTGCTCGCGCCCGGATTCATCGACATGCACGCGCACAGCGACCTGGCGGTGCTGGAGGGTGCGGATCATCAGGCCAAGATCCTGCAGGGTGTCACGACCGAGGTGATCGGACAGGACGGCCTCGGCTACGCGCCGCTCGACGATGCCACGGCATCCGTCATCCCTGCGCAGATCGCGGGCTGGAACGGTCTGCCGGCGCAGGTCCCGTGGCGCACGATGGACGATCTGCTCGCCGCGATCGACGCAGCCACGGTGGCCAACGTCGCGGTGCTCGTGCCGCAGGGCAACCTGCGCATGATCGCCGTCGGGCACGAGAACCGTCCGGCCACCCGTGCTGAACTGCGGCAGATGGGCGACATGCTCGAAGCGGCGCTCGACGCCGGCGCGTTCGGAATGTCGAGCGGCCTCACCTACACCCCGGGCATGTACGCCTCGACGGCAGAGCTCGAGACGCTCTGCCGCATCGTCGCCGAGCGCGGCGGATACTGGGCGCCGCACACCCGAAGCTACGGCGCCGCGGCTATCGACGCCTACCGCGAGGCGCTCGACATCGGACGGCGCACCGGATGCCCCATCCACCTCACGCACGCCACGATGAATTTCGCGCCCAATCGCGGTCGCGCAGCCGAGCTGCTCGCGCTGATCGACGAGGCGAGCGCGGACGGCGTCGAGGTCACGCTCGACACCTACCCGTACCTACCGGGTGCGACCACGTTGACCGCGCTGCTGCCGAGCCGTCTCGCCGAGGGCGGCGACCTCGTCGCCGCGATCGGGATGCTGGACGACGACGGCCGCGAGCAGGTGCGCGTCGAGCTCGAGGAGATCGGCTGCGACGGGTTCCATGGCGAACGCGCGGACTGGTCGAGCATCGAGATCGTCGGCACTGCGAACGCCGCGCTCGCCCCGCTCGTCGGCAGGACCGTCGCGCAGATCGCAGAGCAGGACGGCCGGCGTGCAGTCGACGTCGTGCTCGACACCATCGTGGCGGATGCCGGGGCCACCGGCATCCTGATGCACATAGGCGATGAGGAAAACGTTCGGGCGATCATGCAGCACGAGCGGCACACCGCGGGCAGCGACGGCATCCTGGTAGGCGCGAAGCCGCATCCGCGCGGGTTCGGCGCCTTCGCGCGCTATCTCGGGCATTACGTGCGCGAGCTCGGAGTGCTGACGCTCGAGGAGGCCGTGCGCCACCTGTCCGGCGCCCCGGCGGCCCGTCTCGGCCTGGATCGCGGCGACGCGCCGCGCGGCGTGATCCGAGAGGGCGCGACTGCCGACCTCGTGCTGTTCGATCCCGACACCGTCGCAGCCGGCGCCACATTCGATGAACCACGAACTCCTCCGATCGGGGTCGTCGAGGTGCTGGTCGACGGCATCCCCGTCGTCGCGGAGGGGGCGGTGACCGGAAACACTCCAGGACGTGCTCTCCGGATGCCACCGCCGCCACATCGTGCGACCGTGCCGTCGATCGACGCCAGGATCGACGCGGCGGAGGAGCCTTTCGTGTGGACGACGCAGACTCCTGTGCATGCGCCGGCGGCGCTCGCCGTCGTCGCCGACTCCCTGACCAGGGGGCTTCCCGCCGCCGATGCCGATCGCCCGCCCATCTCGCTGACCCTCGATCCCGCTGTGGGGGAGAGGGCGACCGCCGCCGGTCGTATCGGCGACGAGGCGTTCCGCATCACCGTCGCATCCATCGGTATCGAGGTGAGCGGCGCGACCCCGGAAGGCGTCTTCCGCGGTGTCACGGCCCTGCGCCAGTTACGCGCACCGGAGGACGACGCCGCGCGCATCCCCGCCGGCGAATGGGAGGGATCACCCGCCTACAGCTGGCGCGGCGCGATGCTCGATGTCGCACGGCACTTCCGGCCCGCCGAGGACATCCGCCGCCTGATCGATCTGCTGGCGCTGCACCAGCTGAACATCCTGCACCTGCACCTCACCGACGATCAGGGCTGGCGGTTCGAGGTTCCGGGCTTCCCGCGGCTCACCGAGATCGGCGCCCGCCGGGAGGCGACGCAGCGTGGACACG
Organism: Microbacterium profundi; assembly: GCF_000763375.1. Taxonomy (NCBI): domain Bacteria; kingdom Bacillati; phylum Actinomycetota; class Actinomycetes; order Micrococcales; family Microbacteriaceae; genus Microbacterium; species Microbacterium profundi. The sequence goes on along the minus strand of NZ_JPSY01000001.1, from coordinate 572,644 downwards.
GGCCACTCGCCACCGTCGAACCCGGCGTGCACGATGGGCATTACACGACGACCGAGCTGCGCGAGCTGGTCGCCTACGCCGCGGAGCGTTTCATCACGATCGTGCCGGAGGTCGAACTCCCCGGCCACGTGCAGGCAGCGCTCGCCGCGTATCCGGCGCTGGGCAATGTCGACGCCTCAGAACCCGTCTCCGGGCCGTGGGAGCGCTTCGGGGTGAACCCTCGCACCCTGGCGCCGACCGAGGACTCGTTGGCGTTCGGCCGCGCTGCGATCGATGCGCTGTGCGACATCTTCGACTCGCCGTGGATCGGGATCGGCGGCGATGAGGTGCCGGTCACGGAATGGGCGGAGAGCCCGGCTGCGGCGGCGCGGATGCAGGAGCTCGGGCTTGCGTCCCCTCGAGACGTGCAGCCGTGGTTCACCAGGCATTTCGTCGAACACGTACGCTCTCACGGGCGCACGGCGCTCGCATGGGACGAGGTGCTCGAGGGCGAGGTTCCCGATGGCGTGCGGATTCTCGCCTGGCGCGGACCTGTCGCACTCGAGGAGGCGATCCGGCGCGGCATCCCTGTGGTGGGCTGCCCTGACCTCGAGACCTATCTCGACTACCGGCAGTCCGAGTCGGCCGACGAGCCGGTGCCGGTGGGCCCGCCCCTGACGATCGAGCACGCGTATACCCTGCGTCTGCCCGAAGGGGTCGTCGGGGGACAGGCCAATGTCTGGACAGAGCACCTGCCGACCCGCGATCGCGTGGACTTCGCGATGTTCCCGAGGCTCAGCGCGATCGCCGAGCGGCTCTGGGTCGGCGGCGATCCTGGCGACGGCGACTCGTTCCTGCGGCGCCTCGAGGTGCAGCTGAGACGGCTGACGGCAGCCGGGGTGCGATATCGTCCTCTCGACGGGTCGGCAATCGATCAGCGGCGGCCGGGCGTCCCCGGAAGGCCCATGACCGTCGCCGCGCGCGAGCAGGTCGTCGCCGGTCTCGTCGAAGGGCTGCGGCCGCATTCGCCGGACACATGCGACGGGGCGCGAGTTGAGTAACGGTTCGGTAACCCTCCCGCTCCCGTGGCGGGTCGAAGGTTGCAGATTCCACGTTCGTAAGGTCTACTAACAAATATGTCCGAATCGGATGAGTCGAGCCACGCGGCGCCGGTCTACCTCGCCGGCGCCAATGCGCATGCCTTCGGACCCTCCCGTCACCTGCGCTCGCGCTCCAAGGTGCTGCCAGAGCATGCCCGCGGACACAACCGTGCTCTCGTGCTGCAGACGCTCTACCACTCGGGTGCGATGAGCCGCGCAGACCTCTCGCGGGAGACCGGCCTCACCAGGGTGACCATCTCCGACCTCGTCGCGGAGTTCATCGCCGACGGCATCGTCGTCGAGCTCGGCGTGCGCGAGACCGCCGGCCCGGGCAAGCCTCCGATCCTCATCGACATCGACCGGCTCGGCCATCAGATCATCGGCATCGACCTCTCCGACGCCGAGGCGTTCCGCGGAGCGGTGCTGAGCCTCGACGGAGACGTGATCGAGCGACGCGAGACCGCACGTCCCGAGCAGCCGGACGGCGACGTCGCGTACGCGGCGCTGCGTGAACTCGCCGGCATGCTGGTGGCCGCTGCGACCGCGCCGCTGCTCGGCGTCGGAGTCGGAACACCCGGTGTGGTGCGCCCGGACGGCGTCGTGCTGAGCTCTCCCAACCTCGGCTGGACCGATTTCCCGCTCGAGGCACAGCTCGGCGGCGACCTCGGACTCCCGGTGCTCGCCCGCAACGACGCGAACGCCGCGGTCCTCGCCGAGTACACCTTCGGCGACGCCAGGGCCGATTTCATGCTCGTCAAGATCGGTGTCGGCGTGGGAGCCGGGCTCATCTCCGGAAGCCAGCCGCTGCTCGGCAGCCGCTTCGCCGCGGGCGAGATCGGTCACGTCGTCGTCGGCACCGACGGTGGCCCCCGCTGCGTCTGCGGTCGGGACGGCTGTCTGGAGGCCTGGCTCAGCGTCACGCGACTGCGGGATGCCGTCCAGGCGCAGCCGGAGGCGCGCGAGGAGATCCTGCGTGATGCGGGTGCTCGCCTGGCGATCGCGATCGCACCGATCGTGACGGCCCTCGATCTCTCGGAGGTCGTGCTCTCCGGGCCCGCCGACCTGCTGGACGGCACGCTGATCGAAGCCGCGACCTCGACCCTGCGGGAGCGAACGCTCGAGGGCGTCTTCGACGATGTCGTGATCAGGCTCACTGCGCAGAGCGACATCGTGCTGCGCGGCGCCGCGGTCATGGTGCTGTCCGCTCAATTGGGAGTCTCGTAGTGGCATCAGCAGGGCACCCCGGTCTCGTAGGACGGCCGGTGCGCATCGGCCTGGACATCGGCGGTACCAAGACGGATGCCGTCGCCGTCACGGACGCAGACGAGATCGTCGGTCGAATCCGCCGCCCCAGCGGTCATGGCGACGAGGCTGTCGTCGCCGATGTCGTGGAGAGCGTGCGGGAGCTGTGTGCGGCATCCGACGTCTCGGCCGCCGACGTGACGAGCGTCGGCATCGGGATTCCGGGCCTCGTCGACACCGCGAACGGCCGCGTGCTGCATGCCGTGAACCTGGGCGTCGAGTCGCTCGATCTCGCGTCTGTCTCGTCTGCGCGTCTCGGGGTGCCCGTCGTCGTCGAGAACGATGTGAAGGCTGCCGCACTCGGCGCTGCGGCACTCCGCGGAGAGTCCGCGTCGATGGCATATCTGAACCTCGGCACCGGCGTCGCCGCCGGGATCGTGATCGACGGCGCGATCTGGCGTGGATCACGCGGCACCGCGGGCGAGGTGGGCCACATCTCCGTCGACCCGAATGGGCGCGTCTGCAGCTGCGGACAGCGCGGCTGCATCGAGACCCTGTGCGGTGGCGGCGCGCTCGCCCGAGCCTGGGGACGACCGGGGTCGCTGCCGGTCCGCGACATCTTCGATGCCGCCGATCGGGGGGACGGCGACGCGCTCCGGCTCCGTGCCGACCTCTTCCGCGGCGCGGCGGCCGCAGTGCGCGTTCTCGTGCTGAGCGCCGACGTCGAATCGGTCGTCATCGGCGGCGGACTCACCGCTCTCGGCGACCGCGTCGGCGACGGCATCCGCAACGCTCTCATCACGGACGCGAAGGGCTCGCCGTTTCTGCGTTCACTGCATCTCGATGAGAGAATCGAACTGCTTCCCTCCGGTTCCCCTGCGGCTGCCCTCGGCGCCGCGCTGGTCGGAGCGCACACACCTCAAAAGGAGATCGCCGCCCATGGCTGAAGTCGTCATCGTCGAGAACGCCGCCGCTGCGGGTGCACTGGTCGCCGACGAGATCGTGCGACTCATCGCCACTCGGCCCGATGCCGTGCTGGGGCTGGCGACGGGATCCACACCGCTGCCGGTCTACGAGGCGCTGCACGGCCGACTCGCGGGAACCGACGTGTCGCAGGTGCGCGGCTTCGCGCTGGACGAGTACGTGGGCATCGACCCGAAGCATCCGGAGAGCTACCGCTCGGTGATCACCCGTGAGGTCGTCGAGCCGCTCGGCCTGAACCCCGATCAGATCCACGTGCCCAATGGCGCGACCGCCGGCATCGAGCATGCGGGCGCCGACTACGAGGCGGCGATCGAGGCTGCGGGCGGCGTCGACCTGCAGATCCTCGGTATCGGCACCGACGGCCACATCGGATTCAACGAGCCGGGCTCGTCATTCGCATCGCGCACCAGGGTGAAGACGCTCACGCAGCAGACCCGCGAGGACAACGCGCGATTCTTCGACTCGATCGACCAGGTTCCCATGCACTGCATGACGCAGGGCCTCGGCACGATCCTGCAGGCGCGCCACCTGGTGCTGCTGGCGTTCGGCGACGGCAAGGCGCAGGCTGTGGCCGACGCGGTCGAGGGTCCGCTCACCGCGATGCTCCCAGGGTCGGCGATCCAGCTGCACCCGCACGCGACGGTCGTCGTCGACGAGGCGGCCGCATCGAGGCTGAAGCTCGCCGACTACTACCGCTACACGTTCGACAACAAGCCGGCCTGGCAGGGGCTCTGACACTTCCCGCGGGTCGTTGAGCGAGCGCTGCATCACGGGTTGTTGAGCGACACTTCGACTCGCTCCGCTCGCTCAGTGCGGGTCTCCGCGAGACGAAACGGGTTGAGCGAGCGTCAGCGAGACGAAGCCATGCCCTCTTCCGGCCACGCGATCGGCAGCAGGTGCTCGAGGCTGAGCGGCGCGAGCTCCAGCGCAGCGACGTCGGCCGGCGTGATCCATCGCAGTTCGGCGAGCTCTGCCTGCACAGTGACGGAATCGGCCTTGATCGTGAGGGCGAACGCGTCCGCGACGACGCGGTGACCCGGCTCGTTCGCGGCGGCGGAGATGAACCGTCCGAGCGGCCGTAGCTGCGCTTCGTCGACCTTGAGTCCCAGTTCCTCGTCGAGCTCGCGCGCCAGGGTCTGCGCGGCGTTCTCGCCGATCTCCGGTTTGCCGCCAGGCTGCATGAACTTCGTGGTGCCCTGCTTGCGAACCACGAGCACGCGGCCGTCCGCGTCGTGGATGATCGCCGCGCTCACGTGGATGTCAGGCACTGGTGAAGACCTTTCCGGGGTTGAGGAGGCCGAGCGGATCGAATACGGCCTTGATCTGCCGCTGCAGCTGCCACTGATCGTCGCCGAGCTCCTCGGCGAGCCAGCGGCTCTTGAGCATGCCGATGCCGTGCTCGCCGGTGAGGGTGCCGCCGAGCCGGATCGCCGATCGGAACAGATCGTCGGCCGCAGCCCATACCTGCTCGGGCACGACGTCGCCCTCGAAGATGAAGTTCGGATGCAGGTTGCCGTCTCCGGCGTGGGCGACGGTGGGAATCTCGAGACCGTACGCGTTCTCGATGCGGGCGATCTCGTCGTACATCGCCGGCAGCGCGCTGCGCGGCACGGACACGTCTTCGATGAGTGTGGTGCCGAGGGCCGCCATCGCGCCGTGCATCGATCGGCGGAGGGCGAGCAGGCGCTCGCCCTCGTCGCGGTCGTATGTCAGGGTCACTTCGCCGCCGCACCCGCGAAGGGACGCGGCGATGCGGTCGGCCTCGCCTCGAGCCGCGGGGCCGTCGGTCTGAATCGTCAGCTGGGAGGTACCGGCCGAGGGCACAGGTAAGGACAGAAGGGCGTGGACGGCGGCCAGCGCCTTCGAATCCATCAGCTCCATGATCGAGGGTTGGGCACCGGATGCCGTGACCGCTGCCGATCCGGCCGCCGCATCGCGCACGGTGGGGAACAGGGCGGTGAGGGTGCAGATCTCGCCGACGATCAGGCGCCGCAGCTTCAGCGTCGCGCCGACCACGATGCCGAGGGTGCCTTCGGAGCCGATCATGAGCGAAGTGAGATCGAGCCCCGTGACACCCTTCACGCTGCGATGTCCCAGGTGCATCAGCCGTCCGTCGGCGAGTACGACGTCCACTCCGAGCACGGCATCGCGCACGACACCGTACTTCGCGCACAGCAGTCCGCCGGCACCAGTGGCGATGTTGCCTCCGACGGTGGATATCTCGCGACTGGCGGGATCCGGCGGCCACCACAGTCCGTGCTCGGCGAGCAGGGTGTTCAGCTCGGCGTTCAGGATGCCCGGCTCGACGACGGCGAACAGATCGTCCGGTCGCACCTCGAGCACGCGGTTCATTCGCATGGTCGACAGGACGATCTCGCCGGGGCCGGCGTTGGCGGCTCCCGCGAGGCCGGTGCCGGCACCGCGCACGACGACAGGGGTGCTGGTGTCGGTCGCGATCCGCATGACCTGCTGGACGTGTTCGATCGTCTCGGCGTGCACGACGGCGATGGGGCGACCGGCCGAAGAGTGCCCTGACCGGTCAGCGCGGGCAGCTTCCAGGGAGCCTTCGGTGGTGTCGACGATGTCGCCGAGGGCGTTCCGCAGAGCTGCGGCGACGGTCATCGCAAGTCTCTCCGACCGGCGAAGAGCCCGGAGGTGACGGCGACGACGGCGAAGCCGAGTCCGACCCAGGCCTGATCCATCGACCACCAGGCCAGCGTCACACCCACGTAGATCAGCAGTTCGACGGCGGCACGCACGAACGGGTGCAGAGTCAGCACCGGGCGCGGAGAGAGGAAGAGCGCCCACACCAGGAGCACCAGCAGCGGTGAGCCGATGCCCAGGACGATGTTCCACGGGAACGTCCACATCGCGAAGCCCCAGAGCGCGACCGAGGCGATCGCTACGACGAGGATGACGGCCCGGATGATGTCGAGCGGGGTGATGTTCGGGCGGTTGACACCGGGGACTGCGTCGGGGGTTTCGGGCATGCTCCCAGTCTATTCGGCGGGGGCAGCGTCCTCGGCCGGGGCTGGGGCGGCGACGATGGCCGTGGCTGTTTCGTTGGCCGTGACGGGCGCTTCGGCGACCGCAGATTCTTCGGCGGCTGCGGATTCTTCGACGGCTACGGGCTCCTCGGCAGCGGATGTTTCAGCTGCTGCACCGGCTTCAGGCGCGGGCGTATCTGCGACGGGCTCGGTGAGTGAGTCCTGTGCTGGGAGTGGCTCCTCAGCCGCAGCTGGGGCAGATTCGGCCGACCCAAGTTCTGTGGTGACGCCAGGTTCGGCGTCCGCGTGCCCAGGGAGGCATTGGCCGATGTCGATGAGGTCGGAGAACCGTGTGCTGTCGCTACTCGGACCTTCTTGGTCGCCCGCGATGTAGCTGACCGTCACGCTACCGAGGAGCTGCAAAGCCGTCGGGCTGAGCTCAATGGAACCGACGCCATCGACGCCGAGTTCTGTTTCAAACACGTCGGTTTCGAGCGCGACCATATTTACCTTGACGCTCGCGTTTGGTGCGCCCGAAAGTGCGACAGTCACTACCGTCTTATCGAGTAGACCGTCACTCGGAACACACGTCGCTGTCGCGGAACTCACAGTAGGCGTGCCCTCCGGCAGCACTGCAGGTGGCGGGTCCGTCGGATCGGGATCGCCATCGTCTCCGCCGTTGCCCGGGTCGGGATTTCCGCCATCGCCCCGATCCACCGGGTCGACCGGTTCGGTCGTCCCCTCATCGCCGTCTCCGCCGCTGCCGTCACCAGGAACCGCCGGCGCCACGGGCGCCGCCGGAGGTGCGGCTTCGACGGTCGGCGCACTGTCGTTCACCGGCTTCTTGACCTCGGGCGCCTGATCGACGTCGTCGGGCTTCTTCGGCTTCTTCTCGGGGATCTCGAGGATGAACTTCTCGTCGTTCATCTCGCTGCCGGGTTCGAGTTCGGTGGAGATCGATGAGTCGCCGGCTTCGCTCGCGCTGGGCATCGACGTCACCGGGCTCGCTTCGAGCAGGCCGGGCACGATCGTCGCCGCAGCCACGACACCCGCGACGACCAGCGCAGCAGAGCCGGCGCCGACGAGAGCGCCGATGCCGGTCACGGCTCCGGTCGCAGAGCTGCCGGTTGCGCCGCTACCACCGACCGCGCCGTTGCCGGTGCCGCCGCTTCCTGCGGGAGCACCCGGGGCGCCGCTGGTTCCCGCACCACCGACGACGACTCCGCCGTCGATGACGCTGGACGGCATCGCTGCCAGTGCGACCACGGGAGCTCCACCCGCCTGCAGCGTCGCGGTGTACCCGGCAGCGCCGGAGATGCCGAGAACGAGCGGGAGCAGCACGAGCGCGAGACGGTTGGAGACATCCTTCGCCTCTGCGACGACGATCGTGCAACGAGCGCAGTCCTCGATGTGCTGCTCGAGCCGCTTCTGGTCGCGTGAGCTGAGGTTTCCTCGTGAGTAGGCGCCGACGTGCTCGATGGTCCACTGGCACGGCGAGCCGGGCTCGGCGCTGCGGAGATGCGCCTGGATCCATGCCTCGCGCAGGCCCTCTCGAGCGCGGAAGGCGAGTTGCGAGACGGCTCCGGCCCTCATGCCGAGCAGGGGGGCGACCTCGGCCGGCTTCATCTGCTCGATCTCGATGTACCAGAGCACTTCCTGCCACCGCGTGGGCAGGCCCCGGAACGCCTGTGCCGTCAGGCTGCGATCGAGCGCCTCATCGGCTGCCTGATCGGTGCTGTTCGGATCGGCGACGGTCTCGAGCTCGTCCATCGCGGTCTCGCGACGCGATCGCCCCCAGGCAGCGGCGGTATTGCGGATGCTGGTGAACAGATAGGCGCGGAAGGACCCGTTCGGGCCGCCACCCTTGATGATCGCCTGGTAGATGCGTGCGTACGCCTCTTGCACCAGGTCGTCGGGATCGATGCTCGACGTGATCGAACGGGCGACCGACATCCCAGACGGATAGTGCCGTTGCCAGAGTTCTCCGAATGCGTCCGCGTCGCCCGAGCGGGTGCGCAGGATCAGATCGGCATCGGCTGATGCGCCTTCTGCGGTGTGGTCGTGGTTCTGCACTGGCTTCCATCTGTTGTGAGGGCCGGTTGACCCTCACATGAAGAGACGCGTGATCCGGTCGGTCCTCACGCGCCCGGACTATTCTCCCTCGAAACTCCCAGCGGGGCCAGCCCTGTGGACAACTCGGAGTCAACTCTCAAAAAGTTCTTTCCCGCACTCGCGTGATGAATCGGCCCGGTCGTCGTCTCATCAGATAGAGACAGCCATCAGGACTCCACCGGGGGGCGGAGTTCGGGCGCCAGTGCGGGGCTTTGCACTGGTCGAGTGGTCCGGATCCTCGGGGGAGGAGTTCCGGGCCACTCGCTCGCAACAGAGGGAGAGAGGCCGTCGGCGGGGAGCGGCGGCCTCCCACCTCATCTCCTCAGACCAGCGCAGCACCGGTCTGCACGTGCTTCACCTGAAGCCGCGCATTCAGCAGAACCGCGTCCCCGATGCGCCCTGGCGTGAGTTGACCGAGCTGGGCGTCGAGGCCGATCGCTGCCGCCGGGGTCTGCGTGAGTGCGCGCACGGCCTCCGCAAGCGAAACCCCGGCCTCGACGGCACGCCGCAGCGCGACATCCTGAGTGAGCGTCGACCCCGCGATCGATCCGGTGTCGTCGGCGCGGGCGATGCCGTCGGCGACGGTCACCTTGACCGCACCCAGGTCGTAGCCGCCGTCTGCGCTGCCGGCTGCAGCCATCGCATCCGTCACCAGGGCGACGCTACCGGGAGCCGCATCGAAGAGCAGCTTGAGCACGTGCGGGTCGAGGTGCACGTTGTCGGCGATGGCTTCGAGCACGACACGGTGGTCGGCCGCTGCGGCGAGCACCGGACCCGGTGCACGGTGATGGATGCCCGGCATCGCGTTGAACGCATGCGTGAGGATCGTCGCCCCGGCCTCGAACGCGGCGACGGCGGTCGCGGCATCCGCGTCGGTGTGGCCGACGGCCGCTGCGGAGCCGGCCGCCACGATGATGCGTATCGCCTCGAGGCCTCCGGGAAGCTCCGGCGCGATCGTCACCTGGCGCACTGTGCCACGGCCCGCCTCGAGCAGGCGCTGCACATCGGCCGCTGCCGGCTCGCGCAGCAGCGAAGGCTCGTGGGCGCCGTGATGGCCGGGGTCGAGGAACGGACCCTCCAGGTGCGAGCCGAGGATGTCGGCATCCGTCGTCACGAGCTCGGCGATCTCGCCGACGCGACGCGCGAGATCGTCGAGCGGAGCGGTCACGAGCGAGATGACCGCACGCGTCGTGCCGTGGGAGCGGTGCAATTCGCGCGCGGTGCGGATGGCGTCGACGCCGTCGTCGAACGATGCCCCTGCGCCGCCGTGACCGTGGATGTCGATGAACCCCGGTGTGAGGATGGCTCCCGCACCCGCGACGGCGATCGCGTCGATCACGGTGTCGGCGTCCGTCCAATCGGCGCCGATGCCGGTCGCCGCCACGCGGCCGTCTTCGAACCTCACCCAGGCGTCAGGGGTCTCGGTGCCGTCGGTGATCAGGCGGACGGAGTGGATCAGCGTCGTGGTCATCGGGTGCTCCAGGCGATCTCGGTGGGACGGTGGCCACCCCATCCTGCGGCATCCCACACGGCTCCGAGAAGTCCGACGCGGTCTCGGAACGACGTCCACTCGCGTTTCTCGACCGGCGACCACGCGACTTCTGCGATCGCCGCGACGCGCGGGAAGATCAGCTGGTCGATGTCATCCAGCGTCTCGATGGTCTCGGACCACAGCGGACCCTCGACGCCGAGGATCGCCTCGGCGGGCAGTGCGTCGACGATGGTTGTCGGCTCCCACTCGTACGCCGTCTGCAGATCGATCAGCGCAGCCCATTCGAGGCCGAGCGGGAAAGCGGCGTCGTACTTCTGGTCGAGATACGCGGTGTTCGACGGCGACATGATCACCGACCCGCCGCCCCCGGCGAAGCGGCGCGCGTGATCGGCGTGCGCTCCGGCCGGGGTGGTGCTGCCCCAGTACTGCCCGATCGTTCCCTCTGCGACCTGCGCGGAGCCCGCCTCGTGCCACGCGATCGGGGTCTTGCCGAGTTCGGTGGTCAGTGCGGTGACGCGTGCGATGAACGCATCGAAGTCTGCCTGAGCGGTACCGAGGCACTCATCGCCGCCGATGTGGAGGAACGGTCCTGGTGTGAGCTCGGCGAGCTCGGTGAGCACATCGCGCAGGAGATCCCACGTCGCATCGTCGTGCACTTTCACGGACGAGTGCCCTACGCCGGTGCCGCGATATGGCTCCCCGGCGACCGGGAGGGCCTCGCCGAGCGACTGCGCCTGTGTGAGGAGGCCAGCGTTCATGACCGGCATCTCGACGAGGTCGGGATAGGCGAGGCCGATCGCGTGGGTGTGCCCGGGCAGGTCGATCTCCGGCACGACGACCATGTGGCGCGATGCGGCGTATCGCACGATCTCGCGGAAGTCGTCCTTCGAGTAGAACCCGCCGGGGCGGGCAGCGACCGCCGTCGTCGAGCCGCGTTCGGTGAGCAGTGGACGGCTGTCGATCTGGAGCCGCCAGCCCTGGTCGTCGGTGAGGTGCAGGTGCAGTCGGTTGAACTTGAGCGAGGCCGCACGGTCGATGAACGCCTTGACGGTGTCGACGTCGAAGAACGTGCGGGCGACGTCGAGCATCACGCCGCGGTACTCGAATCGAGGAGCGTCGTCGATCTCGACGCGGGGGAGCGTCCAGACCTCGCCGTCTGAGGTGAGGAGCTGCCGCAGAGTCTGCGCGGCGTAGAAGAGTCCTGCGTCCGAGCCTTCGAGATGCACGGTATCGCCGATGCGAAGCGAGTAGTGCTCGCCCTCGCGGGCGGTGCGGCGCACCACGATGTCACCCGGCCCGATCGCATCGTGTCCGGCTCCCGCGACGGCGGCGGGGCGCCGTCCGGTGCGCTCGGCGATCACGTCGGCGAGAACGGATGCCGCGGCATCCGCCTCGTTCTCGACCACGATGCGGGTGGTCGCCGTCAACGGCAGGGTTCCGGGCGATTCCGTGACGGACGAGGGCAGCGGAACGAGTGGTAGGACCATGAACAAAACCTACCTCGGACTACCCCGTGCAGCCAGATCGCCCCGCTACTCTGAGACTTCCGGATTCCGCTATGCTCGAACGGTCGCGACTGGCGTCTGGGTGGGTCACCACCGGGGAGCGACCGTTACGGAATTCGACCGCGCGCCTGGGCCGATGACATCCACCACCGATGACATTTCATTCCGCAACGAAAGAGGACGACATGACCGATCCGTACTTCAACGCCCCGCTCTCCGAAGTGGATCCCGAGATCGCCGAGGTCCTCGACCGCGAGCTGAACCGGCAGCGCACCTTCCTCGAGATGATCGCATCCGAGAACTTCGTGCCCGTCTCCGTACTGCAGTCGCAGGGATCGGTGCTCACGAACAAGTACGCCGAGGGCTACCCCGGCCGTCGCTACTACGGCGGCTGCGAAGAGGTCGACGTCGCGGAGTCCCTCGCGATCGAGCGCGTGAAGTCGCTGTTCGGCGCCGAGTTCGCCAATGTCCAGCCGCACTCCGGTGCGACAGCCAACGCGGCCGTGCTGCACGCGATCGCCCGCCCCGGCGACACCCTGCTCGGTCTGTCGCTCGACCACGGCGGCCATCTCACGCACGGCATGAAGATCAACTTCTCCGGCCGCCTCTACAACATCGTCGCCTACGGCGTGAACCCCGAGACCTCGCTCGTCGACATGGACGAAGTGCGACGCCTGGCCATCGAGCACAAGCCGAAGGTCATCGTCGCCGGCTGGTCGGCGTACCCCCGCCACCTCGACTTCGCGAAGTTCCGTGAGATCGCCGACGAGGTCGGCGCGCTGCTCTGGGTCGACATGGCGCACTTCGCAGGCCTCGTGGCCGCGGGCGTGCACCCGAACCCGGTGCCGCACGCGCACGTCGTCTCCTCGACAGTGCACAAGACGATCGGCGGTCCGCGCTCCGGCTTCATCCTCACGAACGACGCCGACCTCGCGAAGAAGCTCAACTCCGCCGTCTTCCCGGGCCAGCAGGGCGGCCCGCTCATGCACGTGATCGCCGCCAAGGCGACCGCATTCAAGCTCGCCGCGACCCCCGAGTTCAAGGACCGTCAGGTGCGCACGCTCAGCGGTGCGGCGATCCTCGCCGACCGCCTCACCCAGCAGGACGTCGCGGATGCGCAGATCAAGGTCCGCTCCGGTGGCACAGACGTGCACCTTGTGCTCGTCGACCTCCGTGATGCCGCGATCGACGGCAAGCAGGCCGAAGATCTGCTGCACGACATCCACATCACCGTCAACCGCAACGCCGTGCCGAACGACCCTCGCCCGCCGATGGTCACCTCCGGTCTGCGCATCGGCACCTCGGCCCTCGCGACGCGCGGCTTCGGCGATGCCGAGTTCACCGAGGTCGCCGACATCATCGCCCTGGCACTGCAGCCCGGCGCCGACGTCGCGGCGCTGAAGGCTCGCGTCGACGCGCTCGCCGGTGCGTTCCCGCTCTACCCGGAGCTCCAGCAGTGACCGCTGTCGTCCTGGACGGCAAGGCCGCAGCCGCGGAGATCAAGACCGAGCTGACCGAGCGGGTCGCGGCGCTGCGCGCGCGGGGCATCGTCCCGGGCATCGCCACCGTGCTGGTCGGCGCGGATCCGGCATCCCAGCTGTACGTCGGGATGAAGCACCGCCAGTCCGAGGCGATCGGGATGAACTCGATCCAGCGCGAACTGCCGGCCGACGCCACGCAGGAGCAGGTCGAAGCGCTGATCGACGAACTGAACGCCGACCCGACGTGCCACGGCTACATCGTGCAGCTGCCGCTGCCGAAGCACATCGACACGGATGCGATCCTCGAGCGCATCGACCCCGAGAAGGATGCCGATGGCCTGCACCCGACCAACCTCGGACGGCTCGTGCTGAACGTCAACGCGCCGATCCACACGCCGCTGCCGTGCACCCCCCGCGGTGTGATCGAGCTGCTGCTGCGCAATGACTACGACCTGAAGGGCAAGCATGTCGTCGTCGTCGGACGAGGGGTCACGATCGGCCGCTCGATCGGCCTGCTGCTGACGCGCCGCGAGCTCAACGCCACCGTCACGCTGACGCACACCGGCACGGTCGACATGCCGAAGTACCTGCGAGAGGCCGACGTCATCGTCGCGGCGGCCGGGGTCAAGCACCTCATCCGGGCAGAGGATGTCAAGCCCGGTGCGGCAGTGCTCGATGTGGGAGTCACCCGGGAGGACGACGCTGAGACCGGCAAGTCGAAGGTCTACGGCGACGTGCATCCTGATGTCGCGTCGGTCGCGGGCTTCGTCTCCCCGAACCCCGGCGGTGTGGGGCCGATGACCGTCGCGCTGCTGATGACGAACGTCGTCGAGGCCGCGGAGCGCGCGGCAGGCTGAGGGCCCGTTTCGACTCGCTGACGCTCGCTCAACGCGTTTCGTCTCGCTCCGCTCGCTCAACGACCCCGGAAGGGTGTGCGGAATCGGGGCGTTGAGCGAGGGAGCGCCAGCGACTGAGCCGAAACGGGCTGAGCGAGCGGAGCGAGTCGAAGCCGCAGTCGAAGCTACAGCTCGTCGAGCATCCGGCGCTGCTCCGGGGTGAGGCCGTCGGCGAGTTCGTCCCCGGCAGCGCGCGTCGCCGCGCTCGGCGGCTCGGATGCCGTGGCATCCGCAGATCTGGTCGTCGAGGCGCGACCGCCCTTCACCTTCGACTGCACCGTGTCGAACACCGCACCGGCTCTCGACTCGATACGGTCATCGACGAGGTCGTAGATGACCCACGCGATCAGCAGGTACAGCGGGGGAAGCACGTAGCCCCAGAACCAGCCGCGCACATCGACTCCGCTGAGCCACACGGTCAGCACCCAGACGATCAGCTCGACGATGAACACCAGCACGTACTGGACGACCTTCTCGCCGACCTTCGTGCGCGTCTCGGCCGACTTCGAGGCTGCACCGCGGAACACCCGGAGCAGGGTCGGCTTGAGCGCGAGCGTCGCCAGCGTGAGGACCACGGCGGCCCACAGCGCGTTCCAGCCGACGCTGACGCTCGACATGAGCAGGCCGATCAGCAGCAGGACGACGACGTTGAACACGTACAGCGAGACGGCGCGGACGATCCAGTTCTTCATGCCGTCAGCCTATGCCGTCGAGTTCCCCTTGGAGAAGGATCAACTGGAGAAGGATCAGCCGGTCAGGCCCGGAGCCTCGATGCCCACGATGCGGGCCTGCTCGTCGAAGCGGAAGGTCGCAGAACCCGAGGCGTCGGTGACGATCGCGCCGCTGAAGGCCTCGTCGGTCCACTGCAGGTTCCAGCCCGCCAGCCGCGCAGCGTCCCACACCGCTGAGCGCGCGTCGCTCAGCGCGAGCCCTGACAGGATGCGGGGCGCTGCGACGACGGCATCCTGCACGGTGACCGGTGCGAGCGGCGCATCCAGCACGAAGACGGCCCGCGTGCCGCCGCCGATCGGCGCCGAATAGTAGGGGGAGCGACCGGTGATCTCCACGGCGACGGTGCCGATCTGATCTGCGACCTGCGCGATCCATTCGTCGAGGTCCGAGCCGGTGTCCTCCGGGAAGGCGAGTTCGGACCGGCTGAGCTCGGCGATGTCGTACTGCGTGCCGTAGTCGCGCAACTGAGCGGCGACGCCCTGCGCGTCTCCCTGAGGATGAGCCCACGCCCAGAGCAGAGACCTGGGCCCCGGTGCGATCGTGGCGATCAGGTGCGGGCGGGTGACCACCTGATGCGCGGGGTTCGCGTTGGCGGTGAAGGTGAGCGTACCTGCGGCCATGTCCGCGTCCCAGCGGTGCTCGCCCAGCGCATCGACGGCAGTGGTGAGCGCGTCCTGACGGAGTGCGACGAAGAAGGCGGCGCGATCGGCGAGAGGCTGCAGTGCGGCGAAGGTCATGGCTCCAGTCTGGCCTGGAATCCTATGTTTTCGCCACCTGTGCCGCGGTACGACGACTGGTCAGGGCCGGCGGGCGGCGTACTGCTCTCGGATGATCGGGTGCGTGTCGGCCCCCGGGTGCGCGGTGATCTCCACCGGCCACTCCGGCGCGGTGCCGCTGAGTCCCCAGGCGGCCTGTACTGCTGCTCCGAGTGCCACGTACTCGCCGGGTGCAGGAACCACGACGGGCGCATCGAACACCTGCGCCGCGATGCGCGCCACGGCTTCGCTCTGCGCTGCGCCGCCGACGAGCAGGACGCGCTCTGCGTTCACACCGTGCGCGCGAATGCGGTCGAGGCCGTCGGCGAGGCCGCACAGCACGCCCTCGATCGCAGCGCGGGCGAGGTTCTCACGGGTCGTCGAGCTCAGCGTCATGCCGAACAGCGACGCCGTGGCATCCGGCAGATTGGGCGTGCGCTCGCCCTCGAACCACGGCTGCAGCACGAGTCCGCCCGCGCCCGGTTCAGCCGCGAGGGCAAGCCTGGAGAACTCGGCGTGATCGACGCCGAGAAGGGATGCCGTGGCATCCAGCACCCTGGCTGCGTTCAGCGTCGCGACCAGCGGCAGGAAGCCTCCGGCCGCGTCGGCGAATCCGGCCACGGTGCCGCTCGGGTCGGCGACGGCGACGTCGGTGACGGCGAACACCGTTCCACTGGTGCCGATCGAGACGCCGATGTCGCCGCTTCCGGCTCCCATTCCGAGTGCGGCCGCCGCGTTGTCGCCCGCGCCGGCAGTGACGATGATTCCGCCCTTTCCTTCGACGTGCTCGGCGGGGCCGAGAACACGGGGCAGCACGACATCACTCGCGTCGCGGCGCAGCGCGATGGCGAGCAACTCACGGTCGTACTCGCCTCGAGTGGAGTCGAAGTACGCCGTGCCACTGGCATCGGACCGATCGGTGATCAGTTCGTCGAGCACAGGCCCTAGCGGTGACTCGTCGGCCGGTCCATAACCGCGCAGACGCCAGGTGAGCCAGTCGTGGGGGAGTGCGATCGCCGCGATGCGGGCCGCGTTCTCCGGCTCGGCATCCGCCACCCACCGCACCTTGCTCGCCGTGAACGACGCGACCGGCACGACGCCGGTGCGTCGCGCATACTCTGCGGCGCCGACCTCGGCGGTCAGCGCGGTCGCGGCATCCGCCGACCTCGTGTCGTTCCAGAGCAGAGCGGGCCGGATGACGCGCCCCTCTGCATCCAGGGCCACCAGACCGTGCTGCTGTCCACCGATGCCGACGGCGGCGACGTCGTCGAGCCCGCCGGCATCGGCGATGGCGCTGCGCAGCGCCTCCCACCACGCCGACGGGTCCACTTCGGTGCCATCAGGATGCCCGGCTCGTCCGGAGCGGATGACCGCTCCGGACGAGAGGTCGCGCAAGACGACCTTGCAGCTCTGCGTCGACGAATCGATGCCGGCGACGAGCGTCATGTTCAGCGCGCGCCGAGCAGGTGCTCGGTGGCGAGCTGCTGCAGACGGACGAATCCGAAGCCCTTGCCGCCGAGGTAGGCGTCGGCGTCGAAGTCCTCGAAGGCGCTGCGATCGGCGAGGAAGTCGTTGTAGCTCTCGCCGGGGTTCAGCGTCGGCTGCGCGAGCTCGGCGACCTTGGAAGCGGCCAGCGCCTCCTGCACCTCGGGGTCTGCGCGGAACGCCGCTGCCCGCTCCTTGAGGAGCAAGTACGTGCGCATGTTCGCCGCTGCCGAGTCCCACACGCCGGTCTCGTCTTCCGTGCGGCTGGGCTTGTAGTCGAAGTGACGCGGGCCGTCGTAGGCCGGAACCCCGCCGGGGCCGCCGTTCTCGAGCAGGTCGACCAGCGCGAATGCGTTGTGCAGGTCGCCGTGACCGAACACGAGGTCCTGGTCGTACTTGATGCCGCGCTGACCGTTGAGATCGATGTGGAAGAGCTTCTCGTGGAACAGCGCCTGGGCGATGCCGGCGGCGAAGTTCAGGCCAGCCATCTGCTCGTGGCCGACCTCGGGGTTCACACCGAACAGCTCGGGACGTGCGAGCGAGCCGATGAAGGCGATCGCGTGGCCGAGGGTCGGCAGCAGGATGTCGCCGCGGGGCTCGTTCGGCTTGGGCTCGATCGCGAAGCGGATGTCGTAGCCCTTGTCGGTGACGTAGTCGGCGAGAAGGTTCACGGACTCGCGGTAGCGCTCGAGGGCCTGGCGCACATCCTTGGCGGAGTCGTATTCTGCGCCCTCGCGGCCGCCCCACATGACGAAGGTCTTGGCGCCGAGCTCTGCACCGAGGTCGAGCTGGCGGAACACCTTGCGGAGGGCATACCGGCGCACGTCGCGGTCGTTGGAGGTGAAGCCGCCGTCCTTGAAGACGGGGGCGCTGAAGAGGTTCGTGGTGACCATCGGCACGATGAGGCCGGTGTCGGACAGTGCGCCCTTGAGCCGGTCGATCTGCTTCTGACGCTCGGCGTCGGTGGAGCCGAAGGCGAACAGGTCGTCATCGTGGAACGTGAGTCCGTAGGCACCGAGCTCGGAGAGCTTCTCGACGGCGTGCACCACGTCGAGGCGAGGGCGCGTCGGGCCGCCGAACGGATCGGTGCCGTTGTAGTCGACGGTCCAGAGACCGAACGAGAATTTGTCTTCGCGGGTGGGGGTGAGTGCCATGAGGAAGTCGCTTTCAACATCGATGGTGAATTGTTGTGAGTAAAAACATATCAGGGCACCGCCCGGGTCGCAACGCCGAACGGGGCGCGTCAGTGCGTCGGCGCGGCCGTGGAACCACGCGAGATGAGTTCGGCCGGCATGCGGACGTGCTCGGGCTCGCCCCCGCTGAGCATGCTGAGCAGCACTCGCACGGCGGCGGTGCCCATGGTGGCCAGAGGCTGGCGCACCGTCGTCAGCTGTGGGACATGGGATGCCGCCTCCGGGATGTCGTCGAACCCGACGACGGACAGGTCGTCAGGCACCCGCAGGCCGCGCTCCGCCGCGACCCTGATCATCTCGAGTGCGGAGAGGTCGTTCGCCGCGAACACCGCGGTCGGTCGGTCGTCCAGATCGAGCAACGCGTGGGAGCCGGCGGTCGCACTCGCGGCGCGATACCCGCCCTCGGCGACGAGCGCGGGATCGAAGGGTATGCCGGCGCTCTCCAGTGCGGCACGGTACCCGCGCTCGCGCTGGTGGGCGGACTCCAGGTCGGTGCGGCCGCGGAGATGCCCTATGCGACGATGTCCGAGCGAGATCAGATGCTCGGTCGCGGCGTGGGCGCCGTCGAGGCTGTGCACGGCCACGGTCGCCGGTCCATCGGCGCCGGTGTGTGGATCGACCGCGACGATCGGGACGTTCGAGCGCTCGGGCGTGGTGGTGGGGGTGACGAGGATGGCTCCGTCGATCAGCGTGCCGCCGAGACGTGAGAGCGAGCGGCGCTCCCACCCGAGATGATCGCCGGCCGAGACCGTGCCGGCGTACGCGAGCACGTCGTAGGGAGTGCCGTCCAGCGCCGTCGACACTCCACGCAGCAGCTCGAGGGCGAAGGGTTCGAACTCGGCGACGAGCACGCCGATCACGTTCGTCCTGCCGCGCCGCATAGACGTGGCGACCAGAGAACTCTCGTAGCCGAGTTCGGCCACCACGCGGAGCACGCGTGCATGAGTCGCGGCGGAGACGCCGTCGCGTCCGTTGATCGCCTTCGAGACGGTCGCCACCGACACTCCGGCCGTTCGGGCCACGTCGGTGATGGTTGGCCGAGCATTCATGCCAGTCAGCCTAACCGAATAGAAAACGTTATCGATATCGTTTGACATGATCATGGGAGCGGTGTCAGAGTGGGCACACGAACACATTGGTGTGGCTGGCAACAAATGTCGTGTCGCGCTGCACGAGAACTCGAAGAAGAGGAGAACACAGCATGAAGATGCGAAAGGCATTGGCGGCAGGCGCCGCGGTCGTCGCACTGGGATCGCTCGTCCTGGCCGGGTGCAGCGGCACCAGCGGTGGGGGCGGCGAAGGCGAGGGTGGCGAGACCACGCTCACCATGTGGCACAACTCGACGACCGGTGACGGCAAGCAGTACTGGGAGGACGCCGCGGCCGCGTTCAACGAGGCGAACCCAGAGGTGACGGTCAAGGTCACCTCGATCCAGAACGAGGACATGGACGGCAAGCTCCAGACCGCCGTCAACTCGGGTGACATGCCGGACATCTTCATGGCGCGCGGCGGCGGCAAGCTCGCCGACATCGTCGCCGCCGGCAAGGTCAAGGACCTCACCGACCTCATCGACGGCGACGTCAAGACGGCCCTCGGAGAGGCTCCGTTCAGTGCGTTCACCGTCGACGGCAAGATCTACGGCGTGCCCAGCGCCGTGCTGCCCGGCGGAATCTTCTACAGCAAGGACCTGTTCGAGCAGGCCGGCATCGCCTCCGAGCCGACGACCGTCGCCGAGCTCGAGGACGCGGTGGACAAGCTCAAGACGGCAGGGATCGCGCCGATCGCTCTCGGCGCGAAGGACGCCTGGCCCGCGGCGCACTGGTACTACTTCTTCGCGGTGCGCGCCTGCGGACAGGACGTCATCGAGAACCTGGCCACGAGCCCCGACTTCACCGACAAGTGCTGGCTGGACGCCGCCGACAACCTCAACGAGTTCGCGGAGACCGAG
Source organism: Microbacterium profundi (assembly GCF_000763375.1). Classification (NCBI taxonomy): domain Bacteria; kingdom Bacillati; phylum Actinomycetota; class Actinomycetes; order Micrococcales; family Microbacteriaceae; genus Microbacterium; species Microbacterium profundi. Next base: position 552,753 of record NZ_JPSY01000001.1, on the reverse strand, counting down.
CCGTTCAACGAGGGCTTCCTGACGACGACGGCTCAGCAGGGCGCGAACTCGTCCGCCGGTCTCGTCGCCAACCACAAGGCCGCCATGGAGCTCATGGGCGCGTGGGACGTCGGCGTGATCGCCGGGCTCACCCCCGACGAGCAGCCGCTGCCGGACCTCGGCTGGTTCCCGTTCCCCGAGGTCGACGGCGGCGACGGCGAAGCCGGCGCGATGATGGGCGGCGTCGACGGGTACTCGTGCTCGACGGACTCGCCGGCATCGTGCGAGGAGTTCCTGAACTTCGTCTCGTCGAAGGAATGGCAGGAGGGGTACGCCACCGCTTTCCAGACGATCCCCGCCAACCAGGACGCGACCGGTGCAGTGACCGACCCGTCGCTGAAGCCGCTCATGGAGGCATACAGCAAGGCACCGTACGTGTCGCTGTGGCTGGACACCGCGCTCGGCCAGAACGTCGGAAACGCGCTGAACACCGGTGTCGTCGAGATGCTCGCAGGTCAGGGCGACCCGCAGAAGCTCGTCGACAGCATCGCGAACGCCGCGGCGAGGGGCTGACAAGCGAAATGACCGAATCTCAGGCGCTGATGTCATCCACTGCGCCTGCGAGGAGCAACCGTGTCGGGACCGATCGTGCATCGGTCCCGACACGGGCGCCGCGGCGTCCCGACTGGCGCAAACGTGGCGAGATCGCGCTCCTGGCGGGACCCGCACTGCTGATCTTCGTCGGCTTCGTCATCTTCCCGGTGATGATGGCCGCGTTCTACGGCTTCTTCAAATGGAACGGCTACGGCTGGCCCACCGAGTTCGTCGGACTCGACAACTACGCCCTCATGCTGCAGGACGACACGTTCCGCGCAGCCGTGGGGCACAACTTCACGATCGTCGTCCTCTCACTGCTCATGCAAGGGCCGATCGCGATCCTGTTCGCACTTCTGCTGAACCAGAAGATCCGCGGACGCTCCGTGATCCGCGTGCTGATCTTCGCCCCGTACGTGATCGCCGAGGTGGTGGTCGGAACCGGCTGGAGCCTGATGCTCCAGGATGCCGGGGCGCTGAACTCCCTCCTCGAGAAGGTGGGCCTCGGCGCGCTGCAGAACTCGTGGATCGCGGATCCGGCGATCGCGATGTGGTCGCTGATGATCATCATCACGTGGAAGTACATCGGCTTCGCCGTCATCCTCATGCTCGCCGGTATGCAGTCCATCCCCGAAGAGCTCTACGAGGCGGCGGCCATCGACGGCGCCGGATTCTGGAAGTCGCAGTGGAGCATCACTCTTCCGCTGCTCGGACCGACCATCCGCATCTGGGCCTTCCTGTCGATCATCGGCTCGCTGCAGCTGTTCGACCTCGTCAACATCATCTGGGGTCAGTACATCGCGGCTACCGCCGGCACATCGACGATGGCCACCTACATGTACCAGAACGGGCATCTGGCCGGAAGCTACGGCTACGGCAACGCGGTCGCCGTGATGCTCTTCCTCATCTCACTCGTCGTCGCTCTCGTGTACCAGCGGTTCGTGCTCCGCCGCGACACCGAGGGCGCGCTGACGGGTGACAGCCGAAAGGGGCGCCGGCGATGACCGACACTCTGAAGACCTCCGTGGCCATTCAGGCCATCGGGCCGCGCGGACGCCGACGCTCGCCATCCGGTGTGCGATGGGGGAGCCCCGGCGTCTACCTGGTCGCGTTGATCCTGATCACGGTCTGCATCACGCCGATCCTCTACATCATCATCGGCGGGTTCCGCACGAACTCGCAGATCACGACCGACCCGTCCGGCTGGCCCGCGCCGTGGGAGATCGGCAATTACACCGACGTGCTCGGCAGCAGCGAGTTCTGGACCGCGATGGTCAACTCGACGATCGCCGCAGTCGGCACCACGCTCGGCGCCGTCATCCTCGGTGTGATGGCCAGCTACGTCATCGCCCGGTACGACTTCGGCGGCAAGGCCATCATGTACTCGTTCTTCGCAGCGGGTCTGATGTTCCCGATCACCGTGGCGATCACACCGCTCTACCTGCTGATCCGCAACCTCGGCCTGGTCAACAGCCTCGGCGGCATCATCCTGCCGCAGATCGCCTTCGCCCTGCCGACCACGATCATCATCCTGGTGCCGTTCCTGCGGGCCATCCCGAAGGAGCTGGAGGAAGCGGCATCCATCGACGGCGCCTCCAGGCTCGGGTTCTTCTGGAGGATGGTGATCCCGCTGAGCCTGCCCGGCGTGATCACGGTGGGCATCCTCGCGTTCATCGGATCGTGGAACGGATACATGCTGCCGCTGTTCATCCTCAACGACGCGAGTCTGTTCACCCTCCCGCTCGGGGTGCAGAACTTCTCGTCGCAGTACTCGGTCGACACCGCGAGGGTGCTCGCGTACACGTCGTTGTCGATGCTGCCCGCGCTGATCTTCTTCAGCATGTTCGAGCGTCGGATCGTCGGTGGGCTCACCGGCGCGGTCAAGGGCTGAATCGACCACATAGGTCTGATCAGAGATGAAAGAGAGATCCGTGTCGGATACCAACGCGGGAGTTCCCGCCATGCCCGCAGTGTCGGAGCGAGTGCGTGCGCTGCACGCGCAGATGACGCTCGAGGAGAAGCTCGCGCAGATCGTCGGGTACTGGCTCGACCAGAACGGCGTCGTCGCACCGATGCAGTCCGAGATGGCGGCCGGCCAGCAGGACGGCGGCCAGCTGGAGGACGTGACCAGGAACGGTCTCGGCCACTACACGCGCGTGTACGGGACCCGCCCTGTCGAGCCGGCCGAGCGCGCCGCGTGGCTCTGGGCGGAGCAGCGGCGTCTCAAGCGCGAGACGAGACTGGGCATCCCCGCCCTCGTGCACGAGGAATGCCTCACAGGTCTCGCGGCATGGAAGGCTGCGGCCTTCCCCACACCGTTGGCCTGGGGCGCGACGTTCGACCCCGACCTCGTGCAGGAGATGGCCGCCTCGATCGGGGAGTCGATGCGGGAGCTCGGCATCCATCAGGGTCTCGCACCTGTCCTCGACGTCATCCGCGATCCCCGCTGGGGACGGGTGGACGAATGCATCGCGGAGGACCCGTACGTCGTCGGCGTGCTCGGCACCTCGTACGTCACCGGTCTGCAGTCCGCCGGCGTGCATGCCACGTTGAAGCACTTCGTCGGGTACTCGGGTTCGCGCGCCGGGCGCAATCACGCTCCGGTGTCCGCGGGACCGCGGGAGATCGCGGACGTGTTCCTGCCGCCGTTCGAGATGGCGCTGTTCGACGGCGGCGCACGATCGGTCATGAACTCCTACGCCGAGATCGACGGTGTGCCGCTCGGCTCGAGCGAGGAGTACCTGACCGACCTGCTGCGTGGACGCTGGGGCTTCGACGGCGTGGTCGTCGCCGACTATTTCGCCGTCGCGTTCCTCGAGGTCATGCATGCGATCGCCGCCGACCGCGGCGAAGCGGCGGCCGCTGCGCTGGTGGCGGGGATCGATGTCGAACTGCCGACGGGGGATGCGTATCTCGCGCCACTGGCGGAGCGGATCCGAGCGGGCGAGTTCGACGAGGCGTTCGTCGATCGTGCCGTGCTGCGCGCGCTGGCGCAGAAGGAGGAGCTCGGTCTCCTCGACCCGGACGCGTTCGAGGACGAACCGCCGAGCGAGATCGACCTGGACTCGCCCCGACACCGCGACATCGCCCGGCGCCTCGCGGAGGAATCGATCGTGCTGCTGTCCAACGACGGCATCCTGCCGCTCACCGAGCCGGGTTCCGCGTCGTCGCGGATCGCCGTGATCGGCCCGAACGCGCACCGGGCCGAGGCGCTGATGGGGTGCTACTCGTTCGCCAACCACGTGCTCGCGCATCACCCGGGGTTCGAGATCGGGTTCGAGATCCCGACATTCCTGGAGGCCTTCGAGGCCGAAGCCGGCGGGAGCGCAGACGTCGTGCACGCCAGGGGTGCAGACGTCGAGGGCGAGGACCGCTCCGGATTCGACGAGGCCATCGCGGCGGCCGCCGGTGCCGATGTGGCGATCGTCGTCGTCGGAGATCAGGCCGGTCTGTTCGGCCGTGGCACCGTCGGCGAGGGCAACGACTCGGAGACTCTGGAGCTGCCGGGTGTGCAGCGAGAGCTCGTCGAGGCCGTCGTCGCGACAGGCACGCCGGTCGTGATGATCGCACTCACGGGTCGGCCGTATGCGATCGGCTGGGCCTTGGACGGTGAACGCCGCCCTGCCGCGGTGCTGCAGACGTTCTTCCCCGGTGAAGAGGGGGCTGCGGCGCTCTCCGGAGTGCTCTCCGGACGGGTCAACCCGTCCGGGAGGCTGCCGGTCTCTCTCCCGCGTGCGGCCGGCGCGCAGCCGTACACGTACCTGCATCCGCGGCTCGGCGGGGCATCGGACATCACGGCCACCGACCCGACGCCAGTGCGTCCGTTCGGTTTCGGCCTCTCCTATTCTCAGGTCGCGTACGGGGGGCTCGTCGTCGATGCGGAGGTGACCGCCGGTGGATCCTTCGCCGCAGCGGTCGAGGTCGCCAACACCGGGACGCGCACCGTGGACGAGGTCGTGCAGCTCTACGGCCGGGACGTCGCCGCATCGGTGACGCGCCCTGTCGCGCAGCTGCTCGCCTTCCAGCGTGTGAGGCTCGCGCCTGGGCAGTCCGCAAAGGTGAGGTTCTCGGTGCCCACTCAGCGGTTCGCCTTCAGTGACCGATCGATGACGCGCGTCGTCGAGCCGGGCGACGTCGAGGTGTGGGTCGGCGCGGATGCGGCAGCGACCGAGGCCGCAGGCACCGCGACGGCACGCTCGACGCTCGCCGTGACAGGCGCCGTGCATGTGCTGACGACGGCTGATCCGCGGCAGGCGACCGCCGAGGTGGAGGCATCAGTGGTGGCATCCGACGCGGCATCCGAATCGGCGGGAGCCGAGGTCTATTCCGGGGGCGCGGGCGTGCGATGACGGTGGTGCAGAATCCCATCCTGCCCGGCTGCCATCCTGATCCGACGATCTGCAGGGTGGGCGACGAGTTCTATCTCGTCACGTCCACATTCGATTATCTGCCCGGGTTGCCGGTGCTGCGCAGCCGCGATCTCGTGAACTGGGAGCCGATCGGGCACGTGATCGACCGGCCGGGGATGCTGGACATGGTCGGTATGCGGTCATCGAGCGGGCTGTACGCGCCGACACTGCGATTCCACGAGGGCACGTTCTACCTGGTGTGCACTCTGGTCGACCAGAACGACGGCGGGCGCGGCGGCAACTTCATCGTGACCGCCACCGACCCGGCAGGGCCGTGGTCGGATCCGATCTGGCTGGGCGTCGACGGCATCGACCCGTCGATCCTCTTCGACGACGACGGTCGCGCGTGGCTGCATGGCACCCGTCTCGCGCGGGAGCCGCAGTGGCACGATCAGACCGAGGTCTGGCTGCGCGAGCTCGACCTGCAGGAGATGGAGCTTCTCGGTGAGGAGCACGTCCTCTGGCGTGGTGCGGTGCTCGGGGCGGTGTGGACAGAGGGCCCGCATCTTTACAAGGTCGACGGTGCATACGTACTGCTGGCGGCCGAGGGCGGCACGGAGTTCCACCATGCGATCTCGGTCGCGAGAGCGGATGCCGTCACCGGTCCGTATGCCGGGAACAAGGCGAACCCCGTTCTGACCCACCGTCATCTGGGACGACGAGCCGACATCATCGGCGTGGGGCACGCCGACCTCGTCCAGGCGGCCGACGGCAGTTGGTGGTCAGTGATGCTGGCGATGCGGCCGTACGGCGGATATCACTACAACCTCGGGCGGGAGACGTTCCTGGTTCCCGTGGTCTGGGAAGACGGCTGGCCGGTGTTCGCACCGGGCGAGGGAAGGGTGCCGCTCGAGGTCGATGTCCCGTTCGCCACTGAATGGGCGCCAGGGGCGACGCAGGGCGACGCCACCGGGATCGTGCCGCCTGACGACCTTCGCTGGACGGCGCTTCGCGCTCTGCCGACCGAGATCGCGGCCTCCTCCGGAGACGGATGGACGCTTCCACTGCGCGCGGAATCTCTCGCGGAGCCGCTGGTCCCCGCGTTCCTCGGCATGCGGCAGCAGCATGTCGACGTCGATGTCGTCGTCGCACTCGACGCCGATCTGCAGGACGGCGAAGAGGCGGGGCTGGTCGTACGGCAGTCCGAGCGAGACCACGTGCGCCTCTCGATCGTCGGCGGGCCGCACGCCGACAGGCGGGTGGTCGCCATCCACCGCAGCGCGGACCGCGAGCACCTGCTCGGCGAGATGCCGCTGGCGTGCGATGCGACCGATTCGGTCGTTCTCGCATTGAGGATTCGCGGCCAGGCTTACGAGCTGTGCGCTGGTCGGACGCCGCAGGAACTCGACGTCGTGGCAGTCGCCGACGGTGCAGCGCTCGATTCCGTCGCGACCGGTGGATTCCTCGGCCTGTGGCTGGGCGTGCACGGCACGAGCAACGGTGCTCCGACAAGCACCGAGCTGCACATTCGGAGTTTCGACTACGCGCCGCGCTGAGCGATCGGTGCCGACCGGATATCGTGTCATGAGCAACATAATCGGGAGCGGCGGGGGACACGATGGCGGAACGGGCATCGAGCGTCGAACGCGTGCGCGCGGCGAACCTCGGCGAGGTGCTGCGACTCGTGCACCAGCTCGGCCCGCGTTCGCGTGCCGTGATCACTGCGGAGACGGGGCTGAACCGCTCGACGGTGGCCGATCTGGTCGCGGAACTGGCATCGACCGGGCTCGTGTTCGAGCAGGATCCCGACCCCACGCGACGCGTCGGCAGGCCGTCGCCGATCGTCGCAGCAGGTGACGAGGTCTTGGCGATCGCGGTGAATCCCGAAGTGGACGCGATCGAGATCGGCGCAGTAGCCCTCTCCGGGAGGGTCCGCGAACGGACGCGAGTGGAATGCGCGCAGCCGCCGAGTGTCGAGGATGTCGTCGACGTGGTGGCGCGTGTGGTCGAGGAATGGCGGGCAGATCCACTGGCAGCGAGCCGGTTCGTCGGGATCGGCGTGGCCGTACCCGGCCTCGTCCGCGTCGAAGACGGCATGGTCCGCCTCGCCCCCCACCTCGGCTGGCGCGACGCCGATATCCGCTCGCCCCTCGCGGAGCGGCTCGGCATGCCGGTGGCGATCGACAATGACGCCTCGCTCGGCGCGCGCGCGGAGCGGCTGTTCGGCGCGGCGCGGGAGCACCGCAATGTCGTCTACCTCAACGGCGGCGCCAGCGGCATCGGCGGCGGCCTCATCCTGAACGGCACGCTCATCGCCGGAGCGGGCGGATACGCCGGCGAGTGGGGTCAGACCCGTCCGAGCATCCCCGCAGAGGCCGACCGACGCACCCGGGCAGGGACACTCGAAGATGAGGTGAACCGGGCGAGACTGCTGCACGTGACCGGCCTCGGAGCAGTCGATGACCCGGTGCTCGCCGCAGCGCTCGCCGACGTCGAGGACGCGGCTGTCGCCGAGGAGATCGATCGGCAGAGGCGGATCCTGGCCGCGACGCTCGCCAACGCCGTGAACGTCCTCAATCCCTCGATGATCGTGCTCGGAGGGTTCCTCGGCATGCTGATCGGCAGCGACCCGGGGAGCTTCTCCGCCGACGTGCGGGCGAACGCGATCGCCGCACCCGGCGAACAGGTGGAGATCCGCCCCGCCGCGTTGGGTGCCGATCGCCTCCTGATCGGTGCCGCGGAGGCCGCATTCGCGTCGCTGCTCAAGGATCCGGCACGCGCACTCGGTGCGCTCAAGGTGTGACGAGAACGCCGTCCACGCGGCGGGGGGTCCGCAGCGGATTCTCCTCGCGAAGGGCAGACGGCAGCACCGCATCCGGCGCGTCCTGATAGGCGACAGGGCGCTGGAAGCGGCGCACGGCTGTCGCCCCGACCGACGTGAACTGGGTGTTCGTCGACGGCCATGGGCCGCCATGCTGCTGCGCCCAGCTGACGGCCACCCCGGTCGGCCACCCGCCGAAGAGCAGACGCCCTGCCAGGGGCTCCAGACGACGCACGAGCGCCGCGACGTCTTCGCCGTCGGCGCTGTGCACGGTCGCGGTGAGGCTTCCGGGAAGCAGATCCAGCACAGCATCCAGCTCCGCGTCGCCCTGATAGCGGACGAGGAGTGTGAACGGTCCGAAGACCTCTTCGAGCAGGGCGTCCGCGTTCGCTTGAAGCGTGGCGACGTCGGTGATCGCGACCATCGGCGATGTTCCGTCGCCTGGGTCGCCCGCCGCTGACACGACGCGAACCCCGCTGACTTCGCGCACCCGCTCACCGCCCCCGGCGAATCCGCCGGCGATTCCGGGGGTGAGCATGCGCGGCTGGGTCGCGAGGTGCTGCGGCAGTTCTCGCTCCAGCACCGAACCGTGCGGCACGAGCACGACACCCGGCTTGGTGCAGAACTGCCCGACACCGAGCTGGAAGGAAGCGGCGAGTCCCGCGGCGAGCTTCGCGCCCTGCTCGGAATCGGCGGAGGCGGTGACCACCACCGGATTCAGCGATCCGAGCTCGCCGTAGAACGGGATCGGATCGGGTCGCGTCGAGATGCGGTCGAGGAGCGCGCGGCCACCGCGGACCGAGCCGGTGAACGCGACGGCGCGGATCGCCGGGTGATCGACGAGCGACAGGCCGGCGTCGAATCCGGAGACCATGGCGAATGCACCTTCAGGAGCGCCGGCTTCTCGCAGCGAGTCGATGACGATCCGTGCGGTCGACGCGGACGTCTGCGGGTGTCCGGGGTGTGCCTTCACGATCACGGCGCATCCGACGGCGAGCGCGGATGCCGTATCGCCGCCTGCGATCGAGAACGCGAAGGGGAAGTTGGATGCCGCGAACACGGCGATCGGTCCGATCGGGCGCAGCATCCGACGGAGATCCGGAATCGGGGGAGTGGCAGCGGCGTTCGGATGGTCGATGGTCGCCTCGAGATACGAGCCCTCTTCGATGACGTCCGCGAACAGGCGCAGCTGTGCTGTCGTACGGGCGAGTTCGCCCGCCAGACGAGGAGTGCCCAGTGCCGTCTCGTCGTCGGCGATCCCGACGAGCATGCTCGACTGCGCGTCGAGCGCGACGGCGATCGCGCGCAGCCAGCCGGCGCGGACGGCCTCATCCGTTCGGTCGAGGAGAGCGGATGCCGCGGCTGCGGCATCCGCGATCTGATCGAGCTCGCGGGGTGTGGTGTCGTTCATCGAATTCCTCCTTGTGGCAGCATCCGGATTCAGCGGAACCGGAGGCCGAGTCCGAGCGCGGGCGCGGCGGTGACCCATCCATCCGCCACCGTCACGGCCGCGGGCTCACTCAGTGCACCGAGATGCGCGAACCCGGCATCCTCGACGTCTTCGATCCAACTCCGCTCAGGCAGCGCGAACGCCACCTGTGCGGAGAGATCCGGCAGCAGGTGAGGTGCGAGCTCCATCCGTCGTTCTCGAACGAGGTCGGCGATCCGCAGGAACGGGGTGATCCCGCCCACGCGGATGACGTTCGGCTGGACCACGTCGACCGCACCCGCGTCGAGGAACTCCCTGAACCGGTGGAGGGTGTGCACGTTCTCACCCAAGGCGATCGGCACGTCGACACGGCGTCGCAGCTCTGCGTGTCCGGCGAGGTCGTCGGAGCGCAGCGGCTCCTCGATCCAGCCGATCCCGTGCGCGGACAGCGCTTCGACTCGGCGGGTCGCGGTGTCCAGGTCCCAGCGCTGATTCGCGTCGACGAGCAGACGGCGATCGGGACCGATCACGGATCGCACGGCCGCGACGCGGTCGAGGTCGTCGGCGAGATCCGGCCTGCCGACCTTGATCTTCACGGCACCGTAGCCAGAGTCCACCCAGCGCTGCGCCTGTGCGACGAGCTCATCGAGCGTGTAGTGCAGGTTCACGCCGCTCCCGTACGCCGGGAGCCGGTCGTGGCGTCGCCCGAGCACCTCGGTCACGCTGGTGCCTCGGACTCGCGCCCGCCGGTCCCAGAGCGCGAGATCGACACCGGCCAGAGCGATCGTCGTGACGCCGCCGCTGCCGGCCTCGTGCAGGTGCGCCCACGAGTCGTCCCAGAGCTCCGTCGTCGCGGGGCGTCCTTGCAGGAACGGTGCGAGATCCTCGTCGAGCATCGCCTGCACGGCGGTGGCGCCGATCGACGGTGTCCAGGAGAACCCGTGCCCTTGGCTGCCGTCATCGCAGACGACCGTGACCGCGATGACGCGGATGTCCGTGACGTCCTCGCCCCAGGGGCGACTCAGCGGAATGCGGATGAGCCTGGTTCGCACGTCGGCGATCGCCGGTTCGGAGTCGGTCATCACGCCGCGAGTTCCCGACCGGCGGCGAGCAGCCGCGCAAGACGATCGACCTGCGCGTCCGTCGGGTCGATCAGCGGCGCGCGCACGGATCCCACCGGCAGGCCGCCGAGACGGACACCTGCCTTGATCAGCGAGACGGCGAAGCCCGGCACCTCATCGCGCAGCGCGATCAGAGGCGCGTAGAAGCCGTCGAGCAGGCGGTGCTGCGTGTCGACGTCGCCGGAGCGCAGGGCGGTGAAGAACGCGACAGCGATTTCGGGCGCCATCGCGAACACGGCCGACGAGTACATCGGCACCCCGATCGCCGAGTACGCGGCCTGGGTCATCTCGGCAGTGAGCAGGCCGTTGAAGAACAGGATGTCGCGACCGGAATCCTCTGCCCGGCGGACGAACTGCTGCGCCACGGCGAGGTCGCCGACGCCGTCCTTGATACCGACGACCTGCGGCAGGCGCAGAAGAGCTCCGATCGAGTCGGGGTGGAACTGGGCGTTCGCGCGGTGATAGACGATCAGCGGCAGATCCGTGGCTGCGGCGATGCGCTCCACGTACGCGATGAGGCCCTGCTGAGGTGCACCGACCAGATAGGGCGGCAGAACGAGAAGGCCCTCGGCGCCGTGTCGCTGCGCCTCCTGTGCACATTCGATCGCGTGACCCAGTGGGCCGCCGACGCCGGCGAGCACGGGAACCCTGCCTTTCGCAGCACGCACAGCGGCCTCGATGACTGCGGCGTTCTCGCTGACGGAGAGAGTGTGGAACTCGCCGGTGCCGCACGCGGCGAACACCGCACCGGGAGCGTGTTCGACGCGCTCCGCGATGTGCTGTTCGACGAGATCGACGTCGACGCGATCCTTGTCGTCGAAGGCGGTGACCGGGAAGTAGAGCACGCGGTCGGGGATGGTGAGCTCAGGCACGGGAGGACTCCTGCGGATGATCGATCGAGGGGAAGGACGCTGCGGCACCTCGGAGTTCATTGCGCCAGGTGTGACGCGCGCGCCAGCCGAGCAGTCGCTCGGCGAGCGCCGACGAGAAGACCGCGGCATCGCCGGGCAGGCTCGAAGCCTGTTCCGAGGCGCCTGGTACGAGGGCCGCCAGAGCGGGACCGGTCGGGGCATCCAGCAGCGCGTCCGGAGCGCCGACGAAGAAGACCTCTCCGTTCGGGATGTCCGACGCGTGCTCGAGCCAGCTGCGCACGAAGTCGCCGGCGTCACGGGCGTCGATGTAGTTGAACAGCGCGACGGCGGAGAGAGCCGGGTCGGCGAGGCGCTCCTCGATGGTGTGGCCCTGCTGCGTCTGGGCGCCCGCCCACTCCTCCGGAGCGATGACGTAGCAGGGTCGGAAGGCCCCGAAGCGCATGGTGTCGCCGTTGCGGCGCACGGCCATCCGGACGATCTGCTCGATCGCCACCTTGGAGACCGCGTAGCCGTTCCATGGAGCGAGCGGATGCTGTTCGTCCAGCGGCAGATATGCCGGACTCCAGCCCGACGGAGATCCGTAGCCGATCACGGTCGGGCTCGATGCGACGAGCAGTGCGCCGGCTCCCGCCGCCACGGTCGCCTCCAGCACGTTCCAGACGAGACGGGTGTTGATGTCGAAGACCTCGGAGTCGGGCAGCGCACCCGGCACCGCGATGGCGGCGAGGTGGATCACGGCATCCGGTGCGAGCGCTGCGAACAGGGATCGTGTGGCGGCCGCATCGAGGAGGTCTGCTTCACGCTGTTCGGCAGGCAGGTCCGCCACCGTCGCCCTGTCGATGGAGACGACGTCGTATCCGGCATCCGCCAGTGCGCGCACCACGCTGCGTCCCAGTCGTCCGGCGCCGCCGGTGACGATGACGCGATCGCCCGCCTTCACTTGTCGATGCCGGCGAGAGCGGCGCCGGCCGTGCCGAGTTCGAGTTCGTCGATGCGGACTGCCAGGCCGTCGGCGAGTGAGCGGTTGCCGGCGAGTCCGACCACCATGCTGCGCACGCCGTCGCTCCAGTCCGCCGTGCGTCCGAGCGGATCGGGCTGTGCACCGACGAAGACGTCGCGCAGCAGCACGGCATCGCCGCCACCGTGTCCGCCGATCCCCTCGGGGATCGGGACCTCACGGGCAGGCTGGAAGTGCCGCTGCACGACGAGACGCTCGGAGACGGGACGCGCGGCGTCGTCTGCGACGAGATCGGGCCGGGCGCTCGGGTCGACCACTGTGCGCCCCTCTTCATCCACGAGCACAGTTCCACGTTCGACGACGGTCAGCTCAGCGCGGCCGAGCGTGCCGTTGATCGCGACGGTGTAGCCCTCCCACGGTGAATGGGCGTTGAGCGAGTACGACATGGTGCTGCCTCTGGAGTAGTCCACCACGAGCGACAGGTTGTCCTCGATCGTGATGCCCTCGTCGAACACGTCGCGGTCGCGCAGGTAGCCGTCGTGCTGCTCCTGGTCGAGGTAGAGGCCCTTCCAGGTCGCATCCGTGCGCAGATCCAAACTGAATGCGTCCCGGAGGGTCGAATCGGTCGTTCCGCGCTCGGGCCGGGGGCCGAGGCCGCGCTTCGCGGCGTTCTGCGCACCGTAGAAGCGCAGACCCCCGGAGGCGAACACGCGCGATGGCACGTCCGCCGTCCACCAGTTCACGAGGTCGAAGTGGTGGCTCGACTTGTGGATGAGCAGCCCGCCGGACTTCTCCTTGATGCGGTGCCAGCGACGGAAGTAGTCGGCTCCGTGCGCGGTGTCCAGCACCCACTCGAAATGTATGCCGGTGACTTCGCCGATCTCGCCCGCGTCGATGACGCGCTTGAGTTCGGTGTTGCGAGGGGAGTACCGGTAATTGAACGTGATGGTCACGTCGCGCCCCGTGCGTTCGACCGCATCCGCGATGCGTCGCACGCCTTCTTCGCTCGTCGTCAGCGGCTTCTCGACGACGACATCCGCCCCGGCGTCCAGAGCGGTGACGATGTGGTCGGCATGGGTGAAGTCGGGCGAGGTGATGATGACCCGATCGATGCGGTGGGTGCGCACGGCATCGGCGAGGTCGCCGGGCTCGAACCAGATCGGCGATCCGAGGGCGGGGTGACGGCTCAGCGACCACTGGGCTCGACCGGGGTTGGTGTCGGACCACGCGACGAGCTGAGCGACGTCGGCGTGGGTGGAGGCGATCGCCTCGAGATACATCTGGGCGCGGGAGCCAGTTCCGACGAGGGCGTAGCGGCGGCGGGTCATTCGAGGGTTCTTCCGATCACTTGATGCCTGAGGTCGCTGCGCCCTTGATGAGGAAGCGCTGACCGAACAGGAAGACGAGGAACAGGGGCAGGAGCGAGACGACGCTCATCGCGAACATCGAGCCGTAATCCGAGCTGGACTGCGCGTCGAGGAAGCCCTTGAGCGCGAGGGACGCAGGGAACAGCTCCGGCAGCCTGACGTAGATCAGCGGCCCGAAGAAGTCGCCCCATGTCCAGATGAAGGTGAAGATCGCGGTGGTCGCGAGCGACGGGACGATCATCGGCAGCGTGATCTGGAAGTAGCTGCGGAAATGTCCTGCGCCGTCCATGCGGGCGGCCTCGAACAGCTCCTTCGGCAGGCCTCGGATGAACTGCACCATGAGGAACACGAAGAATGCCTCGGTGGCCAGGAACTTCGGCGCGACGAGTGGCAGGAAGGTGTTGAGCCAACCCAGCTCCTTGAAGATGAGGAACTGCGGCACCAGAAGCACCTGGAAGGGCAGCATGATCGAGCCCAGCATGAGCGTGAACGCCAGCGTGCGGCCGCGGAACTTCAACCTTGCGAACGCGTACGCGGCCATGGAGCACGAGACCAGGTTCCCCACGATCGCGCCCAACGCGATGATCGACGAGTTGATCAGGAAGACGCCGAACGGCGCCTGCAGATCGTTCCACCCGTTGCTGTAGTTCTCCAGCGTGAGATCCGTGGTGAACACGCTCAGGTCGCGGAAGATCTGATCGTTGGGCTTCAGGCTGGACACCACGAGCCAGATGAGCGGGTAGATCATCAGCAGCGAGACGCCGGTGAGCATCACGTGCTTGCCGATCGATCGCAGCCGCCGCAGGTGAGGGGAGCGGGAGCTGACGAACCGACGCGCTGGTCGGTCGGTGCGATTCGGCCGTAGGAGGGTCTCGGTTTCAGTCGTCATAGAACACCCAATACTTCGAAAGCCAGAAGTTGAACGCGGTGAAGGCCGCGATCACGACGAGCAGGAACCAGGACATCGCCGAGGCGTACCCCATGTCGAGCTCGGTGAAGGCCTCCTTGTAGAGCAGGAGAGTGAAGAACATCGTCGAATCGCTCGGGCCGCCTGTGCCTCCGGAGACCACATACGCCTGTGTGAACGATTGGAACGCGAAGATGATCTGCAGGACGAGGTTGAAGAAGATGACCGGAGTCAGAAGCGGGAAGGTGATGGAGAAGAACTGGCGGATCTTGCCCGCGCCGTCCATCGATGCCGCCTCGTAGTACATCTCAGGGATCTGGCGGAGTCCGGCCAGGAAGATCACCATCGGCGAGCCGAACGTCCAGATGTGCAGCACGATCAGTGTGCCGAGCGCGAAGTCGGGATGCCCGATCCAGCCCGGCCCGTCGATGCCGAACCAGGCGAGGAAGCCGTTGACGATGCCGTCCTTGCCGAAGACCTGACGCCAGAGGATCGCGATCGCCACTGACCCGCCCAGGAGCGAGGGCAAGTAGAAGATCGAGCGGTAGAAGGAGAGCCCGCGCATGCCCTTGTCGAGCAGGATGGCGAGCCCGAGCGCCAGGGCCAACTGCAGCGGCACTCCGACGAAGACATAGATCATGGTGACGCGGACCGAGTTCCAGAACCGGGCGTCGCCGAACATCTCGAAGAAGTTGCTCAACCCTGTCCACACCGGCGGCTGCAGCAGGTTGTAGTCGGTGAAGGACAGATACAGCGATGCGATGATCGGGCCGATTGTGAGCCCGAGCAGACCGACGAGCCAGGGCAGCAGGAATACCAGCGCCGCTTTGTTGTCGGGGTACTTCTCTCGGACGCGCCTGCTTCCGGTGCGTCGAGAACGCGCGATTGTGCGTAGTTCGCCGAGACTGCTCACGTGACCTCCTTGTCAGATCTCTCGCTCTCGACCAGGATTCGATCCGGATGGAGAAAGCGGTTTCACGAATGATCCGATTATTGACGTGTCCGCGACGATTAGTCAAGCCGGCGCCGGTATGGTGGCACTGATCGGGCGCGCGCTCGGCCGGGAGGGAAGGCGATGACCGCACACCGCGGGAGTGTCACGATCGCCGATGTGGCGCGGAGCGCAGGCGTTTCGCCTGCGACGGTGTCGCGGGTGATGAACGGACGCTTCGGCGGCGAGCCCGAGGTCGCCGAGCGGGTGCGCGAGGCGGCGCGCGAGCTCGAGTACGCGCCCAGCCCGCTGGCCCGCAGCCTGGCACTCGGGCGCACGCATGCGATCGCCTTCGTCGTGCCCGATCTTGCGAATCCGGCGTTCCAATCGGTGCTGGCCGGGCTCAGCAAGACCGCCGCGCTGGACGGCTATCGCGTGCTGGTCGCGGATTCGGGGGAGACGCCCTCCGAGGAGGGGCCGCTCTCCGTGGAGATCCGACGTCGCACCGACGCGATCGTGCTGTGCGCGCCGCGAATGCCCGAGGAAGAACTCGCGGCGCTCGCCGCGCAGCTCCACCCGCTCGTGCTCATCAACCGGAGCGTGCCTCAGATCGCGGCGCCGTCTCTGGCCATCGACTATCGCGCGGGGATCGCCGCACTCGCGCAGCACCTTCACGACCTCGGGCACCGGTCGCTGGCATACGTGTACGGACCGGAGCGCAGTGCCTCGAATGCGCATCGCGAACGCGGCCTCGACGACTTCGTCCGTGAACATCCGGACGTGCAGTTGGAGCGCATCCCGGCGGGAGCCGGCTCAGAGGAGGGACGGGCCGCGGCACCGGCAGTGCGCGAGACCGGCGCGACAGCGGCGCTCGCATTCAACGATCTGGTCGCGATCGGACTGATCGGCGGGTTGCGGGAATTCGGCATGCGCGTTCCCGAGGACATTTCCGTGACGGGGTTCGACGACATTCCGCTCGCCCAGTACGTCGCGCCGGCGCTGACCACGGCGTCCGTGTCGCATTCCGAGCTCGGAGTGCTCGCCTGGCAGCGGATGCGAGCGCTCATGAACGGTGAGCAGCCAGGGCACAACGTGGTGTTCCAGCCACGGGTCGAGGTGCGCGATTCCAGCGGACCAGCCCCCGCCGGCCACGGAGATTGAACCGGCCACGACTCCAGTTCGTCGGCGGGATATCGATTTGTTGTCGTCTCCGCAGAATCCGTTGACACGTCCGTCTCTCGGTGCTAGCTTCACGTGAAAGCGGTTTCTCGAACCGTGTCCTCGATGCATGAGGGCCCCGTAACCGACACCCGTCACCCACCGGCCGCCTCGATGGCGGCCTCAACCCGAAAGAGGCGCAATGACGCGTAACACACGCTCCCGCGCGGCCATCGGCTCGATCGCCGTCGCCACAGCGCTCGTACTCACCAGCTGCTCCGGCAGCCCTCAGGCCGATGGCGGCGAGTTCGACCCCGACGAGGAGATCGAGCTTGAGATGTCGTGGTGGGGCGACGACGCCCGCGCCACCCTGTTCGGCGAGGTCATCGACCTGTTCGAGGCCGAGTACCCCAACATCACGGTCGTGGAGACGCCGGTCGGCGCCCCCGATGACCTTTTCAACCGACTCGCGACCGACTTCGCGGGTGGTGGCGACACCGCTCCGGATGTCTTCGCCCTCGGCGGCGCCAAGCCGCAGGAGTACGGCGAGCTCGGCGCCCTGCTCGACCTGTCGACCGTGAGCGATCAGCTCGACTACAGCACGTACCCGGAGTTCTCCCTGACCAGTGCAGTGGTCGACGACACCGTGTACGGGTTGCCGACAGGAGGCAACGCGACAGCCGCATTCGTGAACGTCGACATCTTCGAGCAGGCCGGCGTCGAGGTTCCCGCAGACGGATGGGACTGGGACGAGCTGATCGAAGCGGCCAACACGATCGGCAGCGCAGGGCTCACCAACGCCGCGGGTCAGTCGATCTACGGCCTGGACCTGCGCATTCAGGACATCATGGGCACGTACGCCGGTCAGGTCAGCGAACTCGGCATGTACGACTGGGAGGGTGCTCTCGACGTCTCCGCCGATGACATCACCGGGTGGTACGAGATCGAGCAGCAGCTCGCCGATGGCGGTGGCCTGCCCGACCCGTCCGTGGTGACGGCCAACTGGCAGCTGCCGCCAGACCAGCAGCCGTTCACGCTGGGCCAGGCCGCCGTCACGTTCGGCTACAGCAACCTCATGGGCGCCTACGCCACCGCAGGCGAGAACGTCCAGATGATGCTGCCTCCGACATCGACGAAGACCTCGGGTGTCGCCCTCCTGCCGTCGGCGTTCTGGGCGATCAACGCGGCATCGCCGCACCCAGAGGCCGCTGCGCTGCTGGTGAACTGGTTCCTGAACGAGCCGGCTGCTGCCGAGCTGATCCTCGACACCCGCGGTGTGCCGTTCAACCCCGACACTCTCGCCGTTGTCGCGCCGCTGCTGAGCGCACCAGGACAGATCGCGGCCGACTACGTCGACGTCGTGCTGGAGGAGGGGGTCGTCGCACCTCCGCAGCCGGCCGGTGGTGCGATCATGAATGAGCTGTCGCAGCGGATGGAATCCGACGTGCTGTTCGGCAAGGCGACGCCTGAGCAAGCGGGACAGCAGTGGGTCGACGAACTCGGAGCGGCTCTGCAGTAGCAGGTCGGGTACCGAAGCGAGGAGGTGCGGACGATGACCGAGGTCACCGTCCGCACCTCTTCGCACACCATCCGATGACGAAGGGACATGATGACCGAGGCAGAGCGTGCACAGGCGCTTCGACGGCTGAGATCGGCCGAGCCGGTCATGCGAGCGGGGATCACCGAGTCTCCCCTCGGCGTCGAGCTCGCGGCGTCCGCTGTGCGATTCGTCGCCCTCGACGGACCGCTGGAAGAGCGCTGGCACGCCGCGCTCGCCGAACTCGACCAGTGCATCCGCCCCCTCGCCGGCAGCGCGCCGGTGCTCAACGAGGGCGGCGTCTACCACGGCTCCTGGCTCGAGAGCACCGGAACGATCAACGTCGAGGTGCTCGCACGGTTCGCGCCGCAGCTCGCCAGGGATACGCTGCTGCTGTTCGCGCAGCACCAGCGCGACGACGGGATGATCCCCTACAAGGTGACCGCGGACGGCCCCGGCTTCAGCCAGATTCAGATCGTGACGCCGCTCGCTCGAGTCGTCTGGCGCCACTTCGCCTCGACCGGGGATCGTGCGCTGCTGCAGACCATGTATCCCGTGATGGTCCGGTACGACGCGTGGCTCGCGCGGTACCGCGACACTCGCGGCACCGGAGCCGTGGAGGCGTTCTGCACCTTCGACACCGGGCATGACCTCTCTCCTCGGTTCTGGTTCGCACCCGACCGTGCGTTCCGCGGAGACGCCCGCGAGTACGACCCTGCAGCAACGGGTGTTCCGTATGCGGCCCCCGACCTCACTGCGAACGTCGCGTGCCAGCGCACCTACCTCGGCCTCATCGCGGACGAACTGGGGGAGGACGGCCAGCCGTGGCGAGATGCCGCGCAGGCGTCGCTCGACGCGCTGCATGAGCAGTGCTTCGACGAGGATGACGGCTTCTACTACGACCGTGATCGTTCTGATCGGCATGTGCGCATCCAGACCGACGTGCTGGCCCGGGTGCTGGCGTGCGAGGTCGGCGACGAGCCGTTCTTCGCTGCGAGCCTGCGCCGGTATCTGATGAACACTCGGAAGTTCCTCTCGCATTACGGCTTCACGACTGTCGCGATGGATGACCCGAGATTCGACCATGACGCTTCCCGCAACTCCTGGGGCGGGCCGGTGAACTTCCTCGCCCAGTTACGCGCTCCCGACGCCTTCGAGCGGCACGGTCACGTCGCCGAGCTCGCACTGACGGCGTCGCCGGTGCTCGCCGCACTCGCCGTCGCGGACCGTTTCCCCCAGTGCCTCGATCCATGGTCGGGTGCTCCGGGCTACACCGAGGTGTACTCGCCGTCGATCCTGTGGTTCCTCGACGCGGTGGAGCGGCACGGCGGGGTGCTCGTCCGACCGGACCGAGATCTGTGGTTCTCGGGGCTGACGCCGACCAGGCTCGACCACGGTGCCGCCGCGAAGGCCGTGGGGTACGCCAGGACCGTCGACGGCGTCGTCTGGGAGCAGGTCGCCGATGACGATCTCGTCGAGGTGCACCGCGACGGTGTGCTCGCCTTCTCGTTTCCACGCGGATGGCGTGTGGTGGCGGACAGGACGGGTGCCGTTCGAGCGGTCATCGGACTTGCAGCGCAACCCGTGGCGGGGGAGCTGAGGCTGCCGACGCTGGCGATAGCCCTGACCGTCTCACCGAATGAGCGCGTCGCGATCGACGCGGGCGCGGCCGCCGAGCGGGTCGCCGTGGAGTTCGTGGGTCCCGTCTTCGCCTGAGATGGCGGTGGCCTCTGCGCGTGGGTCAGGGCCGCAGCCGCAGTCCGTCCGCCGTCTCCTCGAGCGGGAAGAACCGGGCGCGCTCGTCGGGCGTGCGATTCGGTGTGTGCAGCGTGAGGAACAGCTGTCCGTCGGGGGCCGCGAAGATCATGCCGTGTCCGCCGTCGGCCGGCCAGATCGCCTCCGCGCTCTGCGCCCACGGGCCGTGGATCCGGCCGGACGCCGACGTCGCGACGCCCATCGCGTAGCCCGATTCGCCGAAGCTCGACCACAGCATCAACAGGCGCCCGTCGGCAGTGCGGTGCATGGACGGGCCATCGGTGACGTACACCTTCTCGAACTCGGGTCGCGGTATCGATCGTGCCCAGGGGGCATCGGAGGCGCGGAAGAGGAGAGTGGGTTCGCCGAGGGTCGTGCGCAGATCTTCGGACAGCCTCACGGCATGGATCTCACCGTCCCCGACGTCCTTCCACTCGTGGCAGAAGACGAGGTGCGGTACGCCGTCTTCGACATGCAGAGTGCCGTCAAGGCATTCCCAGTCGCGCGGGGTCAGCGGACCGTCCGACCACGGCTCGTACGGACCCTCCGGCTTCGACGAGCGCAGGGCCTGCGTGCCCCGGCGATGGCCGTCGGCAGTGAATGTCGCGAACATGTAGAAGGCATCGCGGTACGCATGCACCTCCGGTGCCCAGTACTGGGTGTGCGACCAGAAGTCCTCCGTGGGCCGGAAAGCGGGCAGCGGCCCGCGCCACTCCTCGAAGTCGGTCGTCCAGTACGTGTCGAATCCTGTCGCCGGACCGTTCCAGATGTTCGTATCGGTGCTGCCGAAGAGCCAGGATCGCTCTTCACCAGGGACGGTGAGGACGAAAGGATCGCGGATCTGGATGTCGTCGAGGCGCATGTCGAGCTCCTTGGGCGCTGGCCGGAAACGGCAGGGAGAGTCGGTCGGGGTCAGGAGAGGTCGAGGGCGATCGGGCGGGGAAGACCGCGGACCTGCACGGTCGGCCAGGCAGGATCGACGGACAGGACGTCCACGCCCTCTGCATCGATGAGCACCGTGTCTTCGGTCTTCGCGTGCGGGACCCACGGGTTCCACGCGAAGGCTCCTCCGGCGGCGACGAGTGTCGTGGTGCTCGGGTCTGCCTTGGGGTCTCTGCCGAGGTAGCCGGTGGGACCGCCCTGGTGATGCTGCCGCCATGCGGGTCGGTCGGCTGTGCCGAAGCCGTGTCGGACGTAGGCGGATGCGATGTCGCCGAGGACTTCGCGCACTTCGCGTCCGGGACGTGTCGCCGCGAAGGCATCGGCCTCGACCTCTCGGAGTGCGATCTCCGCGGTCGTCTCCGCTCCTCCGAACCGCGCCCAGCGGGTGAGACTCACGTGCAGGCCGAAGCGCCTGGCGGTGAGGACGGCCATGACGCGGTCGCCGACGGCGGCTGACGTCGGCAGCGGATGCTGGATGCCTCCGCGCGCTGCGCCGGCGACGAGTATCACCGACGGTTCAGCGCCCGTGGAGAGTACGGCATGCGCGAGATCAGCGGCAAGGTCGTACTCCGACATATCGGGTCGGCACCGCTGCAGGACATGCGTCATGGCCGCTGCGGCGTCTTGACCCAGCATCCGGTATCTTTCCCGCTCGACCGGCAGGAGCGCGGCGCGCGCCTGGCGCAGTTCCCCCGTGACGGCCGTGTCGAGAAGTGCTCCTGGCACGTGTTCCACGAGGTCGGCATACCAGGGGACGGCACGGATCTCGGCGCCGCCGATCTCTTCCGCGCCGAGTCGCTCCTCCTCGTTCTCCAATGCCGTGACCTGGGCCGTGCCGTCACGGTGGACCAGCGCGGAGAAGACGGGGAGCCCGCCGTACGGCACGCCGGTTCGTGCCCCGTCGAAATACCACGACAGGGTCTCCGGCCGAGTCAGCGCGATCGATTCGGCGCCGTGACGGTCGAGGATCCGAACGAGACGGTCGTGCTTCGCTGGACGGTCCGATGTCGGCGTCGTCGACCCAGCTTCAGCGCGAGCAAGCGAATCGTTCAGCACTGCGGCTCCTCTGCGTCGGGAAGAACTGGACGCCGCCCACACTACGCAAGAAACCGCTTTCACGCATCTTCGGACTGGATCGGTCGGTCATTGCCGAACACGACAGAGCCCGCCCGCACATGAATGTGCGGGCGGGCTCTGGGGTTGGCAGGAGATCAGTCGAGAAGACCGCTCACCAGGCTGTCGACGTCGGCGCCGATGTCGCCGCCGATGTCGTCCAGCGATAGGCCGGTGTCGTTGTCGGTCTCGACCGGTGCGTCGACGGTCGTGTCGTTGCCCGAGCCGACCGGTGCGTCAACGGGCGCCTCGACGGGCGCCTCGATCGGAGCCTCGACAGGTGCCGAGACCTCGTTGCCCGAGCCGACCGGCGCGGAGACCTCGTTGCCGGAGACTTCGTTGCCGGAGGCGACCGGGGTGTCGTTACCCGACAGGATGGCCCCGTTGCCGATGTCACTCACGACCGGCCCGTCGACGAGCGGTCCGTCAAGACCGATGTCGCCGGTGGAGGTGTCATTACCGCTGGCGAGGATCAGATCGCGGACGATGTCCTGGATCGCGTCGGTCGAGCCGGTGACGTCGGTCGAGGTCGTCGAGTCGTCGACCGAGCTAGAGCCATCATCGGCTGTAGCAGGCAGAGCGAACCCGGTGAGCGCGAGAGCCGCGACTCCGGCTCCAGCAGTGGTGAGCAATCCGAGTCGATTCTTGTTTCGCATGAGATGTCTCCTTCAGTTTCGTGACGTGAGACGTTTCGTCCCACGAGGGTTGTCCGGAACCATCGCAGAATCGGATTGCAGAAAGTTCGAACAGCCCTCGGAGAGAGGGATTCAGTAGCTCGCGCGCTCGTCGCTGTCCTGATCGGCGATCCACTCGGCGGCGAGCTTTTCGGTCGCGCGGGCGAGGATCGAGACATCGGCGGCGACGAGCACGAAGGATGCCCCGGCGTCGAGGTAGCGGCGGGCGGTCGCCGGGGCGAACGCGTTGACACCGACGGGCTTTCCCGCATCTCGCACAGTGGCGATCGTGTGTTCCACGGCGGCGATGACATCAGGATGCTCCTGTTGACCGAGCAGACCCATGGATGCTGCGAGATCGCTCGGCCCGATGAAGACCGCATCCACCCCGTCGACCTCTGCGATCGCACGCGCATTCTGCACCGCGGCATCCGTCTCGATCTGCACCGTGAGCGAGGTGATCTCGTGCGCGCGCTGCAGGTAGTCCTCGATGCGATTGAACTGCCCGGCGCGCGCGAGCGCGCTGCCGACCCCGCGGATGCCCCGGGGCGGATAGCGGGTCGCGGCAACAGCGGCCGCAGCATCCGCAGCGCTGTTGACCATCGGTACGAGCAGATTCTGCGCGCCGACGTCGAGGACCTGCTTGATCCACGTGGGATCCGCCGACGGCACGCGCACGACCGGAGTGATCGGGTACGGCGCCACGGCCTGCAGCAGCGCCAGAGTCGACTCCAGCCCGATGGGGCTGTGCTCGCCGTCGATCAGCGTCCAGTCGAGTCCCGACCCCGCGACGATCTCGGCGGCGATCGGGCTGCCGGAGCAGATCCATGCGCCCACGAGCGGACGCTCGGTCGCAACGAGCCGGTCGCGGAACGAGGGCGCGGGTTCTAGATGAATCGGCATTCGATGATTCCCATCTCTCCGTAGTCGCAGCGCACGTCGTCGCCCTTCGACACCCACATGGGCCGTGTGAACGAGCCGGCGAGGACGATCTCTCCGGCCTCGAGCCTGGCGCCGTGCTGGTGGAACTTGTTTGCCAACCACGCCACTCCGGTCGCGGGGTGCCCGAGAACGCCTGCGGCGACACCGGTCTCCTCGATCTCACCGTTGCGGGAGAGCACGCCTGGTACCCAGCGCAGATCGATCTCGTCCGGCCTCTTGTGCACATCGCCGAGCACCATCGCGCCGTAGGCGGCGTTGTCGCTGATCGTGTCGACGATCGTGCGGCCTTCCAGTTCGATGTGCGAGTTCAGCACCTCGAGAGCGGGAACCGCGTAGTCGATCGCGGCGAGAGCATCGTCGAGTGTGCAGTCCGGACCCTCAAGCGGATGCTTGAGCACGAACGCGAGCTCGACCTCGATGCGCACATTCGAGAAGTCGTCGAACGGGATGTCCGACCCTGATGCGTACACGGTGTCGTCGAACATGACGCCGTAGTCGGGCTCGGTGATCCCGGTCGCCTGCTGCATCGCCTTGGACGTCAGACCGATCTTGCGACCCACCAGCTTGCGCCCGGCAGCGAGGTTCTTGTCCCGCCAGACGCCCTGGATCGCATACGAGTCCTCGATCGTGGCATCCGGGAACCGTGAAGTGATCCGCGGGATCACGCTGTGCGTGCGATCCGCCTCTGCGAGCTCGTCCGCGATCCGCGCGATCACCGCCGCGGGCAGCGTCACAGCTGGTGCCCCAGCTTGTACTCGCCCTGCTTGTACTCGGGCATCGCAGTCTCGTCGCCCGGACGAGTGTACGAGAATCCGTCGGCGCCGATCGTGACCGCCATCTCGCTGTCGTCGGTGCGGGCGACGACCGGCTGCGGGTTGCCGTCCAGGTCGAGCACGAGCGATGCCTCGGTGTACCAGGACGGCACGACCGGGTTGCCCCACCAGTCGCGGCGCTGGTTGTCGTGCACATCCCAGGTGACGACCGGATTGTCGGGGTCGCCGGTGTAGTAGTCCTGCGTGTAGACCTCGACGCGGTGCCCGTCTGGATCGCGCAGGTACAGGTAGAACGCGTTCGAGACGCCGTGGCGGCCTGGACCGCGCTCGATCGCATCGGAGCGGCGGAGGGCACCGAGCTTGTCGCAGATCGCGAGGATGTTGTGCTTCTCGTGCGTGGCGAAGCACACGTGATGCATGCGCGGTCCGTCGCCGCCTGTCATGGCCGTGTCGTGCACGGTGGGTTTGCGCCGCATCCACGCCGCGTACACCGTGCCTGCCTCGTCCTGGATGTCCTCCGTGACGCGGAACCCCAGATCCTGCATGTACTTCACCGCGCGCGGCACGTCGGGGGTGACCTGGTTGAAGTGGTCCAGTCGGACGAGCTCGCCGGGGGTGTGCAGGTCGTAGCGCCACGACATCCGCTCGACGTGATCGGCCTGGAAGAAGAACTCGTACGGGAAGCCGAGCGGGTCGACCACGCGCACCGAGTCGCCGATGCCCTTGACGAACCCGTTCGCTTCGCGGCGAACGTCGCAGCCCAGTTCGGAGTAGAACTCGACGGCGCGGTCGAGGTCCTCTGCAGTGCGCACGCGGTACGAGAACGCCCGCACCGCGGCGATCGGACCCGCGCGCAGCACCAGGTTGTGGTGGATGAACTCCTCGGTGGAGCGCAGATAGATCGCCTCGTCGTCCTCTTCCGTGACGTACAGGCCGAGGATGTCGACGTAGAACTGGCGGGATGCCGCGAGGTCGGTGACCACGAGCTCCATGTACGCGCAGCGGAGGATGTCGGGCGGGGTGGCCTTCGGCGTCGCGACCGGGTTGTCCGTCTCGATCGGCGCCTCCTGACTGACGTAGTAGCCAGAGGAGGTCAGGGTCATGTCTTCACGATTGGTCATGTCAGCGTCCTCACTGCTTTCCAAAGACGGGGTTGTGGACCTCGCCGAGGTTGATGTGCACGGCCTGCTGGTCGGTGTAGAAGTCGATCGATCGGTAGCCGCCCTCATGGCCGAGACCAGAGGCCTTCACCCCGCCGAACGGGGTGCGGAGGTCGCGAACGTTGTTGCTGTTCAGCCACACCATGCCCGCCTCGAGATCGCTCGCGAAGTTGTGCGCGCGCTTGAGGTCGTTCGTCCAGATGTAGGCGGCGAGACCGTACTTGGTGTTGTTCGCCAGGGCGAGCGCCTCGGCATCATTCGCGAACGGCGTGATCGCGACGACGGGGCCGAAGATCTCCTCCTGGAAGATCCGGGCATCGGGAAAGACGTCGGCGAACACCGTCGGGGCGACGTAGTTGCCGGTCTCGAAGCCCTCGGGCCGTCCACCACCTGCGACCAGGCGCCCTTCGGTCTTGCCGATCTCGACGTAGCTCATGACCTTCTCGTAGTGCTCCGGGTGCACGAGAGCGCCGACTTCGGTGGTCGGGTCGTTCGGCAGACCCACCTTGACCCGCTTCGCCTGTGCGGCGTACTTCTCGACGAAGTCGTCGTAGATCGACTGCTCGACGAGGATTCGGCTTCCCGCGGTGCAGCGCTCGCCGTTGAGGGAGAACACACCGAAGATCGTGGCGTTGACCGCGGCATCCAGGTCGGCGTCCGCGAAGACCACAGCGGGCGACTTGCCACCGAGCTCCATCGACAGTCCCTTGAGGAACGGAGCGGCGTTGGCGAAGATCAGCTGGCCGGTCGAGCTCTCGCCGGTGAACGAGATGAGCGGCACATCAGGATGCTTGACGAGCGCATCGCCGGCATCCTCGCCGAGGCCGTTCACGAGGTTGAACACGCCCTTCGGCAGGCCAGCCTCCTCGAAGATCCCGGCCCACAGTGAGGCCGACAGCGGTGTGAACTCGGCCGGCTTGAGCACGACGGTGTTGCCGGTCGCGAGGGCGGGACCGAGCTTCCAGGACTCGAGCATGAACGGCGTGTTCCACGGCGTGATGAGACCGGCGACGCCGATCGGTTTGCGATTGACGTAGTTGATCTGGCGGCCGGGTACCTTGAACGTGTCATCCGCCTGAGCCACGATCAGGTCGGCGAAGAAGCGGAAGTTCTCCGCAGCGCGCCTGGCCTGACCCAGTGCCTGCGTGATCGGCAGACCGGAATCGAACGACTCGAGCTCGGCGAGGCGCTGATCGCGCGATTCGACGATGTCGGCGATGCGGTGCAGCACACGCGAGCGCTCGCGGGGGAGCATCTTCGGCCACGGCCCATCGTCGAACGCGCGCTTGGCTGCCGCGACCGCGAGGTCGATATCGGCCTTCTTGCCGGCGGATGCCGTGGTGTAGTTCTCATTCGTCACGGGGTCGAGCACATCGAACGTGTCGCCGTCGACGGAGTCGGTGAACGCGCCGTCGATGTAGTGCTGGATGTGATCGGGAAGATCAGCGGGGATGCGTGAATCAGTCATGGTTCCTCCGGTGTCAGTGGACGTGCATGCCGACGGCGTCGTCGGGGTATTTCTTCGTGAGGTAGGCGTCGAGCGTGGCCGAGTGGTGGTCGCGGGCAGCGCGCTCGATCTCGATGAGCGGCGCACCGTTCTCGATGAGGGCGACGATGTGCTCGTGCTCGCGCACCGACTCGTGCGCACGGCCCGGCACGTAACTGAACGTCGAGTCGCGCAGACGATTCAGCCGGGCCATCTCGACCGTCACCAGCTCCTGCAGCCGAGGGTTGGGGCAGGGGGCGATCAGGGCGGCATGGAACTGCTGGTTGAGCCGCGTGAAAGCCGGGGGATCGAAGTGGTCGAGGGTCTCGATCATCTTCGCGTTGATCGCGCGAGCCAGGCGCAGGTCGTCTGCGGTCAGGTGGCGCGCCGACATCGCAGTCGCGCTGCCCTCGAGGATGCTGAGCGCCTCCATGCTGTGCCGGTACTGGGTGTCGTCGACCATCGCGACCCGAGCGCCGACGTTGTGCTCGAAATGCACCAGTCCCTCGGCCTCGAGCTGACGGATCGCCTCGCGCACCGGCACGACGCTCATGTCGAGCTCGCCGGCGATGGCGCCGAGCACCAGCCGGTAGCCGGGGGTGTAGGTCTGCCCGGCGATGCGCTCCTTGATCCAGTGGTACGCCTGCTGCGATTTGCTGAGCATCTTGGTCATCCGCGGGCCTCATATTTCGCGCGCCACTCGGCGTTCAACGGGAACAGACCGTCGACCGGATGCCCCGCCTCGACCTGCGCGGCGATCCAGGCGTCCTCGTCCTCCTGCGCGAGCGCAGCATCGACGACCTCTTCGACAAGCGACGGCGGAATCACGATCACGCCGTCGCCATCGCCGACGATGATGTCGCCCGGCTGCACAGCCGCGCCGCCGCATCCGATGGTGACATCCAG
Organism: Microbacterium profundi; assembly: GCF_000763375.1. Lineage (NCBI taxonomy): Bacteria > Bacillati > Actinomycetota > Actinomycetes > Micrococcales > Microbacteriaceae > Microbacterium > Microbacterium profundi. The sequence goes on along the minus strand of NZ_JPSY01000001.1, from coordinate 524,979 downwards.
CTCCCACGGCACGTGCTTGCGGCCGAGTACCGACGGGTGCGCACCCTGCGAGAAAACCGGCAGGCCGATGCGGGCGACCTCGTCGAAGTCGCGCACGCCGCCGTCGGTGACGACGCCGGCCGCGCCTCGGGCCTTCGCGCGCAGTGCGAGGATGTCGCCGAGGGTGCCGGTCGTGGCATCCTCCCGCGCCTCGATCACGATGATCTCGCCTTCGCCGACCGCATCGAACAGGCGCTTCTGCGCGTTGTATCCGCCGCCGTGGCTCTTGAAGAGGTCTTCGCGGGCCGGGATGAAGCGCAGCGTGCGCGCTGTGCCGACGATCTTCGTCCCTGCGATGTTGGCGGCGACGCCGTCGATGAAGCAGGAGTGGTGTCCGCGCTTGCGAAGCTGGGAGGAGAGGCCGGCCGTCGGTGCCTTCTCGAGCTTGGCGCGGAGGTCGGGGAAGAGTGCATGCAGGGACCCGGACCCTCCGACAGGCTCAGGGTGCGGGGACCCGGACCCTTCGACAGGCTCAGGGGCCGGTACTGAGCCGCTCCCTGAGCCTGTCGAAGGGTCGGCGGGAGTCGTGCCCCAGGCCTCGGTGCGCTGCGTGTCGTCGACGGCCGGCACCGACCCGAGAGTGTCGTCGAACGGCACGTCGCCCTGCGTGACGGTGGTCACCAGGCGTCCGGATGTCGGCGCACCCGGTGCGTTCGGGGCGTCGACCTCGACCTCGACGACGTCGCCGGGGACGATGACGGATGAACCAGTCGGCGTGCCGGTGAGGATGATGTCTCCGGTCTCGAGCGTGAAGTGCTGGGAGAGGTCGGCGACGAACTGCGCGAGCGGGAAGATGAGACCAGAGGAGTTGTCGTCCTGGCGCAACTCGCCGTTGACCCACGTGCGGACCCGGATGTCGGCGGGGTCGACGTCCCGGGCATCGATCAGGTCCGGGCCGAGCGGTGTGTATCCGTCGCCGCCCTTGGAGCGCACGTTCGAGCCCTTGTCATTCGCGCGCAGGTCGTACAGGCCGAGATCATTGGCCGCGGTGACGGATGCGACGTGCGACCAGGCGTCGTCGATGCCGACGTGGCGGGCAGGAGTGCCGATCACGAGGGCGATCTCGCCCTCGAAGGCGAGCAGCTCTGTGCCGGCCGGGCGCTCGACGGTGCCGCCGGATGCTGCGATGGAGCTTGCGACCTTGAAGAAGTAGGAGGGATCGGCGGGCCGACGGCCGCGCTGATCGGCACGGGATGCATAGCTGAGGTGAACCGCGATGATCTTGCCGGGGCGGGCGAATGAGTCCGTCACGTGAGGCGCCTCCTTGCGTCTGAAGCATCGCTCTTGTGCGATGTATTTGAAATCGTATATCATCCTGACATCGGGTGGCAAGGATCAGATCCGCACCCGGACAACGTCGTCACGCAAGGAGCTTCCATGAATGATCATCCCGGCTTCACGCCGACAGGCACCATCGCCAGCGCCGCGGATCGCCGGCGCGTCGTCTTCGCGACCGTCGTCGGCACCACCGTCGAGTGGTACGACTTCTTCATCTACGCCACGGCCGTCGGCCTGGTCTTCGGGCAGCTGTTCTTCTCTGCGCTGGGCACGAACACCGTCATCCTCGGATTCGCGACCGTGGGCATCAGCTTCCTGTTCCGCCCGCTCGGCGCCTTCCTCGCCGGCCACTTCGGCGACAAGCTCGGCCGCAAGCGCGTGCTGATGTGGACGCTGATCCTGATGGGCGCCGCCACGGCGCTGATCGGCGTGCTGCCCACCGCAGAGGTCATCGGCGTCGGCGCTCCGATCCTGCTCGTGCTGCTGCGCATCCTGCAGGGCATCTCGGCAGGTGGCGAGTGGGGCGGCGCGGTGCTCATGGCCGTCGAGCACGCGCCCAAGAAGAAGCGCGGCGTCTTCGGCGCCTCACCGCAGATCGGCGTGCCGCTCGGCCTGCTGCTCGCATCCGGCGTCATGGCGATCATGACCGCGATCGCACCGGGGGAGCAGTTCCTCGCCTGGGGATGGCGCATCCCGTTCCTGCTCAGCGTCGTGCTCATCCTGATCGGCTACTACGTACGCCGCAACGTCGAGGAGAGCCCGGTGTTCGCGGAACTCGCCGCCCGCAAGGAGAAGGCGAAGATGCCGATCGTGCAGTTGTTCCGCAAGCACGCGCTGCTCGTCCTCATCGCTGCTCTGGTCTTCGCGGGCAACAATGCCATCGGCTACATGACCACCGGAGGCTACATCCAGGGCTACACCACCGACCCCGAGGGCCCGATCGGCCTCGAACGCGGACCCGTGCTCTGGGCGGTCGCGGCATCGGCCGTCACCTGGCTGCTCTCCACGCTCCTGGCCGGATGGATCTCCGACCGCATCGGTCGCCGCAACACGTACATCGCCGGGTGGATCATGCAGCTGGGCGGTGTGGTCCTGCTCTTCCCTCTCGTCAACACCGGCGACATCGGGTCGATCTTCGCGGCTCTCGCGATCCTCACCATCGGCCTCGGCTTCACATACGGACCGCAGGCGGCGCTGTACACCGAGCTGTTCCCGGCATCCATCCGCTTCTCCGGGGTCTCGATCTCGTATGCGATCGGCGCGATCCTCGGCGGTGCGTTCGCACCCACCATCGCGGCCGCGATCGTCGCCGCAACCGGCTCGACCGAGATGGTGACGTGGTATCTGGCGGGCATGACGCTGATCGGTCTCATCGCCACGCTGCTGCTGCGCGACCGCAGCGGCATTCCGCTCGGCCCTGACCATGAGGAAGAACAAGCAGTGAGCCCGATCTACGGATTGTCGAGGGCCTGAGTATGCAGTTCCACCACCACGGCTACGTCTCACAGGACCCGCGCATCGTCGCGGCCGCAGGCACCGGCGTCGACCGCCCTGCCGACCTGCCGGACGAGATGGACGTGCTCATCGTCGGGTCAGGGCCCGCCGGCATGCTCCTCGCGGCGCAGATGTCGCAGTTCCCCGACGTCACGACACGGATCATCGAGCAGCGCGACGGACGGCTCGTGCTGGGCCAGGCCGACGGCATCCAGCCGCGCAGCGTCGAGACGTTCCAGGCTTTCGGGTTCGCCGAGCGCATCACGGCCGAGGCGTACAACATCGCGTACATGAACTTCTGGGGGCCCGATCCGGAGAACCCGGGGAACATCATCCGCACCACGCGCACCGAGGACTACGGTCTCAAGATCAGCGAGTTCCCGCATCTCATCGTGAACCAGGCGCGCGTGCTGGACTACTTCGCCGAGGCCGCAGCTCACGGCCCCGGGCGCATCGCGCCCGACTACGGTGTCGGATTCGTCGGGCTCACGGTGCACGACGACGGCGAATACCCGGTCGAGGTGCGGGTGCGATACACAGCCGGAGCGCGCGAGGGCGAGGAGCGCACCATCCGCGCCAAGTACGTCGTCGGCAGTGACGGCGCTCGCAGCGGTGTGCGCGAGGCGATCGGACGCACGCACGTCGGCGCGTTCGCCGCGCACGCCTGGGGCGTCATGGACGTGCTCGTGAACACCGACTTCCCCGATTGGCGCACCAAATGCGCGATCAACGCGCAGGCGGGCAACATCCTCCACATCCCACGCGAGGGCGGCTACCTCAGCCGGATCTACGTCGATCTCGGCGAGGTCGCCGCCGATGACAATCACCAGGTGCGGCAGACGCCGATCGAGCGCGTCATCGAGAAGGCCAATGAGATCCTGCATCCGTACTCCCTCGACGTGAAGGAAGTCGCCTGGTCGAGCGTGTACGAGGTCGGTCATCGCGTCACCGACGGCTTCGATGACACGCTGGATTCCGAGCGTGCGCCGCGGGTCTTCCTCGCCGGCGATGCCTGCCACACGCACAGCGCAAAGGCAGGGCAGGGTATGAACGTCTCGATGCAGGACGGGTTCAACCTCGGCTGGAAGCTGGGCAGCGTGCTCACAGGGCGAAGCCCCGAATCGCTGCTGTCGACGTACTCCGCCGAGCGGCAGCCGGTCGCGCAGCAACTGATCGACTTCGACCGGGAGTGGTCGTCGCTGATGGCGCGCAAGCCGGGGGAGATCTCCGACCCGCAGGAACTCGCGAACTACTACCTGGCTACCGCCGAATTCCCCTCCGGCTTCATGACGCAGTACGAACCGTCGGAGATCACCGGCGGTTCGGAGTACCAGGCGCTCGCCGCGGGGTTCCCGCTCGGGCGTCGCTTCAAATCGGCCGAGGTGGTGCGGGTGTGCGACGGCAACGTCGTGCATCTCGGGCATCACGCGAAGGCCGACGGCCGCTGGCGCGTGTATGCCTTCGCGGATGCTTCCGGTGCGCGACTCGCGGAGTGGGCCTCGGACGTCGCGCCGGTCATCGCCCGGTTCACGCCGACGGATGCTGACGCCGATGCCGTGCTCGATGTGAAGGCGATCTACCAGGATGCGTTCGAGGACATCGACATCACCGCGGTGGCGCCGCTGTTCCTGCCGAAGAGCGGCCCGCTGGGGCTGATCGACTGGGAGAAGGTGTACACCTCGGCGCCCAACGCTTGGTCGAAGACCGACATCTTCGCCGAGCGTGAACTCTCGCGCGACGGCGTGGTCGTGGTCGTGCGCCCCGACCAGTACGCAGCCGCTGTGCTGCCGCTGGATGCGGTCGCCGACCTGGACGAGTTCCTGTCCGGGGTGTTTCTGCCCGCCTGACTCGCCCTGAACGGCTCGGGGGTTCCCGGCGCTCCGTGACACGTGTCATGCGGATCAGATGACACCGGCATCCGGATTCCGCCGCGCATCGGCGCCAGGCTGGAGGCATGAGTACAGCAGCGGACACTCTGACTCCGACGAAACCCACTCGCACAGCATCCGACACGGCCGTCGCCATCACGGGACTGCGCCGATACTACGGCCTGGGCGATCGCACGGTGAGAGCCGTGGACGGACTCGACCTCAGCATCCGCCGGGGCGAGGTCGTCGCACTTCTCGGCCCGAACGGTGCGGGGAAGACGACAACGCTCGACATGCTGCTGGGGCTCACCGATCCCAGCGACGGCACTCTCTCTGTCTACGGGGAGAAGCCGGCCAAGGCCGCCAGGGCAGGCATGATCGCCGCGGTGCTGCAGACCGGTGGGCTGCTGTCGGATCTCACCGTCCGCGAGACCGTCGAGGTGATCGCATCCCTGCACGGCCGCGAAGCGCTCTCCCGCGTGCCCGACGTGCTGGCCCGCACCGACCTGGAGCCGCTCGCGCGCCGTCGTATCGCCAAGTGCTCCGGCGGCGAGCAGCAGCGGGTGAAGTTCGCGCTCGCGCTCGTCGCCGACCCCGACATCCTCGTGCTGGACGAGCCGACCGCCGGAATGGACGTCACGGCCCGCCGGCACTTCTGGAACGTCATGCGCGCCGATGCGGATGCCGGGCGCACCATCATCTTCGCCACGCACTACCTCGAGGAAGCCGAGCAGTTCGCCCGGCGCACGGTGGTGATGCACCGCGGGCGGATCGTCGCGGATGCGCCCACCGCGCAGCTGCGCGCCAACCTCGGCGGTCGCACGCTCGCGGCGACGCTTCCCGCATCGGGCGCTGACGATCTCGTGCGCCGACTGGAGGACACCGACGGCGTCACCGAGGTGCGCGTCGACGGCGGACGCATGAGCATGCGCGCCACGGACTCGGATGCCGCGGCATCCGCTCTTCTGGGCGCTGGAGCGCACGATCTCGAGATCACCGCTCCGACCCTCGAAACCGCCTTCACAGCCCTGACGGAGGACTGATCATCACCATGTCACTCTCACCCACGATGATGCGCGTCGAGGCGATGCGCCAGATCCGCAACCCGTACACCCTCGCGTTCACCCTCGGGATGCCGGTGGCGATGTACCTGCTGTTCGGCGCGAGTATGGGCTACGGCGAGATCTCTGCCGGGCACGGCAACGTCAAGTACTACGTCATGGTGTCGATGGCCGCCTACGGCACCGCCGTCGCCATGAGCTCGATCACCTCGCTCGCGGCGACCGAGGCGAAGCAGGGCTGGGGTCGGCAACTCGCGATGACGCCGCTGGGCACAGCCGGTTATGCCGTGACGAAGCTGCTGACTGCGGTCGCGTTCGCCGCGCTCGCGATGCTCGCCGTGTTCGCCGCCGGCATGCTGACCGGCGCCGAGGTCTCGGACGGCTGGCGCTGGTGGGCCTCGGCGGGGATCATCCTCGGAATCGGATTGATGTTCGGACTGTACGGACTCGGAGTCGGACTCTTCTTCAACTCCGACACGGCGGCGGCGCTGGCATCCATCTCGATGACTTTCTTCGCTTTCTTCGGGAACGTATTCATGCCGCTCGACGGCGTGATGCTCGACATCGCCCGTTTCACTCCGCTGTACGGTTTCGTGGCACTGAGTCGCTGGCCACTCACCGACGGGGTGCTCACGACCGGCCAGACCGACCCGCTGTGGATGATCGCGGCGAACATCGTGGCGTGGCTGATCGTGTTCGCCGTGCTGGTGACGGTCGGCGTCAAGCGCTCGCGCTCTCGCCGATAAGGTCGACAGCATGGCGGATGACGTGACCAGGGACGCGGCGATGGCCTCTGCGGCCGGGGCTGCTCCGGCGGCATGGGCGGCCACCGGGAACGTGGTCGGGTCGCGACGCCGCAGGCGTGGATCCGGCTCGCCGTGGGAGCGTTACGGCTGGCTGATGGCCGCCCTCTGGCTCGTGTTCCTCATCTATCCGCTGATGGCACTGCTGCGATCGGAAGCGGCGCAGATGTGGATCACCACGGGCTGGATCGCGCTCGGAGCGTTCGTCGTGATCTACGTCGCCGGCTTCATGAACGGCATGAGTTTCGGCGGCGGTGGGCTCACCACGCGGCCGAAGCCGATCCAATGGGTCGCGTTCGGCGGGATGATCGTGACTGCGGCTCTGACCATCCCCGCTGCTGGCGGCTCTGCGCTGAGCTTCCTCCCGTTCATCATGTCGTTCGCGTCGTACGGCCTGAACCGGCTCGCGCATTGGCTCACGATGGCAGTATGTGTCGCGGTCACGGCGATGGTCGTGTTCCTGACGCCGCAGGGTGCCGCCTACCTCTCGATTCTCGCGATCATCGCACTGCTGGGTGCGGTCAACACGGTCTCGACGAGTCTCATCATCAGGTCGGCCCAGGCCGAGGAGCTCGGACTCGAACTGGCCACGAGCGAAGGGCGCGAGGCGGTCGCACGTGACGTGCACGATCTGGTCGGGCACTCCCTGACCGTCGTGAGTCTGAAGGCGCAGCTCGTGCGCCGGCTCATCGACAGCGACCCGGAGCGGGCGAAAGCCGAACTCGCCGACATCGAGTCGCTCACCGCCGAGGCGATCGCCGGCGTGCGGGCGACGGTCGCGGGCGTGCGCAGCGCGGCACTCGTCGAGCAGTTGGACTCATGCCGGGACGCCCTGCATTCGGTCGATGTGACGATGCGCGTGGAGGGGGATGTCACGGCTCTCTCGCCCGCGCAATCGCTGACGGCGAGCTGGATCCTCCGCGAAGCGACGACCAACGTGCTTCGGCACGCCGGTGCGAGCACTGTCACGGTGCACATCGCGCCGGGCGGCTTCACCGTGGCCGACGACGGCTCCGGGTTCGCCGGCCGCGAGGGCAGCGGTGTGCGGGGGATGCGCGAGCGCGCCACGATCGGCGGTGCGATGTTCGACGTGCGGACAGGCGAATCCGGCGGCACTCGCGTGGAGGTGACATGGTGAGCGATGCGGAACGGATCCGTCTCGTCATCGTCGACGATCAGGCGATGCTGCGAGGTGCGCTCGCAGCGCTGCTGGACCTCGAGGAGGATCTGACCGTGGTCGGCGTCGCCGCAGACGGTGATGAAGCCGTTCAGGTAGTGGCCAGGACAGAGCCCGACGTGTGTCTGATGGACATCCAGATGCCCGGTATGGACGGGATCGCCGCGACGAGGGCGGTGCGCTCGGCGAACTTCGACACGCGCGTGCTCATCGTGACCACCTTCGCGCGGCCGGGTTATCTGCGTTCCGCCCTGGATGCCGGGGCCAGCGGATTCGTGGTGAAGGATGCCCCCGCCGAGCAGCTCGCCGACGCGGTGCGCCGAGTGCACGCCGGGATGCGGGTCGTCGATTCCGCTCTGGCCGAGGCGAGTCTGTTCGATGGCGCGAACCCGCTCAGCGAGCGCGAGCAGCAGGTGCTGCGACTCGCCGCAGACGGGCGCAGCGCAGCGGCGGTCGCATCCGAGATCTTCCTGTCAGCGGGAACCGTGCGCAACAACCTCTCGGCGGCGATCGGCAAGGTCGGAGCGGCGAACAGGGCGCAGGCGGTGCGGATCGCGCAGGACAAGGGCTGGATCTGAGTCGGCATCTGGTCGATGTCCGTGCCCGCGCGTAGCGTGATTCCTGACGGGCGCCGATGCCCGTCAGGAGGAGTGCACGATGGATTGGAAGATCGAACTCATCTTCGTGCCGGTCACCGATGTCGACCGCGCGAAGGACTTCTACGTGAAGATCGGCTTCAACGCCGATCACGATCAGGTGCCGTCCGAGGGGCTGCGATTCGTGCAGATGACACCCCCGGGATCAGCGTGCTCGATCGCGTTCGGAACCGGCCTCGGCGTCGACCTCGAACCGGGCGAGCAGAACACGATCCAGGTCGTGGTGGCAGACGCGGATGCGGCGCTGGCGCAACTGCGAGACGCCGGGGTCAAAGCGAGCGGCGTCGACGAGCAGGCCTGGGGGCGGTTCGTCACGTTCGACGACCCTGACGGCAACACCTGGACCCTGCAGCAGCTGCCCGACTACAGCGCCGCCGGCTGACGCGCGCTGCGGGCGAACCCCTTTCATGCGCGCTTTTTCGGGAATACCTTGTCCTTGACGGGCGCTGTGTCCTGAGCACGTCGCGCCGTCCGTGACGGCAGATGGGTGCGCGTATGGAAGGTCTCGAGATCACGGTCCTGCTGGGACTGACGATTCTGGTGGGGACGATGCTCGCGCCGAGGGTGCGACTGGCGCTTCCGCTCGTCCTCGTCGTGTTCGGCCTGCTGCTCGGATTCGTGCCGGCGCTGCGCGAGGTGCAGCTGCCGCCCGAGACCGTGCTGCTGCTCTTCCTGCCCGTGATGCTGTTCTGGGAGAGCCTCACGACGTCGCTGCGCTCGATCCGCCGAGACTTCCGCTACATCCTGCCCATGAGCACGCTGCTCGTCGTCGCTTCGGCGTTCGCGGTGGCGGGTGTCGCAGTGCTGTTCGGGTTGCCGTGGGAGATCGCTCTCATCCTCGGTGCAGCAGTGGCCCCGCCGGACGCCACCGCCGTCGCTGCGCTCGGTCGACTGCTGCCGCGGCGCGCCTTCATGAAGTTGAAGGCCGAGAGCCTCACCAACGACGGCACCGCTCTCGTGCTCTACGCGATCGCGGTGTCGTTGGCGGTCGGCGGCAACATCACGCCGCTCTCCGTCACCTGGATGGTCGTCGTGTCGTACCTCGGCGGCATCGCGGTCGGCGTGCTCGTCGCAGCCGCCGGCTGGCTTCTGCTGCGACGCATGCGGGCCACGATCACCATCAACGTGACGATGCTGCTCGTTCCCTTCGTGGCGTTCCTCCTTGCCGAGTTGATCCACGCTTCGGGCGTGCTCGCCGTCGTCGTCGCCGGACTCATCGCTGCCTACCTCGGGCCTCGGATCACCACGGCCGCCTCGCGGCGTCAAGCCGAATCGGTGTGGCCCTTCGGCGTCTTCCTGCTCAACGGCGCACTGTTCGTGCTGATCGGCCTCGAGGTGCAGTGGGTGGTGCACCAGACGTCACTGCGCATGATCGGCTGGCTGGTTCTCGCCACGGTCGCGGTGTGGGCGACGCTGTTGGTCGTGCGCTTCGGGTTCCAATTGCTGTCTGTGCCCTTCCAGCGCCTCGGCGGAGGCGGTGCTGCTGCTGCGCACCCTCGAGGTCTGCGTACGCGCGCGCAGATCGTCAGCACGGTCGCAGGCATGCGCGGCGCCATATCGCTTGCGATCGCTCTCTCTGTCCCGGTGACGGCGACCGACGGCTCGACGATGACGGGACGCGACGAGATCATCTTCGTCACTGCCGGTGTGATCCTGCTCAGCCTGCTGGTGCAGGGCCCGTTGCTGCCCGCTGTCGTGCGCTGGGCCGGTTTCCCGGTCGACCACGCCGCAGATGAGGAGTACGAACTCGCCGAGCGTGCGATCACCGGTGCAGCGATGGCTGCTCTCGACACACTCGCCTCCGAGCACGAGATCAGCCCCGAGGTCCGCGATCGCGTGCGTCGCGACGGGTACGAGATGCTCGAGCTCGCAAACGCTCGCGCGATGGCGAGAGAACGCGCGCTGATCGACGTCGAGGTGGGGGCGATGGAGGATCTGCTGGATGCACCGGACCCGCTCGCGGCAGGTGCGGGGGATGCGACCTCTGATGGGCTCGGGGGAGTCAGCATGTCGCCTGACACCAGCATGTCGCCCGACACTCCGAGTGGCAGGACGCTGCAGATGGTCGCGACCTCTGCTGATGTCGATATGCTGCAGCGTTCGCCGATCATCAGGCACGAGGAGTATGCCCGGCTCAAGCTCGCCGTGCTCGAGCACGAACGTGAGGTGCTGCACGGATTGAGGCGTGCGGGGACGGTCGACGACCTCATCGTGCGCAACATCTCGGCACGGCTTGATCTCGAACAGCTGCGCGTGCAGGGTATCGAGCCGGTCGACTGAGTCGATGAATTCTGAGTCAGGATTTCACGCGGATGATCTCCTGCTGATACGGCGCGATCACGTCGCCGGAGATGCGCAGATCCAGTAGCAGGAACCGACGTGTCGCCGGATCTTCGGACGCCCATGCGCCGAGCCTGTCGAGATCATCGAGCGTGCGGACGACCAAGCCCTCGCCCCCGACGGCCGTGACGAACGCCGCAAAATCGACCTCGGGGATGCGCATCGGATCCTCGGCGAGACCCTTCAGTCCGTACAGATGCACCTCGGCGCCGTATGCCGCATCATTCCAGATCACCGCGCAGCCGTGGCCGCCGGCTGCGCGCACCGCCGACTCGAGATCGGCGATCGCCATGAGGCCGCCACCGTCGCCCGAGGTGAGCACGATCGTCGAGTCCGGTCGTGCTCGCGTCGCACCGACCACGCTCGGCCAGCCCTGACCGATCGCCTGGAAGGCCGTGCCGATCATCATCATCCTGTCGGGCGAGGCGACCGGCCAGTACATGTTCGCCCAGCCGATGAAGTGCCCGCCGTCAGACACCACCACCCGATCCTCCGGCAGCAGCGCGGCGATGCGACGGGCCGCTGAGCGCGGGTCGAGGCGGCCGTCGGGTGCGAGGTCGTCTCCAGGTTCATAGATGCGCGCCGCCCTCAGATCGGCGGATTCGCGCCACGGGGTGGGCGCTTCGCTCGGAGAAGTGCGCTTCGCTCGGAGACTTTCGCCGGATTCCTCCGAAGAACGTGCACTTCTCCGAAGAACGGGCACGCCAAGACGACCTTCCCGCAGACGCCCCACGAGATCCTCTGCCACGACTCTCGCGTCACCACGGACGAACCCGCCGACGTGCGCGTGCGTCGCAGCCGGGGCGACATCGACCTGGAACACCCGCGTCCCGGGAGCGAACAGCTCGCCGAAACGCATCGTGAACTGGTTCAGCGATGCGCCGAAGACGACGGCGACATCGGCCTGCCGCACGAGCTCCATGGCGCCCTCGGCGCCGAAACCACCTGTGACGCCGAGGTCGTATTCCGCGGCGGGGAAGACGCCGCGGCCGAGAGCGGTGGATGCCGTGAGCGCCCCGGTCACCTCGGCAAGAGTGCCCAATGCGTCGCCGGCCCCGGCGAGCCAGGCGCCTCTGCCCGCGAGCAGGAACGGTCGCTCCGCTTCGCGGAGCGCAAGAGCGATGTCATCCAGCATCCCCTCGGTGAACTCGCCCTTCGGATGGACCGGCGCGGGGATGCGCGGCGCGGGAGCGGGCGGCACCGGACCCGCTTCGAGGGCGGCGACGTCGTACGGGATCGCGAGAACGACCGGCACGCGGTAGGTGAGAGCGTGCTCGATCGCGATGATCGTCGTGGCCGCGGCATCCGCTCGTCCGACGGTATAGGTGCGTGCGCCGACGGCGCTGGCGAGCGCGATCTGGTCGACGTCCCACGGGCGAGGGCCGGAAGTCGGCTCGTCGCCGACCACGAGCACGAGGGGGATGTGCGCCTGCACCGACTCGGCCAGCGCCGTGAGCGTGTTCGTGAACCCGGCGCCGTAGGTCGTCGTCGCCGCGGCGATCCGGCCGGATGCCCGATGGTGTGCATCGGCGGCGACCACGGCGCCCTGTTCGTGGCGCACCGCTGTGAACTCCGCGGAGGTCTGGCTTTCGAGCGCATCGAGGAAGTACGCGTTGCCATTGCCCATCACACCGAAGACGGCATCGATGTGCTCGGCGAGGGTGAGGGCGACATGGGCGGAGACAGTGGGCAGGGGAATGCCTTTCGAGACGACGGATGGATTCCGTGTGTGTCTCGCTTCGCGCGGCATCGCAGCGAATGCTTCGTGCCCCTTTTTCGGGCACCGGCGCCCTTTTCGGGCGAGTCCGGACACCGATGATTCTACCGGCACAATAGGAGGATGACGGATGCTGCGATCGAACGCGAGACACTCACCTGGGATGGCTTCGGGGCGGCGACGCGAGATCTCGCGCGCAGCATCGTCGCCAGCGGCTTCGAACCGGAGGTGGTCGTCGCGATCGCCCGCGGTGGACTGCTGCCGGCCGGCGCGATCGCCTATGGTCTCGGATCGAAGAACTGCGGCGCGATCAACGTGGAGTTCTACACCGGCATCGGCACGGTCCTTGACGCCCCCGAGGTGCTGCCTCCCGAACTCGACATGGCGTACCTCGACGGGCGCCGGGTGCTGCTGGTCGACGACGTCGCAGACTCCGGTCGCACACTGGCGCTCGCGGTCGAGCTGCTGCAGGCCAAGGGTGCAGAGGTGCGATCCGTGACGATCTACACCAAGCCGTCGACGATCATCCAGCCCGACTACGCCTGGAAGGACACGGATCTGTGGATCAACTTCCCGTGGTCGTTCCAGGGCACGGTGCGCGAGGAAGACCTCGGTCTGCCGCCCACGGCGTGAGCGAGCAAGAGATCGACACTTCGGTGAACGCAACCCGATCGTTCTCATGGCGGACGCTGCTGCGCCCTGCGCAGGGGACGCTGCTCTCGCTTGAGACCGCAGCACTCCTGGCGGGAGCGGTGTTCTTCGTCGTCGGATTCCTCGTGTCGATCTTCGTCTTCTGGGGGCATGAGTTGTCGATCGTCGGTGCGCGTTCGATCGGAACATACGCCTCGATCGGCGGGGCGGTCGTCGCGGTGCTGTCCGCGTTGCTGGGGCGTCTGGGCGTGCGACCGGGGCGACGCGTGATCCACAGCGACGGACTCGCGATGCGCGATGACCGACTGCGCTGGTACGACGTCGCCGCCATCGCACTCGCGTATGCGGTCACCGCGCTCCTCGGCTGGGCGGGGATAGCGGCGCTCCTGGCCGGCAGCTTCACCGACGCGCCGGTCTTCGCCTTCCCCGGTGCGGTGCTCGTCGCCGTCGCATTCGCATTGACTGCGTACGTCTGCTTCCTCAGCGCTGTGTCGCTCACCCCGATGTCGCTGTCGCTCGTGCTGGCGATATTCCTCGTGGTCGGCGCGTTCGCCAGCATGCTCACCGCTACTGACGAGCACTGGTGGCAGGACAACCTCTCGGCTCTCGGAATGGCGAGCAACGATTCGTCCTGGATCTTCAACGGCACTCTCATCGTCGCGGGCATCATCATCACCACCATCGCGCGCTACTCGACCGCCGGGCTGCCCGTCGATGTGCCGAGGGATGCGCGTGGTCGCCGCCTCGTGCGCATCGGGATGATCCTCATCGGCATCTTCCTCACCTGCGTGGGCATATTCCCCGTCGACGCGTTCTTTGTGGTGCACAACACCGTCGCCACCGGGATGGCGGTCGCGTTCGCCGGGGTCGTGATCGCGTTGCCGTGGTTGCTGCCGGCGATCTCCAAGGTGTTCATCGCGCTCGGCTACGCGTACGTCGCCGTCATCGTGCTGCTGGCCGTGTTCTTCGCGACGGGTTACTACAATCTGACCGCTGTCGAGTTGATCGCCGCCGTACTGATCTTCAGCTGGATCATCGTCTTCCTCAGGGCTGCCGAGGAAGTGTCCGCGGCTGGCGCCGAGATGACCCCCGCGGCCGCTTCTGAGGACAGCCCCTGACGCGAGAGGTCAGTCACGCAGTGCGCGCGTCGCTTCGCGGGTGCGCTGCAGAGCATCCACCGTCTCGGCGAAGCGCCGCTTGGCCACTCCGATGAACAGGCAGTCCACAAGTGAGAGCTGAGCGATGCGACTGACCATGGCGCCGGCACGGAAGGTGGACTCCCGCACTTCGGTGAAGAGAGCGTGATCTGCGGCGTCGGCGAGCGGCGAGCCCTTCGCCGAGGTCACGGCGATCGTCGCCGCACCGTTGTCGCCGGCGGTGCGCAGGAAGCGCAGCGTCTCCGGGGTGACGCCTGAGTGCGAGAATCCGACCGCGACGGTCGGTCCTGCATTCAGCACCGTCGCGGCGATCGCCTCGTGCGGATCTGTGAGCACATGCGCATTGCGCCCGACCCGCAGCAGCTTGTGCGCGAGGTCTTCGGCGACGAACTGGCTGGCTCCGATTCCATAGAGCAGGATGCGCTCGGCTCCGTCGATGTCGGTGATCGCGGCCTCGAGCACGTCGAAGTCGAGTTGTGCGACGGTCTCCTCGATCGCGAGGAGTTCGAGAGCGGCGAGTTTCGACACGGCCTCAGGCAGCGAGTCCTCGTCCGAGATCTCGGAACCGAACGCCCCTCGTGGGGAGAACTGCGCGGCCTCCTTGCCGAGCTCGGTAGCGAGCGCCATGCGCAGAGGGGCGTATCCGCTGAACCCGATGGCGCGGCAGAACCGCACCACGGAGGCGACGGACGTGCTGCAGGCGTTGGCGAGCTCATTGATCGTCATGTCGATGACGATGGACGGATTCTCCCGTATCACCGCGGCGACGCGGGCGAGTGATGGCGGAAGGGTCGACACGGCGGCTTCGATCGTCGACTGGATGCTCATCCACTCTCCTCCGGTAGGGGATCGCCGCATGTCGCGAGTGCGGACCAGGGCGTTCCGGTAAATTCTTTTCAGAACGATAGCGCCAACTGTAGACTCTTTCCGAAACGTACCCCGAGCCGACGCGAAAGTGGAGAGATGCCGATCGAACACAGGACAGCGGCCGTCGACCTCGGCAAATCCCGCTGCCGCGTCTCCGTCACCACGCTCGACGGTCGTGAGACGTACACGGATGCCGGCACACCGGGTCTCGCGAGCATCGACGGCGTCGCGACCGCTGTAGCCGCGATCCTGCCTCTGCTCGCGAAGACGGACGGTGTGGAGAGCATCGGAGTCGGCGCAGCGGGCGCGTTGACCGCACCGGATGCCGCGGCCACTCTCGCACGTTCCCTGTCCGACGCGACCGGCGCGCGTGTCGCCGTGACCTCCGACGTCGTGACCGCGCACGCCGGGGCGCTTCAGGGTGCACCAGGCACGCTGCTCATCGCCGGCACCGGCGCCGTGGCGCTCGGGGTGGATGAAGACGGCCTGCGTCTCGTCGACGGATGGGGTCCGGACCTCGGCGACTTCGGCAGCGGCTCGTGGATCGGCCGCGAAGGCGCGCGTGCCGTACTGCGGACCCGCGACGCGCTCGGCCAGGAAACCGTGCTGACCAGCGCCGTCCGCGCGCACATCGCACCGCATCCCGATCCCATCACCTGGCTGGCGGGCGAGATTCCGACCGCGCGTCAGTTGGCGACCCTCGCCCCGCTCGTGCTCGACGCCGCCGCGGCGGGCGACATCGTCGCGTCGGACATCGCCGCCGAAGCCGTGCGCCTGCTCACCGCATCCGCTCTCGCCGCATCCGATCGCGCCGACGACGTCGCGATCCATGGCGGGCTCACCGACCACCCCTGGTTCCGCGCCGAACTCGAGCGATCCCTCACCACCGCCGGTCGCACGATCGTGCCCGCCGTCGGCGATGCCCTCGACGGCGCCGCGCTCCTCGCGCACCACACCGACATGCCCCACGAAAGGTACGTGCACCGTGCTGAATGACCACACCGGCTCGACCCGCCTCGCAGAACTGCTCGAGGAGCTGTCGTCCCTCGGCACCGAGGCGTCGACGACCGAGCGCGGCGACCTCGATCTGCTCGCGACCGCTGAGCTGGTGCGCCGGATGAACACCGAGGATCAGCGCGTGCCGCTCGCGGTCGCGGAGCGCGCTGACGAGATCGCACAGGCGGTGGACGGCATCGCTGAGCGATTCCGTCGCGGCGGTCGTCTCATCTACATCGGCGCAGGAACGGCGGGACGAGTGGGAGTGCTCGACGCCAGCGAGTGCCCGCCGACATTCGGCACAGACCCCTCGATGGTCGTCGGCCTCATCGCGGGCGGTGAGACTGCGATCCGCGCTGCTGTCGAGAACGCCGAGGACGATGCCCAGGCCGCCGAGACGTCGCTGCGCGGACTCGAACTGAACGCTCATGACACGGTCGTCGGCATCTCCGCATCCGGCCGCACGCCGTACGTCGTCGGTGGACTGGAGTACGCCCGCGGCATCGGCGCGCTCACCGTCGCGATCGCGTCGAACGCCGACTCCGCGATCGGCGTCGCCGCAGAGATCGCGATCGAGGTCGTGACAGGTCCGGAGTTCATCTCCGGCTCCACGCGGCTGAAGGCGGGAACGGCGCAGAAGCTCGTCGTGAACATGCTCACCACGCTGTCGATGATCAAGCTCGGCAAGACCTATCGCGGGGTCATGGTCGATCTGCTCGCGACCAACGAGAAGCTGCACGCCCGATCGGTGCGCACAGTGACGCAGCTCGCCGGCGTCGGGGTCGACGAGGCTTCAGCAGCACTGAGAGCGGCGGACGGCTCGGTGAAGCTCGCACTTCTCATCCTCGCCAGCGGAGCCGATGCGAAGCGTGCGAAGGTCGCGCTGGCCGAAGCCGACGGCATCCTGCGTGAGGCGATCGCCGCGCTCAGTTGATCCGGATCTCGAATCCTTCGCCGGCGGGTACGATCGCGATCCGGGTGAGGTCGTCGACGTGATGCGCCGGCGCGAACGACGGCGCGTGCGGACCGACGCCGATCACGGTCATGCCGGCGTCGACTCCCGCCTGGATGCCGGCACCTGAGTCCTCGAACACGACGCAGTCGGCCGGGTCGACGCCCAGGGCGGATGCTGCGAGCAGGAAGCCCTCGGGGTCTGGCTTGCTGTGAGAGACATGCTCGGCGGTGATGGCGAGTTCAGTGACGGGCAGTCGAGCCGCCCCCATCCGCGCCGTCATGAGGGCGATGTCGGCTGAGGTGACGATCGCGTGCGGCATGTCCTGCAACGATCGGAGCAGGTCAGCGGCGCCGGGGATCGCGATGACGCCGTCGGTGTCGGCGCTCTCCCTCGCCAGCATCCGCTGGTTCTCCTCGCGGTTGATGGCCTGATCGCGCTCGGGAAGGAGGATCGCCATGCTCTGCCAGCCCTGACGACCGTGCACGGTCTTCAGCACGGTCTCGCGGTCGAGTCCGTGCGGCTCGGCCCACTCCAGCCACAGACGTTCGACGACGGCGGTGGAGTCGACGAGCGTGCCGTCCATATCGAGAAGGACAGCGCGCGCAGTGATGGTCGTCGTCATGCATTCAGGCTATCCCGGCGAACGTCGGAGGCACGCGGCAGGATGGAGTCATGGATCCGCATCTGCTGCGCACGCTGCGACTGCGCTCGCACCGGCTCACGGCTCCGGCCCGTTCTGCGGCCGATGTTGCGCGCCACATGCTCGCGGTGCAGGCGCAGGATTTCTGGGCCGGACGGTGGGCGCTTGCTGCGCGGGCGTCAGGCGCGCCCACGCTGAGCGGTGTCGATCGGCTCTTCAATCGCGGCGCCCTCGTGCGCGCGTGGACGCAGCGCGGCACCCTGCACATCGTCGCGGCTGAGGATCTCGCCTGGATGCTGACGGTGACGGGGGAGCGGCAGCTGCAGAAGGCGGCGCCGCGCTACCGGGAGCTCGGCCTGGGCGACGACGAACTCGCGACCGTCGAGCGGGTCGTCCGAGGTGCTCTGAACGGCGGCAACGGTCTCACCCGCGTCGAACTGTTCGAGGTCCTGCAGAGAGCCGGGATCGAGCCGGGCGGGCAGCGCGGTCTGTTCGCGGTGCAGAATCTCGCCCTGCGCGGCATCGTGTGCCAGGAGCCGATCGTCGCGCGTGCAGGAGGTGTGTCGCGCGACCAGCAGTTCGTCCTCGCTGAGGAGCACATCCCCGAATCCGCAGCTCCGAGCGATCCCGCTGCGGAGATGTTCGTGCGATACATCCTCGGTCATGGCCCCGCCACCGCCGAGGACTTCGCGTGGTGGGCCGGTATCACGCTCGGCGCCGCACGCTCGGCGGCCGCCGCTTCCGCCGATGACGTGCGCATCCGCCAGATCGATGAGGGGATGTTCGCCGCGAGCTCGATGCCAAGGCGAAGCACGGCAGCCCCCACCGTGATCGCGCTCGGATCGTTCGAGGAGTACTACATCTCGTACACCGATCGCACTGTCGCGTGCCCACCAGAGCTGCTGACGGCGATCGGACCGGGGAAGAACGGGATGGTGCGCCCGATCCTCGTCGCAGACGGCATCGTCGTCGGCACCTGGCGGCACTCCACCGCTGTCGGACGGCACACCGATGACCCCGTGCCCGAGCTGCTGACAGCCGCTGCCGCCGGCGATGCCGACGTCGCCGCTGCACTCGACCGCTACGCGGCCTTCATCGCGGGCTGACCGCACCCGGCGTCGCGCCCGGCGCGTGCCGGCCACTCACTCCGCCGCGTGCCGGGCGAGGAACGTGTACACCTCGTTCTCGTCGACTCCGGGGAACGCGCCACGGGGGAGCGGTGAGAACATGTGCGTGTGCACGCGGGCGCTCGGCCATGCCTTGGCGCTCCATCGATCCGCGAGCTCGGGGGCGGGACGGCGGCAGCATGCCTCATCCGGGCAGGTCGACGCGGCGCGATCTGTCGTCTCCCGACCACGCCACCAGCGCGCGTCATCGAACGGGACTCCCACGGTGACCGAGAACTCGCCGTCGCTGGCGGCCCCGGTCTGCGTCGCGCACCAGAACGTGCCGGAGGGGGTGTCGGTGTACTGATGGTGCTCCGTCGTGCGGTTCTGCTGCGTGAACGCGGCGCGCGCCTGGAACTTCCGGCACACCGGCTGACCCTCGACCGCGCCGGTCACATCCATCGGCAGCGGAAGGTCGTCGTTCTCGTACACTCGTGTGATCGCGCCCGTCTCGTCGACGCGGAGGAAGTGCAGTTTCATGCCGAGGTGCTCGGTCATGAGGTTCGTCATCCGCATTCCGGCCGCCTCGTGCGTGACTCCGAATGCGTCACGGAAATCCTCGACCGCGAGGTTGCGATCCTTCTTGGCCTGCTGCAGGAAGGCAACGCCCGCCGTCTCTGGCACCAGGCAGCTCGCCGCGAAGTAATTGATCTCCAGGCGCTGCTGCAGGAAGTCGGCGTAATCGGTCGGCGGCGTGTGCCCCAGCAGACGATGCGCCATCGCCTGAAGCGCCATCGAGCGCAGCCCGTGACCGCCGGGGATCGAGGCCGGTGGCAGGTAGATACGGCTGTTCTCCAGATCGGTCACCGAGCGTGTGGAGTGGGGCAGATCGTTGACGTAGAGGAGCTCGAAGCCGAGCTTCTGCGCCATGATGCTCACCGTGCGGTGGGTCAGGGCGCCGCTGACATGACCGGCGGCCTTCAGCTGCTTTTCTGCGAGCTTCTCGATGTCGCCGATGTAATTGTTCTGCGCCCGCATGCGCAGTCTCAGCTCCGTGTTCGCACGTCGCGCCTCTTCGGGCGTCGCGATGGCTTCGCGCTCGCGGCGCTGCAGTTCGCGATGAAGTCCGAGGATCGCCTCGATCGTCTCGTCAGGCATCCCCTTCGAGACGCGCACGGGTGCGACCCCCAGCTGGCGGAACACCGGACTGGCCTGCGCGTGCTCCAGCTCGATCTCCAGAGCCGCCCGACGGTTCGGAGGCTCGCCGGAGATGAGATCGGAGACGTCTGTCGCGGTGGCCTGGGCGATCGCCTGCAGGAGCGAGAGCTTGGGCTCGCGCTTGCCGTTCTCGATCAGGCTCAGCTGCGAACCGGCGACGCCCACCTGCGCGCCGAGCTCGTCGAGGGTGAAGCCCTTCGCCACGCGATGGTGTCGGATGCGATGGCCGAGAGTCGTCAGATGGATGCCGGAGCCGCTCATTCCTTGAGCATATCGAAAGAACAGTGATTCTTACGACCCGAATCCGCGAAATCTGCGAGTGATGTTGCGCAGAATGGACATACACACCGACTCTTCGAGGGAGTAGACATGGTTATGGCCGAGACCTTCACACCCCGCGTTCCCGCCGTCTCCGCGGCGCGCGAACTTGGCGCCGTCCCCACCTACGACACCCCCGGGATGGCTGAACTCGTCGCCTGGGTGGAGGAGATCCGCGCCCTCACGAAGCCGGCATCGGTGCACTGGGTCGGCGGTTCGCAGGCCGAGAACGACGCGCTGCTGCGCGGACTCGTCTCGGAGGGCAAGCTCATCAAGCTCAACCCCGAGTGGCGTCCTGGGTCGTACCTGGCGCGCTCGCACCCCAGTGACGTCGCCCGCACAGAGGCGCGCACGTTCATCGCGTCGGAGCACGAGAAGGATGCCGGCCCCACGAACAACTGGGCCGATCCCGCCGAGATGCGGCAGACGATGAACGAGATCTTCGAGGGCTCGATGCGCGGACGCACGATGTACGTCGTGCCGTTCTCGATGGGAGCCGTCGGGGGCCCGCTGTCGCACATCGGCGTGCAGATCACCGACAGCGCGTACGCCGTGGCGTCCATCGGCATCATGACGCGCGTGGGCGACGCCGTCACTCGGCAGATCGCGGAAGGTGCGCCGTGGGTCAAGACCGTCCACTCCGTCGGCGCTCCGCTGGCACCGGGCGCGCAGGACGTCGAATGGCCGTGCAACGACGAGAAGTACATCGTGCACTTCCCCGACACCCTCGAGGTCTACTCGTACGGCTCCGGCTACGGCGGAAACGCCATCCTCGCCAAGAAGTGCTTCGCGCTGCGCATCGCGTCGGTGATCGCCCGCGACGAGGGGTGGCTCGCCGAGCACATGCTGCTCATCCGCGTCATCGACCCCAAGGGCAATGCCTACCACGTCGCCGCGGCCTTCCCGTCGGCGTGCGGCAAGACGAACCTCGCGATGCTGCGCCCGACCATCCCGGGCTGGAAGGTCGAGACGCTCGGTGACGACATCGCGTGGATCCGCCCGGGCGAGGACGGCCGCATGTGGGCCATCAACCCCGAGGCCGGCTTCTTCGGTGTCGCTCCCGGCACCGGTGAGTCGACCAACGTCACGGCGATCGAGACGCTCTGGGGCAACACGATCTTCACCAACGTCGCACTCCGTCCGGACGGCGACGTCTGGTGGGAGGGCTTGACGGACACCCCGCCGTCCCACCTCATCGACTGGGAGGGCAACGATTGGACGCCAGATTCTGGTCGCCCCGCCGCGCACCCGAACTCGCGCTTCACGGTCGCCGCGGCTCAGTGCCCGCAGATCTCGGATGACTGGGAAGAGGCTGTTCCGCTCGATGTCATCCTGTTCGGCGGGCGTCGCGCGAGCAACGTGCCTCTCGTCGTCGAGGCGACCGATTGGACGCACGGTGTCTTCCTCGGTTCGACGATCTCATCGGAGCGCACAGCGGCCGCCGAGGGCACTGTGGGTGAACTGCGCCGCGACCCGTTCGCGATGCTGCCGTTCTGCGGTTACAACATGGGCGACTACTTCGCTCACTGGCTCAAGGTCGGTCGGTCTCTGCGCTTCGACCGTGCACCGCGCATCTTCCAGGTCAACTGGTTCCGCCGTGGCGACGACGGACGCTTCCTGTGGCCCGGGTTCGGCGACAACTCGCGTGTCATCGACTGGATCATCCGCCGCGTCAGCGGTGAGGTGTCCGCAGTCGACAGTCCGATCGGGCGGCTGCCGGTGACCAGTGACCTCAACCTCGACGGGCTCGACATCTCGCAGCAGGATCTCGACGAGCTCTTCAGCGTGGACGCGGATGCCTGGTCGAAGGAGGCCGACGCCACCGAGGAGTTCTTCGACACTTTCGGTGACACGATGCCGGCAGCGCTCCGCGCCGAGCTGGCCTCGCTGCGCTACCGGCTCGCGCAGACGAGATAGCGCCGGAATCAGACCCGCGACGGCGGGATGACTGGGACAGACCCGTGGCTGAGTGGTCCCTTGATCCTGCCGTCGCGTTTTCGCGCGGCGCCAGACCGCGCTAGACCAGCAGCTGGTGGCGGGCGAGATCGCGGTACAGCGGTACCTGCTCGATGAGCTCTGAGTGCGTGCCCTGACCCACCACTTCGCCGTTCTGCAGCACGACGATCAGGTCGCTGTCGACGACGGTCGACAGTCGGTGCGCGATCACGATGAGCGTGCGGTCGGCGGAGACGGCGTCGATCGCGTCGCGCATGCGCTGCTCGTTCACGCCGTCGAGCGAGGAGGTCGATTCATCGAGCAGCAGGATCGGCGCCTCGGTGAGAAGGGCCCTGGCGATCGCGAGTCGCTGACGCTCACCGCCGGAGAGCATCACGCCGTCCTCGCCGACCGGGGTCTGAAGTCCCAGGGTGCCGCGTTCGAGCACGTCGCCCAGATTCACGGCGCGCAGCACGCGCTCGCAGTCGGCATCGGTGGCGTCCGGCGAGGCGAGCCGCAGGTTGTCGGCGAGCGTGCCCGCAAGCGTCGGCGCATCCTGCTCGACGTAGCCGAACTGCGCGCGGAGGTCGGCTCGAGGATAGGTGCGGATGTCGTGACCGTCGAGGCGGATCGAGCCGCCGGTCGGGTCGTAGAACCGCTCGATCAACGACAGGACGGTGCTCTTTCCCGCCCCGCTCGGGCCGACGAGCGCGACGCGTGATCCGCGCGGCACCGCGAACGACACGCCTCGAAGGACGTCGCGGTCGGCCGGCTGCTCGGCATCCTTCTCCTGCGCCTCGGGCTCGAGATGCGCGTCGACCAGCACAGTGCGGGCCTCTGTCGCCGCCGCCACGCGCGCGGCGACCACGGCGTCGGGGTAGCGGAACCGCACGTCATGGAACGCGATAGCGGGAGACGACGTTCCGACAGGCTCAGCGCCCGACTCGACGGACGCGGCGATCGCGGCATCCTCCTGATCCTCGGTCGGAAGGTCGAGCACCTCCTGGATGCGTCCCAGCGCGCCGAGCGCCTGGTTGACCGAGGTGATGGCGCCGAACGTCGTCGCGAGCGGCATGATCAGCATGAACAGGAACATCACGAACGTGATGAGCGAGGCGATCGTGATCGCGCCGGCCGCGACGCGGAAGCCGCCGACGCCCAGCACGGCGAGCAGTGACAACTGCAGGGCGATGCCGGAGATCGGGACGACCAGTGCAGAGACCTTCGCGATGCGCACTCCGAGGCCGTATGCCTCGCCGGCCAGCGACGACACGGATTCCGCCTCGCGCTCGGTGGCACCGGAGGCACGCACGGTGCGGATCGACCCCACCGCTCGTTCGACCGCAGAGGCGAGCTCTCCCACCTTGACCTGCTGCGCGCTGGATGCCGTGCGGATGCGGCCGCTCAGCATCACGACGACGGCGAGCGAGATGCCGATGACCACGACGATCAGCAGCAGCAGGATCGGGTCGATGATCAGCATCGCGATCAGCGCACCGAGGAACAGGATCGCGCTGCCGACGGCATCCGCGAGTCCTTGCGTGAGCACGGCGTAGAGGAGCGTCGTGTCGGTGCCGACGCGCGAGACGAGATCGCCGGTGCGACGTGCGTCGAACTCGCGGATCGGCAGATGCAGGATGCGGGCGATGAGCTGACGGCGGCTGGAGTGCACGACCGCGGTGCCGGTGCGCTGCAGCAGATAGTGCTGGTAGCCGGAGATCACCGATGAGATGAGCACGAAGCCGACCAGCAGCCATACGAGGATTCCCAGCGTCTCATTCGCCTGCACGGCCGCGATGACCTGCCCGACCAGAAGAGGTTGCACGAGCGAGGTCGCAGCGCCGAACACGCTGAGGATCGCGACGACGATCAGCGTCTTCTTGTGCTCGAACAGGAAGGGGAGCAACTGGCGGAACGTGGCGCGCGGGCCGTCCTGTGGCGCGCTGCGTCCGCGTCGGCGTTCGGTCGCCGTACGAGACATGTGAGACCTCGATCTGAAGAAAAGGGGAGTACTACGACCGTACTTCCTCCTTGATCGTCGTACGGCGCACAACGTGCAGAACATCTCCCCAGGGAGGCCTTGACAACAACCGGCGCATCACCCATCCTCACGATTAGCCTGGGTGCCCCTTGTCGGGGTGCCTGTTCGGGGCTGAAAATGGGGTGCGGCCGCCCGGTTGACGTCGTTGTCTCTATGGTCCCTTGAGGCCGTCGATTAGCCGGACGGTGGGCACCACGTGATGGGCACTTTCACTGTCGCCAGCCGCTGTAAAGCGGTCGAGCACGAGGATTAGATTCGCTGTTCCTCCCCGTGGTTCCCTCGGGCGGTCGCTTCATGGAAGCACCGATCGATGGGAAGTGAGAACAGTGTTTGCGCAGTCTGAAGATGACGAGCAGATCATCCAGCGGGTCGCGGCGTTGGATATCGGCAAGGCCGAAGTGGTCTGCTGCGTCCGATTACCCTCACCCGCCGGCGGCAAGCGGCGGGTGCAGGAAGTCACGACGCATTCGACGATGACCCGGTCGTTGACCGAGCTGGCAAACCGGCTGGTGGAGTTAGGCATCGAGCGGGTGGTGATGGAAGCGACCAGCGACTACTGGCGGCCACCGTTTTACCTGCTGGAAGCACACGGCCTGGAGCCGTGGCTGGTCAACGCGAAAGACGTCAAGCACCTGCCTGGCCGCCCGAAGACCGACGTGCTGGATGCGGTCTGGCTCTGCAGAGTCGCGGAACGGCAGATGCTGCGGCCAAGTTTCGTGCCCCCGCGTCCGATCCGTCGGCTGCGGGATCTGACCCGGTACCGGATCGATCTGGTCGGCTCACGGGGCGCGGAGAAGAACCGGGTCGAGAAGCTCCTCGAAGACGCCTGCATCAAACTCTCCGTCGTCGCGTCCGACATCTTCGGGGTTTCCGGGCGGGAGATGATGGCGGCTCTGATCGCCGGGGAGCAAGACCCGAGAGTCCTCGCCCAGATGGCCCGGTCCAGCATGCGCAGGAAGATCCCCGCGCTGGAGGACGCGTTCACCGGCCACTTCGACGAGCATCACCGGTTCCTGCTCGCGCGGATGCTGAGCCGCATCGATCAGATCAACGCCGATATCGCCGCCGTCGATGAGCAGATCGGCGAGCACCTGGTCCCTTTCGGTGACGCGGCCGCCCGGCTCGATGAGATCCCCGGCGTCGGGGCAACAGCGGCCGCGATCATCATCGCCGAGATCGGGGTCGATATGACCCGGTTCCCCACCCCCGGACATTTGACGTCCTGGGCGAAGTTCGCCCCCGGAGTGAAGAGTTCAGCGGGGAAGACCATGGGCAACGGCGCCACCGGGCACGGCAACCGCTACCTCGCACGAGCCCTCGGCGAAGCAGCGATAAGCGCCAGCAAGACGAACACGTTCCTCGGCGCTCGCTACCGACGCCTGGCCCGACGCCGCGGGAGGAAGAAGGCTCTCGTCGCCGTCGGGAGATCCATCCTCGTCATCATCTGGCATCTTCTGAACGACACCGACGCCCGCTACATCGACCTGGGGCCGGACCACCACGACCGGCACGTGAACACCGAGACAGTCAAACGCGTCCACGTCCGCCAGCTCGAAGCTCTCGGCTACCACGTCACCCTACAACCCGCCGCCTGAACCCCACGTCACATGCAATCCCGGCTCCGCCGGGAGCCTTCGGCCTGCCCAGTCACCATCCATTTTCGGATTAGATACACGTCGCTTGTATCGAAAAGGAGCCGAGTATGGTGACGTTCGCTCTCCCCCTCACTGCACTCGTGCTCGTCGCGCTCCTCCTTGGCGTACATGCCACCGGCCTCTTCGTGCTGAACCCCGTCCTGCGGTCGATGGAAGTACGTGTGTACGTTCCCGTGAAGCATGCTGTCGATCGCACAGCGCCTCGGCTCGCGAAACCGCTCATGCTCGCGTGCCTTGCGGTGACCACCGCGGCGCTCTTCGCCGCGGTTCTGACGGGCGCCATGATCAGCGCGGTCGCCGACGCCGTCGCGCTGATCGCGCTCGTGGTGACCCTCCTCGCGATTCTGCGTGGTGACCTGCCGATCAATCGAAGCATGGCGCACTGGTCACCCGACGCACCACCTGCTGACTGGCGCACCACACGTACCCGTTGGGAGCGGTTCTTCGGAATCCGAACCGCAACCAATCTTGTCGCGCTGCTCGCGATCGGCGTATCAGTCGTCGCCAGCGCGTCGGAGTTGAACTGATGGCTCTGTTGGTGCCGGCATTCGCGATCCTCGGATGGGTCGGCCTGTTCATCCACAATCTCGCCGACCTGCCCGGTCAGACGATCATGAGCACGGAGTCGCTCATTCCGCTGCTCATCACTGGCGCGCTCGTCGTCTTGTGGTCGACGCCGCTGCGATGGGGTGCCACGTGGGCGCTGCTGGCGTGGGGACTTCTGAACCTTGTGGGCGCGATCGTCACGGTACTGCCGCTGTCGATTCTTCCGTTCTACCCCGATCAATCGTTCACCCACTATGCCTTTCACGTCGTATATGGACTCACCCAACTACCTCTGATCATCACGAGTGCAATCTGGCTGCGGCGGCGTGGCACCAGGAAAGGCGCACGGGAGTCGACGAGATAGCCACGCGGGATGCGCGGGCTGTTTCACCGCTCCCTCGTCCGCGCCGGTCAGTGTCGCCCGAACCTACGATGGGTGGCCTGCTTCGTCACGCCGAGAGCGCTGGCGATCGCCTGCCAGGAGTATCTGTCAACATCGATCGACGCTTGTGGGATGCTGCGACCGGGGCTTCGGACACAATGGTGGGATGCCTTCGAAGCTCGTCCCCGGTGACCACGTCGCCGTCCTGTCCCCGTCCTTCGCCGCCCCTGCCGTCGCTCCCGTGTTGCACGAGCAGGCGCTGCGCAGGATCACAGACCTGACTGGCCTCGTCCCGGTCGAGTACCCGACGACGCGCCTTCTTGACGCGACCCCAGAGGCACGAGCAGCCGATGTCAATGCGGCCTTCGCTGATCCAAGAATCCGCGCGATCCTAGCGACCATCGGCGGCGACGATCAGATCCTCGTCGTCCCGCATCTGGATGCTGCGCTCGCGCAGGCCGACCCCAAACCGTTCATCGGCTACAGCGACAACACGAACATCCTGAACTGGCTGTGGCAGCACGGCGTCGCCGGCTACTACGGCGGTTCGACCGCAGTGCACCTCGGCCCTGGCCCCGTGGTCGACGACATCCACCTGCGTTCACTGCGCGCGGCGCTGCTGGACGGCGGCGAGATCGCGCTGACCGAGCCGGGTGAGTCCGAAGACGTCGGACGTCGGTGGGAGGATCCTCGCGCCCTCACGGAGTATGGCGATCGGGTGCCGACGACGCCCTGGACGTGGGCCGGCCCCGAGCGCCGTGTCGAGGGGCGCACCTGGGGCGGGTGCCTCGAAGTGATCGACGGACTTGCGATGGCGGATCGTCTGCCCGCGGCATCCGATCTCGACGGCGCAATACTGCTCCTCGAGACGAGCGAAGAACGCCCTCCCGCGAGCTGGGTCGCGCGCTGGTTGCGCGGACTGGGGGAGCGCGGCATCCTGGCCGCCATATCAGGCGTGGTCGTCGCGCGGCCGCCGGTGAGCGACTTCGACTTTCACCCCTCGGCGGAGGAAGCGCAGGCGCTGCGTGATGCCCAGCGCGACGTCGTGATCGAGACCGTCGGGCGTTACAACCCGGATGCCGTGATCTGCGTCGGCGTGCCCTTCGGGCACACTCGCCCGCAGTGGATCGTGCCATACGGCGGGCGCCTCGTTCTCGACGGCATCCGCCGCACTGTCACCGCGGACTACCGCTGATCACGACCTTTCATTCCTCCTCGAAAGGATCGAATACCTCCACGTCGAGCCCGGCGAAATCACGCTACAGTTCGACGGCGGCAGCGAGCCCGAGGTCGTCGTCGTAGTCGTTGTCCTTCGTCTCCTTCGTCAGGATCAACGCGACGAAGGTGAGCACGCCCATCGCCGACAGGTACAGTCCGACGAGCCACGGCTCGCCCGCCGCGAACTCCCAGAGCTTCAGGGCGATGAGAGGCGCGATCGCTGCACCGAGGATCGAGGAGACGTTGTAGGCGATGGCGGAACCGGAATAGCGCACATTCGTCGGGAACAGCTCGGGCAGCATCGCACCCATCGGCCCGAACGTGATCCCCATCAGCATGAAGCCGAACACCAGGAACGCCTGTGTGAGCGCACCGGTGAACTGCGGATCGAGCTGCGGCATCAGGAACACGTTGAAGGTGAGACCGAAGACGATGATCGCTCCCGTGACCCACAGCAGCAGCTTCCGGCGTCCGATCGCGTCGGCGACAGGGCCGGAGAGCAGCGTGAAGATACCGAAGAAGACGACGCCGACGATCTGCATGAGCACGAAGTCGGTGTACCCGAAGCCCGCTCCCGGCACATCGGCGTCGGTCGAGGCCGTGCCGTATGCGAGCGTGAAGTTCGTCATCAGGTAGAACAGCACGTACGTGGCCAGCATGATGAACGTGCCGAGGATGAGGTGCTTCCAATGGTGGCGGAACACGGTGGCAAGCGGCATCTTGCGGATGACGCCCTTCTGCTCGGCGCGCTTGAACGTGTCGGATTCCACGAGCTTGAGCCGTACCCACAAGCCGATGATGACCATCACCGCCGAGAACAGGAACGGAATGCGCCAGCCCCAGGCGAGGAAGGCCTCGGACTGCAGAGACGGGTTCTCGCCGTGCGGGAGCGCCCAGTTGATGCCGAGGAAGATGAAGTTCGCGATGATGAAGCCGAGTGGAGCGCCCAGCTGCGGGAACGAGCCGTACCAGGCGCGCTTGCCCTTCGGTGCGTTCTCGGTCGCGACGAGTGCGGCACCGGACCACTCACCACCGAGAGCGAATCCCTGAGCGAGACGCAGGATGAGCAGCAGCAGCGGCGCCACCCAGCCGATCTGCTGGAACGTCGGCAGCAGTCCGATCACGAACGTCGCGATGCCCATCGTGAGCAGCGAGGCCACGAGCGTCGCTTTACGGCCGTACTTGTCGCCGAAGTGGCCGAAGACCATCGCGCCGATCGGACGCGCGACCATCGCCGCGCCGAAGACGGCGAATGATGCCAGCAGCGACGCCGTGGCGTTGTCACTGGGGAAGAACAGGACCGGGAAGACGAGGACGGCGGCTGTCGCGTACGCGTAGAAGTCGTAGAACTCGATGGTCGTGCCGACGAGGCTCGCGAGGATGACCCGGGAGCGGGGGTTGGCGGGTTTCACTACGGTACTCATGATCTCCTGGCGTTCGTCGTGCTCGTGGGGAAGGAGCACCCGGGGGAGTTTACGCCTCCCTGAACGTCTGCTGTGCGATCTCGAGGCAGCGCGTCATTCTTCGTGGTCGCCGAGTGCGAGGCCGGGGAGGAACTGCGCGTGAGCGGTCAGCAGATGCTCGAGCTCGAGCACGACGACCCGGTTGCTTCCTCGGCGCGTCACGGGGGCAGGGACGTAGAGCGAGCGCTGCGGTCCGTTGCGCCAGTACCGGCCGAGGAAGAACCCGTTCACGAACGCGTACCCCTTGCCCCAGCCTGCGGTGTCGAGGAACAGATCGGATTCGGCTCGCAGATCGAAGTCGCCGATCCACGCGGACGGAGCCTCGGCGGCATCCGAGTCCGTGGACGTCGCCGTGTCGCCGGCTGCGACCGTGTCGGCGATCGCCGCGACGTCCAGGGGCATCGAGCGCCAATTGCGAAGCGGCTCGCCGTCGAGAAGCGGTACGCCGATGAGGCCCTTCTCCTCCCCGAGACGGTCGCCGTAGTTCACGCGTCCCTGATCCTCGACGAGGATGCTGAGGGTGCGCCCCGGTGGGATCGAGACGGCGTGATCGTGGCGCGTGCGGGCGAGGGTGCCGACGCTCCGGCCGTCCACGCTCACCCAGGCGAGGTCGCGGATGTCGTCGACGGTCAGCATCGCCGGTGCGTGGAACTCTGGCAGCTCGACGTCGTAACGCACGAGCGCGCTCAGGTGCCCGAGCTCGTCGAAGGTGGCCGGGCACTCGGCGGAGGAGGACGGCGCGGCGGTGGTGCCGGCATCCGACCAGGGGCCGGCGTGCTGCAGCGGCACGGTGAACGACGGCGCGGGAGAGCCCGCCTCCGGCAGCTCGTCCGGCACTGGTGCGTGCTTCGCGATCACATCGCGCAGCGCGTAGTACTTCTCTGTCGGATTGCCGGCCTCGTCCAGCGGGGCGTCGTAGTCGTACGACGTCACGAGAGGAAGGTAGCGGCCCTTGTGATTCGCGCCGTTGGTGAGGCCGAAGTTCGTGCCGCCGTGGAACATGTAGATATTTACGGACGCCCCGGCGCTCAGCAGCGCGTCGAGGTCGTCGGCGCTGGCGGCGACCTCGGTGGTGTGATGGATGCCGCCCCACCAGTCGAACCAGCCGTCCCAGAACTCCGAGCACATGAGCGGACCGGTCGCCTGATGCCGGCGGAGCGTGGCGAGGCGTTCGGGAACGCGGGAGCCGAAGGAGCCGGTGCGGTGGAGGCCTGCGAGGCTGCCGTCTGCGAGCATCTGGTCGACCGGCTGGTCGACAGTGGTCAGGGGCACGGTGATGCCGGAGCTCTGCGTGACGCGAACGAGTTCTTCCAGGTACGCCTTGTCGGATCCGTATGCGCCGTACTCGTTCTCGATCTGCACGAGGACGACCGGGCCTCCGCGCTGGATCTGCCGAGGGGCGACGATCTCATACACGCGTCGGAGATAGTCGGTGACGTCGGCGAGGTAGTCGGGGTCGGAGGTGCGCAGCGTGGTCTCATCCGCCGCCAGCCAGGTGGGAAGTCCGCCGTTATGCCATTCTGCGCATATGTACGGCCCAGGGCGGACGATCGCATCCATGCCCTCTTCCCGCACGAGGTCGAGAAAGCGCCCGAGGTCGTTCCAGCCCGTGGCGTTCCACTCGCCACGGCGCGGTTCATGCGCGTTCCAGGCGACATAGGTCTCGATCGTGTTCAGGCCCATCAGCCGGGCCTTGCGGATGCGGTCGCGCCACTGATCCGGATGCACGCGGAAGTAATGGATGGCTCCGGAGATGATCTGGTGCGCCCGGCCGTCACGGAGGAAGTCGGTGTCGCCGATGGAGAAGGTGCTCACGTACTGCGCTTTCGATGAATGGGGCCGGGCGGGATAGAGCCCGCCCGGCCCGATTGCGGTCACTTGTTGACGCTGAAGCCCTGGCTGTCGCCGTACTCGGCCAGCGCGTCCTGCCAGGCAGTGAGACCTTCATTGAGGTCCGTGCCGTTCTGGTACGACTGACCGACGGTGTCGCCGAAGATGCTGTTCGCGTACACCTGGTAGGGCAGGTAGTTCCAGCCTTCGACCACGTCGTCCGCCGCGGCGGCGAGCACTTCGTTGATCTTCTGTCCGCCGAAGTACTCCGGCGCGTCGCTGAGGAACTCCTCGCTCGAGAGCTCGGCCGTCGTCGACGGGAAGCCACCCGACTCGAGGAACGTCGAGATGCTCTCGTCGCTGTTGTTCAGCCACCACAGGAAGCCGGCTGCCAGCTCGGCGTTCTCGCTCTGCTTCGTGACGGCCTGTCCGCCGCCGCCGTTCTCGGCAGTCGCCGCGGTGCCGTCGTAGGTCGGCATCGGCGCGACGCGCCAGTCGCCGGAGCCGTCCGGCGCACCGGAGATCAGGTTGCCCGGCATCCAGGCGCCGATCACGAGCGTGGCGAGACTGCCGTCGCCGAGACCGCGGAACCACTCATCGCTCCAGCTGCCGTACGGGGCGAGCAGGTCCTCCTGGACCAGCCGATTCCAGTTGTCGGCCCACTTCTTCGAACCCTCGTCCTGAAGGTCGAGCGTGACGTCGGTTCCGGAGGTCGCGAACGGCTGCCCGCCGGCCTGCCAGATCATGCTGGTGGCGAAGCCGGCGTCGCCGATGTCGTTGGTGATGTACGCGTTCGGGTCTGCGGCGTGGATGGCCTTGGCCGCCTCGTAGTACTCGTCCCACGTGGTCGGCACGGCGACGCCGGCCGCGTCGAAGACGGTCTTGTTGTAGAACAGCGCCATGGGGCCGGAGTCCTGCGGAAGGCCGTAGATGGCGTCGCCGTCGGTGACGGAGTTCCAGGTGGATGCCGTGTAGTCGTCCTCGAAGTCGCCGAAGCCGTACTGGGAGAGATCGACGAACGCATCGGTGAGGGCGAACTGCGGGAAGGCGTAGTACTCGACCTGCACGACATCCGGCGCGCCGGATCCCGCCTTGATGGCGTTCTGCAGCTTGGTGTACTCCTCGTTGTTGGTGCCCGCGTTGACGAGGTTGACCTTCACGTTCGGATAGGCCTTCTCGAACGCGGCGACCTGCGCCTCAGCCGACGGGGTCCAGGACCAGTACGTGATCTCGCCGCCGGTTTCGAGGGCGGCTTCGATCGAGTCGAATGATCCGTCGCCGGTGCTGTCCGAGCCGCCGGCGCCGGCGCCGCAGCCTGCCAGTGCGATCGCGGCCACTGTTCCTGCTGCGAGTGCCGTGAGTGCACGGCGGGTCGCAGCGGAGGGAATGTGCTTCATTGCTGTGTTCCTTTCGGGGTGGTGCTGGTGATGTTCTGGGTGGTGCGGGCGTGGGGGATCAGCACTACTGCTTGACGCTTCCGGCGGTGAGCCCGGACTGCCAGAAGCGCTGCAGGAGCAGGAATGCGATCACGATCGGGATGATCGTGAGCAGCGAGCCCATGATCACGAGGTTGTAGATGGGCTGAGAGCCCGCGCCGATGGCCTGGTTGCTCCACTGGTTGAGTCCGACGGTCAGCGGGTACCAGTCCGGGTCGGAGAGCATGATCAGCGGCAGGAAGTAGTTGTTCCACGTCGCGACGACCGTGAACAGCGCGACCGTGACGATGCCGGGGGCGAGCAGGCGCATCGAGATGGTGAAGAAGGTGCGGAACTCGCCTGCGCCGTCGATGCGGGCGGCTTCCAGCAGTTCGGTGGGCACGGATTCCGTCGCGAACACCCAGATGAGGTACAGGCCGAAGGGGCTGATGAGCGAGGGGATGATCACCGCCCACGGAGTGTTCGTCAGGCCGAGTTCGCTGAAGAGCAGGAACGTCGGCACGGCGAGAGCGGTGCCCGGCACTGCCACTGCTCCGAGGACGACGGCGAAGACCGCACGACGACCTGGGAAGCGATACTTGGCGAGTCCGTATCCGGCCATCGTCGCGAGCAGGGTCGCGCCTCCCGCGCCGACCACGACGTAGAGCAGCGTGTTGCCGAGCCAGCGCAGGAAGATCCCGTCGCGGTACGAGAACGTGGCCGCGAGGTTGTCGAAGAACGCGAAGTCGTCGGAGAACCACAGGCCGAAGGAGGAGAACAGGCCGGCCTGGGTCTTGGTCGAGCTGAACAGCAACCAGACCAAGGGCACCAGCGTGTACAGGGCGTAAATGACCATGACGATCAGCAACGTGTTCGACTTGCGCGGGTTCATCGGGTCGTGGCGCTTGGTCGCCTGACGGTTGAATGCGAGCGCCATCTCAGCGCACCTCCGTCTTCGAGCCGCGCAGCTGCACGACGTAGGCGATCACGGCGGTGATGATGCCCATGATGATCGCGATCGTTGCGGCGTAATTGAACTGCTGGCCCGCGAACGACAGGTTGTACGCGTACATGTTGGGCGTGAAATACGTGGTGATCACGTTCGGGGCGAGAGGGCGCAGGATGTTGGGTTCGTTGAAGAGCTGGAAGCTGCCGATGATCGAGAAGATGCTGGCGATCACGAGAGCGCCGCGCACGGACGGGATCTTGATCGAGAAGATCGTGCGCCACGCGCCGGCGCCGTCGAGTGAGGCGGCCTCGTACATGTCGGTGGGGATGGTCTTGAGCGAGGAGTAGAAGATCAGCATGTTGTAGCCGACGAACTCCCACGTGACGATGTTGCCGATCGAGACCAGCATCCATTCCTTCGCGAACGGCGTCAGCGCATCGAACCCGAGGAAGTCGTTGAAATTCGCCGTGAGCCCGAACTGGTCGCCGTAGATGTACCCCCACATCAGCACGGCGACGACGGCAGGAACCGCATACGGCAGGAAGATCAGGATGCGGAAGAACGAGGCGCCGCGGAGCCTCGCGCTGTCGAGTGCGAGCGCTGCTCCGAGGGCGAGCACGAGCATGATCGGCACCTGGATGACGAGGAAGATCAGGACGCGTCCGAACGCTTCCCAGAACTGCGAGTCGGTGAGGGCGCGGACGTAGTTGTCGAGCCCCACGAACGCCGTGCCGCCGATGAGCTTCTCCTGGAAGAAGCTCAAGTACATCGCGTAGGCGAGCGGGGTGAGGAACACGAGGGCGAACACGACCATGAACGGGCCGACGAAGGCCCATCCCTTCCAGTCGCGCTTCTCACGGCGCCGGATGCCTGTGCTTCCGAGCGTCGCAGTGAAATCAGTCGTCATCGACGAGACCTTCTCTTGATAGTGCGCATGCAGCGCGATGTGTCAACGTCAACATATGCGATCGACTGCTAGTGTGTCAACGTCAACACATGAACGGATTGATCATCGTGTCCTCTGAGTCATCACCCGGACCGCAACGGCGGAGAGAGCCGTCCATGGAGGACGTCGCGCGTGAGGCGGGTGTCTCGGGTCAGACGGTCTCGCGAGTCGTCAACGCGCGCGGATACGTCGGCGCCGACACGAGGACGCGTGTCGAGCAGGCGATGCAGAGCCTCGGATATCGTCCGAACAGCGCCGCCAGGGCACTGCGCTCCGGGCGGTTCCGCGCCATCGGCGTCATCATGTTCTCGTTCAGCTCATACGGCAATCAGCGCACACTCGATGCGATCGCCGTGAGGGCCGCGGCGATGGGATACGCGCTGACACTGATCCCAGTGGAGTCGAGCGCGCGCGAGACGGTGGCCGGTGCGTTCCGCAGGATCGAGGAGCACGCCGTCGACGGCATCATCATCGTGATCGAGGCGCATCAGCTCGATGAGGCCGAGGTCGAGATGCCGCACGGGCTGCCGGTGGTGTTCGTCGACTCGAACCGCGGCACGAGCCATCCGTTCGTCGACACCGACCAGGCACAGGGCGCGCGGCTGGCGACCGAGCACCTGCTCGATCTCGGCCACGAGACGGTGTGGCACGTCACGGGACCTGCGAAGTCGTACTCAGCCGAACGGCGACGCGAATCGTGGCGGGCGACGCTCGAGTCGCGCGGCAGGGAGATCCCGGAGGTGATCTCGGGAGACTGGTCAGCGGCCTCCGGATATCAGGCAGGTGTGCGCTTGCGCGCGATCGCGTCGGTCACCGCGGTCTTCGCCGCGAACGACCAGATGGCGATCGGAGTGGTTCGCGCCTTCCGCGAGAGCGGGCGGGACATCCCCGCAGACGTCAGCGTCGTCGGCTTCGACGGGTTGCCGGATGCTGCGCAGCTGTGGCCGCCGTTGACGACCGTGCAGCAGCACCCGGAGAAGGTCGGCGCACTGGCCGTGGACGCTCTGCTCGCAGAGCTCGACAGCGGAGAGCACGTTCAGACCCCGCTGGTCGGCACCGAACTCGTCGTACGGGAGAGCACCGCGCCTCCGCATGTGTCGCGCTAGGCGCGTGTCAGCGCCAGAGCACGCCCATGCCGGCGTTGGCGAGAGTGAGCAGACCGATCAGCCCGAACACCGCTGAAGGCACAGCCTCACCGCGCTTCTGCCGAGCGGATCCGATACCGATCATCGCGCCGATGATGAGCAGCACGACGAGCTTCACGCCGATCTTGACGTAGTCGAGGTCGTAGGAGATGCCCCACGGGGCGGCGAGTGCGAGGCCCGCCAGGCCCGCGATGCCGAGGCCCCAGTCCATGATCCTGGTGACCTGCCGCTTTCCGCCGAAGGCCTGCACCGCCCACGCGCCGAACAGCACGGCGAAGCCGATGAGGTGGATGAAAACGACGATCAGGCGCAGAGTCTCCATGCCCGACACGCTAGCCGTGCGCGTGCGCTGCCGCCAGGAAGGCGAGCCTCAGTCGCGCAGCGCACGGATGACCAGGGCTGTGCGCAGCGCAGCATCCGCCGCCTCAGCGCCCTTGTCCTCCTTGGAGCCCTCGATGCCGGCGCGATCCAGCCCCTGCTGCTCGTCGTCGACCGTGAGCACTCCGAAACCGACGGGCTTGCCGGCATCCAGTGCCACCCGGGTGAGACCGTCGGTCGTCGCAGACGACACGTACTCGAAATGGGGAGTGCCACCGCGGATGATGACGCCGAGAGCGACCACGGCAT
This sequence comes from Microbacterium profundi, assembly GCF_000763375.1. NCBI lineage: Bacteria > Bacillati > Actinomycetota > Actinomycetes > Micrococcales > Microbacteriaceae > Microbacterium > Microbacterium profundi. Next base: position 488,486 of record NZ_JPSY01000001.1, on the reverse strand, counting down.
CCGCTCCGCCGGCGAAGGCGGCCTGCGCAGCCACTGCCAGCTCGAACGACCCTGGCACGCGCACCAGCCGATGCGTCGCGTTCGCGGCGTTGAGCACGCGCTCGGCGCCGGCGATCATGCCGTTCGTGATCACCTCGTGCCAGGTGCCGGCGATGATGACGACGTCCAACCCCGTCGCGTCGATCGGTTCGCCGGGTGCGGGGGCCCCTGCGCCGCTCATGCCTTGTTCTTTCCGTGTGCGAGTGCCTCGGCCAGCTCGGCTTCGCCGATGATGTGGCCCATGCGGTCGCGCTTGGTCTCCAGATACTGGTGGTTGTTCGGGCCGACGCCGACGATCAACGGCACCTGCTCGATGACATCGAGACCGAGTTCGCGCAACTGCTTCACCTTGTCGGTGTTGTTGGTCAGCAGACGCACCTTCGAGACACCGAGATCGCTCAGGATGCCGCCCGCAGCCGCGTATTCGCGGGCATCTGCAGGCAGGCCGAGAGCCAGGTTGGCGTCGACGGTGTCGAGCCCCTCCTCCTGCAGGCTGTAGGCGCGCAGCTTGTTGATGAGACCGATGCCGCGACCCTCGTGACCACGCATGTAGATGACGACGCCGCCCTGCTTCTCGATCGCATCCAGAGCCGCGTCGAGCTGCGGGCCGCATTCGCACTTGAGCGATCCGAACGCCTCGCCGGTCAGGCACTCGGAGTGTACCCGCACCAGAGCCGTCTCTTCGAGTTCACCCGAGACCACCGCGATGTGATCGGTGCCCGTCACGCGGTCCTTGTAGGCGAGGAAGCGGAAGGTGCCGTGATCGGTGGGCACCGTGGCGTCCGCTCGCAGACTCACGCGACGTTTGCCGGCGCGCGAAGGCTGCACCGGACCGTCCAGCGGGTCGATCTCGTTGAGGTGCGCGATCAGCTGCTCGATCGTGATCACCGGCACACCGTCACGCGCGCCGAGATCTTTCAGACCTGGCAGGCGCATCATGCTGCCGTCTTCGGCGACGACCTCTGCGATCGCGCCGACGGGCTGGAGCCCTGCGAGCTTCATCAGATCGACGGCAGCTTCGGTGTGTCCGCCGCGCTCTCGCACACCGCCGTCGACGGCGCGCAGCGGAAGCACGTGGCCGGGGCGGATGACACTCGTGGAGGTGGATGCCGGGTCCGCGAGCACGTTGAGCGTGCGTGCGCGATCGGACGCGCTGATTCCCGTCGTGACGCCCTCTGCGGCATCCACACTGACCGTGTACGCGGTCGAGCGGGCGTCTTCGTTGGCCTCCACCATGGGCGGCAGGTTCAAGCTGTCGGCGAGATCGGCCGGCATCGGTGCGCAGATGAATCCGGACGACCAGCGCACGGTCCACGCGACCCATTCGGGGGTCGCGAGTTCCGCAGAGAGGATCACGTCGCCCTCGTTCTCACGGTTCTCGTCGTCGGCGACGATGACCGGGCGGCCGGCGCGCAGCGACTCGAGAGCTTCTTCGATGGTGGCAAGGCTCATCGCGAGCCTCCTTCCGATGAAGCCCGGAACGCGAGCAGGCGCTCCACATGCCGGGCGAGGATGTCGGTTTCAAGATTGACGCGATCGCCGACGGCACGGGAGCCGAGTGTGGTGGCGACGAGAGTCTCAGGGATGAGCGAGATCTCGAACCACGCCTCAGCGGCGGACCCTGAGCCTGTCGAAGGGTCGCTCACGGCGCTGACCGTCAACGAGGTGCCATCGACGGAGATGGAGCCCTTGTCGACGACGAGAGGTGCGAGGTCGGCTGGCAGGCCGATGCGCAGTACGCTCCAGGCGTCACCGGGACGGACGTCGACGACCGCGCCGACTCCGTCGATGTGCCCTTGCACGATGTGGCCGCCCAGCCGGGCACCGACGGGCATCGCCTTCTCGATGTTGACGCGCGTGCCGACGGATGCTGTCGCAAGAGCCGACACGTCGAGCGTCTGCTTCATGACATCGGCGTCGAACGTGTCAGGGGTCGAGCCGACCACGGTAAGGCAGACTCCAGAGACGGCGATCGATTCGCCGTGGACGGCGTCGAGTGCGGCCTTGGGCGCACGCACGGTCAGGCGCCATCCGTCGCCGGCCGGCGTGATGGCGGTGATCTCGCCGATCTCTTCGATGATTCCGGTGAACATCAGCGGACTCCCTCGTTCTGCGATTCTGTGAAATGCGCGACGGCGAGCAGATCGGCACCGAGCGGCACCCATTCCTCGATGGTCAGGCGACGCGCGGCATCGATCGTCGGCACGCCGATGTCTGTGAGCGCGACGCGGTCGCCGCCCAGCAGCACCGGTGCGACGTAGGCGAGCACCCGATCCGCGAGGCCGGCGGCGATGAACGCGCTGGCGAGTGTCGGACCGCCCTCGATGAAGGCGGTCTGGATGCCGCGGTCGTGCAGATCCGCAACCACGACGTGCAGGTCACGGGTGCCGTAGAACACCGCCTCGTGCGGGTGGCGGCGCACCGCGGCATCCGCCGGCGTCTCGCGTGAGCCGATCACCACGGGGATCGGCTGGTGCTCGTACAGCCTGTCTCCATCGCGTGCGGTGAGTGCAGGGTCGTCCGCGAGCACGGTGCCGGTGCCGACGATGATCGCGTCGGCCGCGGACCGACGACGATGCACATCGGCACGAGCGGCGGGCCCGGTGATCCACTGGCTCGTGCCATCGGCCGCTGCAGCGCGGCCATCGAGGCTCTGCGCCCACTTCACGGTGATGTGCGGACGTCCGAGGCGCTGCGCGGTCAGCCAGTCGGATATCAGCGACCTGGCGTCGTCGGCCTGTTCGCCGGCCTCGACCTCGACACCGGCGCCGCGCAGTCGCTCGGCACCGCCGCCGGAGGCGGCGCCCGGGTCGTCGAGGGCGTAGATCACACGTGAGATGCCGGCGTCGATGAGTGCGACGGCGCAAGGACCGGTGCGACCGGTGTGGTTGCAGGGCTCGAGGGTGACGACGGCGGTCGCGCCGCCGGCGGCGTCGCCATGGAGCTTCGACAACGCATCGACTTCGGCGTGCGGGGTGCCCGCTCCGTGGTGCCAGCCCTCTGCGAGGATCTCGCCTTCGGGGGAGAGGATCACGGCGCCGACCTGAGGGTTGGCCCCTCGGGGTCCGCGTGCTGCGAGTTCGAGCGCACGCGTCATCGCGTGGCGTTCCGCCTCGTGCACTGCCATCCGTCGTCCTTCTGCTCTCGCTCCGGGGATGACAGACGGCGCGCTCTCACGCATCGTGCTGCCTCCCTTCCGGACTAGTGAGAAGTCTTTCTCACATCACCGTCGGTACCGGAATTCCACCGGATCGGCATCTCGGTTTCCCTCGACGCTCGCGGACTGTCACCGCCGGTTCGGATTCACACCGACCCCGGAGCACGTTTATGCCCAGTGTACTCAACGCATTCACACGCATTTCATTCCGTGACGGTCCTACGATTCCTGAGCCTGTCGAAGGATCATTTCAGCAGCCGCGACAGCCGCCGATCGGCGAGCGGCTTGCCGCCGGTCTGGCAGGTGGGGCAGTACTCCATCGATCTGTCGGCGAAGAACACGCTGCGCACAGTGTCGCCGCAGACCGGGCAGGGTTCTCCTCGCCGCGCGTGCACCTGCATCCCTCGGCGTTTGGCGTCTTTGAGGTCGGCGGGTGGTTTTCCGGATGCTTCGGCCACGGCATCCGTCAACGTCGTGCGCATCGCGGTGAACAGGCGATCGACCTCGGCTTCGTCGAGTTTGCCGGCGATCGCATACGGCGACATGCGTGCGGCGTGCAGGATCTCGTCGGAGTAGGCATTACCGATGCCGGCGATGACGGATTGATCGCGCAGCAGCCCCTTGATCTGCATCCGCCGACCTTCCAGCAGCGCGGCGAACGCGGCGCGGTCGAATGAATCCTCGAGCGGATCGGGTCCGAGCCGAGCGATGCCTGGCACCTCTTCAGGATCGCGCACCACATAGACCGCCAGCGACTTCTTCGTTCCGGCTTCCGTGAGATCGAAGCCGCTGTCGTCGTTCAACGCGACGCGCAGCGCGATCGGGGACTTCCCCGGCTTGATGAGCGTCGTCGGAAGCATCTCGTACCATCGCAGCCACCCGGCCTTCGCGAGATGGAACACGAGGTGCAGGTCGTCACCGCAGGAGAGGACGATGAACTTGCCGTGGCGCGCGGATGCCGTGATCTCGGCCCCGTGCAGAGCGTTGTTCGGAGGATCGAACGTCTTCAATGCGGCGATGTTGCCCACGCTCGTGCGCGTGATCGTTCGACCGACCGCGCGCTCGCCGAGAAACGCGACCAGCCCCTGCACCTCAGGCATCTCCGGCATGCGCCCATCCTGCCACCCGCATCCGACACGCGCAGCAGCTGGTGAGAATCCGCCTCACGCCAGAACGGACCACTCGACAGGGGTGCGGTCGTCGGTGGGAAGCAACCCTGCGACCCAGCCGTCGTCGCGGCCGCGCGGGCTCGTGAGCGCTTGCCGCTGGAGCCCTTCGTAGCGGAAGCCCAGAGCACGCGCGGTGCGGGCGGATGGCACGTTCCCGGCGACGGCCTGCCAGCGGATGCGGGCGAGATCCAGCTCGGCGAACGCCCAATCGATCACCACGCGACACGCCTCGACCATGAATCCCTGCCCGCGGGCATGCGCGGTCGCCCAGTAGCCGAGCTCGGTCGACCCGCCGCTGGAGTGTGGCGTGATGTGATGCAGGCCCACGACTCCGACGAGCACGCCGTCGTGGAAGATGCCCCAGACCGCCTGGCTGCCGTCTTCCCACCACTCGGCGACCAGCTTCACGAAGCCTTCACCGTGCTCACGCGTGTACGGACTCGGAACGGTCGTCCAACGCGGGATCTCGGGGTCCTGGCACGCGGCCGTGATCGCGTCGATGTCGGCTGGCGTCGGCGCGCGGAGCACGAGGCGGTCGGTGTGAAGGGTCACGGGTTCCATCCCGGAATCCTATGGCGTGCCGTTCGCACGGAAGACGCCCCGGCTCAATGTCCGAGGCGCGCATTACACTCGTCAGGTGACTGTTCCCGGGATTCTGCGCGCCTTGGAAGAGGCCTCTCTGTACCACGACGCCCTCACTTGGGCGCAGACCGATGCCGATCTCGGACTCGTCGACGGCCTCGATGCCCCGACGATAGCGGGGCTGCTCGACAAGCGAGCGAGCTCCGGTCATCCGGCATCACTGCTCGTCGTCGCGCCCACAGGACGTCGCGCGGAATCGCTCGCGGCCGCCCTCGGCTCCTACGTGCCGGATGCTGAGATCCTGAGCTTCCCCGCATGGGAGACCCTGCCGCACGAGCGGCTGAGCCCGAGTCCCGACACGGTGGGGCGACGGCTGGAGACGCTTCGTCGCATCACCACTTGGTCGGGTGAGCGCCCGCTCATCGTGGTCGCCTCGGTGCGAGCAGCATTGCAGCCGATCGCCGCCAACCTGGGTGACACCGCACCGCTGTCCCTCGTGCTCGGCGGCAGGGAACTCGAGCTCGACGATGCCATCGAGCAGCTCGTAGAGCGCGCGTACTCGCGGGTCGACATGGTCTCGCGCCGCGGCGAGTTCGCCGTGCGCGGCGGCATCCTCGATGTCTTCCCTCCGACCTCGGAGCATCCGTACCGCGTCGAGTTCTTCGGCGACGAGATCGACCAGATCCGTGCCTTCTCGGTGGCGGATCAGCGCTCGCTCCCCGGCGACGTCGAGCGAGTCGAATTGCCGGCGACCCGCGAACTGCTGCTCACCGCCGATGTGCGCGACCGTGCGCGCTCGCTGATCTCGGGGTTCCCTGCGATCGCCGGGATGCTGGAGAAGATGGCGGAGGGCATCCCGGTCGAGGGGATGGAGTCGCTGCTGCCCGCGGTGTCCGGTCCGCTCAAGGCGCTCGCCGAGTACTTCCCCGAGGGAACGGCCGTCGCGCTCGTCGACCCCGAGCGATCGAGCGCCAGAGCACAGAGCCTCGGCGAGACGAACCGAGAGTTCCTCGATGCTGCCTGGAGCGCCGCGACATCGGGCGCCTCCGCGCCCATCGACCTCGGCGCCGGCGACTTCGTCAGCGTCGCGCGGCTGCGTGAGATCGTGCGTGAGCGCGACGGCGTCTGGTGGCGGTTCAGCCCGTTCGCGACCGACGACGACGATGCGGCGAACATCGACGCCTCGATCATCCCGTCGTTCCACGGCAACGTCGACGGTGCGATCGACTTCGTCGACGGCAGGCTCGCCGACGGGTGGCGCCTCGTGATCGCAGCATCCGGCACAGGCCTCGTCGACCGTGCCAGAGACGTGCTGTCCGACCGTGGCCTCGCCGCGCGAGTGGTCGATTCGCTCACGGATGCCCCGGAACCCGGCGTCGCCACGCTCGTCCTCGGCGCGCTGGAGTCGGGGTTCCAGGTGCCGGAGGCGAAACTCGCGGTTCTCACCGACAACGAGTTCTACGGTCGTACCATCGGCGGCGACCAGCGTGTCGTCAAGCGGCTCGCCTCGCGCCGCAAGAATGTCGTCGATCCGCTGCAGCTCAAGAACGGCGACTTCGTCGTGCACGCGACGCACGGTATCGCGAAGTTCATCGAGATGACGCAGCGCGAGGTCTCCAGCGGAGGACGCAACGCCACCAAGACCACGCGCGACTATCTGGTGCTGGAGTACGCGCCATCCAAGCGCGGCTACCCGGGCGACAAGCTGTACGTGCCGACGGATCAGCTCGATCTGCTCTCGAAGTACGTCGGCGGCGAGGCACCCACGCTCTCGAAGATGGGCGGCAGCGACTGGTCGGCGGCGAAGGGAAAGGCCCGCCGTGCGGTGCGCGACATCGCCGTCGAGCTCGTGAAGCTGTATTCGGCGCGGATGTCGGCGAAGGGCCACGCGTTCGGGCCGGACACGCCGTGGCAGCGCGAGCTGGAAGAGGCATTCCCGTTCGCTGAGACGCCGGATCAGCTGCAGACGATCGACGAGATCAAGGCCGACATGGAGCGACCGATCCCGATGGACCGGCTGCTGAGCGGCGACGTCGGATTCGGCAAGACCGAAGTCGCTGTGCGCGCCGCGTTCAAGGCGATCCAGGACGGCAAGCAGGTCGCGATGCTCGTGCCGACCACGCTGCTGGTCAAGCAGCACTTCGAGACGTTCGCCGAGCGCTTCGCCGGGTTCCCTGTGAAGGTGAGGGCGCTGTCGCGCTTCCAGACCGACAAGGATGCGCGACTCACCCTGGAGGGGCTCCTCGACGGCTCGGTCGACATGGTCATCGGCACCCACCGCATCCTCACCGATCAGATCATCTTCAAAGATCTCGGGCTGCTCATCATCGACGAGGAGCAGCGCTTCGGTGTCGAGCACAAGGAGAAGCTGAAGAAGCTGAAGACCAACGTCGACATCCTCGCGATGAGCGCCACACCCATCCCGCGCACGCTCGAGATGGCGGTCACCGGCATCCGTGAGATGTCGACTCTCGCCACTCCGCCGGAGGATCGGCATCCGATCCTCTCGTTCGTCGGCCCGCGCAGCGACAAGCAGATGGCCGCGGCGATCAGGCGCGAGATCCTGCGCGAGGGCCAGATCTTCTTCGTGCACAACCGGGTGCAGTCGATCCAGCGCGTGGCTTCGGAACTCGCCGAGCTCGTGCCGGAGGCGCGGATCGCCGTCGCCCACGGCCAGATGGGCGAGCACCAGCTCGAGCAGGTCGTCGACGACTTCTGGGAGCGCAAGTTCGACGTGCTCGTCTCGACGACGATCGTCGAGACCGGCCTCGACATCTCCAACGCGAACACGATCATCATCGACAAGGCAGACAAGTACGGCCTCAGCCAGTTGCACCAACTTCGTGGACGCGTCGGCCGCGGGCGCGAGCGCGCGTATGCGTACTTCCTCTACGACGACTCTAAGCCGCTGTCCGAGACCGCTGCAGATCGCCTGCAGACGATCGCGGTGAACAACGATCTGGGCAGCGGCATGCAGGTGGCGCTCAAGGACCTCGAGCTGCGCGGCGCAGGCAACATGCTCGGCGGCGAGCAGGCGGGGCACATCGCCGGCGTCGGCTTCGATCTGTATCTGCGCATGGTCGGCGAGGCCGTGGCGACCTTCCGCGGCGAAGACGTCGAGACCGGCAATGAACTACGGATGGAGCTGCCGGTGGACGCGCGCATCCCCGAGACCTACATCGACAGCGAGCGCCTGCGCCTCGAGGCGTATCAGAAGCTGTCTGCCGCTGCCGCCGCGACGGCGAAGGACGATGCGATCGACCTCGTGATCGAGGAACTCACCGACCGATACGGCACCCCGCCGGAAGAGGTGGAGGGCCTCGTCGCCATCGCGCGTCTGCGTCGCCGCGCGGCGCGTGCCGGGCTCGCGGACGTCGTCGCGATGGGGTCGAACCTTCGGGTGGCGCCGGCGCGCCTCGAGGACTCGATGAAGGTGCGGCTGCAGCGACTGTACCCTGCGGCGAAGCTCATCGGTGGGGGAGAAGCACTGGTCGTGCCGCTCCCGCGCCCCGGCGGCGAACCGCCGACGGATGCCGGTCTGCTGGAGTGGGTCGCGCAGCTGTTCACCGCGCTGTTCCCCGAGCCCGTCGCCGCGGCCTCATCGCCTGCGGCATCCTGATCGCCCGAGAAGCACGACGACCTGCCTGAGTGGTGCGGGTGCGCCGGATGTTCCGCGGCGCTAGTCTTGCCGCATGCTGTACGAGCACCTTGGGGCTCGGCCCCGAATACATGACACCGCCGTCATCGCGCCCACCGCCGTCATCTCCGGCGACGTGGAGATCGGTGCGGACTGCCAAGTGCTGCACGGCGCCGTGATCACCGCGGAGGGCGGCCCGATCACACTCGGCGAGAACGTCATCGTGATGGAGAACGCCCTGCTGCGAGCGACAGCGGCGGATGCCGTGCACATCGGCGCGCACTCGCTGATCGGCACCCTCGCCAGCGTCGCCGGCGCGAGCATCGGAGAGGAGGTCTTCCTCGCCTCAGGCGCTCGGGTGTTCAATGGTGCGAGGATCGCAGAACGTTGCGAAGTGCGAGTGAACGCGATCGTGCATCGTCGTGCCGTGCTGCCGGAAGGGACCGTAGTGCCGATCGGCTGGGTCGCCGTGGGGAATCCGGTGCAGCTGTTCTCGCCCGATCGCGCTGAGGAGATCGCCGCTGCGCAACCCGAACTCGACTTCCCCGGTCACGTGTTCGGCGTAGATCGCGACACCCCGGACCTCATGGTGCAGCTCACCGAGCGTTACGGTTCGTCGCTTGCGCGCCACAGAGACGACCTGCCGGCCTGAGGGATCGGTTTCGACTCGCTGCGCTCGCTCAACCCGTTTCGTCTCGCTGCGCTCGCTCAACGCCCCGCGGACGCGCCCCTCGGACGCCCCTCACGGACGCCCCTCACGGACGCCCCTCACGGACGCCTGGCGGGGGCGTAGTCGCTGCGGGTCGTTGAGCGAGGAGCGCAGCGATCGAGACGAAACGCGTTGAGCGAGCGTCAGCGAGACGAAGCGCCTTGTCAGCTCAGATGACGCCCTGGGCGAGCATCGCCGTCGCGACCCGCTGGAAGCCGGCGATGTTCGCGCCGGTGACGTAGTCTCCGGGAACGTCGTACTTCTCGGCGGCCCGGAACGCGGCGTCGTGGATGTCGGCCATGATCTCGCGCAGCTTGTTCTCGCTGTCACCGAAGGTCCAGCGCTGACGCGACGCGTTCTGGCTCATCTCGAGCGCAGAGGTCGCGACACCACCGGCGTTCGCGGCCTTGCCCGGCGCGAACAGCACGCCGGCCTGCTGGAACGCGGCGACCGCATCCGGCACGCAGGGCATGTTGGCGCCTTCAGAGACCGCGCGAACACCGTTCGCGATGAGCGCCTCGGCGTCGGCGAGGTTGACCTCGTTCTGCGTGGCGGAGGGAACCGCGATGTCGACCGGAACCTCCCACACGCTACCGTTCTCCACGAAGCGCGCGCTCGCGCGCCGGTTCGCGTACTCGACGATGCGGCCGCGCTCGACCTCTTTGATCTGACGCAGCAGATCCAGGTCGATACCGGCGTCATCGACGATGTACCCCGAGGAATCGGATGCCGTGACCGCCGTCGCGCCGAGCTGAGTGGCCTTCTGGATGGCGTAGATCGCGACGTTCCCGGAACCTGAGATGCCGACGCGCTTGCCCTCGAGCGACTCGTTGTGCACCGCGAGCATCTCCTGAGCGAAGAACACCGCGCCGTAGCCGGTGGCCTCGGTGCGCACCTCGGCGCCACCCCAGCCGGTGCCCTTGCCGGTGAACATGCCCGACTCGTGACGGTTCGTGATCTTGCGGTACGAGCCGAACAGGTAGCCGATCTCGCGGCCGCCGACGCCGATGTCGCCCGCAGGAACGTCGGTGTGCTCGCCGAGGTGGCGGTACAGCTCGCTCATGAACGACTGGCAGAAGCGCATGACCTCTGCGTCGGAGCGGCCGTGCGGATCGAAGTCCGACCCGCCCTTGGCTCCGCCGATGCCCTGGCCGGTGAGGGCGTTCTTGAAGATCTGCTCGAATCCGAGGAACTTGATGATCGACAGGTTCACCGAGGGGTGGAAACGCAGTCCGCCCTTGTACGGGCCGAGCACCGACGAGAACTGGATGCGATAGCCGCGGTTGACCTGCATCTTCCCGGCGTCATCGAGCCACGGAACACGGAACATGATCTGGCGCTCCGGCTCCACGATCCGGTCCAGGATGCCGGCCTCGACGTACTCCGGGTGCTGCTCGAGGACTGGGGCGATCGTTCCGAGCACCTCGTGCACGGCCTGCTGGAACTCGGGTTCGTGCGGGCTGCGGGCCAGTACCGTGTCGAACACGGGCTGGACGGACGCGGTGAGCGGGTGGAATTCGGTGTGGGTTGCGGTCACGCGGGACGGCTTTCTGAAGAGTGTGGCTGAGGGGGGCGATCGTGTCGCGGGAGAGGGCGTGCCGGATCGGGCACGAGATTTCACCTTACCGCCCATGTTTCCGCGATGTGCGCCGCGGGGCGATCTGATGCGCGACGCGGGGCGATCACCCGGTGTTCTGCAGGCCGGCGGCCACGCCGCTGACCGAGAGCAGCAGCAGGCGTCGCTGTTCGTCGTCTGCCCCGGACCCTTCGACCGCTGAGCCTGTCGAAGCGTCAGGGACCGATGCCGCTGAGCGAAGCTCACGGAGGGCACGCAGCTGCAGCAGCGACAGCGCGTCCACGTACGGGCTGCGCAGCGTCACCGCCCGCTGCAGGATCGGCTTGTTCTCGAGCAGGGCGCCTCCGCCGGTGAGGCGGATGACCCATTCCTTCGTCAGCGTGAGCTCGTCGAGCACCAAGTGGGCGAGATCGTCGCGGTCGCCGAGCGCGAGGTAGCGACGGGCAATGCGCTCATCGGTCTTCGCAAGGCTCATCGCGACGTTGTCGATCATCGTGTGAAGCAGCGGCCAGTCGCGGTAGGCATCCTTGAGAAGGGCCTCGTCGCCGACGCTCTCCAGCGCCGTTCCGAGCCCGAACCAGCCGGCGAGGTTGATCCGTGCCTGCGTCCACGCGAACACCCAGGGGATCGCGCGGAGGTCTTCCAGCGATTCCACGGAGAGGCCGCGGCGTGCGGGACGCGAGCCCAGCGCGAGCAGCCCGATCTCCTCCAGGGGCGTGACGGTGGCGAACCACGGCGCGAAGCCGTCGGCCTTCACCAGAGCGAAGAACTTCTCTCGAGAGGTCTCGTCCATCACCCGTGCGACGTCGGCGAAGCGTGCGGCGGCACCGCTCGTGCGCTCTTCGACGCTCGGTGAAGACGCCAGCAGTGTGGCTGCGGCGACCTGATCGATGTGGCGCATCGCGATCGCGGGCTCGCCGTAGCGGGCGAAGATCGTCTCGCCCTGCTCTGTGAGCTTGAACCGGCCGTCGACGGAGTGCGGTGGCTGCGCGAGGATCGCGGAGTTCGCCGGTCCGCCGCCTCGACCCAGGGCGCCGCCCCGGCCGTGGAAGAGGGTCAGCGCGATACCGGCATCCTTCGCCCAGAGGGCGATCTTCTCCTGCGCCTCGTAGAGCGCGAGGTTCGCGGCCACGGGGCCGACGTCCTTCGAGGAATCGGAGTAGCCGAGCATGACCTCGAGGCGATTGCCGGTGGCGGCCATCCGAGAGCGGAACTCGGGGAAGCCGACGACCTCCGCGAGGATGCCGGGCGCGGCCTGCAGGTCGGCGAACGTCTCGAACAGCGGCACGACGTCCAGTACCGGCACATCGTCACCCAGCGCATGGCGGGCGAGGCGGTGCACGTTGGCGAGGTCTTCGGCCGACTGCGTGAACGAGACGACGTAGCGGCCCGCGGCGCGGGGGCCGTAGGTGCGCTGGATGTCGGCGATCGCGCGGAAGACATCGAGCACCTCGCGCGTCCGCTCGCCGGGCTCAGTGCCGGCGTCGAGCTCTGCCAGTGCCTCGCGGTGCACCTGCGAGTGCTGGCGGACCTCGAGCTCGGTGAGGTGGAAGCCGTAGGTCTCGACCTGCCAGATCAGGTGCTGCACGCCGCCGAACGCATGCCGGTTCGCGCCGGATGCCGCGAGCGATGCCTGCACTGCGCGCAGGTCGGCGAGCAGCTGCTCCGGGTCGCTGTAGGCGCCGTCTGCACCTGAGCGGGTCCGCACGACCCGGCTGGCCAGTGCGAGCAGGACGCGGCGGTGCGGCTCTTCGGGAGACCGCGCAGCGATCTCGGTGGCAGCATTCTCGTCGGTCGCGACGAAGGAATCCCACAGTGTGACGACGGCTTCGCTGGGAGGTGTGTCCTCCGCGTCGAGCGTGAGACCGCGCCCGATCCGCTCGATCGCGCGTTCCAGGCCGCGCAGCACGTGATCAGAGGCGATGTTCGCCGCTTCGCGAGTGACGGATGCCGAGACGAACGGGTTGCCGTCGCGGTCGCCGCCGACCCATGACCCGATCCGCACGAAGGCGGGGACGACCGGGGCGCTCGCGCCGGAGTCGTCGCCGCGAAGGGCGTCGTCGATGCGGCGGTAGACGTGCGGAACCGTGGTGAAGAGGGTCTCGTCGAACACCGACATGACCGTGCGCACCTCGTCGGTGGGCGACGGCTTCTGGGCGCGCAGTGGCGCCGTGCGCCAGAGCGTGTCGACCTCTTCGAGCATGCGACGGCGCGCGCGGTGCTGCTCGGCGCCGCCCTCGCTCGCGGTGTCGTGCTGCGTGAGCAGTTCGGAGAGCCGGCGGATGCTGGCGGAGACGGCGCGACGACGCGCCTCGGTGGGGTGAGCGGTGAACACCGGGTGGAAGCGCAGATCCTCGAGGCGGCGTGCGGCCTCTTCGTCGCCGACCTCACGGCGCAGTTGTGCGTATGCGGTGGCGACGGTGTCCACCGCATCCTCGCGACCCTGGTGTCCGGCGCGATCGCGCAGGATGCGCACCCGCTGGTGCTCCTCGGCGAGATTCACCAGGTGGAAGTAGCAGGTGAAGGCGCGCGCGACCTCGTCGGCGCGCTCGACGGAGAACGAATCAGCGATCTCGGTGGCGCGTTCGAAGGCCTCGGTGCTCTCCTCGTCGTACGCCTGGATGGTCGCCAGCCGCAGCCGCTCGACGTCGTCGTACAGTCCGGCGCGTCCGCTCTCGCGCAGAACCTGACCGAGTAGTGCGCCGAGCATGCGGACATCGCCGCGCATCTCGTCTGGGATCCCGCGTCCGGCCTCGAATCGACCTATGACGCGGATGGCCTCTGTGTTGGTGGGCTCAGGAGTCACCATCCGAGGTTATCGCCGTGCAGGAGACGTACGTGACCAGGTGACATCCGATGAACCTGAGGGTGGCGGATAGCATGGGAGCGATGTCTGACTCCCGAAATCTTCTTCGCACGCAGCAATTCCCCGCGGTGCTCCTTCTCCTGGCGGCGGCGCTCGGACTCGTGCTCGCGAACACGCCGGCGTTCGGCCCGATCGATGCCGTGCTGGGGTTCCACATCGCTGTGCCAGGCACGTCGATCGACCTCTCGGTCGCGCACTGGATCTCGAGCGGACTTCTCGCGATCTTCTTCTTCGTGGTCGCGATGGAGCTGCAATACGAACTCACCCGCGGCGAGCTGAACTCGTTCCGAAAGGCTCTGCAACCCTCGATCGCCGCCGTCGGCGGCGTACTCGTGCCGATCATCATCTATCTGATCATCGCCGGGGGAGAGCAGACTTCCTCGGGCTGGCCGATCCCGACTGCGACCGACATCGCCTTCGCGCTGGGCGTGCTCGCCGTGTTCGGCAAGGGGCTTCCCTCTGCCGTGCGCGTCTTCCTGCTGGCACTGGCGATACTCGACGACATCATCGGCATCATCTTCATCGCGGTGCTCTTCGCTCGCGACCTCAACTGGCTTTACCTGCTGCTGGCCGTCGTGGGCGTCGTCGTGTTCGGCGTGCTGTCGCGGATGCTGCCGACGAAGCATTCATGGTTGGTCGTCGCAGCGATGGTGATCGTCGGCGTTGTCGTCTGGGGACTCATGATGTCCTCGGGCATCCACGCCACGATCGCCGGCGTGCTGCTGGGGCTGGCCATCGCGCAGTCCCCGGCGATGCCGACACGGCATGCGCTCGAGCCGTGGGTCAACGGTGCCATCCTGCCGATCTTCGCGTTCGCCGCCGCATTCGTCGTGATCCCCGCTGTGTCGCCGTCCGAACTCTCGCCGGCGTTCTTCGGCATCGCGATCGCACTGCCGGTGGGCAAGATCATCGGCATCACGGTCTTCGGCTGGATCGCCATGCGGATCGGGCCGAAGGACAAGGCTCCTGCCCTGACGATCACCGATCTCCTCGCCGCCGGGGCGCTCGGCGGTATCGGCTTCACGGTCTCGTTGCTGCTGGCGAACCTCGCCTTCGCGGACGACCCCGCTGTGCGCGATCAGGCGATCCTCGGTGTGCTCGTGGGCTCGCTCGTCGCCCTTGTGCTGTCGGGCGTCGTCGTCTCATGGCGTGCCGCGTGGTACCGCCGCTCCGCGACGACGGTGTCGTGACCGCTTCGACGAGGGGACACAATGACCGAGCATCCTGATCCGCTGCGCACCGCTGCCGAGACCATGCGCGCCGTGCGCGAGAAGTGCGCGTGGTCTCAGCAGATCACGCATCGCGACCTCGTGCCTTACCTGATCGAGGAGTCCCATGAGGTCATCGACGCGGTCGAGGACGGCACACGCGCCGACCTCCGCGAGGAGCTGGCCGATCTGCTCTGGCAGGTGCTGTTCCATGCGGCGATCGCCGCGCAGGATCCGGACGATCCGTTCGACATCGACGACGTGGCGCAGACGCTGACGGAGAAGATGGTCAGGCGGCATCCGCATGTCTTCGCCGACGAGGTGGCGAACACACCCGAAGAGGTGCTCGTGCACTGGAACGCCGCGAAGGCCGCTGAGAAGCGCTCGCGCACCAGTGTTCTCGACGGCGTACCGCACGGGATGCCGGCCCTCGCACTCGCGCAGAAAGTGCTCGGTCGAGCCGCGCGGGTCGGGGCCGGAGACGACGTCGCGCTCGCCGCTCACGATGCTGCCGAGGTCGGGGCGGCACCGGAATCCGAGGAGGAGCTCGGCGACCTGCTGCTGATGCTCACGGCCACGGCCCGCCAGAACGGCTGGGATGCCGAGCGCGCCCTGCGCGAGCGTCTGCGCCTGCTCGAGGACGACGTCCGCACGGCCGAAACCTCCTGACAGACCGCCTCGACGAGATCGCCCTGCAGACCTGGAAAGATGGACTCGTGGCTACTGTGAACGCGCCGCGCGGCATGCGCGACATCCTCCCCGCCGACAAGGCCCGCCGTGAGCGTGTGCTCTCCGTGATCCGCGAGCGCTACCTGGCGCATGGGTTCGACGAGATCGAGACGCCCGCGCTCGAGGAGTACTCGCGTCTGCATTCGGGCATGGGCGGCGACAACGAGAAGCTCGCGTACAACGTGCTGCGCCGGGGGATGGATGCCGAGGCGATCCGTGAAGGTGCGGAAGACGCCGCTGCGCTGAGTGATCTCGGCCTGCGCTATGACCTCACGGTTCCGCTCGCGCGTTTCTTCGCGAGCAACCGCGGGCAGCTTCCCGGTGTCTTCCGTGCGATCCAGATCGGTCCCGTCTGGCGTGCTGAGCGACCGCAGAAGGGCCGCTACCGCCAGTTCGTGCAGTGCGACATCGACATCATGGGTGACGACTCCTCGCGGGCCGAAGCCGAGCTCATGGTCGCGTCCCTGGACGCCGTGGACGCTCTCGGACTCGACGGTGCGAGCGTGCGCATCAACGATCGTCGAGTGCTCGACTGGATGCTGGATGCCTTCGGCTTCACCACGGACGAGCGCCCCGGTGTGCTGATCACGATCGACAAGCTCGACAAGATCGGTCCTGACGGGATCGTCCGGGAGCTGCGAGAGCGGGCCCTTCGGCAGGCTCAGCGACCGAATGAAGAGGCCGTCGACGCCTTCGAGGCTTTCCTGCGTCGCCCGCAGACGATGGAGTTCAATCCGTTCGGCGAACGCCAGATCCGCAAGGCTCTCCCGGAGAACGCTCCGGATGAGATCGTCGACCACCTCGTCGGCATCGGGGAGGCGGTCGCGGCTGGACGGGGCACCGAGGGGGACATCCCACTCGTCTTCGATCCGTTCCTGGTGCGCGGCATGGGCTACTACACCGGCACGATCTTCGAGCTCGCGCACCCGTCCGTGCCGTATTCCCTGGGCGGTGGTGGACGTTACGACGGCATGATCGGTCGGTTCCTCGGTCAGCCGGTGCCTGCGGTCGGGTTCTCGCTCGGCTTCGAGCGGCTGGTCGATCTCGTCGAGCTCGCAGCGGATGCCGGTGCGCAGGCCGTCGTGCTCGTGCACGACCCCGACGTGCCGGTGGCAGAGCTCGTCGCGCACAAGGCGGCGCTGATCCGTTCGGGTTCGCGCGTGCGCCTGGAGCGCAGGGTCAAGAACTTCAAGGCGCTGCTCGAGCGATCGGCCGCCGACGGCTACACCGCCTTCGCGACGGTCACGACCGGGGCCGAGGTCGGTTCGCTGGAGCTCAAGCCGCTGTCCTGAGCTGGTCCGCGCGGCACACGCGCCGCGCGCGGCACACCAGCCCCTGTCAGTCCAGATCACGGATTTCCACTGACAGGTGTGCTGACGTTCACGCCTCGTTCATTCCCGCGCGGTGTGATGGTGCCATGGCCGGAGTGCGCACCGCGATCGCCGTGGCGACGGCGGTGGCATCCGCGATCGTGCTGGGCGGGCGGTCGCTGCTCGTCCACCAGGCCGCAGTCGCGCGGCGGCGCATCGGAAAGCCGCTCGGCGAGCAGTCGCTGGTCGCCGACAGGGTGTGGAAGCGCGCACTCGACGGCAGACCGATAGAGCTGCTGCTGCTGGGCGATTCGCTGGCGGCGGGCCTCGGCGCGGAGCACCGCAAGGAGACGCTCGGCGGCCGCATCGCCAAGGGCCTGGCGAAGCGGATGCAGTCGCCGGTGCGGCTGCGTACCGCCGCGGTCGTCGGCTCGGAATCATCCGCGCTCGCCGGTCAGCTCGACGCCCTCCCGGAGGACTACCGTGCCGACGTAGCGGTGATCGTGGTGGGTGGCAACGACGTGACGCATACGATCTCTCCGTCGGCTGCGGGCGAACGACTGGAGCAGGCGATACTGCGACTCAGGGCTGCGGGCACCGTCGTCGTCGTGGGCACCTGCCCGGATCTCGGCACGCTCCAGCCGGTGCCGCAACCACTGCGGACTCTGCTGTCGAGGATGTCGCGCCGCCTTGCGCTGGAGCAGACCAAGGTCGCGTGGCGCACCGGCGCCGTACCCGTCGATCTGCGGCAGGTGCTCGGCCCGACATTTCACGATCAGCCCGAGGAGATGTTCAGCCTCGACCGATTCCACCCCAGCGCTGCGGGCTATCGGGCCACAGCCGACGCGCTGCTGCCGGCGGTGGTCACGGCGCTCGAGTCGCGCATCGAGCTCGCACCTCTGGCTGATTCGCACTGACCTCCGCCGAACACGCGCCGCTCACGCTCAGCGGGCGAGTCTCAGCCGCAGCATCCGATACACCACGCCGATGAGTACGACGCCCGTGCCGATCAGCGACGCGAGGATGGGCAGGGTGTTCACCAGCACCAGGCAGCCGAGCACTCCGATCACCTGCAGGCCACGCGGGTAGCGCCGGGCAGCTCCCGACTGCCGGAACGCCGAGGCGTTCGCGATCAGGTAGTACAGCAGCACGCCGAACGACGAGAACCCGATCGCGTTGCGCAGGTCGGCGAACAGCACGATGACGATCACGATCAGGGCGATCGCGATCTCGGCGCGCTGCGGCACCTGCCACCGCGGATGCACCACGGCGAGGAAGCGCGGCAGATCGGATTCCCTGGCCATCGCGAGAGTCGTGCGGCCGATTCCGGTGATCAGCGCCAGCAGGGCGCCAAGGGATGCCGCGGCCGCGGCCACGCGCACGATCGGGGCGAGAGCCGTCCAACCGGCGGCATCGACCACCGCGGCGAGCGGCGCGGCCGTGGAACCGGCATCCGCCCCGAGGGTGAGCATGACGACGACGGCGATGAGCGCGTAGACGACGACCGCCCCTGTGAGCGCGATCGCGATGGCCCGAGGGATGGTGCGCGCGGGGTCGACGACCTCTTCGCCCATCGTGGCGATTCGCGCGTAGCCGGCGAACGCGAAGAAGAGAAGCCCGGCGCCCTGTAGCACGCCGTATGCGGTGAGGTCGGGGAGGGGAGCAGGATCGACGGATGCCGACGCGGCGAAACCTCCGGCGACCACCACAGCGAGACCGATCAGCGAGGCGACGACGAGGATGCGGGTGAGCGCCGCTGTCCGCGTCACTCCGAAGCAGTTCACGGTGGCGAGGGCGGCGACTGCCAGTATCGCGACCGGCACCTGCCAGCCCTCGGGGGCGGCGTATGCGGCGAACGTCAGCGCCATGGCGGCGCAGCTGGCGATCTTGCCGATCACGAAGCACCAGCCGGCGATGAAACCCCACCACGGGCCGATCTCTGCCCTGGCGTAGGCGTAGGTGCCGCCGGAGACGGGATGCACCGCCGCGAGCTGTGCGGATGAGGTGGCGTTGCAGAACGCGACGACCGCGGCGATCGCGAGCGCGATCAGCAGTCCGGAACCGGCCACCTCGATCGCGGGTCCCCATACGGAGAACACCCCGGCACCGATCATCGATCCCAGGCCGATGGCTACGGCATCGGTGAGGGTCAGGCGACGTGCGAGTTCCACCCGGTCATCGTGGCACGCGATGGTGAACGGGTGGGGTTCAGGCCTGGCGCGCCGCTGTCACGCGTTTGTTCTCGCGCGGATGCTGCCGAGCTGATGCATCATGAAGGTTGCGACGACTGTTCTAGTTGAACTAGAATTACCGTAATTGGACCGAAAGGGTGCACGTGCTGATCAGAATCGATGCGGAGAGTTCGCGACCGCTGTTCGAGCAGGTCGCTTCGTCCGTGCGTGGGGACATCCTCGCCGGGCGCCTCGTCCCCGGCGACCGGCTGCCTTCGGCTCGCGACGTCGCCGAGGCGCTCGACATCAACCTGCACACCGTGCTGCGCGCATATCAGCAGCTGCGTGATGAAGCGCTCATCGACCTGCGCCGAGGTCGGGGAGCGATGGTGTCGGCGTCGGCCGCGCCGCTCGCCGAGCTCGCCAGCGATGTCGCAGCGCTCGTGCACCGTGCCGCCTCTCTCGGAATCTCATCCGTCACCCTCGCCGCCCTCGTCACGGAGATCGAATCATGAACACTGTCGCCAGTACCCGAGACCTCCGTCGCGCTCGTCGCGCGTTCCTCCTCGTCGGGCTCGCCGTCTCCGTGCTCATCCTGTGCGCCACCACGGTCTGGGTGTTCGTGCTCGGTGACGGCTCCGCGTGGATCCTCGCACTCGTCACCCTGCTGCTGATCGCACTCATCGCTATGACTCTCGTCTTCCGCACCGGTGAAGCGCTGCAGGTCACGCGCAGCAGCGGACGCGTGTTCGTCGTCACGATCGATGATGCTCGCACCGCGGCATCCGTTCTGTCCTCCGCAATGAAGGGAACCGACTCATGATTCGCATCCGCCCCGCAGCCACCGTCGCATTCATCCTGCTCGCCTGCGGATCGGCCTGGCTCGTCGCGCTGCCGCTGTGGCTCGACGGCGGGTTGGCCAATCCACTCGCCGGCATCCTCATCCCGGTCATGATGTTCACGCCGGCGCTCGCCGTGCTCATCGTCATGCTCGTGTTGCGACCGGTGCCCAGAGGAGACCGGCTCCGGTTCCTCGGCATCTGGCCGCTGCGCCCCGCGAAGCGCGTGGTGTGGATGATGGTGCTCGGTCTGTTCGCGCCCATCGTCGTGATCGCGGTCTCCGTCGCCGTGGCGGCGCTGTTCGGTTGGGTGAGATTGGATCTCGTCGGGTTCTCCGGTTTCGCCGAGCAATTGGCGGCCAGTCTGCCCGCCGGGGTGCCTGCCCCTCCTGCGACCGCAGTGATCCTCGCCCAGCTGCTCGCGATTCCGTTCGCCGCGGCCACGATCAACGCACTGCTGGCCTTCGGCGAGGAACTCGGCTGGCGCGGATTCCTCGTGCCGGCGCTGCGTCAGTACGGCACCTGGCCCGCGCTGCTGATCAGCGGAGGGGTGTGGGGTCTGTGGCATTCACCCCTCATCCTGCTCGGTTACAACTTCGGCGTCACCGACATCACCGGTGTGCTGCTGATGACGGCTGGGTGCATCGCGTGGGGAGTGCTGCTCGGCTGGCTGCGGCTGCGCTCGGCTTCGCTGTGGCCGGCGGTCTTCGCGCACGGGGCGATGAATGCCGCCGGTGGGATGATCCTGTGGTTCTATGCGGCAGGGACGAGCGTCGATCCCGCGCTTGCTGGCATGCTCGGCGTGGCAGGGTGGATCACGTGCGCGCTGGTCGTGGTCGTGCTGATGCTGACCGGCCAGTTCCGCAAGCAGCCGGAGTTGGACGGTGCGGTAGGACGGATGCTGTCGGCTCCACGTCAGCGCGGTGAATGACCCTCGCGGGTCGCCATCCGTCTATTGACGCCGCCCCAGGACAGGAGTTGGGTGGAGCCATGGCTGAATCGACCGCCGACAACTGGCGCCGCGCAGACGAGTACCTCGCCGACACTCTCGTCGGGCACGACCCGGCGCTCGAGGCGGCTCTCGCCGCTCAGCGCGCAGCCGGCCTGCCCGATATCGAAGTGGCGCCGGTCAGCGGCAAGTTCCTGAACCTCGTCGCCCGTATCAGCGGCGCACGCCGAGTGCTCGAGATCGGCACACTGGGTGGCTACTCCACGATCTGGCTCGCCAGGGCGGTCGGCGCGGAGGGCACGGTGACGACGATCGAGGCCGAGCCCGCCAACGCCGCGATCGCCCGCGCGAGCATCGATGCCGCTGGCGTGGGGGAGCGCGTCGCGATCCGCATCGGACGAGGTGCCGACGTGCTGCCGACGCTTGAGGGGTCGGACCCCTTCGACCTCGTGTTCATCGACGCGGACAAGGAGTCGAACACGATCTACCTCGACTGGGCCGCGCGGCTCGGCCGCCCTGGAACGGTGATCGTGCTCGACAACATCGGCCGAGAAGGCGAGATCGTCCGCGACGACACCACGGACCCGCGAGTGATCGGGACGCGCGATGCTCTCCGGATGCTCGGTGAGGATCCCCGCTTCGACGCCACGGCTCTGCAGACCGTCGGGATCAAGGGCTGGGACGGCGTCGCCGTTGCCGTCGTCGTCGGCATGTGAACGACGGATGCCGCGCACTAGACTGACCATGGATCGACGACGCTCCACCACAACACCCTTTCCCTGAGCAAGGAGCACATACGTGGCACTCATCGAGGCTGTAGGCGCACGCGAGATTCTGGATTCACGCGGCAACCCGACCGTCGAGGTGGAGGTGCTCCTCGACGACGGAATCGTCCAGCGCGCGGCCGTCCCCTCCGGCGCATCCACCGGCGCATTCGAAGCGTACGAACTGCGTGACGGCGACAAGAGCCGCTACGGCGGCAAGGGCGTGCTGAAGGCCGTCGACGCCATCATCGATGAGCTCGGCCCGGCACTCGAGGGCGTCGAGGCGAGCGAGCAGCGCATCGTCGACGAGATCCTCAACGAGACCGACGGCACCGAGAACAAGCAGCGCACCGGCGCGAACGCCATCCTCGGCGTCAGCCTCGCCGTCGCCAAGGCCGCTGCCGACAGCGCAGACCTGCCGCTGTTCCGCTACCTCGGCGGCGCGAACGCACACGTTCTGCCCGTGCCGCTGTTCAACGTCATCAACGGTGGCTCGCACGCTGACAACGGCATCGACATGCAGGAGTTCTTCCTCGCGCCGATCGGTGCGGAGACCTACAGCGAAGCACTGCGCTGGGGCGTCGAGACCTACCACGTCCTCAAGGGCGAGCTCAAGGCAGCCGGATTCGCGACGGGCCTCGGCGACGAGGGCGGCTTCGCCCCCGACCTGCCCAGCAACCGCGACGGCCTCGAGTTCCTGATCAAGGCCATCGAGAAGGCCGGGTTCACTCCAGGCACCGACATCGCCCTGGGCCTGGATGCCGCCGCCACCGAGTTCTTCAACGATGGCGTCTACCGCCTCGACAACAAGGACTGGGACGCCGCCGCGCTCACCGAGTACTACGTCGGACTCGTGAACGACTTCCCGATCATCACGATCGAGGACGGCCTCGCCGAGGACGACTGGGACGGTTGGAAGGCACTCACCGATGCACTCGGTGCAAAGGTGCAGCTCGTCGGCGACGACCTGTTCGTCACCAACCCGACACGCCTCGCCGAAGGCATCAAGCGCGGAGTCGCCAACTCGCTCCTCGTCAAGGTCAACCAGATCGGCACGCTCACCGAGACGTTCGACGCGGTCAGCCTCGCGCAGCGCTCGGGATACACGGCGATGCTCTCGCACCGCTCCGGCGAGACCGAGGACACCACGATCGCCGACCTGGTCGTCGCGACGAACTCCGGTCAGATCAAGGCTGGTGCGCCTGCTCGCAGCGAGCGCGTCGCGAAGTACAATCAGCTTCTGCGCATCGAAGAAGAGCTCGGCGACGCCGCGGTGTTCGCGGGTCGCTCCGCGTTCCCGCGCCTGCAGGGCTGAGCGCCTGAGGGCTGAGCGCGACTGAGACAGGATCACGGAAGGGGGAGTCATGGCGAGACGTCCGACTCCCCCTTCCGCATCCGACCCGAGCGCACAGGCTCCGCCACGCAAGACGAAGACGGCGCCGTCCGGCGCGGCGAAGCCCGGCGCTGCGAAGCCCCGCTCGTCCCGCGCCGCGACCCGAGAGGTCGACGTGCGGGAGTGGGCATCCGGCATCCGGCTCTCCGGTTTCATGGTCATCATGCTCTCGCTCGTCGTGCTCGGCGCGTGGGTCCTGGTGCCGACCCTCGGCACGTTCATCGATCAGCGGCAGAAGATCGCCGCGCTCGAGGCGTCGGTGCAGGTGAGCGCCGACGAGATCGAGGCGCTCGAGCAGGAGCAGGAGCGCTGGGAAGACCCGGCCTACATCACCACGCAGGCTCGCGAGCGGCTCTACTACGTCAAGCCGGGCGAGGTCGTCTACCTCGTCGACAACGACATCGACCCCGCATCGCTCCCGCAGGAGCAGACGCCCGTGAGCGATGAGCTGAAGAAGACGCCCGCCGACTGGATGCCGCAGCTGCTGCGCACCATCGCCGGAGCGGGGCTCGCCCAGAACGCGAGCGCCGGCGGATAGGCCAGCAGTGAGCGATTCCCCAGGATCCCCTGCCTTAAGCTGAAGGCGTGACGACCCCGCCCTTCGCCCCGCCCACCACTGCCGAGATCGACGTCGTGTCCGCGCAGCTGGGTCGTTCGGCGCGCGGGGTCGTCGGCATCGCGGCGCGGTGCGTCTGCGGGAATCCGACCGTCGTGGCGACCAGTCCTCGTCTGCCGGACGGATCGCCGTTCCCCACGTTCTACTACCTCACGCATCCCGCGGCGACCGCCGCGATGTCGACGCTCGAGGCCACACAGGTGATGCCCGAGCTGGCTGCTCTCCTCGTCGAGGACGAAACGGCTGCAGCGGCATATCAGGCAGCCCACGAGGCGTACATCGCCGACCGGACGCTGTTCGGCGAGGTGACCGAGATCGACGGGATCTCCGCCGGCGGCATGCCGACGCGAGTGAAGTGCCTGCACGCGCTGGCCGGTCACGCGCTGGCCGCCGGACCCGGAGTCAATCCGATCGGCGACGCCGCGCTCGCGCGATCGTCCTGGTCGCCGCAGCGCTGCGAATGCGAGAAGCCCGGAGCCGCGACCGCATGAGGCTGAAGGCGATGCTGCGCAGCACCGTCGCGGTCGCGGCTGTGGCGGCATCCGTTCTGCTCACCGGAGCCACGACCACACCGACGCCGACGCCAGGACCCGTCCCCGACGACCCGACCGATCCGGTGCGCGCATCGGAGTACTGGCTCGACGGTGCCGGCATCCGCGACGCATGGAAGACCACGCGCGGTGAAGGCGTGACGATCGCGATCATCGACACCGGCATCGGCAAGGTGCCGTCGGTGTTCGGCGACGCCGTCGTCGACGGCACCGATGTCTCGGGCAGCGGCACGCCAGACGGACGCACGCCCGTCGGAGCCGTCGACGGCGACCACGGCTCGTGGGTGGCGTCGCTTGCCGCCGGTCGGGGCAAGGCCGACGGCACGGGCATGATCGGCGTGGCGCCAGAGGCGAAGCTGCTGTCGGTCTCGGTCGGCTTCGGCGCCGCCGCAGCCGTGCCGTTCGTCGAGCAGGTCGCCGACGGCGTCCGCTGGGCCGTCGATCAGGGCGCCGACATCATCAACATGTCGTTCACGACGAACACGCTCGACTGGGACAAGAGCTGGGATGACGCGTTCCTGTACGCGTACGAGCACGATGTCGTCGTCGTCGTCGCGGCGGGCAACCGGGGCAGCGGCACCGACGTCATCGGCGCACCGGCGACGATCCCCGGCGTGCTCACCGTCGGAGGCGTCGACCAGACCGGCACGGCGAGCGTGGAAGCATCCACGCAGGGGATCACGATCGGCATCTCGGCGCCGAGTGAAGGATTGCTCGGGGTCTCGGCGGATGGCGAACTGAGCCTGTGGCGCGGTACCAGCGGTGCATCGCCCATCGTGGCGGGCGTGGCGGCACTGATCCGGTCCGCCTTCCCGGATATGGATGCCGCGAACGTGATCAATCGCATCATCAAGACCGCGCTTCCCGTCCCTGGAGTGAGCGATCTGCCCGATCCGCTCTACGGATACGGCCTTCTGAACGCATCAGCGGCGGTGACGGCATCCGTTCCGACCGTCGATGCGAATCCGATGGGCGATCTCGCGGAGTGGGTGCGCCTGTACCGTCGTGCGGAGGCTGAGCCCGCACCGGAGCCCGAAGTCACGCCTGTACAGGTCGACCCGCTGCCCGCGGCAGATCCGCCGTCCGAGCCCGGCTCTCCGCTGCTTCCGAGCGCGGAATCACTGCGCTTCGGCACGCTTCCGCTCATCGCACTCACTGTGCCTGGTATTCTTATCGCGCTAGGCGTCACCGCTGCTGCCCGGCGCATCCGATCGGCGCGCAAGCAAAGCACGCCAGCACCCTGACTAGGAGTTGTCCCTCTGTGCCTGAGAACAGCACTGTGCCCAAGATTCTGATCGTCGGCGGCGGCTACGCGGGCTTCTACACGGCCTGGAAGCTCGAGAAGCACCTTCGAAAGCACGAGGCCGACGTGACCATGGTCGACCCGCTGCCGTACATGACGTACCAGCCGTTCCTCCCTGAGGTCGCGGCCGGTTCGATCGAGGCACGGCACGTTGTCGTCGCGCATCGTCGCCACCTGAAGCGCACGAATGTCGTCACGGCGAAGGTGACCGGCATCAATCACGCGAACAAGGTCGCCACCATCACGCCTCCGGTTGGGGAGCCGTACGAGCTCGAGTACGACCAGATCGTCGTCACCGCCGGCGCAGTCTCGCGCACGTTCCCGATCCCCGGCATCGCCGACAATGCGATCGGGCTCAAGACGATCGAAGAGGCCGTCGCCGTACGCGACAAGCTGATGTCGAACTTCGACAAGGCCGCTTCGCTGCCGGCCGGCCCCGAGCGCGACCGCCTGCTGACCACTGTCGTCGTCGGCGGCGGCTTCGCCGGCATCGAGGTGTTCGCCGAGCTGCGCTCACTGGCATCGTCGCTGCTGTCGAAGTACCCGCCGCTGCGTTTCGAGGACACCCACTTCCACCTCATCGAGGCGATGGGCCGCATCATGCCCGAGGTCTCGCTGAAGACGAGCGAATGGGTTCTGAAGGATCTCGCCAAGCGCGGGGCCAACGTGCACCTCGACACGCAGGTGCAGGGCGCCATCGACGGCAACGTCGCGATCTCCACCGGTGAGGTCATCCCCACCGACCTCATCGTCTGGACCGCGGGTGTCATGGCGAACCCCACCGTCGTGCGCGGCGGCGATCTGCCGGTCGAGGAGCGCGGTCGCATCCAGACCCGCGCCGACCTGCGCGTCGGCACGGCAGAGGAGTTCGTCGAAGGTGCGTGGGCCGCCGGTGATGTCTCGGCCGTCCCCGACCTCTCCGGTGGTGGCGTCGGCGGCTACTGCGTGCCGAACGCCCAGCACGCGGTGCGTCAGGCGAAGCTGCTCGCGAAGAACCTGGTGGCAGTGATCCGTGGCGAGGGCACCAAGGACTACTTCCACAAGAACCTCGGCGCCGTCGCAGGGCTCGGCCTCTACAACGGCGTCTTCCAGTCCGGAGATCTTGCACTCAAGGGCTTCGTCGCGTGGATCGCACACCGTGGCTACCACGGGCTCGCGATGCCGACGTGGGAGCGCAAGTGGCGCGTGCTCTGGGACTGGTGGAACAACCTGTGGCTCGGTCGCGACATCGTGAACCTGCAGGCCATTCAGAACCCTCGTTACGTCTTCGAGGAGTTTGCCGCTCGTCCGCGTCCCGCAGCGGATGCTGCCGCTGCAGCGCCTGCGAAGCCCGCTGCTGCGAAGCCCGCTGCTGCGAAGCCCGCAGCTGCGAAGCCCGCTGCTGCGAAGCCCGCTGCGACCAAGGCGTCGGCGAAGTAACAGTCGACTCCCGCTTCATCACCGGCCCATGCCGCGCATCACGCCGCGGCATGGGCCGGTCGCGTTCCATCCAGGATGCGGCGACCGTGCACGCGCGGTGTCGCGACCTGAGCTGCTGAGAGTGCCCCCACTGGGACTCGAACCCAGACTGAAGCGATTTTAAGTCGCCTGCCTCTGCCATTGGGCTATGGGGGCGTGCATTCACAGCCTAGCTTCGCGGTGGTCGGCGAGCCGACGTCGTAGGGTGGGGGAGTGCTCGACCTCACCGCTGACCTGAGCCGTACAGCCGCCCCCTCACGCGACTGGGACAACCCGGCGCTCTGGTGGCCGCGTTTGTCGGATGCCACCTCGCACCTCGCGGCGCCCGTCGCCGTGATCGATGTCGATGCGCTGCGTCACAACGCGATGGATCTGCTGGTGCGCGCCGGCGGCATCCCGATCCGTGTCGCCTCGAAATCGGTGCGCGTGCGGGCCGTGCTCGATGCCGTGCTGCGCATTCCCGGCTACAGCGGCATCCTCTCCTTCTCGCTCGCCGAAGCGCTCTGGCTCGCCGAGACGCACGACGACATCGTGCTCGGCTATCCGACCGTCGACCGGGCAGGCCTCGAGCGGCTGGTGCACGACGAGGTCGCCGCATCCCGCATCACCCTGATGGTCGACGACATCGCTCATCTCGACCTGATCGACGCCGTCGCGCCGCACGATCGGCGCGAGACGATCAGGGTGGCCATCGATGCCGACGCGTCATGGCGCTCTGCAGCACTCGGGCACATCGGCGTGCGCCGTTCGCCGCTGTTCACGGCCGCCGACGTCGCCGGATTCGCGCGTACGATCACGCGCCGACCCGGGTTCCGGCTGGTCGGGCTGCAGATGTACGAGGCGCAGATCGCGGGTCAGGGCGACAACGGCTCGGACGCGCCGGTGATCCGCATGGTGCAGGCGCGGTCGCGGGCCGAGCTGCGCGGGCGCCGCGCCGAGATCGCGGATGCTCTCACCGATGTCGCGCCGCTGGAGTTCCTCAACGGCGGAGGCACCGGGTCGCTGGAGTTCACCGGCAGTGACGAGTCCGTCACCGAGGCATCGGCGGGCAGTGGCCTGCTCGGTGGGCACCTGTTCGACGGCTACCGTTCCTTCCGCCCCGCACCTGCCAGCGCGTTCGCCTTCGATGTCGTGCGACGGCCGGCGGATGACATCGCCACGGTGCTCGGTGGGGGATGGATCGCGTCGGGTCCAGCACTCGGCTCGCGTCAGCCCCGTGCGGTATGGCCACAAGGGCTGCGAACGATGCCGCGCGAAGCCGCCGGTGAGGTGCAGACGCCGTTGCACGGCGACGCGGCGCGGACACTCGACATCGGCGACCGGGTGTGGTTCCGCCATGCGAAGAGCGGCGAGCCCGCCGAGCGCATCGACGCGTATCACCTGGTCGCCGGCACCGAGGTGATCGACGAGCTGCCCACGTATCGCGGCGAGGGCAAGGCGTTCCTGTGACGCGTCCCGGCGGCACGTGGCAGAACTGGGCGCGCTCGGCGAGCGTGAGGCCGACCAGCGTCGAGCGACCGCGCACGCCGGAGGGCGTGCAGCGCGCCGTGCAGGCGGCTGCCGCCCACAACCTTCAGATCAAGGCCGTCGGCGCCGGTCACAGCTTCACCGGCATCGCGGTGGCTCCCGGGGTTCTTCTCGAACTCGATGACATGCAGGGGCTGGTGTCGGTCGATCCAGACCGCGCACGAGTGACATTCCTCGCAGGTACCCGGCTGCACCGCATCCCCCGTCTGCTCGCTCCCCACGGACTCGTCATGGAGAACCTCGGCGACATCGACCGCCAATCGATCTCCGGTGCGATCTCCTCCGGCACCCACGGGACGGGTGCGCGTTTCGGCGGACTCGCGGCGCAGGTCGTCGGCGTGACCCTGATCACCGCGCAGGGAGAATTCCTCCGGGTGAGCGACACCGAGAACACCGAGATGCTGCCGGCCGTCGCGCTGGGGCTCGGCGCACTCGGCATCCTCGTCGACGTCACGCTGCAGTGCGTCCCCGCCTTCGTCATGCACGCCATCGACGCGCCGCTGCCGCTCGATGACGTGCTGGATACGCTCGACGAGCGGGTCTCAGCGTCGGACCATTTCGAGTTCTACTGGTTCCCGCACACCGACGTGGCACTCACGAAGAGGCAGACCAGGCTGCCGGAGTCGACTCCCCGCAAGCCGCTGCCGACTGTCGGCAGGTGGATCGACGAGACCCTGCTCTCCAACGGCGTGTACCGGATGGTGTGCGCCGCAGGACAGGTGCTTCCGGCCATCACGCCGCCGTTCAATCGCCTCGCCGTGAAGCTCACCGGAGACCGCGAGTACACCGACCTGTCGCATCGGGTGCTCACACAGCGCCGCAACGTACGGTTCCGGGAGATGGAGTACGCACTCCCGGCGGCGAACGTCCTACCGGCCGTCCAGGCGATTCGAGCGCTCATCACCGCGCGGGGCTGGAAGATCGAGTTCCCGGTCGAGGTGCGCTTCGCTGCGGCGGATGACCGCTGGCTCTCCACGGCGTACGACCGTGCCAGCGGGTACATCGCCGTGCATCGATACTGGCGCGCCGATCCGACGGCCTACTTCGAGGCCGTCGAACGCATCTGCCTCGAACACGGGGGACGCCCGCACTGGGGCAAGCTCCACACTCTGAACGCACAGCAGCTGCGGGAGCGCTATCCGCGGTTCGACGACTTCCGAGCGGTGCGCGACCGGCTGGATCCCGACCGCCGGTTCGCGAATCGTCATCTTGACCGAGTGCTCGGAGAGTGACGGGTCGCCCAGTTCACGCGCAGGCGCCGTGGTTAGTATGAGTAAAACTCATGAAGGGGGTCATGTGCCATGGAATGGCTCATTCCAGTTCTGATCGTCGTCGCTGTGGTGGTGCTCATCGGCATCTACTTCTGGGCGACCTACAACTCCCTCGTGCAATTGAACGTTCGCGTCGACGAGGCGTGGAGCGGCATCACCGTGCAGCTCAAGAGACGCGCCGACCTGATTCCCAATCTCATCGAGACGGTCAAGGGCTACGCGTCGCATGAGAAGGCCGTGTTCGAGAACGTCACCCGCGCCCGTGCTGAGACGCTTTCCGCGACGAGCCCCGGTGAGGCCGGAATCGCCGAGGGCCACCTGCAGCAGGCGTTGAAGAGCCTGTTCGCGGTCGCTGAGGCGTACCCGCAGCTGCAGGCGAGCCAGAACTTCCTTCAGGTGCAGCATGCCCTCGTCGACACCGAGGACAAGATCCAGGCGGCCCGCCGCTTCTACAACGGTGGTGTGCGCGAGCTGAACACGAAGATCAAGGTCTTCCCGAACAACCTGTTCGCCCGCGGACTCGGCTTCACGGAGCGGGAGTTCTTCGAGGTCGCCGACAACGCGGCGATCTCAGAGCCGCCACGCGTGCAGTTCTGACTCACCAGACCGGCAACACGAGGTCGTCTTCGTCGACGATCACGTCACCGCGGACGACGGGTGCCTCTGCGACCGGGAAGCACATCGCAAGATGTGCGCCGCCTCACGCCGACTCCTGACGTGCATGCACGTGGCGCAGCACGCCTCCGCGCTCGACATGCAGGGCGCCCGCCACGGCATCCGCGGCGTCTCCCCAGCCCGAGACCGAGACGTTCTCCAATCCCTGCCAGGTCGCGGCGAGTGCGAGTTCGCGCGCGATCGCCTCTGCGTCTTCTGCGCGCGACTGCGGTTCCCACCACGCGGACTGCACCTGAAGCGTCGATGTCGCCCTGTCGGCCTTCAGATCGACGCGCGCGACGATGCGATCTCCGACCAGCACGGGCAGCGAGTAGTAGCCGTAGCGCCGTTTGTGCGCCGGGACGTATATCTCGATGCGGTAGTCGAGGTCGAACGCGCGAAGCGCGCGCTCCCGGAACCACACCACTGGGTCGAACGGGGTGAGGATCGCAGCGGTGTCGATCCGGCGGGGGAGCACCGCATCACGATGCAGCCAGGCGGGCACCGGGCGGCCGCCGCGCTCCCAGCCGCGCACCTCTACTGGCTGCAGATCTCCGTCGTCGACCAGATCTTCGATCGCCTGTCGGATGCTCGCGCGATCGCGGATGCGGTAGTAGTCGGCGAGGTCGGATTCGGTCGCGACGCCGGAGGAGCGGGCGGCGCGGCGGACGAGCTCGCGGATGGCGTGCTCACGCGGTACGACCCGCTCGCGGACTTCGGCGGGGATCACCTGCTCCTCCAGCGCATAGTGCCTCTCGAACCCACGACGACCGCTGATGGCGACATCGCCGGTGCGCCAGAGATGCTCGAGGGCGAGCTTCACGTCGTCCCAATCCCACCAGGTGCCGCGCTCGCGCGGCGCATCGGCCCGAAGCTGTGCCGGGCGCAGGGGGCCCCGGGTGCGCAGTTCGTCCTTCACCCATGTGATCGTGCGGCTGTTCTGGCTCAGCCACGACTGCGGATCGGACTCCCAGCGCTTGCGGAACGCCTCCATGCGGAAGCGCCACAGCGACCAGTCCTCGACCGGCACGAACGTGGCCTCGTGCGCGAGGTATTCCACGTAGTGCGTGGTGCGCGAGAGGAACACTCGATCCAGCAGCGCCGGATCGTAGGAGCCCAGCCGGGAGAAGAGCGGCAGATAGTGACTGCGCGCGAAGACGTTCACGGAATCGATCTGCAGCACACCCAGGCGCTGCATCGCGCCGTGCACGTGGCGGGCGGAGACGGTGGCCGTCGGGCGACGTCGGGTGAACCCCTGGGCGGCCAGGGCCGTGCGGCGAGCCTGCGCGGCACTGAGGGTCTCGGTCACGTCGTCAGCGTATCGTCCGCCTCCGACATGGTCGTCGGAGCGCGCGTCGCAGAATCCCTCCGACACCGGAACTAGACTTACGACATGACGGATGAGCAGCGCCCCCGCAAGCGCGATCGTCTGTGGGGTCGCATGCCGACCGATCGCACGGTCACGACCGAGGCCGACAACGCAGTGCCGCTGTCATTGCGTGTCGCAGCCGGCTACGCCTGGCGCATGCTGCTGATCGCCGCGGCCGCCGGCGTCATCATCTGGATCGTGATCCAGCTGAAGCTCCTCGTCATCCCGCTGCTGATCGGCATCCTCATCACGGCTCTGCTCTGGCCGGTGTTCGAATGGATGCTGCGCAAGCGCTTCCCGCGGTGGCTCGCGATCCTGATCGCCCTCGTCGGCACGCTCGCGATCGTCTCGGGCCTGCTCTGGCTCGTCGGATGGCAGGTCGCGCGCGAGTGGCCATCGGTGCAGAAGAGCACGATGCAGGCGCTCGACGAGTTCCAGCAGTACCTGATGGACGGCCCGCTGCACCTGTCCGCAGGGCAGATCCAGGACTACATCGATCAGGGCTTCGCGCTGATCCAGGAACAGGCGCAACTGCTGTGGTCCGGTGCCCTCGCCATCGGTTCGACGGCCGGCCACGTCGTGGTCGGCATGCTCCTGACGGTCTTCATCCTGATCTGCCTGCTCGCCGACGGCGGCGGCATCTGGCGCTGGACGACGATGCTCTTCCCTCGCGATGCGCGACCCGCCGTCGACGCCGCGGCGCGCAACGGCTGGCGAACGGTCGTCAGTTTCGCGAAGACCCAGTTGCTGGTCGCGACGATCGACTCGATCGGCATCGGCATCGGCGCCTTCCTGCTCGGTGTCCCGCTCGCGATCCCGGTCGCCGTGCTCGTCTTCCTCGGTGCGTTCATTCCGATCGTCGGTGCGGTCGCCACCGGTGCCGTGGCGGTGTTCCTCGCGCTTGTGTACAACGATCCGCTGAACGCGTTCTGGATGCTGGTCGTCGTGATCGGTGTCCAGCAGGTCGAGGGCCACATCCTGCAGCCGATCCTGATGGGATCCGCGGTCAAGGTGCATCCGCTCGCCGTCGTTCTGGTGGTCGCCGGTGGGTCGATGATCGCCGGCATTCCCGGTGCACTGTTCGCAGTGCCGCTGGCAGCCTTCGTGAACGTCGTCGCGGTGACGCTCAGCAGCGGCTCGTGGAAGACCGGCGGCAGGCCCACTGGTGACCTGATCTGGAGTACAGTGCCGCTCGAGCGGCGTCGGAGGAATACATGAGTGCAGTCCCCAGTCTGGGCGAGTTCGAGGAAGCCGCACGGGGGCTGGAGCGAGTGATCTCGCACACGCCGACCCTGCCGTCCAGGGCGCTGTCCGACATCCTCGGTGAGTCCGTCGTGCTGAAGATGGAGAACCTGCAGCGCACCGGTTCGTTCAAGATCCGTGGTGCCGCGTACCGTCTGTCGAAGCTCACGGCCGAAGAGCGCGCGCGCGGTGTGGTGGCGGCATCCGCGGGCAACCACGCGCAGGGCGTCGCGCTCGCCGCGCAGGCGCTCGGCATCCCCGCGACGATCTTCATGCCACTCGGCGTGCCTGTGCCCAAGCTGCTCGCCACCCGGGGGTATGGAGCCGAGGTCGTGCTGGAAGGCGAGACCGTCGCGACGTCGCTGCGGCTCGCGGCGGAGTTCGCGGAGCGTACAGGGGCGGTGATGATCCACCCCTTCGATCACCGCGACGTGGTGATCGGTCAGGGAACCCTCGGGCTCGAACTGATCGCGGATGCTCCTGATGTCGACACGATCCTCGTCGGCATCGGCGGCGGAGGACTCATCGCCGGTGTGGCCGCCGCCGCGAAGGCTGCGGCAGCACGGGCCGGACGCACCGTGCGGGTGATCGGAGTGCAGGCCGAGAACGCCGCCGCTATGCCGCTTTCGCTGGCCGAGGGCCATCCTGTCGAGATCGAGACGCATCCGACCATCGCAGACGGCATCCTCGTCGCGAAGCCCGGGGCCGTGCCCTTCGAGATCATCAAGGACCTGGTCGACGAGGTCGTCACCGTCACGGACGACGACATCGCTCGTGCGATCCTCATCCTGCTCGAGCAGGCGAAGGTCGTCGTCGAGCCCGCGGGCGCCGTCGGCGTGGCCGCCATCCTCGCAGGCAAGGTGTCCGGCACCGGCAAGACCATGGCCGTGCTCTCCGGTGGCAACATCGACCCGCTGCTGCTCCAGCGCGTCGTGTCGCACGGGCTCGCGGCATCCGGTCGCTATCTGACCATCCGCATCCCGCTGCCCGACCGCCCCGGTCAGCTCGCCAGGGTCTCCGAGCTCGTCTCGCAGGCCGGCGCGAATGTCATGGAGGTCATGCACACCAGGCACGGCCAGGGACTGCAGATCAGCGAAGTCATCCTGCAGATGAGCATCGAGACCAGGGGAGCGGAGCACACCGAGCTCACACTCGACACGCTCCGCCAGGCCGGCTACGACCCGATGGTCGTTCCCGACTGATCGCGGAACGGAAGAACCGCGCCGAGACAGCAGCATCGCTGCACTGTCCCGGCGCGGTTCTGCGTCTGTGGGTCGGACTCAGCCGGCGTAGGTCTCGACGTTCGTGACCTCGACCGAGATCGATTTGCCGTTCGGCGCTTCGTACGAGGTCTTCTCCCCGACCTTCAGGCCGAGGATGGCCTGGCCGAGCGGGCTCGCCTCGCTGTAGACGTCGACGTCGCTCCCGGATGCCGCGATCTCGCGGCTGCCGAGCAGGAAGACCTCTTCGCCGCCGGCGACGAGTGCCGTGACGACGGTGCCGGGCTCGACGATGCCGCGGCTGACCACGGCCTCGCCGACCTTCGCGGTCTTCAGGAGCTGTTCGAGCGTGCGGATGCGCGCCTCCTGCTTGCCCTGCTCGTCCTTCGCGGCGTGATATCCGCCGTTCTCCTTGAGGTCGCCTTCTTCGCGGGCGGCTTCGATGCGCTTCGCGATCTCGTCGCGACCCGTCGTGGACAGGGCCTCGAGCTCAGCGACGAGCCGGTCATATGCCTCTTGAGTGAGGAAGGGTACCTGAGCGTCTGTGGACACAGCGTGCTCCTTTGTCGAACGCCCTTCAGGGCGGTGTTGTCGAACGCCCGTCAGGGCGGTGGGGATATGCCAGACGCCCCGGCAAGTGGCCAGGGCGTCGGTCGTATCAGGGGAGTCTATAAGGGCCAGCAGGAGTTCACCAAACCTGTCGTGGCTTGTGCGACGGTCGGTACGGTCGCCGTCAATTGCTGCATGGGAGTGTCTGCGGCGGGAATCTGGACGATCTTCCAGCCGACGACGCCGAACTCCTCATCGAGCGCCTCGACCGCGCAGGCCATATCCCGACCCTGAGGGGTGGTGACCTGGAAGCGCACCGTGACAGTGCGCTCATCGACGAGTTCGAAGCTCAAGTCGTCGGCGTCGACCGTGTCGATCGACTGCGAGACTGTCACCCATGAGGCGATGATGATCACCACCACGGCGACCGCACCGCCGATGATCCACGAAGCGCGCGAGCGGCGTCGGCGGCCATATCGTTCATCGAGCTCGAGGGCAGTCGTCACTGGTAGGTGCTTTCGATAGTTAGGCTTGTGGTTCCAGGTTATGCGACCTGCGAAGGAAAGGCGTACACATGCTCGTGCAGTTCGGAACTGAGACCCCGATTCCGACGCCGACGATGACCGTCGACCCGAACGCCGTCACACCGGGCCCCGCCGGATTCCTCGTGACCGTGATCGTCGTGATCGCCGTGGTGCTGCTCATCTGGGACATGAACCGTCGCGTGCGCCGTGTGCGCTATCGAGAAGAGGTGCGCGAGGAGCTCGATGCGGAAGAGGCCGCAGGCCGGGAAGCGCGGACCCCGGATGCCGGCACCGCCGCCCCTGCGCACGAGAACGGCGACGAAGCATCCGAGAAGGACGATCCACGGCGCTGAGCTCGCCGAACATCACACTCCCACGCGCTCGAAAGCGTCAAGGCTGATGCCCTGTTCGAGGATGTGCCTGGACCACTCCCGCGCGCTGTGCAGGCTGTGATCCCGGTAGTTGCCGCAGCTGATCGCGTCGACGCCGGGGACGTCGTCCCAGGTGATGTCCTCGGCGATCGCGGTGAGCCCCACGCGGACGGCCGCCACGACCGCCGCGACGCTCGGCTCGCCCCAGGTGATCAGGTGGAAGCCCGTGCGGCATCCGAACGGG
Source organism: Microbacterium profundi (assembly GCF_000763375.1). Taxonomy (NCBI): domain Bacteria; kingdom Bacillati; phylum Actinomycetota; class Actinomycetes; order Micrococcales; family Microbacteriaceae; genus Microbacterium; species Microbacterium profundi. Next base: position 452,489 of record NZ_JPSY01000001.1, on the reverse strand, counting down.
GAGATGTCGATGACGCCCTCGAGGTGGTCGCGCAGCAGGCCGGCGAGGACGTGCTCGATGGTGTGCAGCCCTCCCGGACAGCGGTGTGATCGAGGGTGAAGCTCTCGACATCGGCCATGGGGATCTCCTTCGTCGTTCAGGGTGCGTTCTACTACTATCAGCCCGGCAGGCCGAGGGACGGCGCGTACGGCGCCATCGAGATCAGCAGGCACGCGGTCCAGTGGCACAGGAACGCGAGCACGGTGCACAGGTGGAAGATCTCGTGGAATCCGAAGTGGCCCGGCCAAGGGTTCGGCTTCTTCAACGCGTAGACGATCGCGCCGCCGGTGTAGAGCAGCCCTCCCACGCAGACCAGCACCATCATCGCGACATTCGCGTTCAGCAGGTCGACCATGTACATGACAGCGGCCCAGCCGAGCACGAGGTAGAGGGCGACGTACAGCCAGCGCGGTGCGTTGATCCAGAACACCCGGAACAGGATCCCGAGGACCGCGCCGCTCCAGACCAGGATGAGCAGCAGCGTGCCCTTCTCCGGCACGAGCGCGTTGACCGCGAGCGGCGTGTAGGTGCCCGCGATCAGCAGCAGGATGTTGGCATGATCGATGCGCTTGAGTATCAGTTTGGTCCTGGGGCCCCAATTGATGCGGTGATACAGGGCGGAGTTGCCGAACAGCAGCAGCGAGCTCGCCATGAAGACGGCGGCGGCCCACTTCGCAGGCGCGCCTTCGGACAGCACGATCAGCACGATGCCCGCGGCGATCGCCACCGGGAACGTCGCGGCGTGCAGCCATCCGCGCCAGGTCGGCTTGATCTCGACATCCGCGTCCGCCTTCGCAGCGTCGAGCAGCGGAAGCTCTGGAACCGGTATCGCGTCGGCGTCTGAAGTGCTCACGTGCTCACTCTAAGCCGCGGTCCATGCCGTCAGATGTACATGCGATCGTCGCGGCCGCACAGGGCATCGTTGCCTCGACGCGATAACGTAGGCAGGTGAATGCACGCACGAGCGAGGGCCGGGGGCCGCTGTACCGGCTGTACGGCAAGAGGCTCCGGCGACAGCTGGATCCGGCATCCGTCCCGCATCACGTCGCGATGATGATCGACGGCAACCGTCGTTGGGCGCGTCAACTGGGTCTCGATTCTCCCGCCGACGGCCATCGCGCCGGCGCGGCCAAGATGCGGGAGTTCCTCGGCTGGTGCGACGACATCGGAGTTCGCGTCGTCTCGCTGTATCTGCTCTCCAGCGACAACCTGCGAAAGCGCGACTCCAAGGAGATCGCCGATCTCATCGAGATCATCGCCGAGCTCGCGGAGTCGCTCGCTCAGAACGGCGACTGGCGGGTCAAGCACGTCGGCCGCTCCGACATCCTTCCCGACGAACTGGCACGCGTGCTGCGCGACGCGGAGGAGCGCACCACCGGGCATTCGGGTCTGCACGTGAACCTCGCAGTGGGCTACGGCGGGCGCAACGAGATCGTCGACGCCGTGCGCTCGATCATCGCCGAGCACGACGCGTCAGGCGGAACCATGGAGGATCTCGCAGCACACCTCACGCCCGAGATGATCGGCGAGCACCTCTACACCGGCGGCCAGCCCGATCCGGATCTCGTCATCCGCACGAGCGGCGAGCAGCGACTCAGCGACTTCCTGCTCTGGCAGAGCGCGCACAGCGAGTTCTACTTCGTGGAAGCACTGGGACCGGACCTGCGCCAGGTCGACTTCCTGCGGGCTATCCGCGACTACGTCGACCGGGATCGGCGCTTCGGACGCTGAGCGTCGCGCTCGCTGAGCTTGTCTCGCTCGCTGAGCTTGTCTCGCTCGCTGAGCTTGTCTCGCTCGCTGAGCTTGTCTCGCTCGCTGAGCCGTCGCTCTCGCTGAGCTGTCGCGCTCGCTGAGCTGTCTCGCTCGCTGAGCTGTCTCGCTCGCTGAGCTTGTCTCGCTCGCTGAGCTTGTCTCGCTCGCTGAGCCTGTCGAAGCGTCGCCCACGTGGGAGAATCCTCTGGTGAGCACTCTCGACGACCACGTCGCAACCTTCGACGGCGACCCTGGCTATCTGAACTGGGCGGCATTCGGGCCGATTTCGCCGACCGTGCGCGCCGAGGTGTTCGCGGACGCCGATCTGCTGGGCAGCGGACGTCCGTCATCGCTGGCACTCGTCAGTGAGCGGTTCGGTGAGGCTCGTGAGATCGCCGCCGAACTGCTCGACGCAGACGCCGAGACGGTGACGCTGCAGCCATCGTCGACCCACGGCCTCATGCACGCGTTCTACGGGCTCAAGGGCACGGTCATCGCCTCGTCGGCGGAGTTCCCGAGCATCAGCATGACTCTCGAACGGGCCGCGCAGGCATCGGCGGGCGAGCTCACTCCGCGCTGGATCGAGCCCGAACACACCTTCGTGACCCCGGATGCCGTGGCCGAGGCGCTCGACGACGACGTGACCGCGCTCGCGGTCAGCCACGTCGACTTCCGCACCGGCTACCGCGTCGATCTCGCAGCACTCCGCGACGTGCTCGGCCCGGACCGCCTGCTGATCGTCGACGCCGTGCAGTCGTTCGGCGTCGTGGACGACGACTACTCCGTCGCCGACGTCGTGGCAGGGCACGGCTACAAGTGGCTGCGTGCCGCGCGCGGCACCGGCTTCACCTCGTTCTCGGCAAAGGCGAGGGAGCGCATCGCCCCCGTGCTGTCGGGCTTCGCCGGCGTGGAGGGTGGGCTTCCCGTCGACGAACTGCCGGCGCCCGCAGCATCCGCTCGTGCGTATGCGGTCAACAGTCCCGATCAGCTCGCCGTCGCCCGCCTGGCGATCGGCCTGCGCGACGTGCGTGATGCCGGGGTGGCAGCGATCGACGACGCGATCAGCGGATGCGTCGACCGCATATTCGAGATCGCCGACCGTCACGGCATCCCAGTGCTCACACCGCGCACGAAGAGCAAGCGCGCCGGTATCGTCACGCTCGCGCCCGAAGAGCCGGCCGCGCTCTCCGCTGCACTCACGAACGCGGGGATCGTCGCCACGACCCGTGGTACGACCGTTCGTCTCGCGGCGCACGCGGGTACGGGCGATGAGACGCTGCGCATGCTCGATGACGCGATCGGGACTCTCGGGGCATAGGCGCGAGAGTTCACCTGCGCTTAATATGCCGCGCGGGCGTGTCGCGCACGCGGGTCGGCGGGCCGGTCGTACGTTCTAGGCATCGGGCACGGTGCCCGTTCGGGTCGGCCTTCGGATCGCGACTCGTGGCCCCCTGGTCGACTCGTGGCATAGCCGGGAAACATCCCGGGTCGGGAGTGGGTCGTGACCACACGTACAGCACAGCAGTCCACCCGTCAGTCCTCGCGTCGGGCATCCTCAGGGAAGTCGGATCAGGACGTTCGCACCTATGTGCTCGACACTTCGGTGCTGCTGTCGGATCCGCAGGCGTTCTTCCGCTTCGCAGAGCACTCGATCGTTCTTCCGGTCGTCGTGATCACGGAGCTCGAGGGCAAACGTCACGATCCGGAGATCGGCTACTTCGCGCGGCAGGCGCTCCGGCACCTGGATGAGCTGCGAATCGAGCACGGACGACTCGACTTCCCCGTGCCCATCGGCGAAGGCGGCACGCTGCGCGTCGAGCTGAACAACACCGACGGATCGGTGCTGCCCAGCGGCATCCGCCTCGGCGACAACGACAGCCGCATCCTCGCGGTGGCCATGCACCTGGCAGACGACGGGCAGGAAGTCACGATCGTCTCCAAGGACCTGCCGATGCGGGTCAAGGCCGCCTCTCTCGGAATCTCGGCCGAGGAGTATCTCGCCGAGCAGGCCGTGGACTCCGGCTGGACCGGTATCGCGAACCTCGACCTCTCAGGCGACGAGATCAGCGACCTGTACGAGAGCGAGGTCGGCATCAGCGAGGCGGCCCGAGGGCTTCCGGTCAACACGGGTCTCATCATCCACTCCGAGCGCGGATCGGCACTGGGACGCATCAGCGGCGACGGCGAATACAAGCTGGTGCGCGGTGATCGCGAGCTGTTCGGGATGCACGGCCGCTCCGCTGAGCAGCGCATCGCGATCGACCTGCTCACCGACCCCGATGTGGGGATCGTCTCGCTCGGAGGTCGCGCAGGGACGGGCAAGTCGGCCCTGGCACTGTGCGCCGGGCTGGAAGCGGTGCTCGAGCGGCAGCAGCAGAAGAAGATCATCGTGTTCCGCCCGCTGTTCGCGGTCGGCGGGCAGGAGCTCGGATACCTGCCAGGCGACCAGGGCGAGAAGATGGGCCCGTGGGGTCAGGCGGTCTTCGACACCCTCGGCTCGGTGGTCTCGGGCAACGTCATGGAAGAGGTCGTCGAGCGCGGCATCCTCGAAGTCCTCCCGCTCACGCACATCCGCGGCCGCTCGCTGCACGACGCCTTCGTGATCGTCGACGAGGCGCAGTCGCTGGAGCGCAACGTGCTGCTGACGGTGCTGAGCCGGATGGGTCAGAACTCCCGGGTGGTGCTCACACATGACGTCGGACAGCGCGACAACCTGCGCGTCGGCCGCCACGACGGCATCGCCTCGGTGATCGAGACGCTGAAGGGCCACGACCTGTTCGCGCACGTGACGCTGATGCGCTCGGAGCGCTCGGCCATCGCGGCGCTCGTCACGGAGCTGCTGGAGGGCGGGGAGCTCAACTGAAAGTCGATGGTTGGGCCATGTTGCACCTGTCGGAGGGTGTTGCACCTGTCGTAGCTTTCCGGCGAAAGTGTCCGACAGGTGTGACAGTCTCCTTCAGATGTAACAGCGGATTGCCGCATCAGGCGTATTCACGCAGACGGCGCAGCGCACCGATGATGGCCGCTTGCACAGTGGGCCAGTCGTACAGAACTTGCGCGTAGTCGAATCGCAGAGTCTCATACCCGCGCGCGGAGGCGGCAGCATCCCGCACCAGATCCTTGTGGCGCATCTTGCCGTCGTGGTTCACCTTGCCGTCGGCCTCCAAGATGAGACGTCCGCCGATGACGAAGTCGACTATCCCGACACCGCTGATCTCGACCTGACAGTCGAGTCGGATGCCGAGAAGATGCAGACGCAGCCGCAGCAGAGATTCGAGACCACTGTCGGCGTTGGTTCGGGCGATGTCGACGAGCCAACGAGCGGATGCTGGCAGTGCTGCAATTAGGCGTTGTCGAGCAGCCCTCCGCAGCAGTTTCAGCCGAAGCGCGGATTCGTATGCGGCGAAGAACGCCTCGTCGCCGGCGCAACGCCGCAGATGCAGCAGCGACGTCTCGATCGAGGCATACCCGAATGGCGGCGTACCAGTGTAGAAGTGGCTGGTGCATGAGCAGTCAGCATGGTTGTGCACGCGACCGCTCGGTCCCATCCAGACGTGGAGTCCGTCGTCATCGGGAAGCACCCAGACTTCATGAGCGCGCAGCGCGGAAGCGCAGGTAAGCGCCCCGCCATGCGTCGCGGCCGTGCGAATGTCGCCGTTGAGGTCGCGCGTGGCGAAGACGCCGGGGCGCACTCGCTGAACCTTTCCTGCGCGAACAGCGCGTGACAATTGCGTACGGGTGAGGCCGAGGCGCTGTAGATGAGAGCCTCGTGCGATACCGCCAAGGCGTTCGATGGTCTGCGATGGATCGAGCATGCTTCTACGATGGTGCGTCCAAGCGCTTGGGTGAGGCTATCCACCGTTGATCGACGAGAACCGGAATGTGGAGGAAGAGTGGGCGCGTTGCATGCGTCGGAGAGTGTGACACCCGTAGGAGGAATCGGCCGAAATGATCCGACAAGTGCAACACACTCCGGCGGCCGCGACACGCGTGGAGGCCAGCATCCGTGGGTAAGCTGAGCGGATGCCTGAAACCGACCTGCCGGTATCCGAGTACGCATTTCCCGGCCCGCTTCGCGACCAGCTCGTCGGGGCGATCCTCAGCGGCGAGAAGACGTCAACGACCTCACTCGTCGTAGGGTACGAGCGCGAGGGCGAGCCGCTGCCTGCCGTCGGCGACCGGGCGATCGTGATCGATAACGGATGCCGGGATGTTACACACGGCGGAGCCTGTTGCAGGTGTCGGAGGATTTTCGACAAAACCTCCGACGGGCGCAACAGGCTCCGACAGGTGGAACAGGTGACCCGGACTCAGCCCGGGTGGGTCATCGAGAGCAGGTCGAGCTTCTCGTCGAGCTGCTCCAGCGTCAGCTCGCCGCGCTCGACGTAGCCGAGGTCGATCACGGCATCGCGCACCGTGACGCCCTGGGCGACGGCGTGCTTGGCGATCTTCGCCGCTGCCTCGTAGCCGATGAGCTTGTTCAACGGCGTCACGATCGACGGCGACATCCCGGCGAACGCGGCCGCACGCTCGGTGTTCGCCTTCAAACCGTCGATCGTCTTGTCGGCCAGCACGCGTGAGGCGTTGGACAGCAGACGGATCGACTCCAGCAGCGCCGTGCCCATGACGGGGATCGCGACGTTCAGCTCGAACGCTCCGGATGCTCCCGCCCATGCCACGGTCGCGTCGTTGCCGATCACGCGGGCGCAGACCATCAGCACGGCCTCCGGGATGACCGGGTTGACCTTGCCGGGCATGATCGACGAGCCGGGCTGCAGATCCGGGATGTGGATCTCGCCGAGGCCGGTGTTCGGGCCGGAGCCCATCCAGCGCAGGTCGTTGTTGATCTTCGTCAGCGACACCGCGATCGTGCGAAGAGCGCCGGATGCCTCAACCAGGCCGTCGCGGTTGGCCTGAGCCTCGAAGTGGTCCTTCGCCTCGGTGATCGGCAGCTCGGTCTCCTCCGCGAGCAGCGCGATGACCTTCTGCGGGAAGCCGAGCGGCGTGTTGATGCCGGTGCCGACGGCCGTTCCGCCAAGCGGCACCTCGGCGACGCGGGGGAGAGCGGACTGCACGCGCTCGATGCCGAGGCGGATCTGGCGGGCGTAGCCGCCGAACTCTTGGCCGAGGGTGACGGGCGTCGCGTCCATGAGGTGCGTGCGGCCCGACTTCACGGCATCCTTCCACAGATCGGCCTTCGCCTCGAGGGCGACGGCGAGGTGGTGCAGCGACGGGATCAGCGTGTCGATGAGCGCCTGGGTGACGGCGATGTGCACGGAGGTGGGGAACACATCGTTCGACGACTGCGACGCGTTCACGTGGTCGTTCGGGTGCACAGCCGAGCCGAGGATGCTGGAGGCGATGGACGCCAGCACCTCGTTCATGTTCATGTTCGACGAGGTGCCCGAACCGGTCTGGTAGGTGTCGACCGGGAACTCGTCGTCGTGCGCGCCAGAGGCCACGCGGTCGGCGGCAGCGGCGATGGCATCCGCGATGGCGCCGTCGAGGGTGCCGAGCTCCTTGTTCGCGAGCGCCGCCGCCTTCTTGATGCGCGCGAGGGCGGCGATCTGCGCCGGCTCCAGGCCCTTGCCCGAGATCGGGAAGTTCTCCACTGCACGCTGCGTCTGCGCACCGTACAGTGCGTTCACTGGCACACGGACCTCGCCCATGGTGTCGTGCTCGATGCGGTAGCCCTGCGATTCTTCGCCGCTGCGCTGGTGAGTGTCGGTCACTGCGATCCCTCCTTGGTTGCGGGGACGTCCTCGACCCCGGTGTTGATTCCTACTGAGATGGCGGGCACGGCCGTGCCCTCGGCAAGACGGTAGTTGGCGCCCACGATGCCCAGCCGGCCCTCGGCGACCGCGTCGCTGATCAGCTCGGACGACTGCAGCAGGTTCGCCACCGTGTTGCGCAGGTGCTCGCGTCCGACCCGCTCGGCATCGATGTCGGCGGGAGATGTGCCGCCGTTCTGAGCCAGCACCTTGCGGGCGGCGGGGATGATCGGCGCGATGAGCTTCCAGATGTGCGGCGGCAGCGGGTCGGCGTCGATCGCGGTGCCCTCGATCGCTGCGCGCACGGCACCGCACTCGTCGTGCGCGAGGACGACGATCAGCGGCACCTTGAGGATCTCGACGGCGTACTCGAGGCTCCCGACGATCGACTCGCCGATCACCTGTCCGGCGTTGCGCACCACGAACAGGTCGCCGAGGCCGAGATCGAAGATGATCTCCGCAGCCAGGCGCGAGTCCGAGCATCCGAACAATGTGGCGACCGGATTCTGCTGATGGGCCAGGTCGTGACGTCGCTCGACATCCTGATTCGGATGCCGCGGCTCACCGTTCACGAATCGACGGTTGCCGTCGAGCATCTGCTGCCAGGCTGCTGTGGGGGTGAGCGTCGTCATGAGGCCTCCGCGATGACGTTGATCTGGGGGATGAGCGACTCCGCGAGCTCGGCCGTCGAATCGGCCGAACGCGAGCCGTACAGCAGGATGTAGTCGTCGCCGGCCTGGGTGCCGATGGCGTACGACACGTTGTCGTCGGTGTCGCCGCCGAGTTCGTACACGTCCCAGTCCAGCCCGCCGATCCGCGTCGTGTCGGTGGCGGCGGTGCCGCTCAGCATCTGAGGCGCCCACGAGGAATCGTCATCGAACGCCTGTGCCACGCGGATGAAACCGCGCTCGTCCTCGGCGGCGGGTGCCAGCGTGATGTTCCATACGACGGTCGCGCCGCCCTGCAGCTCGGCCGCGTTCACCCGCCAGAAGTCGTCCGGCTCTGGCACGAGGGCGGGGCTGCCCATGGTCGTCTCGACATCAGCGGCGATCGCGGCGACGTCCACCGTCGGCTCTGACGCCCGTTCTCCTCGCGGAACCGCGAAGATGACGACCGCGACCACGGCAAGGGTGATGAGGAGTGCGGCGACGAGGTTGCGGAAGTTCTGGCTCGCGCGGTAGCTCTTGCTGAACTCCGCCTTGCGGGCCGCGGTCTCCTCCGGCGTCTCGGGGCGTCCGAGCTCGGCGACGATCGGAGGGTTCTTGCTCACGATTCTTCCCTCGAGGGGGAATCGGATGCCGCGGCACGGGCCTCATCGAGACGGCGCTTCGCGCCCAGCAGCCACTCCTCGCAGCGTGCGGCGAGCGCCTCGCCACGCTCCCAGAGAGCGAGGGAGTGCTCGAGGGTCGGGGCGCCCTGCTCGAGTTCGGCGACCACGCGCACGAGTTCGTCGCGAGCGGCCTCGAACGACAGGGTCTCGACAGGGGAGTCGGTCGGCGCAGTCACGGTTTCCATCCTACGTCCAGCACGCTCATCACTCCGCTTCCGCGATCTCGCCCTCGGAGCGGGCGGCGACCGATCCGCGGTCGACCGTGATGGTCAACGATGCTCCGGCCGGAGCATCCGCCGCATCGCGCAGGATCACACCGCCGTCGAGGTGCGCGATCGCGTAGCCCCGCGCCAGCGTCGCGGCGGGCGAGAGGGCACGCAGCGAAGCACGCAATTCGGTCGTCTTGCGTGCGGCGGTGTCGAGCCGGCGGGTGATGGTGTCGCGTCCGCGCGAGACCTGCAGCCAGATCTCCTGCGCGCGGCTTTCGACGATCGGGTCGGGTGAGCGCAGCACCGGTCGGCTGCGCAACTGATCGAGCTGCTGGATGTCGTGCGAGATGCGCTGCGTGAGTCGCGTCGTGGCGCGTGAGCGCAGCTGGCCGATGAGGGCGCGCTGCTCTCCGACGTCGGGGACGACACGTTTCGCGGCATCCGTCGGCGTCGAGGCGCGGAGGTCGGCGACGTCGTCGAGAAGAGGATGGTCGTTCTCGTGTCCGATGGCGGAGACGACGGGGGTGGATGCCGCGGCAACCGCCCGCACGAGGCGCTCGTCGCTGAATCCGAGCAGGGTCTGCGGGTCGCCGCCGCCGCGAGCGATGATGATCACGTCGACGTCCGGGTCGGCGTCGAGCGTCGCCAGCGCGGCCAGGGTCTCCGGCACGCAGCGATCGCCCTGCACAGCGGCGTACTCGGTGCGGAAGCGCACCTGCGGCCAGCGCAGCTCCGAGTTGCGATGCACATCCTTCTCGGCATCCGAGCGCTCGCCGGTGATGAGACCGATCACGTGCGGGAGGAAGGGCAGAGGTTTCTTGCGGGACGGATCGAACAGCCCCTCCTGGCGCAGCTGTGCGCGCAGCTTCTCGAGGCGCTCGAGCTGGTCGCCGAGACCGACGTGCTTCATGGATGACACGGTGAAGCTGAAGTCGCCGGCCTTGACGAAGTAGTCTGCCTTGACCGCCGCGACGACATGGTCGCCGATGCCGAGATCGGCGGGGATGCGTCCACGCACGCTCGACCAGATGCGGATCGAGATCTGCGCGTCGGAGAGGGTGTCCTTGAGGCGGGCGAACACGTTGCCGCCGCGCACGTTCCAGGAAGTGATCTCGCCCTCGACCCACACGACGTTCCACCGTGCGATGAAATCGCGGATCGTGCCGTTCAACCGGGCGACGGACGTCGGGGTGTCCGAGGTCGAGTCGCGCGGAGCCACGGCATCCGCCGCGGGAGCCTCGCCCTTCGCCGGTGTCGCTTCGAAGACCGTCATCTGGCCCCTTCCGTGCTCATGCGTCTGAGTGCCCGTCCAGGCCCGGCACGACCGTTCGAAGGTAGGATCGAAGGGTGAGCCAGGCCACCGTACATCTTCCCGTTCCCCGCATCCCTCGATCGCGGGCGACGCGGCTTCAGGATAACCCGGTGGACGGACACAAGCGGGTTCTGCTCGCCGCTCCCCGTGGTTACTGCGCCGGCGTCGATCGTGCCGTCGTCGCGGTCGAGAAGGCGCTCGAGCGCTACGGCGCACCCGTCTACGTGCGCAAGCAGATCGTGCACAACATCCATGTGGTCACCGAGCTCGAAGAGAAGGGCGCGATCTTCGTCGAAGAGGTCGACGAGGTGCCGTCCGGCGCGCATGTCGTGTTCAGCGCGCACGGTGTCTCTCCTGCGGTCGTGGAGGCGGCATCCGATCGGGGCCTGCTCGCGATCGACGCGACCTGCCCTCTGGTGACCAAGGTGCACCGTGAGGCCGTGCGTTTCGCGCGCGACGATTTCGAGATCCTGCTCATCGGCCACGAGGGACACGAAGAGGTCGAGGGTACGGCCGGTCACGCACCGGAGCGAGTGACCATCGTCAACTCGCCGGAAGAGGCTGACACCGTCGTGGTCAAGGACCCGTCGAAGGTCGTCTGGCTCTCGCAGACCACGCTTTCGGTCGACGAGACGATGGAGACCGTCAACAGGCTGCGTCTGCGCTTCCCCGATCTGCAGGCGCCGCCATCCGACGACATCTGCTACGCCACCCAGAACCGTCAGGTCGCGATCAAGAAGGTCGCCGTCGACGCTGAACTCGTGATCGTCGTCGGTTCGTCGAACTCGTCCAACAGCGTTCGTCTGGTCGAGGTGGCGCTGGAGTACGGCGCCAAGGCCGCGTACCGGGTGGATTACGCCGAAGAGATCAAGCAGGAGTGGCTCGACGGCGTCGCGACGGTCGGCGTGACGAGCGGCGCTTCCGTCCCCGAGGTCCTCGTGCGGGAAGTCCTCGAGACGCTCGCCGCGGCGGGCTACGGCGACGTCGAGGAAGTCCGCACCGCCGAGGAAGATCTCATTTTCTCGCTTCCCAAGGAACTGCGCCAGGACTCCTCCGGGCAGCGCGACGCGCGTGCACTCGGTGGCCGCGCGACAGCGGATTCGACCACCTCCTGAACGACAACCCCGCGCGCTCGTCGCCACAGTTGTCTTAGGCTTGTCGTGCAGCACACGTATCACGGTGCTGCAGATGGAGGGTGCGTCCCCAGCGCAGCTTCATCTTGAGGCGAGAGCGTCCCCAGCGTTCCGCTTCAGCGGCCCCCGAGGAGTCCCCACTCCTCAGGGGCCGTCGAGATCTCTGTGGCTGTCTCTCTGCGTCGTGCGACTGCGGAACCGTTTCTGCGATCCGTTCAACGATGAGCCGGTTAGCATGTCGGGATGACCGATCAGCGGCCCCAGTACGGCGAATATGCGACTCCGGACGAGCAACGGCGCCTCGCGGGGCTTCCTCCGGCGGATGCTGTGCCTGCCGCCCCATCGATCGAGCAGCCGGCGCAGCCCGCGCCCGCTCCTTCGATCGCGAAGGCGCGCCCGTGGGACCGGATCGTCACGATCGCCCTGCTGGCCTACGGCCTCGTCAACGTCGTCATGACGGGTCTGTCGTACCTCGACCTGCCGACCGTGATGAACGAGAGCATGCGGATCCTCGGCGTCGAGGGCGAGTTCACGAACTTCGCTCAGGGCAAGCTGTGGGGCACGACCGCTGCGATCCTCCTTGTCGTGGGCTGGGTGATCACGGCATGGCTTTCGCTGCGCCGCCTGCGCACCGGAAAGCTCACTTGGTGGGTGCCGCTCGTCGGTGCCGCTGCGACCATGCTGATCGTGTCGATCTGCATCATGATTCCGATGATGGGTGACCCTGCCTTCATGGCCTATGTCGACGGGATGTCGGGTCGATGAGCGGTGCGAGCCTGGTCGCTGTCTGTGCCGTGCACCAGTTGCGACCAGACGCCGGTGCCGTCGGGTCGACGGCGATCGACAAGCGTCCGGTGACGGGTCCGGTCCGTGTCGGCGCGTACGGGGTATACGCCGACGTGCAGGCGGACCGCAAGAACCACGGTGGTCTCGATAAAGCGGTGTACGCGTATTCGCAGGCGGACGCCGCGTACTGGGCGAACGAACTCGGGCGTGAGCTGCCGCCGGGATGGTTCGGTGAGAACTTGCGTGTCGAGGGTCTGGACGTGAACGCGGCACGCATCGGCGAGCAATGGCAGATCGGCGGGGCTGTGGTTGTCGAAGTGACCATGCCACGCACACCCTGCCAGACTTTCGCGCGCTGGGTAGGCGGTGACGACGAGCGCGGCTGGGTCAAGCGCTTCTCTGCCGCGGGACGACTCGGCCCCTATTTGCGCGTCGTCAAGAACGGGCGCATCGAGGCCGGCGACGAGATCATCGTTCTCGAGCGACCGGATGACGCCCCGACGATCCTCGAGGTGTACCGGGCCGGATAGGCCGATCGGCTCAGCCGCGTTCGGCTGCGTACCGCGGTGCCATCGCCTCCATCTGGTCCATCACGAGCCCGATGGCGGCAGGCTGCTTGTCCGGCGGGTACTTGTACTTCACCAGCAGTCGCTTGATCGATGAGCGCAGCTTGGCCCGCACGTCGTCGCGGACGGTCCAGTCGGTGCGCACGTCGCGGCGCATGACCGCGACGAGTTCACGCGCGATCTTCGCGAGGGTGTCCTCTCCGTGCACGTCGACCGCCGATTCGTTGGTCGCGACCGCATCGTAGAAGGCGAGTTCGTCGTTCGACAGCGCCGGCGTGAAGTGCTGGCCCCGGGATGCTTCGGCTGCCACCTCCTTCGCCAGCTCCACCAGTTCGGCGATGACCTCGGCGGAGGTCAGCTGCTGGTTCGTGTAGCGGAACATGATCTCGGCGATCCGCTCGGAGAACGCGCGCTGGCGTACCAGGTTGCCCCGCGACACGGCGAGGCTCTCATCGATGAGTGCGGCGCGGAGCGCCTCGATCGCCAGTTGGGGGTTGCGGGCGTGCTGCACCTCTTCGACGAACTTCGGCGTGAGGTCGTCGAGCGAGAGACGTGGCATCCCGGCGGCCTCGTAGATGTCGATGACATCGCCCGTCTCGGTCGACTCTGCGATGAGAACGCCGAGCAGGCGCTGGATGTCGTCGGGAATCGGTTCGTCGCGCGCCTGACGATCCTGCGCGTCGAACTTCGCCATCCAGATGCGCACCTCTTCGTAGAAGGCGATCTCATCGCGCACGTCTGTGAGCGTGCTTCCGCCGGAGGCGAGAGCCCAGACGCGGGCGAGTTGACTGCTGAGCTTGCGGAAGCGCACGGCCGTCGTCGCCGAGGTGTCTCCGTCGCTGTCCGGTTGGTTGCGGACGGGTTCGCGCAGGAAGCTGGTGGCTCTCGTCACCGCCCGAAGGCCTGCGCGCGGCCCTCCCGCCTTCAGATCATTGCGCCAGTCGTGGCCGGCCAGCAACGGGCGGATCTGCTCCAGGTAGGCGAGGGCGAGTTCCTGCGCCTCTTCGACGTCGCGTCCGACCGGCTTGTTCTCCTGGTCGGTGACGGTGTATTCCTGCAGTGCCTTGGAGAGGTTGTCTGCCAGCGGCGCATAGGCGACCAGCAGGCCGTCCTGCTTTCCGCGGAACGTACGGTTCACGCGGGCGAGGGTCTGCATGAGCAGTGCCCCCTTGAGCGGCCGATCGAGGTAGAGCGTGTGCAATGGCGGCGCGTCGAAGCCGGTGAGCATCATGTCTTTGACGATCACGAGTTCGAGTTCGTCCTCAGCGTCCTTCAACCGATCCTTGATGACCGCGTTCTGAGAGTCGCGACGCACGTGATCGCTGATCGGCGGCTGATCGCTGGCGGTGCCCGAGTAGACGACCTTGATGCGTCCGGCATCCAGCGCGTCGGAGTGCCAGTCCGGGCGGCGTTCGATGATCGCGGCGTACAACTTGGCGCAGATCTCGCGCGTGCCGCCGACGATGAGAGCCTTGCCCGGACCCTCGACGAACGGCGCCATAGCGGCGCGGCGTTTCTCCCAGTGGTCGAGCAGGTCGTCTGCGAGGGCGTCGATGCGCTCTGGTGAGCCGTAGACGGCGTTGACGACAGCGACGGATGCTTCGAGCCGGGCGCGCTCGGTCTCATCGAGTCCGACCGTGTACTCATCGGCCGCGGCGTCGATCTCCTCTGGCGAGACGTCTGCGGCGAAAGCGACTTTGATGAGGCGCGGTTCGAAGTAGACAGGTACCGTGGCGCCGTCGTCGACGGCCCGGCTGAGGTCGTAGATGTCGATGTATTCGCCGAAGACGTCTTGCGTGTTCCGCTCGGCGAATGAGATCGGCGTGCCGGTGAACGCGATCAGCGTGGCGTGGGGGAGCGCGCGGCGCAGGTGGTGCGCGTACCCGTCGAGGTCGTCGTAGTGGCTGCGGTGCGCTTCATCGACGACGACGATGATGTTGCGGCGTTCGCTGAGCAGCGGATGCTTGATTCCGGCATCTTTCTCGGCCTTGCTGAGGCCGAACTTCTGCAGGGTCGTGAAGTAGATGCCGCCGGTGTTGCGGGCCTGCAGTTCTTCGCGGAGCTGGCTGCGAGTGGCGACCTGCACGGGCTTCTCGGGCAGCAGCAGGCTCTGATCGAACGTCTGGAACAGCTGCCCGTCGAGTTCGTTGCGGTCGGTGATGACGACGATCGTGGGGTTCTTGAGCTTGTGGTGGCGCGCGGCGAGGTTGGCGTAGAGTTCCATCTCCATCGACTTGCCCGAGCCCTGCGTGTGCCAGACGACGCCTGCCTTGCCGTTGGTCTCCACCGCCTGCACGGTCTTGCCGACGGCCTTGGTGACGGCGAAGTACTGGTGCGGCTTGGCGATGCGCTTGACGAGTCCGTCGGAGCCCTCATCGAATGCGGTGAAGTTGCGTGTGAGCTGAAGGAAACGTTCTTGGTTGTAGAGGCCCGAGAGGGCGTCGTCGAGGGCTTGGACGTCTTCGTCGCCCTCCATGCGCGGCTGTTGCAGAGGTACGCCGTCGTCGTCGACGTTCCAGGGCGAGAAATGGTTGAGGGGAGTGAACGGCGTGCCGTACTTGGCTTCGAGGCCGTCGCTGGCGAGGGTGAAGACGCAGAATCGGAAGGCCATCGGGAACTCGCGCAGGTAGGTCTGCAACTGGGAGTGAGCGGATGCTGCGCCGACTCCGGCCCGCTTCAATTCGATGATGCTGATCGGCATGCCGTTCACGTAGAGCACGACGTCGAAGCGGCGATGCACCTCTCCGTGACCGGGTGTCGTCTGACGGATGGTGACCTGGTTCACCGTGAGCCAGTCATTCTGCGCCGGATCAGTGCTGAGCAGACGCAGCGAGGGGTTCTGCTCGATGCCGTCCTGATCGATGTAGCTGAGCGGGTAGCCGTTGGTGAGGTATCGGTGGATGCGGTGATTCTCGGTGATCGCATCCTGCGAGGTCGGCGAGGCGATCTCGACGACCGCCTGCTTCAGATAGTGAGCGGGAACGCCGGGATTCAGCCGGCGCAGCGCCTCGAGCAGGCGCGGACGGATGAGCAGCTCGTCCCAGCTGTCGCGCTCGCCGGAGCCGGGGGAGATCTGCTCGCCGTGCAACGGATGCCAGCCCAGGGGTTCGGCGAGCGTGTTCTGGGCGCTCTGCTCCCAGACGGCTTCGGAGATGGTGGTCATGATTGCTCACTCCTCATCGAGCGCCGGCGGCGCGGGGAAACTGGGGCGCTGAAGTGCGCGGTCCGTAGTGGCGTCGGAGACCACGTGGTCACGGAGATACTCACGCAGGTAGGGCATCGCTATGTCGACCTTGCCATGGCCGGCGGGAATGATCATGCCCGCGTCGATAAGCCGCTGGCGGTACACGTTGAGATACTGCGGGTTGACTCCAAGCCCGGCTCGAAGCTCACTCACCGCTGTCGGGCCGTCGTTCGCGGCCATATGTGCCAGCACGGTCAGATCGGTGTGAGAGAGATCACTCAGGGACGGCTCATGGATGTTGCGGCCCATCGTGCGCCGTGCCCGGCGATACGCGGACTTGACGTCGTCGAGCGAGATGCTGGCGTTGTTCGGGGATGCCTTCCAAGCGAGATCTCCGATCAGTTGCGCAAGGAATGGATACCCCTGGGTCGCGCGGACCGCGTAGTCGAGCGCCTCTGATCCGATGGTGCGTCCTCGGTCGACGATGGGGATGCGGAGCGCGTCGATCACGTCGTCGTACTCGAGAAAGTCGATAGGCGGCCGCAGCGATCGCCGCAGAAATGTCAGGCTGCGGTGGCTGAGCGCTTCCTTGATCGCGCTGCGCAGCCCAGCGCCGACGAATGCAACCTCCAGGTCGCTGCGGATCGCGTGCTGGTGCTCTGCGGCGAACTCTGCCAGTTCGGTAATGGAGTGGGTGTTGATTTCATCGAGAGTGATCAGCACTCCGCGAGGGGCGACCAGTTCTGTGATCTTCTCCAATTGAGAGCGCAGCGTCACTGGATACTGCGGCGGGGGAACGACCTGGGTCGTGATGCTGGCTCCAGCGACGCTGGCGCCGGTGATGTGCCGTTCCTTAGGCGGATCGATCTCGTCGATCGCGCGTTGTAAGTGGCTGTTCGTGATGCGATCCATGAACCCGGGAGTCGCGGTCTCGGCGATCACGAGCCAGCCGCGCTCGCGTGCGATGTCTTCTAGTGCGTTCAGGAGCACGGTCTTGCCGACGCCCCGAAGGCCCTCGATGAGCATTGTGCGCTCGGTGCTCCAGGTGCCTTCAGCAAGCGCCGCGGCGAAGCTGTCGAGAACGGAGTCGCGTCCTGCCAGCATCGGCGGAGTCTTGCCGAAGCCTGCCCGGAAGGGACTGTCGTTCACGTAAGCCACGTTTGTACTCCTTTATATTTCTTTATACTTCGATGAAGACGTTTATACAACGGTTTCTGACTCGTCTCCGTGCCCGTCGTTCGGCTTGGCGTCCTTGCGGAGCAGGCGCTCGCCGAGTCCGGACAGGAGTTTGCCCGTACCACTGCGGAGGTTGTCGACCGTCTCGCCTGCGAATCGACCGACGGCTTCTGCGGCCTCCGTGCTGTTCTCCACAACGTCTTCGCCCAGCTCGCCGGCGGCCTCGCGCCACCGCTTCACTTCGACGGTGCTGCGGTCGCTCTCGATTCCCAGGTGCTCATGGAACTCGATGACGTCGCTTGCGACGTGGTTGCTGGCGTTCACGACATCGCGTGAGGCAAGCGGATTGAGTAGGACCTTCGTATTCGCGCGCGTGGCGGCTGCGTCCATACGTGCGATGAGTCCGGCTGTGGTTCGTGAGATGAGAGCCTTCCGATTTTTGCGCGCCGTGAGCAGCCCCCGGCGGTGCCGTTCGATCTCGCCGGGGTCGTCGGGTGAATCGTCGAGTACACGATCGAGTTCGAGAATCGCGGTGGCATCTTGCAGTTGGAAGCAGCGGGCGAGCACAGCGAGCCATTCCTGAACGACGCCTTCTGCGTCTTTGGTGTTGTCGGCGAGGTCGCCCATCTTGGCGGTGCGCTCGAGCTTCTCAGCGATGGCATCGAGTTGCCGCAGTGCATACGCCTGTGTGCGTGCGACGGTTGAGGTCGTGGCTTGTACCTTCGACCATGTGGTCTGAGAGACGAATCCGACCTGCTCACGGATCGTCATCGCCTCTTCGACGACGAACTCGACGCCGATCATGTCGGCGAGCGCCGCATCCTTCTGAGCGCGCAGCACATCGTCGACCTTTGCGTCGATCTCGGCAAGATAGTCGGTGATCTCGTCCATGGTCTGCTGCATGGCGATCTGTGACATGATTCCGGCGGCGCCCGCGAGGAGCGCCGGGTTCGTGAGCATCGCGCCCGGGGTGCGAACGAATTCGAGGATGCCGCTGATCTTGCCATTCTTCGTCACGATGGCACGAGCGACCTCAGACGACGAGCCCTTCATCGGAGGAAGGTCGTTCAGTGCCTTCGCGGAGTCCTTCGTCAGCTTGATCCACCGGCCGGAGTGCTCCGCGATCTGAGAGCCCGCCTGCGCAGCGCCTGATGCAGCACCGAATTTGGTGCCGAGCTTCTGTAGTCCGAGGTCGCGCGATTGGAGTCCGCGTGAGCTGAGGAACTGCTCGATCGCCAGCGGCGGCCCGATCACGGCAACGCCATCGCCGTCGCTGATCAGCTCGATCTCGTGGTCGAGGAGGTCGATCTCATCGTTCATCTGGCACTCCGGATGTTCGGACAGCAACAACGCTGCGGCGGATTGGTTGGGTGATGCGGGATCGCGTGGTGATGATCTCGAAGTCGACGACGGCGAAGCTCATTGCTTCGTCCATGTTCCGCAGCCATTCGATTCGAATACGTCGCCGTCGTTGAGGGTGACTGTGGCAGTTCCGGACTTGACGATGTTGTTATCAACGATGCCGGCGTCGGATCCCGTGCCTGTCTTCCACACGTAGTAGCACATTCCTGAGGCTATTTCGCCGGTCGAATACACTCCAGCAGCGGTGTTGGTGCCGACGAGCCGTACGCCGCCGCCGAACGAATTCGCCGCGATCTCCTTCTCCGTTGCACTCACGGCTGTTTCGCGCTCCGCAAGGTCAGCTTCCATCGCGGCGAGCTCTTCGAGTTTGGTGGTGTACTCCGCTTCGGCGTCGTCACGTCGCTTCTGGGCCGTCTCAAGGTCGGCTTGGGCGATCAGCAGCTCTGAGTCTTGGCTCTGAATCGTGGACTCAGCAGCATCGAGCTGCGGCTGCAGTTCGCTCGCGGTGATTCCCCACCCGATCCCGCCGCCGATGGCAAGACCGACAACGAGCGCGGCGCTGGACAGCCCGATGAGCAGCGGTGACAATCGCTGCTTGTCGGGCGAGCCCTCGCCTGTTGGTGCATCGGCATCGGGTTGTCTCTGTTCCTGCTCAAAGTCACTGGTCGGGTTCATGATCGATCCTTGTCTGTGGTTTCGAGCGGAGTCGCGGTGGCCGCGTCAACGAACCGATCGACATCTGTCACTCGGAGTTGGCCGGACATGAGCTGCGGGAGGAGCGCGTCACGGGTTGCGGCGAGGGTGCGGTTCTCGGTGCTGTTTGCCTGCACAGCGGCGAATGTCGCGGATGCCCGTGTTCCAAAGTCCTGCAGCCACGACACGTCGGGCGTCGGCAAGGCGAAGTCGTTGAGATCGTTCGCGGCGACTCGCTGCCTGCCAGACGTGCCAACCATGTGCTGGATCGCGTGCTCTCGGAAGCGCGATTCAGTAGCAAGAAGGAACGAGATCGGCTGGGCGATGCCGTCGCGCGCACGGAGAACGATGAACTCGGTGGATCCAACCGCCACCTCATCGTCGGAGAGCACGTCAACGTAGCCGGTCTTGCGGTTCTCGAGGCACGGAGTGATCCGGGCAAGCAGTGTGTCGCCATTCTTGAACCGTGCTCCACCTTTTGCAGCGCGTCGTTCCACGCCCGCGATGGACCAGCCAGCCTCGGGGAGCTTCCGCATATCGATATAGGCCGGTTCGTCCCCAGTTGCTGGCAAGCGCGTGGTCGGATTGAGCTCTACGAAGTCCGAGAGCCTTGCGCTTCGGTCAGCGTGATTGAGCCATCTTAGATCGATTTCCGCCCGGAGCATTTGTTCAGTAGTGGCGGCGAGGCGGGTGTTGGCGGCGATCTTGTCGTCGAGAGCGCCCAGCACCTCGGCGATTGCCTGCTGCTCGAGTAGGGGCAGGTCTGGCACCTCAAGCTCTGCAAGGATCCCTAGATTCGTATGGGGAACGCCGGTCGAGATCGCGCGATCATCTATCTGTCGAAGGAAATCTGGCGAGGTCGCCGCGTAGTAGACGAACTCCGGGGAGGCTTTTTCCGGATCTACTCGAAGTCTCATCTGGCTTTGTGAGATGACATACACGTTGTGACGCGACTCAGGAACGAGAGCGACTTGCCCAAGCGTGCCGCGCTGCGTGAAGACGATGTCGCGTGCAGATGCGACGTTGCGTGAGAGGTCACGGTCGAACTTGTCAGTCGAGACATACGCAAATTCGCCTCCGACGTAGCGCCCGCAGCCCATGTTCGTTCCGCGGATGACGGGGATTCCGTCGTCCGCGTAGTCACTACTGACGAGTGATGATCCGAACGGGCCGCCGACGAGTCCGCGGTTCACTGCCAGACCTGACAGTCGAATCATTCTCACGAGACCCGCCCCAACTGCTCACGAACAACCGCAGCCAACCGCTCGGACTCCTCGAACTGCGAGAACAACTCGCCCTTCAGCCGCGCGAGCTTCTGCTCGATCGGCTCGCCGTCGTCCTCGACCTCGGCGGCGCCGACGTAGCGGCCTGGCGTCAGGGCGTAGTCGGCGGCTTTGATCTCGGCGAGGGTGGCGGAGTAAGCGAAGCCGGGGATATTCTCGTAGGGCTCGAATGACGCTTCGTCTCGCTCCGCTCGCTCAGCGCGTTTCGTCTCGCCTTCGGCTCGCTCAACGACCCGCGTGGAGGCTTCCCGCGTGGAGGCTTCCCGCGTGGAGGCTTCCGGCGTGGGGGCGTCCGGCGCGGAGTCATTCGGCGTCCGCGCAGGGGAAGGTATGCCGCGCCAGGCGTGGTAGGTGTGGGCGATCTTTGCGATGTCCTCATCCGACAGCGCGCGCTCGGCACGGTCGACCATATGGCCGAGGTTGCGAGCGTCGATGAAGAGCACCTGGCCGGTGCGGTCGATCGAGCCGCCACGCGACCCTTCGACAGGCTCAAGGAGCGCTCCTTTATCCTTCGCGAAGAACCACACGCACACCGGAATGCCGGTCGAGCGGAACAGCTGCGTCGGCAGTGCCACCATGCACGAGACGAGATCCGCTTCCACGATCTCGGCGCGGATCGCGCCCTCACCGCCTGAGTTCGACGACATCGACCCGTTCGCCATCACGACGCCGGCGGTGCCTCCCGGGGCGAGCTTGGAGAGGATGTGCTGGATCCACGCATAGTTCGCGTTGCCCGCCGGCGGCACGCCGTAGCGCCAACGCGGGTCGGACTCATCACGCGCCCAGTCCTTGATATTGAACGGCGGGTTCGCCATGACGTAGTCGAACTCGACGTCGGGATGCAGATCGCGCGCGAACGTGTCCTGCCAGCGCGCACCGAGGTTGCCGTTCAGGCCGTGGATCGCGAGATTCATCTTCGCCATCCGCCAGGTGCGCTCGTTGAGCTCCTGCCCGTACACCGAGATGTCCGAGCCCTCACCGTGGTGCGCGTCGATGAACTTCTCGGCCTGCACGAACATGCCGCCCGAGCCGCACGCCGGGTCGTACACGCGCCCCTTCGTCGGCTGCAGAAGCTCGACGAGCACCCGCACGACACTGGCCGGCGTGTAGAACTCTCCGCCGCGCTTACCCTCGGCCGCCGCGAACTTCTCGAGGAAGTACTCGTACACCTCGCCCAGCAGGTCGCGCGCACGGCGTCCGTCGGCACCGCCCTTGCCCTGGCCTGTGAATCGTGCCGAGTTGAACAAGTCGACGAGCTCGCCCAGCCTGCGCTGGTCGACGCTGTCGCGGTTGAAGATACGGGGGAGCGTGCCGTTGAGCTGCGGATTCGCCTGCATGACAGCATCCATCGCCTCATCGACAAGCAGACCGACCGACTTCTCCGCCTCGCCTATCGACGGGCCGAGTCCCTTCGCGTTCTCCGCCAGGTACGACCAGCGTGCATTCGCCGGCACCCAGAACACGCCACGGCCGGTGTACTCATCGGTGTCGTCGATGAGTTCGGCGATCTGCTCCTCGTCGTAGTCGTCTGCCGCGAGCTCTGAGCGGATCTGGCCGCGGCGCTCGTCGAATGCATCCGAGACGTACTTCAGGAACACCAGCCCGAGGATGACGTCTTTGTACTGTGAGGCATCCATCGACCCCCTCAACTTGTCGGCGGCCTTCCAGAGCGTGTCCTTGAGCTCTTTCATCGTCGACGGTGCGGTGTCGACCTTCGTGCGTGCGGCCATCAGCTGGTCCCTTCGGTGTTGCTGTCAAGTGTGGTGTCAGGCTCCGACGTCGCGTCGGACGGGTCATGGGGGACGGGCTCTGCGGTCACGACGCCCGCTGCGAGGGCGTCGATCACGAGGCTCTCGAGCGCTGCGAGTTCTGCCGCACGCCGATCGGCATCGGTGCGCAGTGCGCTGACACGATGCAGCGCGTCGCGCGTGGCATCGTGCTGGGAGGGCTCGACGCGGCGCAGCATCCAGCGCTGCCAGGGCGACGAGCCCCCCTGAGCGTTGATGTCGGCGGCTACGATCTCGGGAACGAACGCGTGTGAGGCGAGTCGCAGGATGCGTGCCGGATACTCGACCACACTCGCACCATCGCCGTCGACCAGCGCGCGCGGGCTGGCGCCGGCGAGGAACACGACGTCGCCTGGACGCGTGATCTCTGCGCGTGGATAATTCGCGGCGAGGCGCAGCCGGTCGATCTGGCGACGTACCCGTGCGACCCTCTGCACTTCGTCGCGGCCGATGATGTCGAATCCGTCGGCCCCGGTGGAGTCTTCGGCACTCAGGCGCGCGCCGCTCAGCGCTCGGACGTCACCCGCATCGATCGCATCTCCCAGTGAAACGGATGCCGGTGCAGCAGCCGTCGTCGTGGTGCTCAGCCGGAGGCCGATCTCAAGACGGGCAGTAGCCTCATCCAGCAGCACTGGCAGGTCGGCAGGCGCCGGTCCGTTGGCGCCCAGCCGGGGGAGCGCGCTTGTCGCAACCAGCGGCGTGTTGCCCGCGAGCAGCGACGAGGTGCGCACGAACCGCAGGAAGCGGAACGCGTGAGCGAGCACATCTCGGCGTGTGCCGAGTGACGTGACCACGTCACTGATTACATCGCGTGTGCGACCGTCGTTCAACTCGATCCCGCGAAGATCGCCGGTCAACGTGAACCGGTCGGCGAGGGGCGTGCCGCCCTGCGGACCGCCGATGAGCCAGATCGCCATCGCCTGGCGAGGAGCGGTCACCACCATGCCCTGTGGAAGGCGCAGGATGCCGCGCACGCGCCCCGAGCGGAGCACCGCGTCGCGGGAGGCCTCGGACGTGCCGAAGATCGGTTCGGTGAGCAGCGTGTCGGGTCCGATCACGATCGCTCGCTGAGCATCGCCCAACTCGACCACGAGTTCTTCCAACTGTGCGAGCTCCGCTTCCGGATTCCAGCCGCGTAGCCGCGCAAGATGCACAGCCGGTGCAGCCCCGCCGGGTGGCCGCTGCGAGAGCAACGGGTACAGCCCGCGAACGAGAAGTTCGCGCCGAATGCTACGCCCCGCGTCACCCGCGGGAACGTGCACCTCGACCTCGGTGCTCTCGCCGAACGACGCGATCACTGTGGCGACTGTGTCGTGAGCGGAAAGGGCACCCGGTGCGTCGGCGATCATGGGCCGGTCGTCGTCGAGGAGCGCACGCGACAGGCCGGTGATCAACTCACCGCCCTGCGCGGAGAGCGCCCCGGCCGAACCATCACGACCCGATGCCGGTCGACGTTCGTGCAGCCGTTCCCATGCGCCGAGCGTGGAGTACGCGGCATCTGCCATCTGATCGGCGAACGCCGCCCAGGAGGCATCGACGCTCGCGATCTCGCGGGCGAGAATCTCGTCGTCGGGATCAGCCTCGTCGGCGCGCGCGATCAGATCCCCGTCGAGCAGCGGCCGGCCGTCAAAAGCGCGCAGGGCGAGCAGAGCGCCGAGAGCATCGGCGTGCTGCGTCTCCGTCAGTGCCAGCGAGTCGACCAACGCGAACGCCGCGGCGTCGGCGACAGCATCCGGGTTGTTGCCGTGATTGGTGTCGCACAGCCACTGCGCCACCTCAAGAGCACTGAAACGGTCGCGCCCGTTCGACGAGATCCTCGGTTGCGGGAATGGCATCGTGCCGCTGCTGAAGCGGGTGCGCCACATGGAGACCACCGGCCGCTGCACCCTCGCCAGTGCGGCGACTTCGGAAAGCGAAATGAGCAGGGTCGCCGCATCAGACGTGGTGGCCGCATCAGCAGGCCGGCGTCGGTCAGAGGGACGTGCAGTGGTCATGAGGCGACTCTAGCGACGAGTCACGACATTCCGATGAAAGTGCTGATAACCCGTCTTATCAGAGCATCGATCGCCTGATCTCGCAGAAGTCTCTAACGTCACTTCTGGCGACCACGCGTCGCCACGGTGGGCGAGTGGAGGGGACGCACTCGTCCACCGTTTCACGCCGGTTCCACGAATGGAGAGACAGCATGTCGATTCCCAGTTCAGCAGACCAGCTGCCTCTTTCCGCGCATCCTCCTGGAGCAATTCGAGGACGCGATCTCGTCGCCGGCACGATCGGAGCCGCGGTCGGTGCGACGTTGACGATCGGCATCGTCCTGCTGCCGATCGTCGTGCCAGAGCTCCCACAGATCTCGGCCGGTTCACCGTTCACGATCGCCATTGACGAGTGCGGTGCGAGCGGAACATATGTGCTGCTCCTCGACGACGGCACAGCCCTGGAGATGAGCACGGCCGGCGAAGAGACCCCGGGAGCCGAATACGAGGACGTCGCCTGCATTCTCAACGAACTCGGCATGAGCGAGACCATCCTGTCCCGCATAGGTACGACTCGGGCCATGGACGGTCGCCAGGAGGGGAGCTGGGACGGTTACGTCGCCTCTTGGACGTACCACCCGGATGACGGGCTCAGCATCCTCATCGAGATCGACACCAAGAACTGACTTTCACACCACCAACACCACCGTCTTCGAAAGGAATCTCATCATGTCCGTTTCACCCCCTCCTGCGCCGTACATGGCGCCTCCCGTCCCGGCCGCGGCCGATGCGTCAGACGACGGCAAGTCGTTCCTCGTCACCTGGCTGCTCTCGCTGCTGGTCGGCATCTTCGGCGTCGATCGCTTCTATCTCGGCAAGGTCGGCACCGGACTGCTCAAGCTGTTCACCTTCGGCGGGCTCGGCATCTGGTACCTGGTCGACCTGATCCTGATCCTCGCGGGTGCGATGCGCGACAAGGCTGGTCATCGACTCGACGGCTACGACAAGACCAAGCTCATCGCCTGGATCGTCACCGGCGCGCTCGTGCTCGTGGGCGGCATCTCCGGCGCGGTCAACGGTGCGTCCGGAGAGGCATCCGGCGGTGGCACCTCGCGAGCCGGGGTGGTCGACGGACTCGAGAAGACCGCGGACGTCGCCGAAGAACTCGTGGACGGCGCGCCTGAGGATGCTGCCGCTGAGGCGACACCCGCCGTCGAAGAGCCGGCCGAGAGCGCATCCTGGGCGAACAGCACCTGGGGCGAGTTCGCGCCGATCCAGCAGTCCGGTGCAGGCGACACCATCATCGACCTTCCGGCCGGTGCGACCGGAGGCGTCGTGGTCGCCACGCACAACGGGTCGAGCAACTTCGCCGTCAGCGTGCTCGATGCGAACAACGGATCGACCGGTGAACTGCTCGTCAACACGATCGGTGCATACAGCGGCACGACGGCATGGGGCATCTCCGCCCTCGGCGATGCAGTGAAGCTGCAGGTGACCGCGGACGGTGATTGGACCTTCGATATTCGGCCGATGGGCTCGGCTCCCGCGCTTGCGGCCGAAGGCGTGGGCGACGCGGTGTTCGTCTACGACGGCGATGCAGCGTCGCTCACCGCCGCGCACACCGGATCGAGCAACTTCGTCGTGATGCAGGAGAACTCGGACGTGTTCAACCTCGGACTGCTGGTCAACGAGATCGGCACCTATAGCGGCACCGTGCCGCTTTCGAGCGGTCCTTCCGTGGTCACGATACGGGCGGACGGCAACTGGAGCCTCGCCGTCGGCTGACTATGAGATCTCGCGCTGGGGACGCGACTGCGTGGGGACGCAGAAGCAGAGGATGCCTCGCCCTATCTGGGCGGGGCATCCTCGTGCCCTACGTGTCAGGGTTGAGTGAGTCCACCGGTTTATAGCAAGTCCGCCTCGTGGGGCGAGTTGAAGGATCACCAATCTGATGAGTTTGAGTTCCCCGGTCGCGGTCGTCGCGGCCGATGATGGAGTCGTGAGCGCACCCTCGATCCCGGACGGGCCGACGCGTCGGCGTTCGTTCTCGCCGGGCCAGAAGTTGCAGTACCTGTCCGAGTACGAGGTCGCGTGCGAGACGGGTGAGGGCGCGGGATACCTGCGCCGACATGGCCTGTACTCGTCGCTGATCTCGGAGTGGCGCAAGCAGCGCGACGCGGGTCTGCTGGAGGGCAAGAACCCCGGCGAAGCGGTCGGTCGTCCCAGCGCCGCGCAGGCCGAGAACGCCCGGTTGAAGGCGCAACTGCGGAAGGCCGAGGTGGAGTTGTCGATGACGCGGACGGCGTTGGAGATCATGGGAAAAGCGCACGCGCTCTTGGGGCAGATCTCCGAGAGCGCGGACACCGACCCGCGGCGCGGGAAGCGCTCATGAACACCCACGTTGTTGCCGTGATTGGTGTCGTGCCGACCCGGCAGGCGGCAGCCCTGACCGGCGTGGCGCGTGCGACCGCGACCCGCGCCGCCTCCCGCGCACGCCGACCGGACCCCGAGCCGCCGTCGGCTCGTCCTGCCCCAGCGAACAAGCTCTCGAGCGTCGAGCGGTCGCTGGTGCTGTCCACGCTCAACAGTGACGAGTTCGTCGACAAGCCGCCGTTGCAGATCTATCCCATCCTGCTCGAGCGCGGCGAATACGTGGGCTCGGTCTCGACCATGTATCGGGTGCTGCGCGAGCACACGCAGGTACGGGAGCGGCGCCGGCTCGCGACCCATCCGCCGCGGAAGGTGCCGGAGCTGATCGCGACCGCCGTCGGGCAGGTCTATACCTGGGACATCACGAAACTCGCCGGCCCTGTCAAAGGCACGTACTACGACGCGTACGTGATGATCGACATCTTCTCCCGCTACATCGTCGGCGCCATCGTGCACGCCTGCGAGGACGGCCTACTCGCCAAGGAGATGATGACCGACGCGTTCGGGATCCACGGCACCCCCGAGGTCGTGCACTCCGACGGCGGCCCCTCGATGACGTCGAAGACCGTCCGCACCCTGCTCGCCGATCTCGGCGTGACCGCGTCCCGCTCCCGACCGCACGTGTCCAATGACAACCCCTACTCCGAAGCGCTGTTCAAGACGATGAAGTACCTGCCCGTCTTCCCCGACCGGTTCGTCTCCCTCGCCCACGCACGGCAGTTCCTGGACGAATTCGTGCACGCCTACAACCACCACCACCGGCACACCGGCATCGGCATGCACACGCCCGCCGACGTGCACTACGGGCACGCCGACGCCATCGACCGCGACCGAGACGCCACACTCGAGGCCGCCCGCCGCGCCCACCCCGAACGGTTCACGACGCGACAGACGCGACCGAAGATCCTCGACCGAGACCCGGCCGCGTGGATCAACCAGCCACCAACCGACGAGATCCAACTCGCCGCCTAACACCCACCGGCCTCACTCGCCTTGACAAATTCCGGTGCTGTTCACCCCCACACCGCCTGGGCGCCCGACTCACCGATCAGCACGATCATGACGGTCACTCCGACGCTCACGCCCGTCGCGAGAACGCCGAGCACGACAGTGATGACACGAGCCAGCGAGGGCCGCGTCTCTATGACTCCCCGGCGGCCGAACCGATACCAGGCCCAGTGGGCTGCGGCCACCACGAAGAGGGCGATCGCCCAGGGCAGCAGCATCCGTCCGAACGATTCATGACGCTCGACGGCGGGTAGTGGGCCCACCACCTCCTTCAGGCTCTCACCGGCGGCGACGGTGATCGGCACGAGGATCAGCACGACGATTGCGGCGAGCGGCGTGACGATGCCGAGCCGTCGTCGTGCAGCGGGCCAGAACACGCTTAGCACCAGCGCGAGCGCAGTGAGGGGTGTCAGGACCACGACCAGGTGGACGATGAGCGGGTGCAGGGGAAGACCGCCGATCTCAAGGGCTTCGGCCATGCGCAACGAGTTCATACTGGGAGAACGACAGGGGCCGGGATCCGGTTCACTGAACCTTCCCACCCTCCACCACGTGTTGTCTGAGGGAGGTGCAACAGATGGCACTCGATGAGGCCGAACGGCTCACCGCGCTTTACGACGCGCATGCGGGGCCGGTGTGGCGTTACGTGGTGCACCTCACGGGCGATCGCAGCGGAGCCGACGACATCGTTCAGGAGACGCTGCTGCGCGCCTGGCGCAGCCCGCGCATCCTCGAACAGGAGACGTCGACGACGCGGTCGTGGATGTTCACTGTGGCGCGGCACCTCGTGATCGACGACGTGCGAAGTGCGCGCAAACGCCATGAGTTCCCTGCTCCGGACGCGCCTGAGCGCGTGGTGGATGACGCCACTGACGCGCTGTTCGAGGCGATCCTCATCGAGGATGCGCTGGCCACACTGACGCATGATCACCGAGAGGTCATCGTGCGCGCGTATTTCGGCCGGTGCACGGTCGCCGAGATCGCGGCAGAACTCGACGTTCCGGAGGGAACGGTGAAGTCACGCCTGCACTACGGCATCCGGTCGCTGCGACTCGCGCTGCAGGAGAAGGGGGTGACGCGATGAGCGCGGATCACGCCCGTTTCGCCAACTGGGATGGGGCGTACGTGATGGGCGCACTGAACTCGGCGGACCGGCGCCTCTTCGAAGAGCATCTTGTCGACTGCAAGATGTGCGGCCGTGGGGTCGCCGAACTCGCACCGGTGATCGGTCTGCTCGGACGCGTCGAGCGCAGAAATGCGGAGTCCCTCCTCTCTGACACTCCTGCGGGACCGGATCCGTCGCGGCGGGACGAGCTCGCCCGGATCGCGTCCGCGGATCGGATTCTCCGCCTCCGCAGGCGTTGGTGGACGGGCGCGGTAGCCGCGGCCGCAGCCGTCGTCGCGGTCGTGCTCGCCGTGACCTTGCCGCTTGCGCCGGTACCCGAGAAGACCACGGTCGTCACGATGCAGGCCACCTCGGAGATCCCGCTCGAGGCGACCGCTGAGCTCACCGAGGTCGGTTGGGGTACGCGCATCGATTTGGAGTGCGTCTACGGCGGCTCAGGCGGAGGAGATGCCGGCTGGCCGTACGCGCTGTATGTGATCGGCAGCGACGGCGCTGAGGAGGCCGTTTCCAGTTGGCGTGCACGTCCAGGGACGACGGCTCAGCTCAGCGCGGGCACGGCATTGGATCTCGGAGGGATCCAGACTCTGGAGATCCGTGCCGTCGGTTCTGAGCAAGTGCTCATGCGCGTCGAAGTGTCTGGTTGAACCCTTCTGGCGCCGGCGTCGTTTCCCCGGTGACCGCAGTTGCGATCGCAGAGGAAGGGACGATCCATGTTCAGGAAGATCGGCAGGGCCGCTGCGATGGCCGCTCTGCTCACGCTGGCTTTGTCTGGCTGCGCAGGCGGCACGTCCGACCCGGCGGCCCCGCCATCGGACCCGGGCGACGGATACGGCATGACCGCCGAGGGCGCTCAGCTCATGGTCGCCGACCACGAGCTCGGTGAGATCGTGGTCGACGCCGAGGGGATGACCGTCTACATGTTCGACAGCGACACGCAAGGTGCAGGGGAGAGCACCTGTGAGGGGCAGTGCGCGACGAACTGGCCGGCGGTGACCACAGACGGCGACCCGGTGGCAGGTGATGGGGTGACCGGCGAACTCGGTACGATCACCGGCGTCGACGGTGCCACCCAGGTCACGCTCAACGGATGGCCTTTGTACTACTTCGCAGGTGATTCGGCTGCGGGAGATGTCGCAGGCCAGGGAGTCAACGACGTGTGGTGGGTGCTGTCACCGGCGGGCGAGCGCATGGCGCAGTGAGCCAAGCGCGCTTCCACTCAGCGAACGGGCCTCAACGATCCACGACGTGGGCATCGGGTCCGGGATAGACCGTGCCCTCGTGCCCATCGTCCCACCGCACCATAAAGGGCGGGGATCCGTCCTCGCCATGGACCTCGAGGATCTCCCCTTCGCGCCTGTGAGCCGTATCGGTGCGCCCTTCGACGATCAACCGGTCACCGGGTTTCGCCTGCATCGCCATGACACCCCTCCTCGTGGATCGGATGCTTCAACGATGCTCCTTCTCGCCACCGGTGGCAAGGCCCCCTGCGGGCGGGCCTGCCGGCAATGAGAATGCCCCGACCCGAAACCGGGCCGGGGCATCTTCCACACGATCTGCAGGTCAGCTCTTGGACTGGCCGTACGAGCCGAGCTGGCGGGTCGAGCCGACTACGCGAGCGGCCATCGCCGACTCGGCGACCTTGCCCCATGCGCGGGGATCGTAGAGCTTCTTGTTTCCGACCTCGCCGTCGACCTTCAGGACGCCGTCGTAGTTCTTGAACATGTAGTCGGCGATCGCACGCGTGTAGGCGTACTGCGTGTCGGTGTCGATGTTCATCTTGATGACGCCGTTGGCGACTGCGAGGGCGATCTCCTCGTCGGTCGAGCCGGAGCCTCCGTGGAAGACGAGGTCGAGCGGCTTCGCGCCGGTGTTGTACTTCGCGGCAACCTGCTGCTGGATCTCGCCCAGCAGTTCGGGGCGCAGCTTCACGCCGCCCGGCTTGTACACGCCGTGGACGTTGCCGAAGGTGAGGGCGGCGATGTAGCGGCCCTGCTCGCCCATGCCGAGCGCCTGCACGGCCTGATCGACATCCGCGAAGGTCGTGTAGAGAGCCTCGTTCGAACCTTCGTGCTGCACGCCGTCTTCCTCGCCGCCGACGACGCCGATCTCGACCTCGAGGATCGCGTTGATCGCCTTCATGCGGGGGAGCAGGTCCTTCGCGATCTCGATGTTCTCCGCGAGGGGAACAGCCGAGCCGTCCCACATGTGCGACTGGAAGATTGGGCTCCGACCCGCCTTGACTTCTTCTTCAGAGGCGGCGATCAGCGGCTCGACGAAGCCGGCAAGGGCATCCTTCGGGCAGTGGTCGGTGTGCAGGGCGACAGTGACCGGATAGTTCTTGGCGACCTCGGTGGCGTAGCGCGCGAACGCGAGAGCGCCGGTGGCACGAGCCTTCACCGTGTGGCCGGCGAAGTAGTCGGCACCACCGGTGGTGACCTGGATGATGCCGTCGGAGCCGGCCTCGGTCAGCCCCTGGAGGACGGAGTTGATGGTCTGCGAGCTGGAGACGTTGAACGCGGGATACGCGAACCCACCGGCCTTCGCACGGTCGAGCATTTCTGCGTACTGGTCCGGAGTGGCGACGGGCATGAAAACTCCTGCGATAGATGAGCCGGGACAGCCCCAACTCTATCGCTGGCGACGAGCGGATGCCGTGGCCTGCTGCCCCCTCTCAGAGACCAGGCTCTTCGCCAGGGTTAAGAAGTTCGATTCCTTCGTGTGAATTCGCGCGAAACACCTGCAGTTCCGTGCAGTCCGCTGGTTAGGCTGACCACATGGTGAGTCTGACGGCCGATATGAGCCCCTTGCGTCCCGATCGAAACCTCGCGCTGGAACTGGTGCGTGCGACCGAGGCGGCATCCATCCGGGCTGTGCCGTTCATCGGCCGTGGCGACAAGGAGGCTGCGGACGGTGCTGCGGTCGACGCGATGCGCGCCTTCCTCGGCACCGTGAACTTCCAGGGCCGGGTCGTCATCGGCGAGGGCGAGAAGGACAACGCGCCGATGCTGTTCAACGGCGAAGAGGTCGGCGCCGGTCGAGGTCCGGAGTGCGACATCGCCGTCGACCCGATCGACGGCACCTCGCTCACGGCGGCGGGCCGACAGAACGCACTCTCCGTCATCGCGGTCTCCGATCGCGGCACGATGCTCGATGCGTCGAGTGTCTTCTACATGGACAAGCTCGTCACCGGCCCCGCAGGTGTCGGCGTCGTCGACATCCGACTGCCCATCGGCGAGAACATCCGCCTGCTCTCGAAGGCCCTGGGCAAGCCCGTGGACGAGCTCGTCGTCTCGGTGCTGAACCGACCGCGGCACGAGAAGCTCATCGAAGAGATCCGTGCGGCCGGTGCAGGCACGCGCCTGATGAGTGACGGCGATGTCGCCGGCGGCATCAACGCCGCGCGTCACGGTGCCCGCACTGACATGTGCGTCGGCGTCGGCGGCAGCCCGGAAGGCATCGTCACCGCCTGTGCGATCAAGGCTCTCGGTGGCCACATCCAGGGGCGGCTGTGGCCGCGTGACGACGATGAGCGTCAGCGCGGCATCGATGCAGGACTCGAGATGGACCGCGTCTACGAGGCCGATGACCTGGTCAAGGGCGACAACACGATCTTCGTCGCGACAGGGGTCACCGACGGGCAGCTGGTTGCCGGTGTGCGCCGCGAGGGCAACTACGTGTACACCGAATCGGTGGTGTTGCGCGGTGCCTCCGGAACTCTTCGCCGCATCGCGTCGGAGCACCTCGTCTCCAAGTGGCTCTAGATGAGTGAGTCCGATTGGGTTTAGTGGTCGTAGGCGATGAGTGAGCGTTTGACGGGTGCTCCGATGAGCCAGTTGTGCCAGATTCCGGCTGCGAGGGCGAGGAGCCGTGCGGCGACGCGGGAGTAAACACCAGCGATGGTGCGTCCGCCGTGGTCTTCGAGGGTGAGTTGGCCTTTGAGCGTGTCGAACACGGACTCGACCCATTGTCGGATCCCGCCGAGTTTCCCGAACCTCGGTTTCTCGTCCTTGCGATCGGGACGGATCAGGTGTGCGCCGAGGTCCTCGGTGATGAAGGTTTCGAACTCGCGCCCGGCGAAGCCTTTGTCGCCGATGATGACTTGTCCAGGCTGGATGAGGTGGCGGTCGTGGTCGAGCATCGCTGCCGCGGCTTCGCGTTCACCGATCTTCGGATTCGCGAGTCCCCAGACCACGGGCATCCCGTCCGGTGTGCAGACCAGGTAGAGGCGGAAGCCCCAGAAGAACCGGGAATGTGAGGCACAGTACCCGTAGCCGGCGTCACCGGCAAGGTCGGAGCGTTTCACCGTCTCGCGGGACTTCCCACACGGCAGTGGGGTGGAATCGATCAGCCGGGTGACTTCGTTCCATGACGGGGTATCGCGGGCAAGCTCCGTGATCACCGCGGACAGCAGCCCGGTGGATTGGCGGACGCGCTTGCCCCACCCGGACTGGCCAGGCAGCGCCGGAAACATGCTCTTCAAGTGGGTGCGGGCGTATCGGATCCATTTCCGGTCAGAGGAGATCCCGAGCAGGTGCTGCGCGACGAGTAGACACAGCAGCTCGACATCGTTCAACGCGGGCTTGCGACCGGGGTGGTGGTCCCGGGTGAAGCCGATCGCGGGCAGGATCCGGTCATCGAGATGGACGTAAAGTGTGATCAGGAGGGTGTTGAGGTCGGTATTCACACATTGGGCTTAACACCCTCTGCCAACGATTAACAGCCTCCACGCCGTTCACAGCCAATCGGACTCACTCATCTAGGGATCGAGGGCCCGATTCCGCGATCTTCGCGGCCCTGATCGTTACCGACCCGGTATGCCGGCGTCGCGCTGCGTCCGGTCTTATTCAGGCTTTGCTGGCACAATAGGCCCTGGGTTCGTCGCCGTCACAGTTCACGACGGCATCCAGGAGGGTGAGATGACCACGGAGCAGACGCGGGACGCGAAGTCACGAGCGACGGCTATGGTCACCACGAACACGGGCCGTATTCTTCGGATCACTCCGGAGGACGAGGCCGCTCGTGTCGCAGCCGCAGCAGCCGCGACAGTCGCTCCGCCGAACGTCGATCCCGCGCGCCGCGCGGATGTGCTGTTCCGCGTGCGCCGGCCCGAGGGGCACGAGCTCAGCTCGTGGTGGATGATCGGTGCCTTCGTCGTGAGCTCCGGTCTCGTGATCGCCCTGCTCAGCTGGGTTCCCGGCAGCGCCTAACCTTCGTCCATACGGCGCCGCACGGCGTCGAGGTCGGCCTGGATTCCCTCCAGTTGCACGCTTTCGAACAGCACTGCCCGCTGGGCCGGCTCCTCATCCTCGACCGGTTCGGAGTTCTCGACTCGCCGCGCATCCTCGACCAGCTCCGGCGCGGTGAATCGGCGTGGTGAGGTCGTGATCGTCTGTGGAACAGCGTCCAGCGCCGAAGCGTCGATCCCAGGGAACTGACGAGCGGTGACCAGCACGCGGGTCTCGAGCGAGCCGGCGAAGCGGTTATAGCTCTCCACCGTGCGCTCCAGCGCCCGCCTCATGTCGTCGGCATGCCCGGCGAGGACACCGAGACGGTCGAAGAGCTGCGTTCCGAGGTTGAGAAGTGTGCGCGCCTCGGTCGAGACCTCCTGCTGCGTCCAGGTGAATGCGACGGTCTTCAGCACGGCCCAGAGATTCACCGGCGAGGCGAGCGCGACGCGCCTGCCGAAGGCGTAGTCGAGCAGCGTCGGATCTTCGTCGATCGCCGATGCGAGCAGCGACTCGCTCGGCAGGAAGCAGATCACGAACTCGGGACTCGCGTCGAGCCCCGACCAGTAGGCCTTCTTCGCGAGGGCGTCGATGTGCGCGCGGACGGCCTTGACATGCTTCTGCATGAACTGGCGGCGCTGAGTCTCCTGAGCGTCGCCACTCAACGCGCTCGCCTCGAGATAGGCGTCGAGAGGCACCTTCGCATCCACGGCGATCGAAGTGCCCCCGGCCAGGCGGATGACCATGTCGGGGCGACCCTGACCGCGATCGGACGAGATCGTGGACTGCAGGTCGAAGTCGACATGCCGGGTGAGACCGGCGGCCTCGACCACTCGTCGCAACTGGGTCTCGCCCCACACGCCGCGGGTCGATGTCGAACGGAGTGCGCCCGCGAGCGATTCGGTGGTCGCGCGCAGCGCCTCGTCGGACTCCTGAGCCCTGCGCAACTGCTCTGCGAGAGAGCCGAACTGCGCATGCCGCTCCTGCTCGAGGGACGCCACCTTGTTCTGCATCTGCTGCAGCGAATCGCGCACCGGCGCCAGCGCGGTCAGCACGGCGTTCTGCTGCTGCACCCGCTGCGCTTCGGCACGCTGCTCGACGCGGGCATGCTCCACAGCATCCCGGTACATGTCGTACTGCCGGTCGCGATCATCGCGGGCGGCGGCGAGCTCGGCCTGAGTGCGGGCGAGTTCCGTCGCGCTGCGGGTGTGCGCGGCGGCATCGCGCGCCGCTCGAGAGAACCAGCCCACGACGAGGCCGACCGCGAGCGCGGTGACGGCGATGAGAGCGATCAGCGGAGCATCCATGGCTCCAGCGTGCACCCGGCCACCGACATCGGCCGGATGCCGCTCCGCTCAACGATTCGAGAGGACCGGCCGGAGACTCAACGGCCCGCGTACTCGTCGAGGATCGTGCGCATCTCGGGCAGCGCGAACTGCTCGGTGATCGCGATGGCCGACAGGGGTCCGGCATCCGGGTCGGCGCCCGCATCGAGAAGCATGCGCAGCAGCGTCTCGTTCTTGCGGAACACCGCGCAGGAGATCGCCGTCTGCCCCGCTGCGTTCAGCGCGTTGAGATCCGCCCCGCGTCGCACGAGATCGGCGACGGTGTGCTCCTGCTCGGCATAGGTCGCGACGATCAGCACGGTGTCGCCGCGCGGATTGCGCACGTCGATCGGCACGCCGGCGTCGATCATCTCGCCGAGCGGACCGGTACGGCCCTGACGCGCGAGATCGAAGGTGCCCTCGATGACCTCGAGGCTGACGGGGGAGTCGCCGGTGGGATTCGTCATGCACTCATTGTGCACTGCGGAAGGTGCCCACTGCGGAAGGTGCGCACCGCGGGAGTTGCCCACCGCCGAGATCAAGCGACAGCCCGCTCCAGCACGCGCACCGGATGCTCCGCAAGCCGCAGGCTCAGCGCCAGAGCGAGCTCGTCGACGTCAGCGGCAGCGGTCCGTGCAGCGGCGTCGATGACGATCTGGGCACAGGCCCGCGCATCCGCCAGCGCGTCGTGGTGGGAGAAGTCGGCGAACCCTGCGGCAGCGGCCGCCACAGGCAGGCGATACGAGTCGAGGTCGTAGACCTTGCGCGCGACCTGGAGGCTGCACAGCGAGCGATACGGCGGGCACTGGAGGCCGGTCACCTCTGACGCGGTGCGCAGCACCTTCGTGTCGAAGCCGGCATTGTGTGCGACGAGCACGTCGTCTCCTGCGAAAGCGCAGAGCCGGTCGAACTGGTCTTCCCAGGTCGCGGCCGTGCGGACCTGGTGAGGGTGGATGCCGTGGATCTTGATGTTCCAGTCCTGGAACTCGTCGTGTCCTTCCGGCGGACGGATCAGCCAGCCGGCGGTGGCGACCACCTCGCCGTCGCGTACGCGGACGAGTCCGACGGAGCATGCCGAGGCGGGGCTGGAATTCGCCGTCTCGAAGTCGATTGCGGTGAAGTCCAGGGGCACCTCACCACCTTCTCTCCGGTGCCGTGCGTGATGTCGCAGACTCGCCGTAGGCTGGCCACATGAGCGATGCGCGGGCAACTTCCTTCGGCGCTGCGGCAGCCGATTACGAGGCGGCGCGGCCGGACTATCCCTTCGACGCCGTGGCGTGGATGCTCGAGAATCTGCCCCACGGATCGCTCCGGATCGCCGACGTCGGTGGGAGTGGAAGCGCGCGATGAACAGGATGCAGCTGCGTCGCGCTGTCCGCGCCTGACTCCTCGCCCGGGCGGGACTCCACGGTTGAGTTTCCGCAGGACCACGGCATCCTCGCCGGGTAGACTCGTATCCCGTGGCTCTAACTATCGGGATCGTGGGCTTGCCCAACGTCGGCAAGTCGACTCTTTTCAATGCACTCACCAAGAACGACGTGCTCGCGGCGAACTACCCGTTCGCGACGATCGAGCCCAACGTCGGTGTGGTGAATCTTCCCGACGCGCGGTTGAACGTGCTCTCCGAGATCTTCGGCAGCGAGCGCATCCTCCCGGCGGCCGTGTCATTCGTCGACATCGCCGGCATCGTGCGCGGTGCGAGCGAGGGAGAGGGACTGGGCAACCAGTTCCTCGCGAACATCCGTGAGGCGGATGCCATCGCCCAGGTCGTGCGCGGATTCGACGACGACGACGTCGTTCATGTCGAGGGTGCGATCAACCCCAAGGACGATCTCGAGACGATCAACGCCGAGCTCATGCTCGCCGATCTGCAGACCGTTGAGAAGGCGATTCCGCGGTTCGAGAAGGAAGTGCGTGGCAAGAAGGCCGATCCCTCGGTGCTCGAGGCGGCGAACGCTGCGAAGGATGCTCTGGAACGCGGCATCCTGCTCTCGGTGAGCGGTATCGACCTCGCCCCGATCAAGGAACTCGGTCTGCTCACCTCGAAGCCGGTCATCTTCGTGTTCAACGTCGACGAGGCCGTGCTGACGGATGCTGGGCGCAAGGCCGAACTCGAAGCGCTTGTCGCACCGGCCAAGGCGATCTTCCTCGACGCGAAGATCGAGTCGGAGCTCATCGACCTCGACCCGGAGGATGCGGCCGAGCTGCTCGCGTCGACAGGTCAGGACGAGTCGGGCCTCGACCAGCTCGCCCGCATCGGCTTCGACACGTTGGGCCTGCAGACGTACCTCACTGCCGGTCCCAAGGAGGCTCGTGCCTGGACGATCCCCAAGGGGTCGAAGGCGCCGCAGGCCGCCGGTGTCATCCACACCGACTTCGAGAAGGGCTTCATCAAGGCGGAGGTCATCTCGTTCGACGATCTCGTCGCGACCGGATCGGTCGCCGAGGCCCGCGCGAAGGGCAAGGCCCGCCTCGAGGGCAAGGACTACGTCATGCAGGATGGCGACGTGGTGGAGTTCCGGTTTAACGTCTAACGTTAATGACGCTCTTCGTTATACACTAACCGTGTGATCAGATCGTTCGGGAGCAAAGAGACCGAGCGCATCTGGCATGAACGGTACGTCAAGGGTGTTGACCGGCTGGTGCAGCGAGCGACGTTGCGCAAGCTTGAGTTGATTCACGCGGCCAAGGATGTTGAGGACCTTCGGATCCCGCCGGGCAATCGGTTGGAGCGGTTGGTCGGTGACCGGCGCGGGCAGCACAGCATCCGGGTGAACTCGCAATGGCGTATCTGTTTCGTCTGGAGAGATGGAGGAGCGGAAGATGTCGAACTCGTCGATTATCACTGAGGCTGACCTGATCGAGCCCATCCACCCGGGGGAGATCCTGATGGAGGACTTCATCGAGGGTTTCGGGATCACACAGAACAAGCTGGCAGTGTCGATTGGAGTGCCGCCGCGGCGCATCAATGAGATCGTGCATGGTAAGCGCGGCATCACCGCGGATACCGCGATCCGCCTGGCACGCTACTTCGGCACCTCGGAGGAGTTCTGGATGAACCTGCAGACGAGTTACGAGCTGCGGATTGAACGTCGGGCGCTGAGTGACAAGGTCACCGCGATCACGCCGCTGAAGGCCGCGTGAGCAGCGGGCCAGAGCGTCGAGTCGTCCGGAAGGTCGTCGGCTACGTCGTGCATGAGGGGCGGCTGCTTGTGTTCACGCACGACGATGTGCCTCTCGACGTGACCGGTGTTCAGGTGCCTGCCGGCACGATCGAGCCGGATGAGTCTCCTGAGGCCGCCGTCGTGCGCGAGGTCTTCGAGGAGACGGGGTGCGCCGTTCGAGTTGTCAGCGCACTGGGTATCGAGCGCTACGACGTGTGGCCCTCCAAATCGGAAGTGCACGAGCGGCATTTCTTCCAACTGGCGCTGGTGGACCTGGATGATCCACCTGAGCGGTGGGGTGCTGGTGAGGAAGCCCCGTCGGATGGCGGTGTTGCGCAGCAGTGGACGTGCTACTGGGTTCCTCTCGATCAGGGCCACGTGCTGTGTGCCGGGTTTGGTGCGCGGCTCGGGGAGATCGTCCCGGAAGTTCGGTGAGACCGCTAACGGTGACGTAACCCGGTCGAGTTCCGCTTCAACGTGTAGTCGCGTTTCGGTTCAACGTCTCGTCAGCTCGTGGCTTGGACAACCTGCACCAGGTGGCCGTCCGGGTCCTCGACCCAGGCGATCAGTAGACGATCGAGCCAGGGCTCTGGCGACTTGACGGGCGTTGCGCCGAGCTCGATGAGTCGCTCGTAGCCTGAGGGAACGTCGTCAGTCCACGTGGATAGGCGTTCCTGCTGTCGGCGTGCGGA
Organism: Microbacterium profundi; assembly: GCF_000763375.1. Classification (NCBI taxonomy): domain Bacteria; kingdom Bacillati; phylum Actinomycetota; class Actinomycetes; order Micrococcales; family Microbacteriaceae; genus Microbacterium; species Microbacterium profundi. The sequence goes on along the minus strand of NZ_JPSY01000001.1, from coordinate 413,163 downwards.
ACGCTTCGTCGAAGCCGAGAGCGCCGTAGAAGGCCACGGCACGGTCGATGTCACGTGTGAACAGGACGACCTGAGGGGTTCGGAAGAGGTCCATACGCCAAGTCTTACATCCCATGCCACTTGTCACAAGACTACCGTTTTCGGTAGAGTTGTGACATGACGATGACGGCGAAGTACCGGGATGTCGTGCGCGAGATCGCGCTCGACCACTACGGATTCGTCACCACCAAGGCCGCCGCCGAAGCGGGAGTGCCTGCCGTCGAGCTCCCGAAGCTCGCAGCCCGGGGAGGTCTGGACAACATCGCCTACGGACTGTACCGAGTGCCGGACATCCCTCCGACCCGATACGACCAGTTCGCTGAAGCGCTCCTGCGCGCTGGTGAGGGCGCGTACCTGCACGGCGAGTCCGTGCTGGCGTTGTTCGGCCTCGCTGATGTGAATCCCCGACGAATCAATATTGCCGTCCCCAGGCGCGCAAGGCCGAAGCTGCCAGCGTTCGTCGAACTGACGCGGGTTCGGGATGCGATGAAAACGACGCTGTACGAGGGGCTCGAGTCTCAGACGGTTGCTGACGCGCTCCTCGAGTGTCGCGGCCGTATCGAGGGCGAGCGTCTCCTGGCGGCCGCCAAGCAGGCGCGAGCGGAAGGACTCCTCACCACCGTCGAATGGCAGCAGCTGACGAAGGACATTCGTCGATGACATACAGCGGTGCACCGACGAATGTGCGCTCCTTGGAACAGCGCATCCGCAACCTCGAAGGCGACGACGGGTTGGCGTTGCGCCGCCGGGTCAGCATGGCAGTTCCATCTCGCGACAGACCTGGCTGACCTCTTCACCGAGGTCGGTCTGGAATCGCCGAGGCCGGTGCCGGTGATGCGCGCTGAGCACCAGGTCGCGCAGAAGCTCCACGCTGTTTCTAGCGAAGGCAGTGAACGTGCTCGTGACCTCGTTGACCTTCAACTTCTCGATGGGGCTGAGGACCTCGACCTCGAGTTGGTTGCGACGACGTGCGTCAGGCTCTTCGAGTATCGACGTCAGCAGGCGTGGCCACCGTCCATTGTCGCGCGACAGGAGTGGGGCAGCCTCTACGTCGAGGCGGCAGACGGATTGGATGTACTGCCGTCGCTTGGCGAGGCTATGGCCTGGGTCGACGTCTTCGTTCGGCGTATCGCGGCAGCCGGCCCAGGGTGATCCTGCTGACATTCGACAACCGTGGCGACGTGGTTGATTTTCGGTTTAACGTCTAGCGTTATTGACGCAGGATCTGCGGAGTCGCTTGATGATGCCACCTCAGGGGTGCGACCTTCCATGGCGCGCGCCCAGACCTCCGGGTAGGTCGCCGCGCCTGGCTCGGCAGTCGCCCGCGCAGGCGTGTCGGCCTGGCGGAAGCCGCCGCGCCTCCACACCCAGATGATCCGCACGATGAGTCCGAGCACGAGGGCGACGGGGAAGAGCCAGGCCCACCAGGGCATATCGTCGCCGCTCGGATACACGTCGGCCACCCTTCGGTTCGTCTCGGAAGCGCCACGGTGCAGAACCGGTCACTTGCTCCACGATGGACCAGGAGCGGCGCTCCCGATCACAGGTGAGGGCAGAGCGTGCATCACGGCGTCGGGTGAAGCCGACACGGGCGAGGACTGCCGTCGGAACTCTGCCGCTCCGGGGCCCCCTCGGCGCAACTTCGCGAACGTCCTCAGCCTGCCGCCTTCCGGATGTGCTCCGCGATCGTCTTCTCCGTCTCCGGGGTCAACTTCAGCAGCGCGAACGACGTCACCCACAGGTCGCCGTCGTCGAGCTGCGCTGATTCCTCGAAGCCGAGGGTCGCGTAGCGGGTGGTGAACTTGGATGCCGCTTTGAAGAACACCACGATCTTCCCGTCTGCGTCGGCGTAGGAGGGAAAGCCGTACCAGGTCTTCGGAACCAGCTGCGGGGCGACCTCGCTGACGATGCGATCGATGCCTTCCGCGAGCGCGCGGTCGTCATCCGGCATCGCGGCGATGGCTTCGCGCACGGCCTTCTCACCGGCGGCACGGGTCTTCCCGGCCTTCGCCTCAGCGCGCAGTTCAGCGGCGCGCTGTTTGACGGCGTCGCGCTCGTCCTTCGACAGTCCAGCAGTCTTCTCAGCCATGACGGGCTCCTCACTCGATCGCGGTGCCGAATGCACCTACGACCAAGTTACGACCGCGGCTGATCCGGCGCTTCTCGAATCCTGATCGATCACGTCGGCCAGTATCGTTGATGTCAGCGACGAAACAGGCCCAGCCAGCCGCCACCAGCACCAGAGGAAGACGACATATGACGCAGCAGAGCATCCTCGAGTCGGACGGCCGTGCGATTCCCTACATCGAGGAGGGCGAAGGCCCGGTTCCCCTGGTGTTGATCTCGGGACGCGCCCTCAGCGGCGACGGGCTCGCCGTGGTCGCGCACTATCTCGCAGAAGAGGCGGGCTTCCACGTCGTGCGGATCGGCCCCAGAGCGGATTCGAGCGGCCAGGATCGTGCGACGACGCTGCGCGAGCGCGTCGAGGATGCCGTTCTGGTGATCGACCACCTCGGACTCGATCACACCTGGATCGGCGGTCATGCCTTCGGCGGCACCGCGGCACGCATCTTCGCCGCAGAGCACACCGATCGTGTCAACGGACTGCTGCTGCTCGGCGTCGAGGATGACGAGATTCCGCTGGCCCCGGCGATCCCCGTGCTGATCGTGCAGGCCACGGATGACGCCGTCACGCCGCCTGCCACGGCGGAGGCGCTGCACGCCACCGCTCCGGAGCGTGCGAGCATCAAGATCGTCGACGGCGCCGACCACCTGTTCCCTGCCACGCATCCGATCGAGACCGCCGTGATCATCGAGGAGTACCTCGACTGGGACTAGGGATCGCCTTCCCGCGACCCGAGAGAACCTATGGTTGAGGTGTGTCCCGAAACTCTCCTGCATCCCCGGCCCCCGTTCCCGTCGAGCTTCCCCTCGAGCGTCGTCTGGCGGTCGCCGTCGAGCGGTACGGCGAGCAGGCCGTCGTGTCGCGCTCGCTCTCGCTGCTCGCCGGAAACAACGAGGGTGCGGACTTCCTCCTCTTCGTCGGCGGTGAGCACGCACGTGGCATCATCGACGGTGCACCGGTGCTGTACTGGCCCGAACTCTGGGGTGCACGTGCGCTGCTGCACGTCTGGGACGCATCGGTCATCGACGAGCCCGCCACCGCGCTGCTGATCAGCACGCTGACCAACCCCGCCTGGCGCGTGCGGGAGATGGGTGCCAGGCTCGCGGCCGCACGTGAGCTCGACGCGGCATCCGAACTCGCCACTCTTCTCGGCGACGAGGTGCCCCGGGTGCGTACCGCTGCCGTCAGGGCGCTCGGCGCCATCGGATCGGCGGAAGACATCGACCCGGTTCGCGCTCTGCTCAAGGACCCGGAGGTCGAGGTCCGTCGCGGGGCGCAGCAGAGTCTCGACAAGCTGCGATCGCGGCATCCGAAGAGCTGAGAACGACGAGCCGTCAATCCTGACCGGTGGGCCGTCTGCGACCCGACTTGGTCTCCGAGCGCCGGTGCTTCTCATCCAGCCGACGCCGCCGTGAGCCCTTCGTCGGCTTCGTGGAGCGACGGATGCTGGGTGGCATGACTGCTTCGCGAATGAGAGCGGACAGCCGTTCCCGCGCTGCCACCCGATTCTGCCGCTGTGAACGGTGCTCGCTGGCGCCGATGGTGAGCACCGTGCCCGCCAACCGCGACGCGAGCCCATCGATGACACGCGCACGCTGCACGTCGCTCAACGCGGTTGTCGCGGCGAGATCGAGACTGAGCTGAACCCGCGAGTCGGCGGTGTTCACGCCCTGTCCGCCCGGGCCCGAAGAGCGCGAGAACTGCTCGATCAGATCACTCGCCGGAATCCTGAGACCGTGCGGGGCTCCCGGTCCAGGAGGCACACGCAGATCATCCACTCCACAAGTGTGCCGCAGTGCGATGAAGATCGTGACGAGACCGATGGGAGAATCGTCTGATGACCGCAACTCTCGTGGCTCGAGGCGTCGCCGGAGGCTATGGCCACCGCACGCTGTTCGATGACCTGGACCTGACTGTCGCACCGGGTGACGTCGTCGGCGTCGTCGGCGCGAACGGCGCCGGAAAATCCACTCTGCTGCGCCTGCTCGCCGGCATCGACGAACCGCAGGCGGGCACGATCACGCTGGCGCCCTCCGACGCCTTCGTCGGGTGGCTCCCGCAGGAGCACGAGCGCGTCGCCGGTGAGAGCGTGGTCGGCTACATCGGCCGACGCACCGGCTGCGCCGCGGCCACGAAGGAAATGGATGCCGCGGCAGCGGCGCTCGGCGATCCTTCGCTCGCCGGCAACGGTGCCGACCCCGCCGACGTCTACTCGGCGGCGCTGGAACGGTGGCTCGCGAGCGGTGCCGCAGACATTGACGAGCGCATCCCGGCGGTGCTCGCCGACCTCGGCCTCGTCTTCGAAGGTGCTCGCGCCGAGGACACGCTGATGACCTCGCTCTCCGGTGGGCAGGCGGCTCGAGTCGGACTCGCCGCGCTTCTGCTCTCACGTTTCGACATCGCATTGCTGGACGAGCCGACGAATGATCTCGACCTCGACGGACTGGAGCGGCTCGAGGCATTCGTCCGCGGACTCCGCGGCGGCGTCGTACTGGTCAGCCACGACCGCGAGTTCCTCTCGCGCAGCGTGACTCGCGTGTTGGAACTCGACCTCGCGCAGAACTCGAACCGTGTCTACGGCGGAGGCTATGACTCGTACCTTGAGGAGCGCGCCACTGTGCGTCGCCACGCGCGCGAGAAGTACGACGAGTTCGCCGACAAGAAGGCCGATCTCGTCTCGCGCGCTCGCGTGCAGCGGGAGTGGTCGAGCCAGGGCGTGCGCAACGCGATGAAGAAGTCGCCCGACAACGACAAGATCAGGCGCAAGGCGTCGGCCGAGTCCAGCGAGAAGCAGGCGCAGAAGGTGCGTCAGATGGAGAGCCGGATCGCTCAGCTCGACGAGGTCGAGGAACCGCGAAAGGAGTGGCAGCTCGAATTCACCATCGGCTCGGCGCCACGCTCGAGCTCGGTGGTCTCGACGCTGAGCAATGCCGTCCTGCGGCAGGAATCCTTCACATTGGGGCCGGTCTCGCTGCAGGTGAATGCCGGGGAGCGCATCGGCATCACGGGTCCCAACGGTGCGGGAAAATCCACCCTTCTTCGCGCTCTGCTCGGGCAGCAGCATCCGGATGAGGGCACCGCGAGCCTCGGCGCGAGCATCCGGATCGGGGAGATCGATCAGGCGCGATCGCTTCTCACCGGCACCGCGCCGCTCGCAGCGGCGTTCGAGGCGCTCGTGCCCGAGATGGCATCGGGTGAGGTTCGCACGCTTCTGGCGAAGTTCGGCCTCAGGGTCGATCACGTCGACCGCCCAGTCGACGAACTCTCACCGGGGGAGCGCACGCGAGCGGCACTCGCACTGCTGCAGGCGCGCGGGATCAACCTTCTCGTGCTCGACGAACCGACCAACCACCTCGACCTGCCGGCGATCGAACAGCTGGAACAGGCGCTGGAGTCCTATCGGGGCACTCTGCTGCTGGTCACCCACGATCGACGGATGCTCGACACGGTGAACACCGACCGCCGCTGGCGCGTCGAGGCCGGTCAGGTCACCGAACTCTGAGCCCTCAGCGCCCCTGACGCTTCTTGTAGGGCTTCGGCTGGCCCTTCACGACCGGCGCGCGGCCTCGGCCCTTCGAGGCCTTCGCCTTGCCGCCGGCCTTGACCGGCTTCTTGACCTCGGGCGGAGCCGCGGCGACTTCGCGTTGCGCCTCGGGAAGCAGCAGCAGGCCGACGGACGTCAGGCGCGTCTCGCCTTCGCGGGTGACGAGGGGCTGACCGACTTCTTCTTCGAGCTTGTCGATCGACGAGTACAGCGACGCCAATGGGATGCCGAGGTTCTGAGCAGCGCGCGGGAAATGCAGCTCCTCGGCGACGGCGACGAAACGTCGAAGCAGGGTGATGTTCACGGGAGCCTTTCGTTGCGCGCGTCTGTCGCGGCCGCTCTTCAGCGTACGCGTCGTCCGCGATAGCGTGGGCAGCGTCCGACCTTTTCAACGAGGTGCTCGGCGCGCTGGCGTGATTGAGGCCGCGAAAGGGAAAAGTTGATGCAGCAGCGTGTCGGAGAGCCAGTTCTCGAACTGCTCCGGCGTCCAACCCGAATCGATCACCAGCTCGTTGTATACCCCGGTCGCAGCGAAGGCGCGGAAGATCGTCTGCGCCCGTTCGAGGGGGACTGCGAGCTCTGAGGCGACCGACGCGATGAGGCCGTCCATCACCCTGTTTCGGCCGCGCAGTTTCGAACGCAGGAGGGTGCGGGTCTCGGCGTCCTCATCCATCGCGGCATCGAGAATCCGCACCACATCGAAGTCGGTCGAGTAGAGCACGGTGAGCCAATGAGCGGCACCGCGCAGACGCTCGACAGCGGAGTCCTCCGCGAGCACCGATGCCGCAAGAGCGCGTGCGTCCGCACGCTCCAACCAGCTTTCGCAGATGAGGTTGAGGATCTCCCTCTTCGTCCCGAACGCCGCGTACACGGTGCGGCTCGCAACGCCGGCTGCTTCTGCGACCGCAGCCAGGCTGGTCGACGCGTATCCGTCGGCAGCGAACAACCGCTGCGCAGCTTCGGCGATGCGGCGTTTGGTCGCGGCGGCCTGCTCCTGCCGATACGTAAGCGCAGGGCTATTGACACGGCTGCTCATGAGGATCAGGCTAGCGAAAGAAGTCGTTGCAGTTCAACCGCAGTGACTGCACATCTACTGCAAGGGAGAAGATCATGAATGATGCAATCGCGGAGACCGCTGGGGTCGGCGTTGTTGAACGGATGCTGCACGAGGGGTTCGCCGCAGGGGACACGAATGTCGTCGACGAACTCTGTTCACCGGATCTCATCGAGCATCAGTTCGGTCTGGCGGGAACCGGTGCGCAAGCCATCGCGAAGGTGAAGCGTGCGATCAGCGAAGTGCATGCGGGGCTGCCTGACCTCACGTTCACGATCGGCGACTGGGCCGAGCAGGGCGACACCGTCTGGGTGCGGGCTGAAGGCGTCGGAACGAACACCGGAGCATTCATGGGACCGCCGACCGGTCTCAAGGTTGCCTTCACCGTGATCGATATCGCGCGCATCCAGGACGGTCGCATCGTCGAGCACTGGGGCGTGCCTGACCGCTTCGCGCTGGCGATGAGACTCGGCCGGATCCAGCTGCCGCGGTGAGCAGGCCGGCGCAGGGAGAAGAGGGAACGCATCGGGGGTGGGATGCGAACCGCATCCCACCCCCGAATCCTCAGCGTGCGCGTCAGGCCGGCTGCGGCAGAATCGTGAAGCTGACGGCTCCTTCGTCATCGACACCGGCATCGAGCACCTTGTCGGAGAGTGCCTCGGCGGCGTTCTCCTCGAGGAACACGCGGCTGCCGACACCGTCGATCACGACGTCGGCGGGTTCCGGGGAAGGAACGACGTGAACGGCGAAACGAGATTCGCCGTTGGGTCCCTGTCCTTCCGCGGTCTGGATGCGAAGCCCCGCGTCTGCGCTGGCATCCTCGCGGCCGACGATCGTGGTGACGACGGCATCTGCATTTTCGGTCAGGGTGAGCACAGCGCTCTCCTTCCGGTTGCGGACATGCTCCGGTCAGAACATGTCCGGGCCACGATTCCGCACATCGGGGGAGAGGATCAACCTGCGCCCGGGTATTCGGAGGTTCCTCACATCTTCGCGCGATGCCACCGATACCCTGGGCGATCGCGACCCTAGTCGTCGGAGCCGCGCTCTTCCCGCAACCGCGGCTCGGTGCGCCTGTTCGGCCGGGCGCCGGCCTTGTCGGCGTAGAACGCTCGGATGCGGTCCATGTCGGCGGCGACGTCTCCGGTCAGCTCGAACGTCGGTCCGAGACCGGTCGTCATGGTTGTGCGATCGACGTAGCCGAGAGTCACCGGCATGCCGGTCTCCGTGGCGATCCGGTAGAAGCCCGACTTCCAGTATTCGTTGCCGCCGCGCGTGCCGTCCGGCGTGACGACGAGTGCGAACACCTCACCGGAATGCACCTGTGCGATCACATCCTTGACGACCCGGCTCGGGTCGTCCCGATCCACCGGCACGCCGCCGATGCGACGCATGATCGGTCCGCGCCAACCGGCGAACAGGCTCTTCTTGCCGAGCCAGTGCACGTCGATGCCGAGCTGCCAGGCGATCGCCAGCATGAACACGAAGTCCCAGTTCGAAGTGTGCGGCGCCCCGATGAGGATCGTCGGTCGGGCCGGCACCTCGTCGCCCTTGAGCGTCCAACGACTGAGCGTCCAGAATGCACGCGCGAGGATTCGTTTCACCACATAACCGTAGGCCATTCACCTTCTGTCGATGAGTCGCGGCAGGAGCACCCAGAGCGCCAGGACCACCACAGCGGCCACGATCAGTACGACGGTCGCCGTCGTCCGATCCACAGTGAAGTCGACGATGAGCGTCGTGACACCGACACTCAACAGGCCGATCACGACCAGATCGGCCTGCACCATGCGCGAGGCGAACCTGACGAGGTCGGGCTTGCGGTGCCGGCCGAACAGCGACCGATGCATCCCCACCGGTGCCAGCGCGAGCACGGTCGCAAGGGCCGCCAGGCCGACGAGCACGATGTAGAGCGTGCGCTGCAGGTCGTCGAGCTCGGTGAATCGCGGCTGGAACGCCACCGCGAGCAGAAAACCGGAAAGCACCTGCGTGCCGGTCTGCATCACGCGCAGTTCCTGCATGAGCTCTTCCCAATTGCGATCCGCGCGTTCATCGCGCGTCTCGTCGCGTCCGTCACGCTTCGCGCCGGCACGCCCATCGGTTTCCGCGTCGAGCCGCGCGTCCTTGCTCGCGTCAGGGGAGTCGTTCATACTCCGAGTTTTGGGCACGACTGTCGAACTGTCCAGAGCCGCGCCCGATGCGAGCCTGACGCCGCAGTCCGTGCTCGGGCGTAGCATGGAACAATGACCATTCGTGAGACCTCGGAATCGACCGCTGCGGTCGACGTCCCTGTCATCCCCGCAGGCTTGAATCTGCTGGGTGACGACAACGCCGGCAGCTGCTGCGGCGGTTCCTGCTCCCTGCCCGGGTAGGGCATCTCCGCCGGCGGTCAGTGACCGCTGTGGAACTCCCCGCCCACGTCATCCGCCGGCTTGCGGATGAACGCGCTCAAGGCCACTGATCCCAGCGAGATGATGGCCGCGATCAGGAATGCCATGCGCGCTCCCGGAGCGCCGGCGACCGCCGTCGACAGTCCTTCGCTCTCGCCGGCGTGCAGGATCGACGAGTAGGTGACCGTCAGTACAGCGACGCCGGCCGCACCGGCGACCTGCTGGATCGTGTTGAGCACGGCGGAACCGTGCGAGTACAGGTGACGCTGCAGCGATCCGAGCGATGCGGAGAACAGCGGTGTGAACGACATCGCGAGACCCACCGACATGAAGGTCTGCGAGATCACGAGCATCCACCACTGCGTGTGCTCGCCGACCGTGGAGTAGAAGAACAGCGCTGCCGACACCATGATCGTGCCGGGGATGAGCAGCGTGCGGGTGCCACGGGCGTCGTAGATGCGACCCATGATCGGGCCGAGGAGTCCCATCAGGATCGACCCGGGAAGCAGGATCAGGCCGGACTGCAGCGCATCGAGTCCCGCGACGTTCTGCAGGTACTGCGGCAGCAGCGTGAGCGTTCCGAACATCGACAGGGCGAGGATGCCCATGACGATGACGGCGATCGTGTAGTTGCCGGAGCGGAACACGCGCAGGTCGAGCAGCGCGTCGTCGACGCGCTGCAGCACGAGCTGCCGCCACACGAACAGTGCGAGCGACACACCGCCGACAACCAGTGAGACGACGCCGATCGTCGTGCCGTTCGACTCGCCTGCGCCGCCGAACTGGCTGAGACCGTACACGACGCCGCCGAAGCCGAAGGCGGAGAGGACGATCGACAGTACGTCGACCGGAGCGTTCTTCGTCTCGCCGAGGTTCGTCATCCACTTCGCGCCCATGGCGAGGGAGACGAGGGCGATCGGCAGGACGATCGCGAACAGCCAGCGCCAGCTCAGCGTCTCGAGCACGGCACCCGCGAGTGTCGGACCGATCGCCGGAGCGAGCGAGATGACGAGGCCGACACGACCCATCATCCGGCCGCGGGACTGCGGCGGGACAACATTCATCATCGTGGTCATCAGCAGCGGCATCATGATGCCGGTACCGCCGGCCTGGATCACGCGTCCGACCAGCAGCACCTCGAAGCCTGGTGCGATGAGGGCCACGATCGTGCCGAGGGAGAACGCCGACATCGCGGCGATGAAGACCTGGCGCGTGGTGAAGCGCTGAAGCAGGAAACCGGTCGTGGGGATCACGATCGCCATCGTGAGCATGAACGCGCTGGTGAGCCACTGGCCGAGTTCCGGTGGGATGCCCAGGTCGGCGTTCAGATGGGGGATCGCTATCCCCATCGTCGTCTCGTTCAGGATCGCGACGAAGGCTGCCACGAGCAGCAGCCAGATGACTCGCATGTCGGATGGTGCGATGGTCGGTTCCGTCTTGACGGCGGGTACCGAACCGGTGGATGTGGTGGCCAAAGCGTCTCCTCAGTGGATGGGGGTGGCGGAAGGCCGACGACGGAGCCGAAGAAGCGGAACCCACTCGTTGACAACGAATCATGGTAACGCAGTCCTGCCTGCGGGCATTCCCTCTCCGGCGAGATTTTCTCGGGGCTAGGCTGACCGGATGAGCATGGGCGGCGGGCGCGGTGGTGGAGGTGGAGGTGGCTTCCGCGGTGTCGACGAGGCGGCGCAGAAGCGGTTGAACGCCGAGGCGCCGCGGATCTCCGGACTCGGACAGCGGGTCGTGGGTTTGTTCCGTCCTTATCTCGGCCGCATCATCCTCACCGGCATCCTCGTGGTGGTCGGGGCCGGCATCGCGGTCATCCCGCCGCTGATCGTCCAGCGCATATTCGACGACGCGCTCTTCCCGGTCGACGGCGGCAGTCCCGAGATCGCACTGCTCATCCGTCTCGTGCTGATCATGGTCGGGCTCTTCCTGCTCTCCGCCGTGCTCGGCGTCGGCCAGACCTGGTTGACCTCGACGGTGGGCAACAGCGTCACGGGTGATCTGCGCGTTCGGCTGTTCGAACACCTTCAGGCGATGGAACTCGGCTTCTTCACGCGCACCAAGACCGGTGTCATCCAGTCGCGACTGCAGAACGATGTCGGCGGTGTCTCCGGCGTGCTCACGAACACGGTCACCAGCATCCTGGGCAATGTCGTGACGGTGATCGCGTCGCTGGTGGCGATGATCCTGATCGACTGGCGCCTCACCCTCATCGCTGTCGTGCTGATGCCGTTCCTGATCATCGTGCAGCGCCGTGTCGGTCAGGTCCGCGCGCGTATCGCGGGGGAGACGCAGGAATCGCTCTCGGAGTTGACGTCCATCACTCAGGAGACCCTGAGCGTCTCGGGCATGCTGCTGTCGAAGTCGTTCAACCGCCAGCGGGCCGAATCGCAGCGGTATCAGGGCGAGAATCGCAATCAGGTGAAGCTGCAGGTCCGCCGGGCGATGAGCGGCCAGGGCTTCTTCGCCGTCGTCCAGGTGCTGATGGCGTCGGTTCCCGCCGTCATCTACCTCGTATCGGGCTACCTGATCGCCGGAGGCGCTGGGGCGATCACCGCGGGCACAGTGGTCGCGTTCACCACCGTGCAGGCGCGGCTGCTGCAGCCGCTGATGGGGCTCATGCGGGTATCGCTCGATCTGCAGACCTCGCAGGCGCTGTTCGCGCGCATCTTCGAGTACCTCGATCTGGTGCCGGAGATCGAGGATTCCTCGGATGCGATCCCGGTGGATGCGGCGCCTGGGCCCCTCGGTCGGGTCGAGTTCGACGAGGTCGTGTTCAGGTATCCGGATGCTGCGCCCGACGCCCGTCCGACTCTGCAGGGCGTCTCGTTCGTGGCGGAGCCGGGCCAGCATATCGCTTTCGTCGGGCCGTCCGGGGCGGGCAAGACGACGATCCTGTACCTCGCTCCGCGGTTGTACGAGGCGCACGGGGGAGCGGTGCTGTTCGCCGGAGCCGATGTGCGCACGCTCACGCAGGAGTCGATCATCGACAACGTCGGCATCGTCTCGCAGGAGACCTATCTGTTCCACGCGACGATCCGCGAGAACCTCATGTACGCCAGGCCGGATGCCACCGAGAACGAGGTCATCGCGGCCTGCACGGCGGCGAACATCCACCACATCATCGCCGGGTTCGAGCACGGCTACGACACGATCGTCGGGGAGCGCGGCTACCGGCTCTCCGGCGGCGAGAAGCAGCGCATCGCGATCGCCAGGGTGCTGCTGAAGGACCCGCCGGTGCTGCTCCTCGACGAGGCGACCTCAGCACTCGACACGGTGTCCGAGCGCGTCGTGCAGGAGGCCCTTGACGAGGCCGCCCGCGGCAGGACGACGATCTCCATCGCGCATCGTCTCTCGACCGTCATGGGCGCCGATGTCATCCACGTGCTTGAGGCGGGGCAGATCGTGGAGTCCGGTACGCACGGGGAACTGCTCGCTCAGGGCGGGCTCTATGCAGAGCTCGCCGCGCAGCAGGTCGCAGCATCCCGTGTGCTCGAGACGGAGACCGTCGTGGAGAACGTGATCGGTGGCGGCGTGGCGGCCGCTTTCGCGAACCGGCGCGCGGATCGGGCGCCGGATGACTCCGCAGGCGCGGATGCCGTGGACGCGCTCACGTCGCCGGTGCCGCTGCTCGACGGCGCAGGCACTGATCAGCGCGTGTATCCGGCCGAGGGGTAGCGGCGCGCTCAGTGCGCAGACATGCCGCCGTCGACGAAGGCACGATGCGCTCGCCGCCTCGGGCGACGATGACGAACAAGGAATCCAGGTCGGCGTTCATCGGTGCTCGGTGACGACGTGTGCGTCACCAGGACAGCGCTGTGGCAAGGTCGGGGTCGGGATGTGCGGCGGCGAACTCAGGAAGCGCGCGGAGTTCATCGAGGAACGCCGTGACCTCGGCTGCATAGGCGGGATCGGGGTGGGCGGCGGCGATCTCCTGGAGCGGCGCCATATCCATCGCGAGGATCAGGTCGAGGCGCGCGATCACCGCGGCGTGAGCCCCGGCGTCCCGCAGCACGCGGATGCCGCCGCGGAGAGCCGCGAGGTAGTCGCGCAGCACGGGCAGCTGGTCCCTGGTCTGGGTGATCGAGGTTCCGTCGGGTCGCACGCGCCAGTGCACGACGACATCGGGGATGACGTCGAAGGAACGAGCGCGGGCATACATCTGCTGGGCGACGATCTGATCCTCGTAGGCAACGCCTTCGGGGAATCGCAGATCGCGCGAGAAGTCGGTGCGACTGATCTTCGACCAAGCGACGATGTTCGCCGACGCCGCGGGGTGATCGAAGATGTTCGTGCGGCGGCGTGCGGGGTCGGTAGCCGCGGATGTCCAGGGCTGCACGCGTCCGGGGATGTATCCGTCACCGTGGGGGCGTGTGCGCACGTAGGCGCCGGCGATGAAGTCACTGCCCGTCTCGGCGAGAGTGCTCGTGAGGCGCTCAAGGGCGGTCGGGGTGAGTTCGTCGTCGCCATCGAGGAAGCCGAGGTATTCGGTGTCGACGAGTTCGAGCCCGACGTTCCTGGCGGCGCCCAACCCGCGGGATGCCTCGTGGCGCAGGTATGTGAATCGAGAGTCGGATGCCGCGGCATCCGCGAATACGTCGCCGGTGGCGTCTTTCGAACCGTCGTCGATGAGGATGGCCCGCCAACGCGGCTCGGTCTGCACGAGCAGCGAGGCGATCGCGGCGGGGGCGAATGACTCGACGTCCCGACCGGGGACGATCAGCGTCACGATCGGGTCTGGCACGTCTCGAGTCTATGGCCGAGGGACCGCAGAAGCCGCGGGTACAGCGCTTTCGGGTCGTTGAGCGAGCGGAGCGAGACGAAACGGGTTGAGCGAGCAGCGCTTTCGGGTCGTTGAGCGAGCGGAGCGAGACGAAACGGGTTGAGCGAGCAGCGCGAGTCGAAGCCGCGCCACCGGACGTCAGACGGCCGACACCGCCGCAGCGACGAGCGCCGCGAGCTGCTCCGGCGCGTCATCCGGCAGGGAGTCTCGCCCGAACGTGAACCGCACCGAGGTCTGCGCGACCTCGGGCGCCACACCGCAGGCGAGAAGCACATGCGAAGGCTCATCGCTCCCCGCGGCGCACGCCGAACCGCTGGACGAGATCACGCCGCGCCGCTCCAACTCCAACAGCACCGCCTCGCCGCTCGTACCGGCGAAGGTGAAGCTCGCGGCGCCTGACAGCCGGTTCTCGCGGTCCCCGGTCAGCGCGGCCTGCGGTACCGCGGCGAGTACCCCGCCGATGAACCGCTGCGTCTGCGCGCCGACACGAGCGGCGACCGATTCGCGTTCCGCCTCGGCCAGCTCGAGTGCCACGGCCAAGGCGACTGCTCCTGCGACATTCTCGGTTCCCGAGCGCCGCCCGCGCTCCTGCCCGCCGCCGTGCAGCAGCGGCTCCAGCGGAACGCGTCCGCGCACGGCCAGAGCACCGATGCCCTTCGGGGCGCCGAGCTTGTGCCCGGCGATCGAGATCGCATCCGCTCCGAGGCCGGTGACCGGCAGCCACCCGGCCGACTGCACGGCATCGAGGTGCAGCGGCACCCCGGCGGCTGCGGTCAGCGTCGCGATGGCTGCGGCATCCTGCACCGTGCCGATCTCGTTGTTCGCGTGCCCGAGTGAGACCAGCGCGGTGTCGTCGCGGAGAGCCTCGGCCACGGCATCCGGCGTCACACGCCCAGCGGACGTGACAGCCACGTGCGTCACTTCGACGTCGTGGAACCGACCCAGGAAGTCCGCGGACTCGAGTATCGACTCGTGCTCGATCGGTGTGGTGACGAGGTGGCGCCGACCGCGGGAGAGCGCGGCGAGCACGATGCCCTTCACCGCGAGGTTGTTCGCCTCGGTTCCGCCGGCGGTGAAGATCACATCGCCCGTCCGCATGCCCAGTACGCGGGCGACCCGCGCCCTCGCGTCGTCCAGCGCGCTCGCCGCGGCTTCGCCCGCCGTATGGTGACTCGACGGATTGCCGAAGACCCCCGTCAGGTACGGGTGCATGGCGTCGAGCACCTCCGGACGAACCGGAGATGTGGCGGCGTGGTCGAGATAGAGCATCAGTCGAGGTCCTGCATCAGGCGATCCGCACATCCAGCCCGAGATCGAGAGCCCGTGCGGAGTGGGTCAGCGCGCCGACGGAGATGACGTCGACGCCCGTCTCGGCGATGGCCCGGACGGTGTCGAGATCCACGCCGCCGGATGCCTCGACCGTGGCACGATCACCGATCAGGGCGACGCCTGAGCGCAGGTCGTCGAGCGAGAAGTTGTCGAGCAGCACGGTGTGGGCGCCGCCGGAGAGCACGGCCTCGATCTGGTCGAGCCGGTCGACCTCGACGACGACGTGCGCTGTGTGCGGCAGGCGCGACAGGGCTGCGCGCAGCGCCGTTGCGAGATCGGCTCCTGATCGCTGCAGCACGGCCAGATGGTTGTCCTTGGCCATCACGGCATCCGACAGCGAGTAGCGGTGATTGCTGCCGCCGCCGGACACGACCGCGTGCCGCTCGAAGGCGCGCAGCCCCGGCGTCGTCTTGCGGGTGTCGGCGATGCGTGCAGCTGTTCCCTCGACGGCCTTCACATACTGGGCGGTCAACGTCGCGATGCCGCTCATCCGCTGCGTGAAGTTGAGCGCCACGCGCTCGGCGGTGAGGACGCTGCGCGCCGAGCCTGACACGGTCGCGAGCACGTCACCGGGCGCGAACTCGTCTCCCTCGCCGACGTGCAGGTCGATCGTGAGGGTCGGATCGGTCAACGTGAATGCCGCCGTGAACACGTCGCCGCCGCTGAAGATGCCGTGCTCGCGGGCCGTGAGGTCGGCGGTCGCGGTGGCATCGGCCGGCAGCAGCGTCGTGCTGGTGAGGTCGCCCCACGGGGCATCCTCTTCGAGGGCGGCCCCGACGATGCGGGTGAGGGTGGCTGCGGTGAGCATCAGGCTCCGATCAGGGCAGGTTCGTGGTCGATATGGTGCGCGCCGACGGATTCGGTGCGGGCGAGAGCGGCGGATGCCGTGGCCTCCGCGAGCAGCAGGAGATTGGCGTCTTCGTGCTCTGCGAGGGTGGTTGGGGCAGGGGCAATGGCGCGCCAGGCGCGGAGCGTGCCGAGGGCTTCGGTCAGACCTTCGTAGGTGCGCAGGAGCCCGGCGTGATCCCACATGAGTTGCTGGAGCTGCTTGCGTCGTTTCGTCTCGCCTTCGGCTCGCTCAACGCGTTTCGTCTCGCTGCGCTCGCTCAACGACCCGCAGGGTGCGTGCTCGCTCAACGACCCTTGGGGGTTCTGTTGCGGGTCGTTGAGCGAGCGAGGCGCAGCCGAGCGAGACGAAACGCGTTGAGCGAGCGGAGCGAGTCGAAGCCTGGCAGAGACGACAGAACCGGCAGCCCCCACCGCAGCCGCAGCCGCGCGAGCGCCGAACACGGCCCCCTCTAGCAGCGAGTTCGACGCGAGGCGGTTCGCACCGTGCACCCCGGTGCGTGCGACCTCGCCGACCGCGAACAGCCCGGGTAGGGAAGTGCGGCCGTCGAGGTCGGTGACGATGCCGCCCATCAGGTAGTGCGCGGCCGGCGTCACCGGGATCGGCCCGCGCGCCCAGTCGAATCCTCGCTCGCGGGTGACCCGGTCGATGGTGGGGAACCGCTCGGCCAGGCGTACAGCACCGAGCATCGTCGCATCGAGCAGCACCGGACCCTGCTGCATGACGGCCTGCCTCGCGATCGCGCGCGACACGACGTCGCGAGGAGCGAGTTCACCGTCGGGGTGCGCGTCGAACACGAATCGCCGGCCCTCGTCGTCGAGCAGCGTCGCCCCTTCGCCGCGCACGGCTTCGGAGATGAGGAACGCCGGCCCCGCCGCGAGCACAGTCGGATGGAACTGCATGAACTCCAGGTCCGCCACCTCGGCGCCCGCGCGCAGCGCGGCGGCGATCCCGTCGCCGGTCGCACCGATCGGGTTCGTCGTGCGGGCGTACAGCTGCCCGGCGCCGCCGGTCGCGAGGATCACGGCATCCGATTCGATATCGACGAGAGCGTCGTGGCGCAGCATCCGGATGCCGCGGACCGCGCCGTCGTCGACAAGGAGGTCGACCAGGAAGGCGTGCTCGACGATGTCGACCGCACCCCGTCGCACCTGATCGATCAACGCACGGGAGATCTCTGTGCCGGTCGCATCGCCGCCCGCATGCACGATGCGCGCGTGGCTGTGGGCGGCCTCACGGCCGAGCTGCAGGGTGTCGTCGGGGGCACGGTCGAACGCGACGCCGCGTGCGATCAGCTCGGCGATGCGGGCCGCACCATCGCCCACCAGCACGTTGACAGCGTCGACGTGTGACAGCCCAGCGCCCGCGCTGAGAGTGTCGGCGGCGTGCACCGCGGGGGAGTCACCCGCGCCGTAGACACCGGCCACGCCGCCCTGCGCCAGCGGCGTGCATCCGTCGCCGAGCGCTCCTTTGGTCACGAGCGTCACCGCATGCCCCGCCTCGGATGCGTGCAGCGCTCCCGTGAGGCCGGCGATGCCGGAGCCGACGACGATGATGTTCATGCGCGCGGCTTCGCTGCCAGCATCCGCTCCAGCGCGACGCGTGCGGGAGTCGCCACGCCGGCCGCCACGGAGATCTGATTCACGACGCGTCCGGCGACGAGTTCCTCGAGCACCCAGGCGAGATAGCCCGGGTGGATACGGTACATCGTCGAACAGGGGCAGACGACGGGATCCAGGCAGAAGATCTCGTGCTGCGGATACTGGGCGGCGAGCCGCCTGACCAGGTTGATCTCGGTGCCGATCGCGAACGTCGTCGGCTCGGTGGCGGCGTCGATCGCGCGGCGGATGTAGTCGGTGGAACCGGCCTCATCCGCGGCGTCGACGACCTCCATCGGGCATTCGGGGTGCACGATCACCCGCACGCCGGGGTGCTCTGCGCGTGCCTGCTCGATCTGCCCGACGGTGAACCGGCGGTGCACCGAGCAGAATCCGTGCCACAGGATGACGCGCGAGTCGACGAGCTGCTCTGCGGAGGACCCGCCGAGCGGCCGACGAGGGTTCCACATCGGCATCTGCTCGAGCGCGACGCCCATGGCCTTGGCGGTGTTGCGGCCGAGGTGCTGGTCGGGGAAGAAGAGCACGCGGTGTCCGCGCTCGAACGCCCACTCGAGCACCGTCTCGGCGTTCGACGACGTGCAGACGATCCCGCCGTGGCGTCCGACGAAGCCCTTGATCGCGGCGGAGGAGTTCATGTACGTCACCGGGATCACCGGCACGCGCCCGCTGTCATCGGCGACGTCGAGCGGCCCGAGCACGTCGGCGAGCTGCTCCCAGCAGTCCTCGACCTGGTCGATGTCGGCCATGTCGGCCATCGAGCATCCGGCGGCGAGGTTCGGGAGGATCACCGACTGCTCCGGACGGGAGAGCAGGTCAGCGGTCTCGGCCATGAAGTGCACGCCGCAGAACACGATCGCCTCGGCCTCCGGGCGATCGAGCGCGGCGTTCGCGAGCTGGAAGGAGTCGCCCACGTAGTCGGCGTGCTGCACGACCTCTTCGCGCTGATAGAAGTGTCCGAGCACGACGACGCGGTCACCGAGCGTCGCCTTCGCGGCGCGGATGCGCGCATCCAGGTCGGCCTCGTCCGCCTCGCGGTACTCGACCGGCAGCTCGCCCTGACGCGGGGAGCCGGTGGGGATGACATCGCCCATCGAGGATCCAGGGCCGTAGCCCGGCCGACTGTCGAATGTCCACGGCCCCTCGGCGAGGTCGGTGCTGCAGGTGGCATCGGTCGAGGCGCCGCCGACGATCGCCCGGATGGCATGATCGACGGAGGGGTCGGTGTTGCCGGGGTCGGTGAGTTCGGGGAACGGCAGGAGGGTCATCGGGTCCTCTTCTCCTTGACAGCTTTCTCGGGGGCGAGCGGGCCGCGGTCGGCCAGCTCGACGGCATCGTCGTATCGGTACAGGCGGGCAGGCCGGTGGCTGCCAGTGCGGAACTCATCGGTCGGCAGCAGGGCGGCTGAGGTCTCGACCTGGCGGCGGAAGTTCGCCGGATCCAGGCGTCTGCCGAGGATCGCCTCATAGGCCTCCCGCAGGTCGGCGAGTGTGAACGTCGGGGGCAGGAACCCGTGCGCGACCCTGCTGTAGCCGACCTTGTTGCGCAGCCGCCAGAGGGCGTAGTCGATGATCTGGTTGTGGTCGAACGCCAGCGAGGGGAGCCCGCCGGCGTCGAACCACTCCACATTCTCGGGCGCTAGACCGGATGCCACGTGCGCGGCGCTCTGCGCGTCGACCTCGTCCGAGCGGAGCAGCGCCCAGTACACGATCGAGACGACGCGGCTCGGTGAGCGATCCACGGCGCCGAAGGCATAGAGCTGCTCCAGGTAGCTGGGGGAGAGGCCCGTGGTCTCGTGCAGGGTGCGCGCCGCCGCATCCTCAAGGCTCTCGTCCGGCTCGAGCCAGCCACCCGGCAGCGCCCAATCGCCCTGGTGGGGATCGCGCGTGCGCAGCACCAGCGGCAGCGCGAGCGACGGCTGATCGGGGCCGGGCGCGCGCCGCAGCGTCAGGATCACCGTCGAGACCGCGACGCGGATCTCGGGTTCACTGGTTCTGGTCACCATGACTTTAACCTCCGCGAACGATCTTAGTGTCATGGTGACTTGAAGATCAACATCATGACGCTCATGTGACGGCGGGCGCGGAGCTTGCACGCTAAGCTGTCCCCATAACTGAAGACAGGCCCCACGACCCGTGCGGGAGAGCCCCGGTGATCATGGCCGGGCACCGAAGGAGCAAGCCTCCCCGCCAATCTCTCAGGTACCGCGTACCGCGCCGGTCAGGCCACTCTGAAAAGCGAAATCGAGCGAAGCAAGATTTCGGGTTGAGCGAGGCGCCCCGGCGCCGAGTCGAAACCTGGCGAGACAAGCTCCGCGAGTCTCACGTTTGATTTCCGCCGACGGTGAAAGCCCTGCGCCACGCGCACGGGCGAAACTCTCAGGCCCATGACAGAGGGGGAGTTCTCGGATACCGTGCATTCCGTACGGCATCCTTCCGATCCATCCGGGAGAACTCCATGACCGAGGCCCGCTTCACCCCGCTGCGCGAGCGACACGAGTCGCTCGGTGCGTCGTTCACCGACTTCGGCGGCTGGCAGATGCCGGTGCGCTACACCTCCGACCTCGCCGAGCATCACGCCGTGCGCCAGGCCGCTGGACTCTTCGACATCTCGCACATGGCGGAGTTCCTCGTGGCCGGCGATTTCGCCGCCGAGTTCCTTGACTACTCGCTCGCAGGGCGCCTGTCCACGATGGCGATCGGCAAGGCGAAGTACTCGCTCGTGCTCGCCGAGGACGGCGGCATCATCGATGACGTCATCGTGTACCGGCTCGCGGATGACCGATTCCTGGTGATCGCGAACGCCGGCAACCGAGGCTTCGTGGATGCGGCCTTCGCCTCGCGCGTGCGGTCGTTCCCTTCGCGGATCGAGCGGGACCTTCCCCCGCGCGCCGAGGGCGAGGACCGCAGCTTCGCCGGCTTCCTCGGCGACCGCGGCGTCGACGTCGAAGACGTCTCCGACACCTACGCCCTGCTCGCCGTTCAGGGCCCGGCATCCGAGGCGATAGCGGCCGCGACCGCCGGCATCACCGATGTCAGCATCCCGTGGGCGGATCAGAAGTACTACGCGTGGGCCGACGCCTTCTTCCTCGGAGCACCGCTGCTGATCGCACGCACCGGCTACACGGGGGAGGACGGTTTCGAGCTGCTCGTGCGCAGCGAAGACGCCGTCGCGCTCTGGGACGCGGTGCTCGCGGCAGGTGAGACTCACGGCATCGTTCCCGCTGGTCTCGCCGCACGAGACACGCTCCGCCTGGAGGCCGGAATGCCCCTGTACGGGCACGAGCTGTCGCGGGAGATCAAGCCCGCGCAGGCCGGACTCGGCCGGGTCGTCGCATCCGACAAGACCGATTTCATCGGCAAGGATGCCGTGGCGCCCGCCGAGGACGCACCGGTGCTCGTCGGACTCGCAGCCGAGGGCAAGCGTGCCGGACGCGCCGGGTACGCAGTCGTCGCCGGCGACGGCACAGTGCTGGGTGAGATCACCAGCGGTGCGCTCAGCCCGACGCTCGGCCATCCGATCGCGATGGCCTATATCGACCCTGCTTCTGCCGAGACAGGGACCGCCGTATTCCTTGATGTGCGGGGCACGAAGATCCCCGCGACCGTGACCGCACTGCCTTTCTACCGGAGGAAGAAATGACTGATCTGAACGCACTCTCGTACACCGAAGAGCACGAGTGGCTCGACATCGCCCCTTCGACAGGCTCAGGGACCAGCGTCGCGACCATCGGCATCACCGACTTCGCCGCCGAGAAACTCGGTGACGTCGTGTTCGTCGAACTCCCAGAGGCCGGCACGGAGATCGCAGCGGGTACGGTCGTCGGCGAGATCGAATCGACGAAGTCGGTGGGCGAGCTCTACGCTCCCGTCACCGGAACCGTGGTCGAGATCAACGACGCAGTCGTCGATGACCCCTCGCTCGTCAATGCAGCGCCCTTCGAAGGCGGATGGCTCATCAAGATCTCGATCGCCGACGACGCGGCCGACGGCCTTCTCGACCGTGCCGCCTACGTCGCGCTGACGGAGGGTTGATCGAGCTCGTGACCAATTTCGCCGATCGTCACATCGGGACGACAGTCGAGACCCAGCGCATCATGCTGGACGCCCTCGGCGTCGACACCTCCGACCCCTCCACCTCGCTCGAGGCGCTGATGCGCGGCGCTGTGCCGGCATCGATCTACACCGACGCTTCGACAGGCTCAGCGACCGGGGATGGTGTCATCCCGCCCGCCGCCTCCGAGGCCGAGGCGCTCGCCGAGTTGCGCGCGTTCGCCTCGCGCAACCGGGTGAACCGTTCGATGATCGGACTCGGCTACTACGGCACGCTGACCCCCAGCGTGATCCAGCGCAACGTTCTGGAGAATCCGTCCTGGTACACGGCGTACACGCCGTACCAGCCGGAGATCTCGCAGGGTCGCCTGGAGGCGCTGATCAACTTCCAGACGATGGTCGCCGACCTCACCGGCCTGTCGACGGCGAACGCCTCGATGCTGGATGAGTCCACGGCCGTGGCCGAGGGGATGCTGCTGGCCAGGCGAGCCTCGAAGGCGAAGACGAACGTGTTCGTGGTGGATGCCGGTGCGTTCCCGCAGACCAAGGCGCTACTCTCCACCCGTGCGGCAGCGCTCGACATCGAACTCGTCGAACGCGATCTCGCCGGAGGCGAGGCTCTGCCCGATGAGCTCTTCGGCGTGTTCGTGCAGTACCCCGCGGCATCCGGTCTCGTCTGGGATCCGAGTGCCGTGATCGACGCCGCGCACGTCGCGGGCGGCCTCGCGGTCGTCGCGGCCGATCTGCTCGCCCTCACCCTGATCAGCTCGCCCGGATCGCTCGGCGCCGACGTCGCGGTCGGCACCACCCAGCGCTTCGGTGTGCCGATGGGCTTCGGCGGTCCGCACGCCGGCTACATGGCCGTGCGTCAGGGACTCGAGCGACAGCTGCCAGGGCGCCTCGTCGGTGTATCGGTGGATGCCGACGGCAAGCCCGCGTACCGGCTGTCCCTGCAGACGCGGGAGCAGCACATCCGCCGCGAGAAGGCCACGAGCAACATCTGCACGGCACAGGTGCTGCTCGCCGTCATGGCGGCGATGTATGCGGTCTACCACGGGCCTGACGGACTGCGCGGGATCGCGACGGGCGTCGCGTCCAAGGCCGCTGCTCTGGGCGATCGACTGGCCGAAGCCGGCACCGAGGTCGTGCACGAGGCGTTCTTCGACACACTCACGGTGCACGCGGCCGGTGCCGCAGCGCTGGTCGGGCGTGCGCACGACGAGCTCGGCATCCTGCTCCGCCTCGTGGACGACGACACGATCGCGATCTCGGTGGACGAGACGACCACGCGTGCTGAACTGGATGCCGTCGCTTCGCTCTTCGGCGCGAAGTCGTCCGCCTTCGGCTCGCTGCCGCGGGCGAGCCTTCGCGGGTCGTTGAGCGAGCGGAGCGAGACGAAACGGGCTGAGCGAGCGCAGCGAGTCGAAGCCACTGCACTCCCGACCTCGCTGACCCGCCAGGACGAATACCTCACCCACCCCGTCTTCCACGTGCATCACAGCGAGACGGCGATGATGCGGTACCTGAAGAGCCTGGCCGATCGCGACTACGCGCTCGATCGCGGCATGATCCCGCTGGGTTCGTGCACCATGAAGCTCAACGCGGCGACCGAGATGGCATCGATCACATGGCCGGAGTTCGCCGGGATCCACCCGTTCGCCCCGGCATCCGACGTCGAGGGCTACCTCGAGATGATC
The DNA here is from genome assembly GCF_000763375.1 of Microbacterium profundi. Lineage (NCBI taxonomy): Bacteria > Bacillati > Actinomycetota > Actinomycetes > Micrococcales > Microbacteriaceae > Microbacterium > Microbacterium profundi. Next base: position 389,681 of record NZ_JPSY01000001.1, on the reverse strand, counting down.
GACCAGCTCGAGAGCTGGCTCGCAGAGGTCACCGGATACGACGCCGTCTCGCTGCAGCCGAACGCCGGCTCGCAGGGCGAGCTCGCCGGACTCCTCGCGATCCGCGGTTACCACCTCGCGAACGGCGACACGCACCGCACGGTGTGCCTGATCCCGTCGTCGGCGCACGGTACGAACGCGGCATCCGCGGTGCTCGCCGGCATGAAGGTCGTCGTCGTCGCGTGCGACGAGCTGGGCAACGTCGATCTCGACGATCTGCGCGCGAAGATCGCGTCGAACGCCGAAGAGATCGCTGCGCTCATGATCACGTACCCCTCGACGCACGGCGTGTACGAGCACGACGTCGTGGAGATCACCTCCGCGGTGCACGACGCCGGCGGCCAGGTTTACGTCGACGGCGCGAACCTCAACGCACTGCTCGGCTACGCTCGTTTCGGTGATCTCGGCGGCGACGTCTCGCACCTGAACCTGCACAAGACGTTCGCGATCCCGCACGGCGGCGGCGGCCCCGGAATCGGTCCGGTGGCGGCGAAAGCGCACCTGGCGCCGCACCTGCCCTCTCACCCCCTCGCGCAGCGTGCGACGCACTCTGGCGGCTACGAGTTCGCCGGGGGAGCGGTCTCCGCCGCGCCGTATGGATCGGCCGGCATCCTGCCGATCTCGTGGTCGTACGTGCGGATGATGGGAGCCGAAGGACTGCGCGACGCGACTGCAGCAGCCGTCCTGTCGGCGAACTACATCGCCGCGCGCCTGCGCGATCACTTCCCCGTGCTCTACACGGGTGAGGACGACCGGGTGGCGCACGAATGCATCCTCGACCTCCGCCCGCTCAAGGAGGCCACCGGCATCACCGTCGACGATGTCGCAAAGCGTCTCATCGACTACGGCTTCCACGCCCCGACCATGTCGTTCCCCGTACCAGGCACGCTGATGGTCGAGCCGACCGAGTCGGAAGACCTCGGCGAGATCGATCGGTTCATCGAGGCGATGATCATGATCAAGGGCGAGGCGGATGCCGTGGCATCCGGTCGCTGGCCTGCAGACGATAATCCGCTCGTGAACGCACCACACACCGCGGTCTCGCTGATCGCGGGGGAATGGACGCACGCTTACACGCGCGAGGATGCGGCATATCCGGTGCATTCCCTGGTCGCGGGCAAGTACTGGCCACCCGTGCGACGGATCGACCAGGCATACGGCGACCGCAACCTCGTCTGCGCATGCCCGCCGATCGAGGCGTTCGCGTAGCAGAAATCGATGTTTCATGAAGGTCTCCACTCAGTAACGGTTGATTAACACAGGGCCTCAAATCGCGCGCGCGAGGTTAGTCTCAACACATCTGCGACCCGAACACGGGACGCATTTGCACCTGTCCACAGGAGGACATAGACATGAAGCGAAACAAGATCACCCTGGCCGGGGTCGGTCTGCTCTCCGCCAGCGCTCTTGTGCTGGTCGGTTGCGCGGGCTCGAACAACGGCGCCGGCGACGATGGCGAAGACGCCGGGGGCGACGCCACGGCGATCATCACGGTCAACGGCTCCGAGCCGCAGAACCCGCTGATCCCGACCAACACCAACGAGGTCGGGGGCGGCAAGATCCTCGACGCGATGTTCGCAGGACTCATCGGCTACGCGGCTGACGGTTCGGTGTTCAACGACGTCGCCGAGGAGATCACGGTCGATGACCCGCAGAACCTGACGGTCAAGATCCGCGAGGGGCTCACGTTCACCGATGGCGAAGAGGTCACCGCTGACAACTTCATCAAGGCGTGGAACTACGGCGCACTCGCGTCGAACGAGCAGCTCTCCAGCTACTTCTTCGAGGACATCGAGGGCTTCAGCTACGACGCGGACTCCGAGCTGACAGGCCTGGAGCAGGTCGACGATTACACCTTCACGATCGCGCTGAACAAGCCGGCCTCCGACTTCGCACAGCGCCTGGGGTACTCGGCCTACTACCCACTGCCCGACGCGGCCTTCGACGACATCGAGTCGTTCGGCGAGAACCCGATCGGCAACGGCCCGTACATGCTCGAGGGCGAAGGCGCGTGGCAGCATGACGTCGGCATCAACCTCGTGTCCAACCCGGACTACGACGGACCCCGCACCCCGGCCAACGGCGGACTGGACATCAAGTTCTACGCGTCTCAGGATTCCGCATACGCGGACCTGCTCGCCGGTGAGCTCGACGTCCTCGACGCGATCCCGGACTCGGCATTCGAGACCTTCGAGTCCGACTTGGGCGACCGCGCGGTGAACCAGCCGGCAGCGATCTTCCAGTCGTTCACGATCCCGGAGCGCCTCGAGCACTTCGGTGGCGAAGAAGGCGTGCTGCGTCGTCAGGCGATCTCGATGTCGATCAACCGCCAGGAGATCACCGACGTGATCTTCCAGGGCACCCGCACCCCGGCCAGCGACTTCACCTCGCCGGTCATCGACGGCTGGTCCGACTCGCTCACGGGCGCCGAGGTTCTGGCGTACGACCCCGAGAAGGCCAAGGAGCTGTGGGCCGAGGCCGACGCGATCAGCCCGTGGAGCGGTGAGTTCCAGATCGCGTACAACGCGGACGGCGGCCACCAGGCCTGGGTCGACGCGACAGCGAACTCCATCAAGAACACTCTCGGCATCGAGGCATCGGGCGCACCGTACCCGACGTTCGCCGAGCTGCGCGGTGAGGTCACCGAGCGCACCATCCAGACCGCTTTCCGTACCGGATGGCAGGCCGATTACCCCGGTCTGTACAACTTCCTCGGCCCGCTCTACGCGACCAACGCCGGCTCCAACGACGGTGACTACTCGAACCCCGAGTTCGACAAGCTGCTGTCGGAGGGCATCTCGGCCACGGACGCCGAAGAGGCGAACGGCCTGTTCCAGAAGGCGCAGGAAGTGCTTCTGCAGGACCTCCCCGCGACGCCGCTGTGGTACTCGAACGTGGTCGGCGGCTACGGCGAGACCGTGGACAACGTTGAGTTCGGCTGGAACTCGGTGCCGCTCTACGAGCAGATCACCAAGGTCAGCTGACACCGACACACGACGAGGCGGTGGTGAACACGACCATCGCCTCGTCGTACGTGCGTCCGCGCACTCGAAGGGAGGTCGAGGGTGGCTCTTTACATCCTCAAACGGATCCTGCAGGCGATTCCGGTGTTCTTCGGCGCCACCCTGCTGATCTACTTCATGGTCTTCGCGATGCCCGGCGATCCCATCGCCGCGCTGTTCGGAGACCGTCAGCCGAACCCGGCTCTGCTTGAGAGGCTGCGCGCGCAGTACCATCTCGATCAGCCGTTCATCGTGCAGTACTTCTACTACATCGCCGGCATCTTCCGGCTCGACTTCGGCATCAGCTTCTCCGGCCAGCCGGTGATCGACATCCTCGCAAGGACGTTCCCGGTCACGCTGCGTCTCGCGGTGATGGCGGTCGTGATCGCATTCGTCCTGGCCATCGTGATCGGGCTGTTCTCCGCGCTCGGCAAGGGCGGCATCTTCGACAACTCGATGCTGGTGGTCGCGCTCGTCTTCGTGGCCGTGCCGATCTTCGTGCTGGCCTTTCTCGCACAGTACTTCCTCGCCGTACAGCTCGGCTGGTTCAGACCCACAGTCGGGGCACGCAACGACTGGGGTGATCTGTGGCTGCCGGCCATCGTGCTCGGATTGAGTGTGTACGCGACGAGCATGCGCCTCACCAGGACGTCGACGATCGAGACCCTCAACCAGGACTGGGTGCGCACCGCGTACAGCAAGGGTCTGTCGCGAGGACGCGTGATCCCGGTGCACGTGCTGCGCAACTCACTGATCCCCATGGTCACCGACCTCGGCACCGTGTTCGGCATCCTGATGGTCGGCGCCACCGTGACGGAGGGCATCTTCAACGTCCCCGGTGTGGGCAACACCCTGTATCAGGCGATCATCCGCGGCGAGAATCCGACGGTCGTGTCGTTCGTCACGGTGTTCGTCGTCGTCTATGTGCTCATCAATATCGTCGTGGACCTCGTCTACGGCCTGCTCGATCCGAGGATCCGCTATGTCCCGTCCTGACGCGCACGCAGAGCACTTCGTCGCTCCCGTCGACACGACGTCGGTCCCAGTCGACGTCGTCCGTATCAGCGCCAAGCGCAGCAACCTCTGGATCGATGCGTGGCGAGACCTGCGCAGGCGCCCCCTGTTCTGGATCTCCTCCGCATTCGTGCTGCTCGTGGTCATCGTCTCGCTCTGGCCAGGACTCTTCACGAGCGTGGCGCCGAACAACGGCTGTTCGCTCGCGAGCAGTAACGGCGGTCCAGAAGAAGGACATCCCTTCGGATTCACACGTCAGGGCTGCGATGTGTACTCGCGAATCATCTGGGGCACGCGTACGTCTGTCATCGTGGGCGTTCTGGCGACTCTCATCAGCACGATCGTCGGAATGGCGATGGGGGCCTTCGCCGGCTTCTACGGCGGATGGCTCGATTCGCTGCTGTCCCGCGTCGGTGACATCTTCTTCACCATCCCGTACATCATCGCCGCGATCGTCGTGATGTCGGTGATGCCGGTGCGAAACGAGATCGTGCTCGCGTTCGCGATCGGCGGCTTCGCGTGGGCATCGACGGCGAGGATCATGCGCGCCGAGGTGCTGCGCGTGAAACAGGCGGACTTCGTGATGGGCGCGGAAGCCGTCGGGCTCTCCCGATTCCGCACGCTCATCTCGCACGTGCTGCCGAACGCGATGGCCCCGGTCATCGTCGTCGCCACGTTGAGCCTCGGTGCGGCGATCGTCGCGGAGGCGACGCTGTCGTTCCTCGGCGTCGGCCTCGGCGGCGGCACCATGTCGTGGGGCAATGACATCAGCCAGGCGCAGACGAGCATCCGCACCGCGCCGATGGCACTGTTCTGGCCGTCGCTCGCGCTGACGCTCACGGTGCTGGCGTTCATCACACTCGGCGAGCTGCTGCGCGACGCCGTCGACCCGAAGGCGAGGGCACAGCGATGAACCAGCCACTGCTCAGCATCCGCGATCTGAAGGTCGCATTCCGCAGCGGCCGGCAGTCCCGAGAGGTGCTGCACGGCGTGAGCTTCGACATCCTCGAGGGCGAGACGCTCGCCATCGTGGGGGAGTCGGGTTCGGGCAAGTCGACCACCGCGGCGGCGATCATCGATCTGCTGCCCGGCACCGGTACGGTGACCAGCGGCAGTATCGTGCTCACGGGCAGGGACCTCACGAAGGCGAGTCGTGGGGAGATGGAGCGGATCCGCGGTCGCGAGATCGGCTACGTGCCGCAGGACCCGATGTCGAACCTCAACCCCGTCTGGTCGATCGGATTCCAGGTCAAGGAGGCGGTCCGCGCCAACGGTCTGGCGCAAGGTCGACGAGAGGTGCACGACCGTGCCGTGGAGGTGCTGGTCCAAGCCGGCCTCAGCGACGCGGCCCGCCGCATGCACCAGTTCCCGCATCAGTTCTCCGGGGGAATGCGCCAGCGCGCGCTCATCGGAATCGGCTTGGCGGCCGACCCGAAGCTGCTGATCGCCGACGAGCCCACCAGCGCGCTCGACGTCACGGTGCAGCGCGTGATCCTGGATCACCTCGCCTCGCTCACCAGTGATCGGGGCACCTCGGTGCTGCTGATCACGCACGATCTCGGTCTTGCCGCAGAGCGTGCTGACCGCATCCTGGTGATGAATCAGGGTGAGATCGTCGAAGCGGGACCCAGCGCCGAGATCCTCACCAACCCGCAGCATCCGTACACCCAGCGCCTCGTCGCCGCGGCTCCGAGCCTTGCCTCGAAGCGCATCGGCACCACCGTGCACGCGAGCGACGAGCCGGCCGGCACGGCGGCTCCCGTGGTCGAGGTGCGCGATCTCGTCAAGGACTACTCGATCCGCACGGGCGGTCTCAAGCACGAACGCTTCCGCGCCGTCGACGAGGTGTCGTTCTCGATTCCTCGCGGCAAGACGCTGGCGCTCGTGGGAGAGTCGGGATCGGGAAAATCCACGGTCGCGAAGATGCTGCTGCAGTTGGAGAAGCCGACTGACGGTGAGATCTTCATCGACGGTGAAGCCACCAGCACGATGTCGCGCGCCGACGTCTTCCGGCTGCGTCGGCGAATGCAGCCGGTGTTCCAGGATCCGTACGGCTCGCTCGACCCGCTGCGCAGCATCGGGAGCCTCATCGCAGAACCCCTGCACGTGCACGGCATCGGCACCAGGGAAGAGCAGCATCAGCGTTCGCTCGAACTGCTGGAGCAGGTCGCTCTGCCGCAGGAGCTCGCGTGGCGCTACCCGAATGAGCTGTCCGGAGGTCAGCGGCAGCGCGTGGCGATCGCACGTGCGATCGCACTGAAGCCTGACATCGTCGTGTTGGACGAAGCAGTCTCCGCCCTGGACGTGCTGGTGCAGGACCAGATCCTGAATCTGCTCTCCGACCTCCAGCGCGATCTCGGGTTGACATATCTGTTCATCACGCACGACCTCGCGGTGGTCCGGGTCGCGGCGGATCTCGTATGCGTCATGGAGAAGGGCCGCATCGTCGAGCAGGGGAGGGTCGACGACATCTTCAGCAACCCGCAGCAGGAGTACACCCGCCGGCTGCTGGAGGCCATCCCCGGTGCTTCGCTGCCGCTGGGTGGCGTCGGCTGATGTCGGCGGCCAGGCCGCCGCGGGTCTTTCGGGTCACCGGTGCCGTCTGGCTGTTCGGCATCACCGCGGTGATCGCCGCAGCGCTGCTGGTCGAGGCGACCGTCCGATCCGGCATCGGTGAAGCACTCCTGCTTGCGCCCTGGCTGCTGCTGCTGCTCTGGGTCATCCACGTCGCGGGGATCGCCTCAGACGTCCGCGCCGACACCACTGGCGTCGGCGTCCAGAACATCGTCAGGCGAACGTGGGTGCCGTGGAGCAGAATGAAACGCGTCGCGATGCGGTGGCAGCTCGAACTGACCCTCGATGACGGTCAGGTCGTGAGGTGCTTCGGCGGGCCGTCGCGCTCACGGCCTCGAAGGCTCGGACCCGGACGAACCCGTGAGGACGCCGACGACGGGGCGCACGACGGTATCGCGAAGCTGCAGCGTCTGCGCCTCGAGGCTGATGTGTCGCCGGAGGCTGTTGTCTTGCGCAGTTGGGACCGGCCGGCGATCATCGCTTTCGCGGTGCTCGCGGTGTGGGCCGTCATCGCGATCGTTGTCACACGGTTCTCATAGCGACATCTGGTTGTGTCGGCTCATGCAATGTCCTACTGATGGTTCCACCCTCGTCATGACCGATCGCAGCGGTATTGAGATCGATTACTGTCCGCAGTGCCGCGGTGTCTGGCTCGACCGTGGTGAGCTCGACAAGATCATCGAGCGCTCAGTCACGCCTCCGCAGCCGCAGTCCTACGCTCCGCCGACGTCGGAGCGCCGAGACCGTGAGCAGCGTAACGCCCCGCCGGCGTACGAGCAGCCGCGCTACGACGGTCATCGCCGCGATGACCGGGATGGTCACGGTCGACCCCGCAAGCGCGAGAGCTGGCTCAGCGACCTGTTCGACTGACTTCAGCCGGGCAGGCCGAACACGGCGGGGAACGTCGCCGCGGCCCACGGGTAGCCGACGAACGCGGCGGCGTTGATCAGGAAATGCGCCACCAGGAACGGCAGCAGCCGACCGGTTCGGGCGAAGAGCCAGCCGAACAGCAGACCCATCGCGAGGTTCCCGATGAACGCTCCCGGCCCTTGGTACAGGTGGTAGCTCGCTCGCAGCACAGAGGTCGCGATGATGATCGGCCAGATGCTCCAGCCCAGCTGCTTCAGGCGGAAGAACAGATACCCGAGCACGACGAACTCCTCCATGAGTGACGCGCGCGCCGCGGAGAGGAGCAGGACGGGCACCGTCCACCAGTAGTTGTCGAGGCTGCCGGCGTTCACGGCGACGAAGAGTCCCAGCATCCGTCCGCCGACGTAGAGCGCAAGTCCCGGGATGCCGATGGCCAGCACGAGCAGGATGCCGCGGCCGATGTCGCGGCCGATCCGTGTGCCATCCAGTCCGAGCCTGCCGAGGTGCGGGCGCGAGGCCTGCCACAGCAGGAAGCAGACCAGCAGCACCGGCACGATCGAGAAGGCGATCCCGAGCACCTGGTAGATGAGATCGAAGATCTCGCGATCGCTGCGCGAGGGGTTGAGCGCCGTGGTCTGATCCGCGAGCGGTGTGGAGTCGGTGAGCCGGTATGCGAGCTGCACGATCGAGTAGACGGCGGATTCGCCGAGGCCGAGCGCGAGGACGATGGCGATCTCCCACCAGATGCGCGCACGCGAAGGTGCAGCGGAGAAGGAATCCGTCGATCCCTGAGCTCGTCGAAGGGTCACAGTCTGATGCTACGGGAGCGTTCGTATGCACGCTCAGAGAGTGATCAGCGATCGTGCGATATCCTGGACCGTCGGCATCCCGGCATTTCCCCTCCCTTTTAGGAAACTTGCATGGCGCACGCCCTTCGCTCTGACCTCCGCAATGTCGCTATCGTCGCGCACGTCGACCACGGCAAGACCACGCTCGTCGACGCCATGCTGCGCCAGACGGGCTCGTTCGGCGAGCACGCGCACGTGGACGAACGCGCCATGGACTCGAACGACCTCGAGCGTGAAAAGGGCATCACGATCCTCGCGAAGAACACCGCGATCACCTACAAGGGTGTGCACGCGAACGGGCAGGACATCACGATCAACGTGATCGACACCCCGGGTCACGCCGATTTCGGCGGCGAGGTCGAGCGCGGCCTTTCCATGGTCGACGGTGTCGTGCTGCTCGTCGACGCCTCCGAGGGTCCGCTGCCGCAGACCCGCTTCGTGCTGCGCAAGGCGCTCGAGGCGAAGCTGCCGGTCATCCTTCTGGTGAACAAGACCGACCGTCCTGACGCTCGCATCGCCGAGGTCGAGGAGGAGGCGCACGACCTGCTGCTGGGGCTCGCCTCGGACATGGTCGATGACGTGCCCGACCTCGATGTCGACGCACTGCTCGACGTGCCGGTCGTCTACGCCTCCGGTCGTGCCGGTGCAGCCTCGCGCAACCGTCCCGAGAACGGCTCGCTCCCGGACAACGACGACCTCGAGCCGCTCTTCGGCGCGATCCTCGAGCACATCCCGGCACCGTCCTACGACGACGAAGCCCCGCTGCAGGCCTGGGTCACGAACCTCGACTCCAGCCCGTTCCTCGGCCGCCTCGCACTGCTTCGCGTCTTCAACGGAACGCTGAAGAAGGGCCAGACCGTCGCCTGGGTCCGTGCAGACGGCACGACCAGCAACGCCCGCATCACCGAGCTGCTCAAGACCCGTGCGCTCGAGCGCTACCCGGCCGAGTCCGCCGCTCCCGGCGACATCGTCGCCATCGCAGGCTTCGAGGACATCACGATCGGTGAGACCATCGCCGACCCCGAAGATGTGCGCCCGCTGCCGCAGATCCACGTCGACGATCCTGCGATCTCGATGACGATCGGTACCAACACCTCGCCGCTGATGGGCAAGGTCAAGGGACACAAGCTCACCGCCCGCATGGTGAAGGACCGCCTCGACCGTGAGCTCATCGGCAACGTCTCGCTCAAGGTCGTCGACATCGGACGCCCCGATGCCTGGGAGGTGCAGGGCCGCGGTGAGCTCGCCCTCGCCATCCTGGTCGAGAACATGCGCCGTGAGGGCTTCGAACTCACGGTCGGCAAGCCGCAGGTGGTCACCAAGAAGGTCGACGGCAAGACGCACGAGCCGTTCGAGCACCTCACGATCGATGCTCCCGAGGAGTACCTCGGCGCGATCACGCAGCTGCTGGCGGCCCGCAAGGGCCGCATGGACAACATGATCAACCACGGCACCGGCTGGGTGCGCATGGAGTTCATCGTGCCCTCGCGCGGTCTGATCGGGTTCCGCACCGAGTTCCTCACCACGACGCGCGGCACGGGAATCGCCAACGCGATCTCGCACGGCTACGACGCCTGGGCAGGACACATCTCCACGCGCCAGAACGGCTCGATCGTCGCCGACCGTCAGGGTGTCGTCACCCCGTTCGCGATGATCGCCCTGCAGGAGCGTATGTCGTTCTTCGTCCAGCCCACGCAGGAGGTCTACGAGGGCATGGTCATCGGCGAGAACTCGCGCGCCGACGACATGGACGTGAACATCACCAAGGAGAAGAAGCTCACCAACATGCGTGCAGCCAGCTCCGACACGTTCGAGTCGATGACGCCTCCGCGCCAGCTGACCCTCGAGGAGAGCCTCGAGTTCGCCCGTGACGACGAATGCGTCGAGGTGACTCCCGAGGTCGTTCGCATCCGCAAGGTCAACCTCGACGCGACCGTGCGCGGTCGTGAGACGTCGCGCCTGAAGCGTCAGGACGCCAACGCGTAACCCTTCGCGCTGACGCCCCCTTCGGCCGCCGACGCCCCCTCTCAGCCACGTCTGACCGAGGGGGCGTCGATGCGCAGAGGGGGCGTCGCCGTAGACAGGCGGGCGCGCGGGATGACGGCGAGACGGATGCTGCTCAGCGGAGCTCCGAGATCAGCACAGCGCTCGTGCCGGGCTCGAGCGCCTCGAACACGTGTGGTGAATCGCCCGCATACGACAGGTAGTCACCCGGGGAGAGATCGACCGGAGCGTCAGCAGGGCCGATCCGGGCAGCACCGGTCATGAGGATGACGTGCTCGGTAGTGCCGTTGTGGTGCGGCATCGAGCGTCGCGGTTCGCCCGGCTCGGCCCGGATCACGTAGAGGTCGCGCCTGGCCCCTGGCGGGCTCGCGGAGAGAAGCGTCGCGCTGTACGGCGCCGCGGCAGACGGCACTGCGTCGAGTTCGTCTGCGCGGATCAGCGTCGGCGCGTGCGCCTGCTGGTCGACGAGGACGGCGAACGGGATGCTGAGCGCATCGCCGAGGGCCCACAGGGTCTCGACGCTGGGGTTGCCTGTGCCGTTCTCCAGCTGCGAGACCGTCGCCTTCGAGATGCCTGCGCGCCGCGCCAGCTCGGAGATGCTGATGCCGGCGGATTCGCGCTCGCGGCGAAGCGCTCGTCCGATGCGCGATCCCAGATCTTCCATGCGTTCAGTATGCCAAACGATCGTTCGCTTTGACTAGCGGGGCCGAAGTGTTCAGAATGGTCGTCAGGTGTTCACTGAAGCGAACGGGATTCATCCATGTCACAGCGGCGCGAGGTCTGGCGCGAGGGGCTCGGCGTCGCCGTCGCCACGAGCGCCTACGGCATCTCGTTCGGTGCCCTCGCGGTGGCATCAGGACTCGACATCTGGCAGACCAGTGTGCTGAGCCTTCTCATGTTCACGGGCGGGTCGCAGTTCGCGTTCATCGGCGTGTTCGGTGCGGGCGGCATGGCGGCTCTGCCATCGGCGATCGCCTCTGCCGCCCTGCTGGGCGTGCGCAACCTCGCCTACGGCATGCGCATGTCGCCGATCATCGGAAGCGGCTTCTGGCGCCGCACCGCCGCGGCGCAGGTGACGATCGACGAATCCACGGCGGTCGCGATCTCGCAGGCGACCCCCGCGCTGAGCCGGCTGGGTTTCTGGGTCACGGGACTCGGCGTCTTCATCGGCTGGAACATCACGACGCTCCTCGGTGCACTCCTCGGCGATGTGTTGGGTGACCCCAAGTCCTGGGGACTGGATGCCGCGGCCGCTGCCGCCTTCCTCGCGCTGCTGTGGCCGCGGCTGAAGCAGCGGCAGGCGATCGCCGTCGGTGTGGCCGCAGCGGTGATCGCAGCATCCCTCACGCCCGTCATGATGCCAGGACTGCCGGTGCTGGTGGCGGCTGTCGTCGCGATCGTGGTCGGCTGGTTCAACTGGCTGGGGCGTGACGACGTCCGATCATCCGGTACGGCGACGGAGGTGAGTACGTGAGCGTCTGGAGCGCCGTGCTGCTCGCGGCCTGCATCTGCGTCGCGTTGAAGACGTTCGGCTATCTGATCCCCGCCCACTATCTCGAGGCACCGCGTCCCGCGCGGATCTCCGACCTGCTGACGGTCGCGCTGCTTGCCGCACTCGTCGCGGTGCAGACGCTGGGGAGCGGGCAGGCGGTCGTGGTCGACGCCCGGATCCCCGCCGTTCTGGTCGCCGCGGGGCTGCTGTACCTGCGCCAATCATTCCTGGTGGTGGTGATCGCGGCGGCGGCCGTCGCGGCGCTGCTGCGTCTGGTCGGCTGGGCCGCCTGAGGCGTGTTCGGCCCGACGGTGCGAACGCGTAAAGTGGGGGAGTGCCGAACTGGATCTCCCGAGGACTCGCCTGGCTCGCCGCCGCGCTCGTCGGCGTCGTGTACGGGACCGCGGGAACCATCGCCCACAGCCTCATGTGGGGAGTGATCCCGGTCGGGATGATCGTGGCGGCCATCGCATGCGCGGCGCTGCTCATCGCGGTGCGAGCACTGACGCACGATCGTGGAGCGACTGTCGTAACGGCGCTCGGGATGCTGGGGATGGTGATGATCATCTCCGGTCCGGGTCCCGGGGGCTCCGTCATCGTGCCGAACACGCCGATAGGGCAGATCTGGATCTATCTCGTCGCCGGCATCGCGCTGCTCGTGATCGCGTGGCCGAACCTCAAGCGCTTGCCGAGGCGGACCACAGCCGACGGGCCGTAGACTGAAGGCGTGACGTATGTGATCGCTCTTCCCTGTGTCGATGTCAAGGATCGTGCCTGCATCGACGAGTGCCCCGTTGACTGCATCTACGAGGGCGAGCGATCGCTGTACATCCACCCCGACGAATGCGTGGACTGCGGCGCGTGCGAGCCGGTGTGCCCCGTCGAGGCGATCTACTACGAGGACGACCTGCCTGAGGAATGGGCCGACTACTACAAGGCGAACGTCGAGTTCTTCGACGAGGTCGGATCTCCTGGAGGCGCGGCCAAGATCGGCGTCATCAAGTACGACCACCCGATCATCGCCGCTCTTCCCCCGCAGGGCGAGTAGCGGAGCGTGGGCGTCCACGACCTGGCCGATTACCCCTGGGATGCGGTCGTCTCCTACCGAGAGCGCGCAGCACAGCATCCGGATGGTCTCGTCGACCTCTCGATCGGCTCTCCGGTCGACCCGACGCCCGAGATCATCCGCAAGGCGCTCGCCGACGCGACCGACGCGCACGCATACCCGCAGACCGTCGGCACTCCTGCACTGCGCGAGGCGATCGTCGACTGGTACGCACGGCGCCGCGGTGTGCCGGACCTGAGGGTCGACAACGTCATGCCCACGATCGGCTCGAAGGAACTGGTCGCGCTGCTTCCCACCCTGCTCGGACTCGGCGAGGGGGACATCGTCGTGTTCCCACGCGTGGCGTACCCGACATACGAGGTGGGAGCGCGCGTCGCGGGCGCGACGCCGGTCGCCGAGGACGATCCTGCTCTTTGGCCCGAGGGTGCGCGGCTCATCTGGATCAACACCCCCGGGAATCCGGACGGACGCACCTGGACGGTCGAAGAGCTCGCGGTCGCCGTGCGTCGCGCCCGTGAGCTGGGTGCTGTGCTCGCGAGCGACGAGTGCTACGCCGAGCTCGGGTGGGACGGCCAGTGGGCCGAAGAGCCGGTGCCCTCGGTGCTCGATCCCCGTGTGACGGACGGTTCGCGCAAGAACCTGCTCAGCGTCTACTCGCTCAGCAAGCAGTCGAACCTCGCCGGCTACCGTGCCGCCTTCGTCGCCGGATGCGCGCGCGTCGTCGGCGATCTGCTCACCGCTCGCAAGCACCTCGGACTCATGCCGCCGGCGCCGGTGCAGCAGGCCATGACGGTGGCACTGCGGGACGACGCGCACGTCGCCGCGCAGAAGCAGCTCTATCGCGCACGGCGCGACCTGCTGCGCCCCGCGCTGCAGGCGGCCGGGTTCCGGATCGACGGCTCGGAAGCAGGACTGTATCTGTGGGCGACCGAGGGCCAGGATGCCTGGGAGTCGATGGGGCGCCTCGCCGACCTCGGCATCCTGGCGGGACCGGGTCCGTTCTACGGCGCCGATTCCGGTCAGCACGTGCGGCTGTCTCTGACGGCGCCGCTCGAGCGGGTCGCAGCAGGGGCAGCGCGGTTGCGCGGAGCTTCTCTGTAGGTTCCCACGGTAACCGCTCGCCATCTCTTGGCGGATGTCACAGTAGGCCGATACGACGACTAGGCTGTAAAGGCGATTCGGTCGAGATCCGGCCAGGCGCGCAGCGCCATGCATCGCCGCTCGATAGTTCGACCAACGGCGAATCAGATCGACAGGTCGAGTCAACGTACAAGGAGGACCGCGTGAGTGCAGCGGGAGATCAGCAGGCGAAGGCGACTCTCACGATCGGTGGAACCACAGCGGAATTCCCAGTACTTCGTGGCACGGCGGGCAACGACAGCATCGACTTCTCGACGCTGACGAAGCAGACCGGATACACCGGCCTCGACTACGGCTTCGTGAACACGGCATCCACCAAGTCGGAGATCACGTTCATCGACGGCGACAAGGGCATCCTGCGCTACCGCGGTTACCCGATCGAGCAGATCGCGAAGAACTGCAGCTATCTCGAGGTCGCCTGGCTGCTCATCTACGGCGAGTTGCCCTCCGCTGACGAGTTGGCGAACTTCGATGACCGCATCCGTCGCCACACTCTCCTGCATGAGGATCTGAAGCACTTCTTCTCGGCGCTGCCGCACACGGCTCACCCGATGTCGGTGCTGTCGTCGGCTGTCGCCGCGCTCTCGACCTACTACGAGGGCCAGACCGACCCGAACAATCCCGAGCATGTCGAGCTCAACATGGTGCGCATGCTCGCCAAGCTGCCCGTTATCGCGGCGTACGCGCACAAGAAGAGCGTCGGGCAGGCGTTCCTCTACCCGGACAACTCGCTGAGCTTCGTCGACAACTTCCTCAAGCTCAACTTCGGCGTGCACTCGGAGCCCTACGAGATCAATCCGGTCATGTCGAAGGCGCTCGAGCTGCTGCTGATCCTGCACGAAGATCACGAGCAGAACGCCTCCACCTCGACCGTGCGCATGGTCGGCTCGACCGGAGCGAACCAGTTCGCGTCGATCTCCGCCGGCATCCAGGCGCTCTCCGGCCCGCTGCACGGCGGCGCGAACGAGGCCGTCCTCACGATGCTCGGACAGATCCGCGACTCCGGTCAGAGCGTCTCGCGCTTCGTGGAGAGCGTGAAGAACAAGGAAGACGGCGTGAAGCTGATGGGCTTCGGGCACCGCGTCTACAAGAACTACGACCCTCGCGCCAAGCTCGTCAAGGAAGCCGCCGACGAGGTCCTCCGCGAGCTCGGCGTCACCGACCCGCTGCTCGACGTCGCCAAGGAACTGGAAGAGCTCGCCCTCGCGGACGACTACTTCAAGGAACGTCGTCTGTACCCGAACGTCGACTTCTACACCGGCGTGATCTACAAGGCCATGGGCTTCCCGACGCGCATGTTCACCGTGCTGTTCGCGATCGGCCGCCTTCCGGGGTGGCTGGCGCAGTGGCGCGAGTTGAACCTCGACACGCAGACCAAGATCGGCCGCCCGCAGCAGCTGTACACCGGGTCTCCGGAGCGTCAGTTCCCGATCCGCTGAGGCGCGTACGCGAAAGGCCCCGAATCCTCTCCAGAGGAGTTCGGGGCCTTTCGCATGTGCGGTGAGGCAGGTGCTGGCGGGGCTCAGCGGCCCTGGAATCCGCCGCCCTGTGCGCGGCGCGAGCCTCGCGTGTCGACGCGCTGGCCGACCTGCAGGCCGCGCGAGCGCTGACCCTGCTGCCCGGAGCGCTGGCTGTCGCCCTGAGCCGCGGACTGGCCCTGGCTGCCCTGGCCCTGCGGACGCCGGCGACGGCGCGCCGGCGAACCGGAGGCAGGTCCGCCGCTCTGCTGCGGCTGCCTGGCCTTCTTCGGCTGCTGCTGCTGCACCGGCTGCGGGGGAGCAGGACGCACGTGTGCGGCGCGCTCTCCGACCAGCTCGGTCACGATGCCCGCGTTGACGTCTTCCAACGCTGCAGTGATCTGGGCCTTGCGGAGGAGATCCTTCACATCGCGGCGCTGCTCGGGCAGCACGACGGTGACGACGGTGCCTGCGGCACCCGCGCGTGCGGTACGGCCTGAGCGGTGCAGGTACGCCTTGTGCTCCATGGGCGGGTCGACGTGGACGACCAGGTCGACGTTGTCGACGTGCACTCCACGCGCGGCGACATCGGTCGCGACGAGCACGCGCACGCCACCGTCGGCCGGATCGGCCGAGAACGCGCTGAGGTTGCGCTCACGTGCGTTCTGCGACAGGTTGCCGTGCAGGTCGACAGCGGGGATGCCGGCGGCAGTGAGCTGCTTGGCCAGCTTCTTCGCCTGGTGCTTGGTGCGGGTGAAGAGGATGCGACGACCGGTGCCGGAGGCGAGATCGCGGACGAGGCCCGTCTTGTGCTCGGTCGAAGTGGTGACGAGCACACGGTGGGTCATCTCGCCGACGGGAACGCTGGACTCGTCGACCTCGTGGCTGACCGGGTTGGAGAGGAAGCGCTTGGCGAGCGAATCGATGCCGCGGTCGAGCGTCGCGCTGAAGAGCAGACGCTGGCCGCCGGCCGGGGTCGCGGTGAGGATGCGGGTCACGCCGGGCAGGAAGCCGAGGTCGGCCATGTGGTCGGCCTCGTCGAGCACCGCCACCTCGACCGAATCGAGCGAGACGACCTTCTGCTTCATGAGGTCTTCGAGGCGGCCGGGGCAGGCCACGACGATGTCGACGCCGCTGCGCAGCGCCTGCTCCTGCGGACGCTGGCTGACACCGCCGAACACGGTGGTGACGCGGAGGCCGACGGCCTCGGCGAGCGGCGCGACGACGGCGGCGATCTGTGTGGCGAGCTCGCGGGTCGGTGCGAGCACCAGGCCGCGGGGGTGGCCGGGACGGCTCTTGCGGCCGGAGGAGATCAGGCTCGCCACCAGCGGGATCGCGAAGGCGATGGTCTTTCCGCTGCCGGTGCGGCCGCGACCGAGGAGGTCGCGTCCGGCGAGCGAGTCGGGAAGCGTGTCGCGCTGAATGGCGAACGCCTCGGTCTTGCCTTCAGCGGCGAGGACCGAAGCGAGGGGCGCTGGCACGCCGAGTTCGAGGAAGGTAGGCATAGAAGTACTCCATGACGCGTGTGATCGCGTCTGATTCGTGTGATGGGCGACCGCGCACAGGAAGTGCGCAGAGGTTCGCCGTTCGAAACGCCAACTGGTGGAGGAGCTGTTGAGCTCGCTACGGTCTGGGAAGACCCCGTGACGACGACGCAGTTGCCTCAAGTCGATCTGGACAACTCTTCCACCTTACCAGGGATGCATGCCCGAAGCTGCATGCACGCCGTTCTGGCGCGTCTGTCAGGCGTGCAGTGCCTCGTTCAGCGTGACGCCGACACCCGTCCGCTGCTTCGCCTCGATAGCACCTGAGACCGAGTTGCGCCAGAACAGCAGGCCGTTCCCCCCGGACAGTTCTGCGGCCTTGACGACGCGCTTGCCGCCGTCGGCCGTGTTCGGACCGTCGACCAGCACGACCTTGGATCCGGCGGTGAGGTACACCCCGGCTTCGAGGATGCAGTCGTCGCCGAGAGCGATGCCGAGGCCCGCGTTCGCGCCCAGCAGGGTGCGCTCACCGATCGAGACACGTACGCTGCCGCCGCCGGAGAGCGTGCCCATGATGGATGCGCCGCCGCCGATGTCGCTGCCTTCGCCGACCACGACGCCCTGTGAGATGCGGCCTTCGACCATCGAGGCGCCGAGAGTGCCGGCGTTGAAATTGACGAAGCCCTCGTGCATCACGGTGGTCCCGGGCGAGAGGTATGCGCCGAGGCGCACGCGGGAGGCATCGGCGATGCGGACGCCGGCGGGCAGGACGTAGTCGGTGAGCCGCGGGAACTTGTCCAGGCCCTGCACCTGGATGCCGTGGCGCTGCAGCAGCGGACGCAGCCGCGCGGCATCGGCCGGGAGCATCGGGCCGGCCGTGGTCCACGCGACGTTCGGCAGATGCGCGAAGATGCCGTCCAGATTGAGCTCGTTCGGGCGCACCACGAGGTGCGACAGCGCGTGCAGCCGGAGATACGCGTCGGCAGTGGAAGCCGGAGCCTGGTCGAGATCGACCTGCAGCTGCACGGGTTCGGTGCGCACGTTGCGCCGGTCGTCGGCCCCTGCCAGCGCCTCCCAGGTCATGGCGGCTGCCGCGGCATCCGCAGCGTCGAGGTCGCCGGCGGAGACCTCGGGGAACCAGGCATCCAGGACAGTGCCGTCGCCGGCGATCGTGGTCAGGCCGATACCCCAGACGGTGCGCGCGTTGCTCATGGCACCAACGCTACCGAACTTCCGAATGCACATCGGCGCGAAGGCTACGCTGGAGGGCATGCTGTTCGATCTGACCGCCTCATCCGTCGATCTCACCCGCGCGATCTGCGACGTCCCCAGCGTCTCCGGCGATGAGGCTGCGCTGGCCGACATGATCGAGGCCTCCATCGCACCGTACGATCACCTCGAGGTGATCCGGCACGGGAACACGATCGTCGCGCGTACGAACCTGGGCCGCGCGCAGCGCGTCGTGATCGCAGGTCACATCGACACGGTCCCCATCAACGACAACGTGCCTACGCGCGAGGTCGACATCGACGGTGCTCCGTACCTCTGGGGACGCGGCACCGTGGACATGAAGGGCGGCGTGGCGGTGCAGCTCAAGCTCGCCGCCGAACTCACCGCTCCCGTGGTCGACATCACCTGGATGTGGTACGACAACGAAGAGGTCGCCGCATCCCTCAACGGACTGAACCTGCTCGCAGCCGATCGTCCCGACCTCTTCGCGGCCGACTTCGCGATTCTCGGTGAGCCGTCCAACGGCCAGGTCGAGGGCGGATGCAACGGCACCCTCCGCGCGATCGTGCGCACCCACGGCGTCCGCGCGCACAGCGCGCGCGCGTGGATCGGCGAGAACGCGATCCACCGCGCAGCGCCCATCCTCTCCCGCCTCTCCGAGTACCGTGCCAAGGAGGTCACGGTGGAGGGGCTCGCCTACCGCGAGAGCCTCAGCGCGGTCCGCATCGTCGGCGGCGTCGCCGGCAACGTGATCCCGGATCTCTGCGAGGTCGAGATCAATTACCGGTTCGCGCCGAGCAAGACCGCCGCGGACGCCGCGGCGCACGTGCACGGCGTGCTCGAGGGGTTCGAGGTGGAGATCACCGACTCCGCCGAGGGCGCCAGGCCCGGCCTCGATGCCCCGATCGCCCAGCAGTTCGTCGCTGCCGTCGGAGCCGAGCCGCGACCCAAGTACGGATGGACGGATGTCGCGCGCTTCTCCGCCATGGGCATCCCCGCTGTCAACTACGGGCCCGGCGATCCGCACCTCGCGCACCACGACGAGGAACGAGTGCCGCTCGCCCAGATCGACGCGGTGGAGCACGGACTGCGGGCGTGGCTCACCGCGCCGTGATCACGGCCGCGCGGCGGTGGGCGAACATCCCGGTCATCCTGCGCATCGCGGTCATCTACGTTCTCGGACGTCTGGTGACCACGGGATTCCTGGCCATCGCCGCCGAGCTGTCCGGTCCGGGCTCGCGCTTCGGCGCTGACGCCACCATCGGGAGCTTCATCCTCGGCTGGGACGCGCAGTGGTACTGGCTGGTCGCGTGGGAGGGGTATCCGTCCGTCCTGCCGCTGACGGAGTCCGGTCAGGTCGCCGAGAACGCCTGGGCGTTCATGCCGCTCTACGCATACGCGGCGCAGATCATCGGCATGCCGTTCGGATCCTGGGGTGCCGGTGCGCTGCTGATCTCGCTCGTCGCGGGTTTCTTCGCGTGCGTGATGCTCTACCGGCTGCTGCATCGCCGCATCGGCGACTCGGCGGCGCTGTGGGCTGCGACATTCTTCGCATGGGGGCCGTTGGCGGCGCTGTTCCAGGTGGGCTACGCCGAGGTGCTGTTCGTGCTGCTGCTGCTGATCGCGCTCGATCTTCTCGCGCGGCGCAGATTCGGCTGGCTCTACCTCGTCGTCGTGCTCATGGCGTTCACCCGTCCTGGCGTGCTCGCCTTCGCACTGTATCTCGGGCTCTACGGCATCCTGAGGTGGGTGCGCCGCCGCGCGGACCCGCTGCCGCCACGCGAGGTCGTCCACATCATCGCGCTCGGTGCGCTGGCGACGGCGACCGGGTTCGCATGGCAGACGATCGCCGGCCTCGTCACAGGAGATCCCGGCGCATACCTCGCGACCGAGCTCAGCTGGCGTCGCAACTGGGGGATCGACGCCGAAGGCTTCATCCCGTTCGAGGGCTGGTGGCAGGCCGCGCAGTTCTGGTTCGCCCAGTGGGGGATGCCCGCGTGGTGGGGGCCGGTCGTGCTGCTGATGTTCGTCGGCGGGAGTGCTGCCGCGTTGCTGTTCGCGCCGCAGGTACGCAGGATCGGGGTCGACCTGCGACTGTGGAGCGCGAGCTATCTGCTCTACCTGCTCGCGGTCTTCTTCCCGCAGTCGAGCACGTTCCGGCTGCTGATGCCGCTCACACCGCTGTGGGCAGCCGTCGCGGTGCCTCGGTCACGGCTGTATCGGCTGAGCGTGCTGGCGTTGTGTCTTCTCGGCCAGTGGGTGTGGATCTACCACATGTATGCGCTCGGGAACACGTACTGGCAGGTCCCGTGACCTCGCGTTCATGACGTATTCTTCCGCCGTGCGCACCGAGGCGGAAGCATACCGATAAACTTGATGCATACCACCGGAGGAAAAGGAGTCACGATGGCAGCGATGAAGCCGAGGACCGGAGACGGACCCATGGAGGCCGTGAAGGAGGGGCGACTCATCATCGTGCGCGTTCCCCTCGAAGGTGGCGGCCGTCTGGTCGTCTCCGTGAACGATGCCGAAGCGAAGGAGCTGCACGACGTGCTGGCAGGCGTCGTGAGCTGACTTCCGATTTCACTTCGAAGGGGCGGCGGATCATCGATCCGTCGCCCCTTCGTGGTTGTCGGAGTCAGTCCCTGTGGATGCTGACGAGCTGCAGCAGGCCCTCGCCGACGGTCGAGATCGCGGCGAGCACTGCGGGGGACTCCTGGGTCTCCTGCACAAGCGAGCGGTACGCGCTCGTGACGGCGTCGCGCTGAACCGGGTCGGCTGCCTTGCCGCCGGCGAGAACGCGGGGGACGAGCACGATGCCGCCGGTACGCACAAGTCGCAATCCGTGTTCCACGTACTCGATGACGTTCTCCGCGTCGGCGTCGACCAGGACGATGTCGTACGAGGCCTCGTTCATGCGCGGCAGCACATCGGAGGCGCGGCCGGTGATGAAGCGTGCCTTGGTCGGTGCGATCTTGGCCTCGCTGAAGCTGCGACGTGCAGCGGCCAGATGTTCCGGCTCATTGTCGATCGACGTGAGCACGGCTTGCGGTGCGCCACGCAGCAGCCAGAGCCCGGAGACACCTGCGCCGGTGCCGATCTCGACGATCGAGCGGGCGTTGGAGGCAGCGGCGAGCAATGCCAGCTGAGCGCCGATGGCCGGGCTCACCGGCGCCGCGCCCAGCTCGAGCGCGTGCGATCGAGCACGCGCGATCGCGGCGGGCTCGATGATGGCCTCGCGGATGTAGCGTGCGTTCGCGTCGTTCTCGCTCATGACCCTGCTCCCAATGGATTTGCTGCTCTGCCCAGAGTATTCGCAAGCGCTACCAGAGCGAGGCAGGCGCGGCGAGTAGTAGCCTGTGTACATGGATTTCGGTCTCACCTTCGAGAAGCTTCTGCTCATCGGTGTGATCGCTGCGGTCATCATCGGTCCTGAGCGCCTGCCGAAGGCGGCAGAGACGTTCGCGGGATTCGTCCGCAGAGCTGGTGAGTACCTCCGCGACACCAAGAGCAAGATGCGCGACGAGATCGGTCCGGAGATCGACGACGTCGACTGGCGCAAGCTCGACCCGCGTCAGTACGACCCCCGCAGGATCATCCGCGACGCGCTGATGGACGATGCGCCCTCCGGAGCAGCAGCCACCGCTTCGGCGGCAGCAGGCACCGCTTCGGCGGCAGCAGGCACCGCCGCAGTGGCGGCGAGTGCCGCGACGCCTCTGCTCGACCCGCCGCGTTCGCCGATGGTGCGCCCGGCGTTCACGAGCGAGGCGCCTCCGCCGTTCGACCTCGAGGCGACCTGACTCAGATCTTCGCCTTGAGCTGCGTGATGTCCGCGTCGCTCAGCAGGGCTCGTGGCACGGCTGTGACGATGGAGGCGCCGCGAAGCAGCAGGATCACCGCGTGCCTGCCCACGCGCACCGCGCGGAATGTGGAATAGGCCATGTCGGAGACGCCGTTCTTC
Source organism: Microbacterium profundi (assembly GCF_000763375.1). Classification (NCBI taxonomy): domain Bacteria; kingdom Bacillati; phylum Actinomycetota; class Actinomycetes; order Micrococcales; family Microbacteriaceae; genus Microbacterium; species Microbacterium profundi. The sequence continues at coordinate 367,500 of NZ_JPSY01000001.1, read as the reverse complement.
GCGAACAGCGTGATCGTCTCGTCACCCAGACTCACCCCCACCGTCGAGCCGGACGGCATCGCCGTCATGATGGCCCTGCGCACCTGAGCGCGTGTGAACAGGATCGACGCGACGACGAAGGCCGCGATCGCCACGAGCGTCCAGGTCAGCGTGGTCGTCTGCTCCTCGTCGACTCCGCTGACGATCGAGAGCACGATGGCGTTGAGGACGAAGGCGGCGATCAGCGCGGTGTACGCGATGAGTGCGAGCGGACGGGTCAGCGAGTAGACGGTCGCGTCGGCGGACATGCCCCGGAGCAGTTCCGGATCGACGCGCATGGAGCGGGGAGAGGGGGCGCTGGTCACGTCACGAGTCTTTCACGACAGCGACATCTCTTTCACGACAGCGACATCTCTTCACGACAGCGACATCGGCAGCGATCTGCCTGCGAGCCCACGGCCCCGGTGTGCGATCGTATCGGCCAGGGACTGGATCGCCTGCGCCGCAGCGTCCGCCGGGTCCCCGAGAACAACCGGAATACCCCTGTCGCCGCCGGTGCGCAGAGCAGGGCTGAGCGGGATCGAGGCGAGCAGCGGAACCTCGGCGCTCTGGTCGGCGCCGGACGTGGGGACCGAGAGCGCGGCGGCCACCTCGACGCCCCCGCCGGAGCCGAACAGATCGACGACGGTTCCGTCTGGCAGCGTGAAGGCCGCCATGTTCTCGACCACGCCGATCACGCGCTGACCGGTCTGCCTGGCCACCAGCCCGCTGCGGATCGCGACATCGGATGCCGCCGCCTGCGGCGTCGTGACGACGAGGACCTCGGCGTGCGGGAGGATCTGGCCGATCGAGATCGCGATGTCGCCGGTGCCGGGTGGCATGTCGATGAGCAGCACGTCGAGGTCGCCGAAGTGCACGTCGGTCAGGAACTGCTGCACTGTGCGGTGCAGCATCGGGCCGCGCCAGGCGACGACCGCTTCGCCGTCGCGCAGGAACATCCCGATCGAGATGGTCTTCACGCCGTGCGCGACCGGCGGCAGCATCAGATCGTCGATACGGGTCGGCTGCGTGCCGGCTGGGATGCCGAGCAGCCCGGGGATCGAGAACCCGTGCACGTCGGCGTCGACCAGACCTACGGCGAGACCCTGTGCGGCCAGTGCCACTGCGAGATTCGCGGTGACGGTCGATTTGCCGACGCCGCCCTTGCCGCTGGAGACGAGGATGACGCGTGTCAGCGAGTCGGGGCCGAACGGCATCTGCCGCGCCGGCCTGCCCGCCCGGAGCTTCTCGGTGAGCGCTTTGCGCTCGTCGGGCGTCATCACCCCGAGCTCGACGGTCACGTCGGAGATGCCCACGACGGATGCTGCGGCACGGCGCACGTCGCTCTCGATTCGGTCCGAGGCCGGGCATCCCACGATCGTCAATGCGATGCCGACCTGGGCATGCTCGTCGACGACGGTGATCTCGCGCAGCATGTCGAGATCACCGATCGGCCGCCGCAGTTCGGGATCGGTCACTGCGGCGACCGCCTGACGCACGCGTTCTGCGAGGCTCATGTGCGCGGACTGTTCCGGGTGGGGGCGGCACCATTGCCCGCGGCGGAATCGTCCTCACGCTCGTCGTCGAGATCGGCCAGGAGCGACTTGAGCTCCGCGCGCAGGACATCCCGCGTCACGGCCTGATTGTTGCGTTCTTCGAGCGCCATGCGCAGCGCGACGATCTCGCGGGCGAGGTACTCGGTGTCTGCGAGATTGCGCTCGGCGCGCTGGCGGTCCTGCTCGATCTGCACCCGGTCGCGATCGTCCTGACGGTTCTGTGCGAGAAGGATGAGGGGAGCGGCGTACGACGCCTGAAGCGAGAGCATCAGAGTCAGAGCGGTGAAGCCCAGCGCGGCGGCATCGAAGCGCAACGGATCCGGCATCAGCGTGTTCCAGAGGATCCATGCAACGCAGAACAGCGTGAGCATCAGCAGGAACGCCGGTGTGCCCATGGCACGGGCGACCCATTCGGTGAACCGGCCGAAGCGGTCTCGGGAGGTGGGTCGCTGGCGCGTGGATCCGCGTCCGAGCGGAGCGTCGAGCGCGGAGCGGTCGGCCCTGGCCATCATCGCGCGCCTCCTTCTGCCACTGCGTCTTCGTCGGCGTCCTGGGTGCGCCAGTCATCCGGCAGCAGATAGTCGAGCACGTCGTCGATGCTGACGACGCCGACGAGGCGGTTGGCGGCGTCCACGACGGGGAGGGAGACGAGGTCGTAGCTCGCCAGCAGACGGGCCGTGTCGATGGCGGATGCCGTCACCGAGATCGGCTCCATCGTCTCGTCCACGATCGCGCCGAGACGCTCGTGCGGCGGGTAGCGCAGCATCCGCTGGAAGTGCACGACGCCCAGCAGCCGACCGGTCGGCGTCTCGAACGGCGGAAGAGTGACGAACACCGCTGCGGCCAGTGCCGGGTGCAGTTCATGGCGGCGGATCAGGGCGAGGGCTTCGGCGACGGTGGCGTCCGCGGAGAGGATGATGGGCTCGGTCGTCATCAGACCACCGGCAGTGTCGGGTCCGTAGCGCAGCAGCGTGCGGACGTCTTCGGCCTCCTCCGGCTCCATGAGTCCGAGCAGCTGCTCGAGGCGCGTCTTCGGCAGCTGCGCGAGCAGGTCGGCCGCGTCGTCCGGCTCCATCTGGTCGAGGATGTCTGCGGCGCGTTCGTCGCCGAGGCCGTCGAGGATGTGCACCTGCTCGTCTTCGGGCATCTCCTCCAGCGCGTCAGCGAGACGGTCGTCCGGCAGCTCGCCGGCCACCTCGATCATGCGCTGCTGCGGCAGATCGAGCAGAGTCGTCGCGAGGTCGGCGGCGTGCAGTTCGGAGTACGAGGCGACGAGCTGCTCGGCGGACTGCGACTCGCCAGGCGCGCGCTTCTCTGCGACCTCGTTCCATGCGGCGAAGGTCGTCGGTCCCTTGGCGAACGGTGAGGCGCTGGTCTTCGGCTTGCGCAGGAACAGCTGGCTGACGTTCCACTCGCCCAGGCGGTTGGGCTCGATCGCGACGTCTTCGATGACCGCACTGCCGGTGCCGTCGGCGAGCTCGACACGGCGACCGAGCAACTCGGCGAGCACGCGGACTTCGCCGGGGCGGGGTTGGAAACGGCGCACGTTGATGAGACCGGTGGTGAGTACTTGTCCCGACCGGATCGAGGTGACCCGTCCGATCGACATGAACACGTGTCTGCGGCCCGGGATCTCGACGACGAGGCCGATCACGCGCGGGGAGGCCGTACTTCGGTACACGATGACGACATCCCGGACCTTGCCGAGCCGGTCGCCGACGGGGTCGAAGACTGCGCACCCGGCCAGGCGCGCGACGAAAACCCGTTGTGTGCTCACGCTCCCAGCGTAGCCTCCGACCTGCGGATCGCGGGCTTGTCAGGGCACCGCGTGGAACAATGGGCACATGAGCATGTTGAACCGCCCAGCCGCCGGTAAAGCCGTGGGGGAGACCGTCGCGTCCGTCCGCGACTACGAGGCAGCGCAGAAGACGGTGTCGAAACTGATCGCCGGTGAGGTACCCGCACGCGACATCGCGATCGTGGGACAGGGCGTGCGCACGATCGAGCGCATCACCGGCCGGCTCGGATACGCAGCGGCCGCCCGCTCCGGCGCCGTGAACGGCGTGCTCATCGGTCTGCTGCTCTCGGCGATCCTCGTGATCGGCAACCCCGATGCACCCATCCAGCTCTTCGTCGGATTCGTGTTCATCGGCGTCGCTCTCGGCATGATCATGAGCCTCATCACGTATGCGATCGTGCGCCGTCGCCGCGATTTCGCGAGCGTCACACAGCTCGCCGCAGACCACTACGAGGTGACGGTGCTGCCGACGTCGCTGGCGAAGGCGCGCGAGGTCGTCGGCGATCAGCGCACGACCGTGGTCAAGCCCCCGGTGAATCTCGACGAGCCGCCCAGGTACGGGGAGCGCGTCGAGGCGGGGTCGGAGAAGACGACCGCAGTGCGCGACGGTGCCGAAGGGGAGCGCATCGGCGGGCACGTGATTCCGCCGCGCCCGGCGGATCCGGCGCCAGATGGGCACTCCGCCGCATCGCGAGCGGATTCTGCTCCGCGTTACGGTGAGCGAGTGGAGCCGTCGACGCCGGTTGCGCCCGCCGATTCGCAGGAGGCCGCAGAAGACACCCAGCCGGCCTCTGAGTCGAAGTCCGACGACGAGGGTCCCCGTGACAGGGCCTGACCGGCGCCCCGGGAGCACCACGGTGAAGGCAGTGCTCCAGGAGCCGTTCGCGATCGCGTACATCCGGTCGTGAACTTCGAGGTCGAGCTGCCGAACGGTGCGGCGACCGTCTCGGCGCTGTGGGCACCGGCATCGGGTCGCGGAACAGTCGTCGTGGCGCACGGCGCCGGCGCCGGCATGGAGCACCCGTTCCTCACCGGCTTCACCGACGCGCTGAACGCGGCCGGCTTCTCGACCCTGCGGTTCAACTTCCCGTACCGGGAGCAGGGCAGGCGGATGCCGGGACCCGCAGCACACGCGATCGCGACGTGGTGGGCGGCGGTGGCGCACGCGCGTTCGCTCGCCCCGGATGCCTCCCTATGGGCGGCAGGCAAGTCTTACGGCGGCCGGATGGCGTCGATGGCGGTCGCCGAGGGCATGGACGTCGACGGGCTGATCTACCTCGGCTATCCGCTGCATCCGCCTGGTCGACCCGACAAGCCGCGCACCGAGCATCTGCCTTCGATCACCGTGCCGCAGCTGTTCATCGAGGGGTCGAACGATCCGTTCATCCAACCCCTGTCTCAGTTCGAAGAGGCTGTCGAGAGCTGCATCGACGCGCGGGTGGAATGGATCGGCGGCGGCGGTCACTCGTTCGAGGTGAAGGGCAACAAACGCCCGCCCGAGGTCGTGGCCGCGTCTCTGGCACCGATCGTGGCGGCGTTCGCCGACGCCTGAGTTCTCATGGACTGAGCCGGACGCGTGCCGCCCGCTCCTTCAAGCGGAACAGCAGCAACCGCAGCGCAGCACCGATCTTCATCGGCACGATCTCGCCGAAACGGTGCTCGTCGGCACGGACCAGCCGCTCGGCGAGATCCGGACGCTGCTGCCACAGATACTCTCGAGCCACCTCGGCGTGCGGAGAGTTCGAGACGATCTTGATGACGTCGGCGTGCTCGATGAGCCCGATCGCGTTCTCGACGTTCTGCCAGGTCGAACGGCTGTCCGATTCCAACAGGATCCGTCCGGTGTAGTCGAGCTCGTCGCGGGCGAAGCGTTCCATCAGCTCAGCCTCGGCCACCTTGCTGTGCACGGTTCCGCCGCAGAGAACGAGCACGCTGTCGGAAGTGCGGTCGATCGAGCGGATGCCGGCGCGCACGCGGTAGCGGTTGACGAAGTTCGCACGCGCGCCGCGGTTGCCGTAGCCGAGCACGACCACGGCCTCCGTACCCGCCCGACTCTTCAGCTCAGCCGCACCAGGCGCGGTGCCCAGCATTCGCCTGCTGGAGCGCCAGTGCACGAACTCGGCCCAGACCGCGAACGCCGTGTACGTCGTGAACCCGGCCCGGAACAGCCGACGAAAGCGGTCGCGCTGTGCACTCAAGCCTGCTGCACCCGCGCGATCCACGCCTCGACGTCATCCGCGGTGCGCGGGATGCCGGCGGACAGGTTCACCGGTCCGTCCTCGGTCATGAGGATGTCGTCCTCGATCCGCACGCCGATGCCTCGCAGCTCTTGCGGAACAGTGAGGTCATCGATCTGGAAGTACAGGCCGGGCTCGATCGTGAAGACCATGCCTGCTTCGAGCACCCCGTCGTAGTACATCTCGCGGCGCGCCTGCGCGCAGTCGTGCACGTCGATGCCCAGGTGGTGCGAAGTGCCGTGCACCATGTAGCGGCGGTGCTGGCCGCCGGCATCCGCATCGAGCGCCTCTTCGGCGCTGACCGGCAGCACGCCCCACTCGGCCACGCGCGTCGCGATGACCTTCATCGCAGCCTCGTGCACCTCGCGGAACTTCACTCCGACGCGTGCCACGGTGAACGCGGCATCCGCAGCCTCCAGCACCGTCTCGTACACCTTGCGCTGCACGTCGTCGAAGGTTCCGTTCACGGGCAGCGTGCGCGTGATGTCGGCGGTGTAGAGGCTGTCGGCCTCGACTCCGGCATCCACGAGGATCAGGTCGCCGGGCACCACGGCGCCGTCGTTGCGCGTCCAGTGCAGATAACAGGCGTGCGGACCGGATGCGGAGATCGTGTCGTATCCCTCGCCGTTGCCGTCCTCGCGCGCTCGACGGTGGAAGACGCCCTCCACGACGCGCTCGCCGCGGGCGTGCTTCGCGGCATCCGGCAGCGCGTGGATGATGTCGTCGAAACCGCGGGCGGTGATGTCCACAGCCAGGCGCATCTCGGCGACCTCGTACTCGTCCTTCACGAGACGCAGCTCGGACACGACCCGATCGAGCTCGGCATCACCGAGGACGACATCGTCTGCGCCGGCCTCGAAGGCGGTGAGGTGATCGGTCGCGACATCCAGATCTGCGGCGACGCCGGCGAGTGACGGCCGAGGGCCGATCCAGAACTCGCCTACCGTGGCGTCCGCGTAGAACTCGGTCGTGGTGCGGTCCGCGCGCTCGCGGAAGTACAGGGTGACGTCGTGACCGTCATCGGCTGCCTCTGAGGAACGCGGCTCGAACACGAGCACGGAGTCCGGCTCGGTGTCGGCGGCCCACCCGGTCAGGTGCGCGAATGCGGAGTGCGCGCGGAACACGTAATCGGTGTCGTTGCTGCGCTGCTTGAGCGAGCCCGCTTCGATGACGAGGCGCTTGCCGGGGAATGCTGCGGACACCTTCGCGCGCCGGGCGGCGGCATACGCGGCCTGGGGGCGGGCAGCGGGCATCGACTCAGGACGCTCGGCCCAGCCGGTCGAGATCGTGTCCAGGAATCCGCGGGGGAAGGGCTGCTTGCGGTTCGTGACGGGGGCCTCGGCGATCGTGTCGCTCTCTCCGGTGTTCATCTATCCAGTCTCTCACTCCGACCTAGGCTGGGGAACATGACTGCGCCTCGCATGCCCATCGCCCTCACCATCGTCATCGACGTGATCCTCGTCGCGGTGTTCTGCGTGATCGGTCGGTTCTCGCATGCCGAGGGCGTGTTCAGCGACGTTCCGGGCCTCCTCAACACGATGTGGCCGTTCCTCGTCGCCGTGCTCGCCGCGCATGCGGTGATGCTGCTCCGGCGCACCCATGCGGATCGGATGCTGCCGGGCGTCGTCATCTGGGCCGTCACGGTGGTCGTGGGGCTGGTGCTGCGTGCACTGAGCGGGCAGGGGACCGCGATCGCCTTCATGATCGTCGCGACCTTGACGCTGGCGCTGTTCCTGATCGGATGGCGGGCGGTAGTGGCCATTGCGCGCCGGATGCAGAGTCATCGCTCTGCATAACTCCGGAGCTTTTCGGCGGATCCGGTTCAGTTGACGCAGCTACGGCTGGATTCGGGGCAGTTCTCCGGAGTCATGCAGCCGGACACCGGCGGACTCAGCCCGCGGGATCGAGCTGCACGACGAGCGCGCGGTGATCGCTGCCGGCGGCGTCCAGCACGAGCGATCCGGTCGGCTCCCAGTTCTGGCTCGCCATGATGCGGTCGATCGGCGCGCCGAGCAGCGCGGGGAACGACGCCGGCCACGTGCCTGTGGCTCCGGTGCCCGTTCGGCTCGCCGCATCGCGGCAGTAGCCCATGTCGCCGCCGTCCACTCCGAGCGAGGCCATGTGGTCGATCGTCGCATTGAAGTCACCTGCGAGGATGAAATCGCCCGCCGGACACTGATCGGCGATCCAGCTCAGGTCGGATTGCCAGCGCTCCATCGCGTCGACGCGCGGCGCGACCGCGTGCACGGCCACGATGGTCGGCCCGGTGCCGTTGACCGGCATCACGACCGCGCTCGGCACGGAGCTGGTGTTGTTGCTGCCGTCCGCCGACGACCCGATCACCGAGTAGTCGCCCAGCTCAGGGGAGACGAGGATCGTGGTCTCCCAGGCCTGCGGACCGTTCGGGACCTCGCCGAACTGCACGTGGTGCACCCACATCGGGCGCCCCTGCTCACGCAGCATGACCGCTATGCGCTCGCCCACGGATTCCGCGGTCTCAGGGAGCGTGACGACGTCGACCTCCTGAGTCAGGATCGCATCGGCGATGGTCTCGGCCGAAACGGCCTCTCCCGCGGTGTTCCAGGTGAGCACGCGGACGCTCGCCTCGTTCTTCGCCGGAAGTTCACCGGTCCCGAAGCCCCGCAGCGCGCTGATCCCGGCGATAGCCGCAGACCCGAGCAGGGCGACGATGAGGATGGACGCCGCGAATCCTCGCAGCGGCCTGGCGAACAGCAGCAGGAGAGACAGCACGGCGATCGCGAGCAGACCCGCCAGCACCGCACCGCGCACGGCGACGAGCTGTGCGAACGGGAAAGTCTGCTCGAGGTGGAAGAACTGCGGCCAGACGACGATCGCGGTCGCGATCGCGAACAGTACCGTCAGCAGGATCCCCAGGAGTCGAAACATCCCCTAGAGCCTACGGCCGCACACTGTGAATCGTCTGGTCCGACCCCCTGCGGATCGCGACCAGGCGTGGCAGCGGCACCGCCCTGCGTATGGCGCCGCGATACGCTCAGAGGATGACGGATGACGCGGTGCCGGGCGCCGGTGCGAACAGGTTCTCGGGGCCGAATGACCTGCATCTGCATTCCAATCACTCCGACGGCACCGAGACACCTGCGGAGGTGGTGCGACAGGCGCACGCCCACGGCATCCGCACGCTCGCCCTCACGGACCATGACCGCAGCACGGGGTGGGACGAGGCGGGGAATGCCGCGGCATCCCTCGGCATGACATTCCTCCCCGGAATGGAACTGTCCGCGAAGTACGAGTGGCGCAGCGTGCACGTCCTCGGATACCTGTTCGACCCGGACGACGGTGCGCTGCGCGCCGAGACCGATCGCATCCGAGGCGACCGCATCGGCCGGGCCGAGCGGATCGTGCGCAACATCGGCCGCGACTACGACCTCGTGTGGGCCGACGTGGTCGCTCAGACGGCAGGGGATGCCACGGTCGGACGCCCGCACATCGCCGATGCTCTCGTCGCCCGCGGCATCGTCAGCGATCGAAGCGCCGCGTTCGACGGCATCCTGCATCCGCGCGAGGGGTACTACGAGCCGCACTACGCACCCGATCCGCTCACTGCGGTGAATCTCATCACCGGTGCAGGGGGAGTGGCCGTGATCGCGCATCCCGTCACGTCAGGGCGCGAGCGGATGATGCCGATCCCGTTCATCGAGCGACTCATAGATGCCGGACTCGGCGGATTCGAGATCGATCATCGCGAGAACACCGAGCAGGGCAAGAAGATCCTGCGCGAGCTCGCGGCGAAGCACGACCTCATCGTGACCGGATCCAGCGACTACCACGGTGCGGGAAAGCCCAACCTTCCCGGTGAGAACACCACCTCGGACGAGATGGTCGCGCGCATCATCGAGCGTGCGACAGGCTCTGAGCCGCGCTACGCCTGAGGGGCGTTCTGCATACGAAAGCGGGGCGGATGCCGCAGCATCCGCCCCGCTTCGTCAGAACCTACGCGCCTGCCGGCGCAGCGCCACCCGAGCGGCGGCGACGGCGGCGACGCTGCGGGGCGGACTTGCCGTCGTGATGCTCGCCGCCCTTGCCGTCGTGCGTACCGGCACCTTCGGCGTCGCGCTCGACCGCGGGCGCCGCATCCGACGATACCGACTCGTTCGCCGTGGTGCCTTCAGCGAACGTCGAGCCGACCTTGTCACCCGAGCTGCCACGACGGCGACGGCGACGGCGCGTGGTGCCGTCGCCCGAACCCTGCTCGGCGGCAGCGTCGGCCGCGCGCTCAGGGCGCGGAGCACGCTGCGTCTTCACGGACTGCGTCTTGGGAGCCGTCGTCAGGCGGCCCTTCGTGCCTGCGGGGATGTTCAGGTCCTCGAACAGGTGCGGGCTCGACGAGTACGTCTCGACGGGCTCCGGCTGACCGAACTCGAGGGCGCGGTTGATGAGAGCCCACTTGTGCAGGTCCTCCCAGTCGACGAACGTGACGGCGATGCCGGTCTTGCCAGCGCGGCCGGTGCGGCCGGCACGGTGCAGGTACGTCTTGTCCTCGTCGGGGATCGTGTGGTTGATCACGTGCGTGACATCATCGACATCGATGCCTCGAGCGGCCACGTCGGTCGCGACGAGCACGTCGCGTTTGCCGGCCTTGAACGCGGCCATCGAGCGCTCGCGCTGCTCCTGGCCCATGTCGCCGTGCACGCCGCCGACGTTGAAGCCGCGGTCGCCGAGCTCGTCGACCAACCGCTGGGCCGCACGCTTGGTGCGGGTGAAGATCACGGTTTTGCCGCGGCCCTCGGCCTGCAGGATGCGGGCGATGACCTCGTCCTTGTCGAGCGAGTGCGCGCGGTAGACGAGGTGCTTGATGTTCGCCTGCGTCAGGCCCTCGTCGGGGTCGTTGGCGCGGATGTGGATCGGGTTCGACATGAACCTGCGGGCGAGTGCGACGATCGGGCCGGGCATCGTCGCCGAGAAGAGCTGCGTGTGCCGTACTGCCGGTACCTTCTGGAAGATCTTCTCGATGTCGGCGAGGAAGCCGAGGTCGAGCATCTTGTCCGCCTCGTCGAGCACGACCTCGGTCGCGTTCGACAGATCGAGCAGACGCTGGCCTGCGAGGTCGATGAGGCGACCAGGGGTGCCGACGACGATCTGCGCGCCGGCCTTCAGCTGGTCGATCTGGCCCTCGTACGCCTTGCCGCCGTAGATGGCGACGACACTGGTGGAACGGTTGCTGGTGAGCAGGTCGATGTCCTCGTACACCTGAACCGCGAGCTCGCGGGTCGGAACGACGATGAGCGCCTTGACGCCGGGTTCCGGGTTCTTGCCGAGGCGCTGCACGACGGGGACGCCGAAACCGAAGGTCTTGCCGGTACCCGTCTTCGCCTGGCCGATGATGTCCTGGCCGGGGAGGCCGAGGGGGATGGTCTGCTCCTGGATGGGGAACGCGTCGATGATGCCCTTGGCCGCGATTGCGTCGACGATGTCCTGATCGATACCGAGATCAGCGAATGTTGTCACTTGTTCTGTTGCCTGTCCGGCGGGCCTTCGGGAAGGAAGAGAGCGCCACGTTACGGATCCACGCCGTCTCTTGTGCCACAGGCGCGGGCCCCTGCTCCTACGGCAGGGCTCCTTCCAGACTACCCGAGCAGAGCGAATCGGCCGGAAGAACCGCTTTCCCGCCGCGCCGGTAGTCTGAACCCGTGGTGAAGTGGTTCTGGCAACGTGATGCCCCCAGGCGTACTCTGACGCTGCGCGCTCGTCGAGATGTCGGCGGGGCGATGCGAGTCGACTTCGCGGAACTCGCGCCGGAGCTGAACAGGTTCCTCGGCCAGGCCGCCTATCTGCAGCTCGGATACTTCGAGACGCTCACCCGCCTGATCAGGGCGACGCCCGAGCTCGAGGAGAAGGCCGCGATCACTCGTGCGGCCGGCGCCGCGCTCAGCAAGCACCGCGGCATCGTCGATGTGATCCGCCAGCAGGGTGAGGACGCGACCGAGCTGATGCTGCCGTTCCGCGAGCACCTCGATGCGTTCCGCCGCAAGACGATCGGCGCGCGGCCGCGCGAGACGCTGCTCGCGGTCTACATCACGGCCGGGATGCTGGACGACTTCTATCTCGCGCTCGCATCGAGCTACGGCGAGACGGGACGCCGGATCGCCGACATCCTCCGCGAGGACGACGACACCGGAGAGATCGTCGAGATCCTCAAGCGCACCATAGAGTCGGACCAGGAGTGGCGTTCACTGCTGTCGATGTGGGCACGCAGACTCGTCGGCGACACCGTGCTCGTGGCGCGCCAGGCACTGCGGCCGGAGCGCCTGGCCGAGGATGACGACAGGGTCGAGCCGGTCTACACCGAACTCATGGGGGCGCACGCGCGCCGCATGGATGCGATGGGCCTCGCCGCGTAGCATCCGCGTCGCTCACGAGACCGCGCCGGCTCAGATTCCGAGCGCGACCTTCTTCTCGGCATCCGCACGGTGACGCGTCGCTGTGACCGCGAATCCGACCACGGCGGAGATGACGACCGCGCCGCCGATGCTCGCCAGCCAGAGCCAGCCGTTGTCCTCACCGATGCCGGACCACTGCATCAGCGTGTAGACGACGGCCGCGACTGCAGCGGCGATGGCAGGCACGACGGCGACGCCCCGCAGTGAGCGGTGCGGAAGCACGAAGTGCACGGCGATACCCAGAGCGCACGCCGCGATGAGCGCGAGAAGGATGTACATCGCCGGTCAGGCGACGAAGCCGACGCGACGCGATTCTTCGGTGCCGAGTTCGATGAATGCCAGGTTCGCGGTCGGCACGATGTACGAGTTGCCCTTCACATCGGTGAAGCTCACCTGCGCGGCGTTCTGCTCGAGTGCCGCGGTCACCTGGGCGCGGACATCATCCGGGCTGGTGGACGTCTCGAAGTTCAGTTCGCGGCCGGTGTTGATGATGCCGATGCGGATTTCCACGCGTGCTCCTTGAAGATTCGGGGACTGCGCCCAACTCTACCCCGGTGATGTCGAGCCGGATCGGGCGCGGGGCCCGGTTTCGCCCTGGGCGCACAAGCGAGGTCGGGTTCCTCCGCGACGCGGTCAGGCAGTGTCCGGAGCTCGGACTAGCGTGGATGCCATGACAGAGGATGCCGGGCAGCGAGCCGTCGTCGAGGCGGCTGCCGAAGCATCCGGAGTCATCATCGGTGCTCCGGGAACAGGCAAGACGCAGACCCTTATCGACCGGGTCGCCGCGCTTCTCGGCCATCACGCGCTCGCGGCCGAAGAGGTGCTGGTGCTGACCCCGAACCGCCAGGCGGCGACCGTGCTGCGCGACCGCATCGGCGTGCGCATCGGTCAGGCGACTCCTGGCCCGCTGGCCCGATCCCTCGGATCATTCGCCTTCCAGCTCGTCCGCGGTGCGATGGTCAACGCGGGTGAAGAGCCTCCGGCGCTGCTCACCGGCGCCGACCAGGACCGCATCATCGCCGATCTGCTCGCCGGCGACCTCGACGACGAGACGGCAGGGCACCCGTCGCGATGGCCCGAGGCTCTGAGCGCCGGCGTGCGCGCCTCGAAGGGATTCCGCTCCGAACTGCGCGCCTTCCTCGCGGAGTGCACCGAACTGGGAGTGCAGCCGCACGAGTTGCAGGCTTCGCAGCGGCCGGTCTGGCGTGCGGTCGGCGCGTTCGTCGACGAGTACCGCGCCGTGCTCGCCGGCATGCGCACCGCGTACCGCGACGCGGCGGATCTGCTCAGTGAGGCGGCGGCGATCCTCCGCGATGCCGATGCTGCGATCCTCGGCCCGCTCGCGCCGCTGCGAGTCGTGCTGATCGATGACGCGCAGGAGATCACCAGAGGCGGCATCACCATGGTGCGCGCGTTGCGCGCACGGGGCATCGCGGTCCTCGCGTTCGGCGATCCCGATATCTCCTCCGGGGCGTTCCGCGGGGCGAGCCCGCAGCTGTTCCATGAGCTCTCCGGGGTGCTCGAGCGCCTTTTCGTACTGGAGACGCCGCATCGTCAGAGGCCGGCGCTCACCGATCTGACCCGCACCGTCACTCAGGCGATCGGCGTCGCCGGACGAGTCGAGCACCGTCGCGCACCGGGCCCCGCACCCGAGGTCCTCGACACGCCGGCATCCGCCGACGCGCCGGTGCAGGCCTTCCTCGCCCCGTCACCGTATGAAGAGGCCGACCGCATCGCGGGCACGCTGCGCGACTGGCATCTCACGCATGGGATCGCGTGGAGCGACATGGCAGTGATCGCCCACGACACCAGGCAGGTGACGTCGCTCGAGACCGAGCTCGCCGCGCGCGAGGTGCCGACGCGGGCAGCCGGTGTGCAACGGCCACTCGGCAGCGAGGGCGTCGTGCGCGACATCGTCGGCATCGTGCGGTTGGCGCTCACCCCGGTCGAGGCCCGTGAACCCGAGATGCTCGTCGACGCGCTGCGTTCGCCGTTCGGAGGGATGGATGCCGTCGGCCTCCGCCGCCTGCGGGCGCGGCTGCGCCACGTCGAACTCGCCGACGGGGGATCGACGCCGGCTTCCGAGCTGCTGCGCCAGGCCATGGCCTTTCCCGCGCATTTCACATTCGTCGACGCGCCCGAGGCGAGAGTCGCTGCACGTTTCGCCACGACGCTCGCCGAGACGGCCGCCGCGGCTGAGGCGGGGGAGACGATCCACGAGCTGCTCTGGCGCATCTGGGATGGCTCGCGCGCCCTCGACGGTTCCAAGCTGCAGCAGTACTGGCGGGCGGCGGCGGAGCAGCCGGGCGGCGGAGAGACCGCCAGGGCGCTCGATGCACTCGTCGCCCTGTTCGACGCGGCCAAGCGCTTCGTCGAGCGCACGCCGAATGAGCGCGCTGATGCGTTCGTGCGAGACATCCTCGACAGCGAAGTGCCGGAAGACACGCTCTCCACGCCCGACAGGCCCGGACTCGTGACGCTGCTGACACCCGCGACGGCGCTGGGCACGCAGTTCGATGCCGTCATCGTCGCGGGAGTGCAGGACGGGGTGTGGCCGAACGTCCGGCTGCGCGGGGGGCTGCTCGAGACGTGGCGCCTGGCCGATGCCGTCACCGCCGCGCGCTCCGGTGAGCCCGAGACGGCGCCTGGCGTACTGGATCGGCGCCGTGATGCCCTGCATGACGAATTGCGCCTCTTCGTTCGGGCGCTGTCGCGGGCGCGCTCACGCATCGTCGTCACCGCGGTGGATGACGATGCCACAGGCCCCAGTGCGTTCTTCGGGTTCCTGCCGGAACCGCCGCCCGCATCCGCGCACCCCGCGGCCGAGCACCCGCTCACCCTGCGGGGCCTCGTCGCCCGGCATCGGCGCACACTCACGAGTTCCCCCGACGCCGACACCCGAGCGGATGCGGCGGGTCAGCTCTCGGTGCTGGCACGCGAGGGTGTGCCTGGCGCAGACCCGCGCGAGTGGTACGGCATCGCCGCGTCGTCGACGTCGGCGCCGTTGCACGATCTGTCGATCAGGGCCGCGCGCGTCTCACCGTCGAAGATGGAATCGTTCGAGGAGTGCGAACTGAACTGGGCGATCGCGGCGCTCGGCGGCGATACGGTGCTGCCACCGTCGGCCGGGATGGGCACGATCATCCATGAGGCGATGGAGACGGTCACCGACGGCGATCTCGAGAAACTGCGGGCTGTTGTCGAAGAGCACTGGCCCGAGCTCGACTTCGAGACGGCATGGATCGGGCGCAAGGAGCGCCGCCGCGCTGATCTGTACATCGAACGCCTGCACGCCTACCTCGGGGAGGTGGCCGGTGATCGCGGACGCGTGCTCGCGAGCGAGGTGGAGTTCCGTTTCGCCGTTGACGTCGCCGCCGTCGAGGAGCCGCGCACGGACGACGACCCCGTCGAGGCGCCGGCCGTGCATGTGGGCGAGGAAGCCGACGGCCCGAACCGGGCGGTCGTGCACGGTTTCATCGATCGGGTCGAGGCGTACCCGACCGGCAAGGGAGAGCATGCTGCCGCACGAGGTCGCGGCTGGACCGACATGGCGGAGGGAACGAACGGAGAACGGGTCGTCGTCGTGGATCTGAAGACCGGCAAGAACGAGCCGACCACCGATGCCAAAGTCGAGGAGCACGCGCAGCTCGCGGCCTATCAGGTCGCAGTCGACCATGGTCTGATCGACGGCGCCGATGCCGGCGCGCTCGCGGGTGCCCGGCTGCTGCTCGTCGCCAACACGCTGGCCGGCAGCGATTACCGTGTGGCCCATCAGCACACGTTGATGGGTGATGCGCGCACCCGATTCCTGAACCGGCTCGCATCGGCGGCCAGGGGGATGTCGGGAGACAGCTTCACCGCTCACGTCGAGGCGCACTGCGCCGACGTGCAGTGGCGTGTGCACCCGTGCCGCATCCACACCGTGCCGGCGGTCAGTGCATGACGTCGTGGAATGCGCAGGGCCCAGGCCTCTCGGCGCTCGAGGTGGCAGCGGCACTCGGACAGCCCCCACCCACGACGGCGCAGCAGCGCGTCATCGAGGCACCACCCACGCCTGCGCTCGTGGTCGCCGGTGCGGGCAGTGGGAAGACCGAGACCATGTCGGGCCGCGTCGTCTGGCTCGTCGCGAACGGGCATGTGCGCCGCGACGAGATCCTCGGGCTGACCTTCACCCGCAAGGCCGCAGGCGAGCTGGCCGAACGCATCGCCGCGCGGCTCGCGGTGATCGACGAATACGGCCAGCGCGGCCTGCTCCCGCACGTCCCGGAGATCATCGCCGCCGGGATGCTGAGACGCGTCGACGAGGCATCTCCTGGCGCACAGCGTTCGCTGGTGCGCTCGCAGGTCCTCGGCGAGCTCGCCGAGCACTTCGAGACCGGATGGGATCCGACCTCGCCGCGGACGGCGGAGGATCTGATGATCCGCCCCCGCGTCTCGACGTACAACGCGTTCGCCGACTCGATCGTGCGCGAGCATGCGCCCCGGATCGGCCGTGACCCAGACGTCGCCATGCTGAGCCAGGCTGGGTCCTGGATGCTGGCGCGCGAGGTCGTGCTGCGGGCCGACCTGCCGGAGCTGGAGGGCATCGAGTACGCCGTCGGCACAGTCGTCGACGCGGTGCAGCGGCTCGCCGGCGACGCGCTCGACCACCGAGCCGATCTGGAGAGGGCGGAGCGGATCGCGCTCGAGCATGCGGTCGCCTTCGCGCCGTATCGCAGCAACGCCGACATCGCGAAGGTCGCCGACAACCTGCTCGCGCTGCCCACGCTCACCGCGCTCGTGCGGGCGTACATCGCCGAGAAGCAGCGCAGGGGTGTGCTCGACTTCGCAGATCAGGTGAGCGGCGCCTACGACATCGTGGAAGCATCACCCGATGTGCGCGCCGACCTGCGCGAGCAGCATCGGGTGGTGCTGCTGGACGAATATCAGGACACCTCGGTGATCCAGACGCAGTTCCTCGCCGAAGTGTTCCGGGACTCGGCCGTCATGGCGGTCGGCGACCCGCACCAGTCGATCTACGGCTGGCGCGGTGCGAGCGCCGACAACCTCTACGCGTTCGCGCGCACTTTCGCCCGCGATACGGCGCCTGCGGACTTCAGCCTCATGACGAGCTGGCGCAACGACAGCACCATTCTCGACGTGGCCAATCGGGTGCTCGAGCCGCTTCGACGCCCCGGACTCGACGTCCCGCCGCTCGAGCCGCGCCCCGGCGCGGGGACCGGCGCGGTCGGCATCCGGTACCCGCTCACTGTGCATGACGAGGCGGCTGAGGTGGCGGAGTGGTTCGCCGAGCGGCGAGCGGTATACGCGACATCGGCGCGCGCGGGGGCGTCACCCCACACGGGGGCTGTCCTGTTCCGATCCAAGCGTCACATGCAGACCTTCGCCGAGGCGCTCGCGGCGCGGGGCATCCCGCACCGCATCCTCGGCCTCGGCGGTCTACTGACCACGCCGGAGGTGGTCGATGTGGTGTCCACGCTGCGTGTCCTCCACGATCCGAACGCGGGCTCCGCGCTCATCCGACTGCTCGTAGGGCCGAGGTTCGGCGTCGGCCTCGCCGACATGGGTGCGCTGTACGACCTCGCCTCGGAACTGTCCAGACGTGACAGCGGACTGCTGCCGCTGCCCGACGAGCTGCGCGCGCGCATCCGCTCCTCACGGGGCGCCGACGAAGCCGTGTCGATCGTGGATGCCGTCGATGTGGTGCGCGGGCTCCGCGACGACTATCGACTCATCGAACGCATCACCGAAGAGGGGCGGGCGCGGATACGCGCGGCGGGTGAGATGCTCGAGCGCCTGCGTCGTGCGTCGGCGCAACCGATTCCGGAGCTCATCCGCCTGATCGAGATCGAACTCCGACTCGACATCGAACTCGCCTCCAACGAGACCCGCGGACCCGCCCGCGTCGCGGCGACGCAGCTGCGCGCCTTCGCGGACGAGGTGCGTGCGTTCCTCACCGCCGACGACCGCGGCACGATCGGGTCGCTGCTGGCGTGGCTCGACAAGGCCGAGAGCACGGATGAGCTGATGCCCCGGCCGGAGCCCCCCGAGCCGGGCGTCGTCCAGCTGCTCACGATCCACGGCTCCAAGGGACTCGAATGGGATGCCGTCGCCGTGGTGCGGTTCGTCGAGGGAGAGCTTCCCTCTCGTCCCACCGACACGTCGGGCTGGTTCGGATTCGGTGTGCTGCCCTTCGCACTGCGTGGCGACAGCGCCGCGCTGCCGCACTTCCAGTGGGATCCGCCGGCGGATGCCGACCTCGATCCGCAGAAGCGGCTCAAGGCGGGCGTGGCATCTCTGACGAGCAGGAGCAAGTCCGGCCCCGGCGCACTCACGGTGTTCAAGGACGCCTACCGCGAGTACCAGCAGCAGGAGGAGCGCCGGCTCGCATACGTGGCGATCACCCGTGCGCGCACCGATCTGCTTCTGACCGGAGCGCACTGGGCGGGGCAGAAGAGCCCTCGTGAGGCGAGCCCGTATCTGTGCGAGGCCATCGACGTGCTGGGGCTCGATGCGATCGCAGCGGTCGACGATGACGAGAACCCGTACGCGGGGGAGGGAAAGACCAGTGTCTGGCCGCTGGATCCTCTGGGCGGCCGTCGTGCGGTGGTCGAGTCCGCTGCCGCGCGCGTGCGCGCCGTCGAGGGAGAGCCGGTTGCCTCCGTGCAGCTGGGACGACTGCTCGCCGAGCGCGCCGAACGTCAGCGCGGCATCCGCGCGGAACCGCCTGCGCGCGTGCCTGCATCGAAGTTCAAGGACTACGTGACCGACTTCGACGGCACGGTGCGTGCCCTGAGCAGACCCATGCCGGAGCGGCCGTACCGGCAGACGCGCCTCGGCACGCTGTTCCACGCCTGGGTGGAGCATCGGTCGGGGCTGGTCGGAGCCGGTGCCGGTCCCGAGAGCGCCTTATGGGACTCCGACGAGGAGCAGCCCGACCAGTGGAGCGTGTCGGCCGCCGATGAGGCCGACCTCGCGCGTCTGCGCGAGATCTTCGAGGGGAGCGAATGGGCGACGCGCCAGCCGATCGCCGTCGAGATCGAGATCGACTTCGCTCTGGGTTCCGGCTCTACCGACCTTTCGACCCCTGAGCCCGTCGCAGGGGCGGTGGGCGAGGGTCACATCGTCATCTGCAAGCTGGATGCCGTGTACCGCCGCGAGGATCGCGGCGGACGTATCGAGATCGTCGACTGGAAGACCGGCAAGGCACCGCGCAACGCCTCGGAACGCGAAGAGCGGATGCTGCAGCTCGCGCTGTATCGCCTCGCCTATCACCGCCGCTTCGCAGTGCCGCTCGACGAGATCGACGTCGCGCTGTACTACGTCGGTGACGATCTCGTCATCCGTGGCGACCGGGTCTATTCGGAGGAGGAGTTGGTCCAGCGCTGGAGCGCGGCGCGCGCGGCGCGCTGAGCCTCATCCGCGGGGTCGGCGTCGTCGCTCCCTGGACGGGAGTCGTTCCCTGGACGGGAGCCGCTCCCTGGACGGGAGCCGCTCCCTGAGCCTGTCGAAGGGTGCGGCTCGGTTCGCGGGGGCGCTTCGACAGGGTCAGCGACCGGGTGAGGCAGCAGGTCGGAATCAGCGAGATCGCTGAGATCCTCGGTGGAATCGCCCACGTAGACGTCACCCCCTGCGACGCGACCATCTTCGGCACGACCACCGACAGGTGCGTCGGCGACCGCGTCATCCTCGCCGGGGAGCAGATCCCGCGGGTTGTACGCGTCGGTCTCCATGGCGGTGTTCACGTGCGTCGACGCTGTCTCGGGCACTCGCCCCAGCGCGTCCATGGCGGAGTCGACGCCCTCGCTGCGCTGAGCGATCACAGACAGATCGTTCTCGCGGAGTCCTTCCGACAGGGCTTCGAGCAGCCCTGCCGCGTCGTCCACGATGTCGCTGCGGTGCAGCGCATCGCCGTGCACCAGCCAGCGCGCGAACTCGAGCTCGGCCAGCAGCCGTGCCCGCAGTGCCAGCGCGCCATCGGGCGCTCGGTCCGAGGCCTGTGCGTATGACGCGTGCACATCGCCGGCGGCATCCGATGCGGACGAGAGCCAGGCGAGGTCGACTGCGGGATCCCCGAGCGCGAGTCCGTGCCAGTGCACGAGGCCGATCACGGACGGGCCGGCATCGGGGTCGTCTTCGAACAGGAACGACGTCGCCTGCACGCCGCCCAGTGTCACGGCGGATTCGAAGCGCCAGAGATCGTCGTCCTCCACGGCCTCGCGCCAGCGGACAGTGAGGCGTGCGGGGACGCGCCCGGTCGCCGCGGCGCGATCGACGAGTTGGCGGACTTCTTCCCTGGCTTCCTCCGCACTGCGGGCGGTGAGTCCGGCGCTGCGCACCACGGATGCGGGCAGCGCGTGCACTGCAGCGATCGATGCCCCCATCGACTCTGCCGCTCCGCGACCTGCCGGCACATGGGACGCTTCGATCTGGAATCCGGGCAGCAGTTCGGTCACGAGTGCGCGACCGTCGGCGAGACGCGTCTCGCCGACGTATTCCGGTGCTCGGAAGGGCAGCATGGCGCGTGCACCCGCGGTCAGCGCGCGCAGCGCGAGCGACTCGGAGGCGAGCTCGCGCGCCGTCTCGTCGTCGTCGCCGACGCGGATCGCGAGTTCGCGCCCATCGGCGAGTGTGACGACCGCTGAGTCGAACCGACCGTCGCCGTCGGCTGTCAGAGTTCGCGCCCCGACGACCTCCGCCCCGGACAGTGCGGCTGTGACCGCCGCCGCTAGAGTAAAGGGAGACCGTGCCATGCCCCCAGGTTAGGTCCGCTCGGGTGCGGTTGCGCCTACGCCACGCCTGCGAGAGAGGGAGTCGATGACTGTCCGCCGTGCCTTGTTCGACCGGGCCGCGCATCTGCGCGACGAGCCGGGGATCCTCGAGGCGCTGCGCGCATCCGGTGATGTCCGCGTGATCGTCGTGCGCGACGGCCGCGTCCGGATCGATGACGGCGTGCTGGTCGCAGTCGCGGCAGACGAGGTGGCAGAGGCGCAATGGGCTCTGCTCGGCAGGCACAGCGACACGGGTCCTCTTCTCCTCGCTGTGGAGGCCGTGTCCTCCGACTCGATCGATGCGGCACCGGCGGAGACCTGGCTCGGACTGCGCGATGCCGGTGGCCTTCTCGACCCCGAGAGCACAGAGCTCCTCGTCGAATCGATCGCACTCGCCGGGTGGCTGACCGACGCGCGCTTCTGCGCGAAGTGTGGATCCGACACCGAGCTGCGTCAGGGCGGATGGTCGCGCAGGTGCAGCGCCTGCCAGCACGACATCTTCCCGCGCACGGACCCTGCGGTGATCGTCGCGGTCGAGAGCGAGGACGGCGAGAGGCTGCTGCTCGGTGCGAACGCGAACTGGCATGGTCGGATGTACTCCTGCTTCGCCGGCTTCGTGGAGGCCGGCGAATCGCTCGAGCTGACGGTGCACCGCGAGATCGAGGAGGAGGCCGGAGTACGGCTCGACTCCGTCCGCTACATCGGTTCTCAGCCGTGGCCGTACCCGCGTTCCCTCATGGTCGGATTCCGCGCGACAGCATCCGACGAGCGCCGCGCACGCCCCGACGGCGAGGAGATCATCGACGTGCGCTGGTTCACGCGCGAAGAAATCGGCAGCGCGCTCGACGGCGACGGCCCGGTGGGCCTGCCAGGGCCGGCGTCCATCGCGAGATCGCTCATCCAGGGCTGGTACGAGGATCGGGCGCCGGGTGCACTGAACGAACGGGCCCCCGAGTGAGCGCGGCTCGTCGGAACGCAGAGTCGAAGTGAGCGCGCTCGACGCCCTCGACGAACGGCAGCGGGAAGCGGCATCCGTGCTGCGCGGCCCCGTCGCCGTGCTCGCAGGTGCGGGTACCGGTAAGACCCGTGTCATCACGCATCGCATCGCGCACGGGGTGGACACGGGAGCGTATTCGCCGAGTCGTGTGATGGCCGTCACCTTCACGGCGAAGGCAGCGGGTGAGCTCCGCGGACGCCTGCGCGGCCTCGGTATCGAAGGCGTCGTGGCCCGTACCTTCCACGCGGCCGCCCTCGCGCAGTTGAACTTCTTCTGGCCGACCCTCGCCGGATCCCCCGCGCCGAGCATCATCGACAACAAGGTGCGTGTGCTCGGGCAGGCCGCAGAGCAGTTGCGGCTGCGTCCGGACACCGCCACGCTCCGCGACGTCGCGAGCGAGATCGAATGGCGCAAGGTCTCGATGCTCTCGATCGAGCAGCACGCCGCGCTCGGACGCTCTGTCGGGCGGATCAGCACCGAGCAGCTCGCCGCGCTGCAGCAGGGCTACGAAGCTCTCAAGGACGACCGTCGTCAGCTCGACTTCGAAGACGTGCTGCTCGCATGCGCCGGGATGCTGGAGGCCGAGCCGCGGGTGGCCGCGTCCGTCCACGAGCAGTATCGGCACTTCACGGTCGACGAGTATCAGGACGTCTCGCCACTCCAGAACCGCCTGCTGGAGATGTGGCTCGGCGACCGCAGCGACATCTGCGTCGTCGGCGACGCCAGTCAGACGATCTACTCGTTCGCGGGGGCCGATCAGAAGTACCTGCTCGAGTTCGGACGCCGCTACCCGAACGCCACGGTCGTGCGGCT
Organism: Microbacterium profundi; assembly: GCF_000763375.1. Classification (NCBI taxonomy): domain Bacteria; kingdom Bacillati; phylum Actinomycetota; class Actinomycetes; order Micrococcales; family Microbacteriaceae; genus Microbacterium; species Microbacterium profundi. The sequence continues at coordinate 344,891 of NZ_JPSY01000001.1, read as the reverse complement.
GGAGACGAACTACCGCTCTCAGCCGCCGATCCTCGCCGCCGCCAACGCGCTGATGAACGGCCGCGCCGGCGCCCTCGAACTCGTCGCGGCCCGCGAGTCGCTCACTGCGGAGACGCCGACCGTCACGACGTACGAGACCGAGACGGACGAGGCCGCCGGCATCGCCGCCTCGATCGCCGCCAGGATCGCTGCCGGCGCCTCGCCGTCCGAGATCGCGGTGCTCTACCGCGCGCACTCGCAATCCGGCGCGATCCAACAGGCTCTCGGCGAGGCGGGCATCGCATCGCGTGTGCTCGGCGGCAAACGATTCTTCGACATGCCGGAGGTGCGCCAGGCCGTGCTCGCACTGCGCGGCGCCTCCGTGGCACCGACCGAGCGGGGCTTCCTCTCCAACGTGCAGAAGGTGCTGCGCGAACTCGGCCTCAGCGACGAACCGCCGGCCGCAGGAGGAGCCCAGCGCGACGGCTGGGAGGCACGGCGCGCTATCCTGCGTCTCGCGGAGGAGGCGCCGAGCGAGACCACGCTCCGGTCGTTCAGCGAGATGTTGATGGCGAGGGCGAAAGACCAGCACGAGCCGACCGTCGAGAACGTGACGCTGTCGACCCTGCATGCCGCCAAGGGTCTGGAGTGGCCGCACGTGCACTTGGCGGGGTGGACGGAGGGCGCGCTGCCCATCTCATACGCGACCGGATTCGACGCGATCGATGAGGAACGGCGACTCGCCTATGTCGGTATCACGCGCGCCGCTCGAACTCTCGCACTGTCGTGGTCTCATTCCGCTGGGCGACGGGAGCGACAGCCGTCGAGATTCCTCCAGGAGATCGGAACGACTGCTCGCGGCACCGGCATTCTGCGTGAAACCGTACCGAACGCCAGACGCGGCGGCCGTCGGGGCTGACCCGTACGCACTTGCTCGTGCGGCCGGGCTCGGCGAGGATGCGTGCGGCGAGGGCTGCGGCCTCGGCCGTGCGCGCGGCGGTGATAGGACCTGATGCCGTCCCCACCAGCTGCGCGTGCAGCGTAGGCCATGCTGCATCGCGCTCACGCTCATGGCCGTCGCGGCAGGACAGGCACGGCGTGCGACCTGGCTCGACGAGCGGGCCGATCGTCGTACCGCCCGCTTCGAACGCGATCGGCAGGTGCGTGAGATCATCGCGCAGGTGATTCGCGAGCTGGCGGGCGGATGCTGCGCCCTCCACCAGCACGACGGCCACAGCGCCCGGAGTGCCGCGTTCGGTCGTGCGGAAGCCCTCGTCGACCATGGCGATCTCGGTACGGGCCGCGATCCGTGAATCGGCCATGTCGAGGCTCTCGATCCAGATGCGCGGCAGCGGAGGCGGATCCTTGTGCAGCACGGGCTTGAGGGCGTCGAGAAGCTCGCGGGCTCCATCGCGCGGAGCGCCGGCGCTGTGTGCGATCACGTCGAAGGCGCTCAGGCGGAATCCATCACGCAGCGACTGCAGCAATCGGTCGATCCATGGCTCGGAGACCTCGACGCGCACCACGCCCTCCATGCCGAACTGCACAGTGTCGGCGTCACGCCACAGAAGAGGATAGGCAGGGTCCAGGCGCGTCAGCGTGGGTGGTGTGATGGGCGGCATGCACCGATTCTGCCCACCGGCCGTTCCCCGTGGGGCGGCGGAGGCTGATCAGTGGAGAAAACCGTGCCTGCGGCCGATGTGCAGTGCGAGTCGGCGCGACCGTTGCCGTGCTCGCGTGCAAGTCTGGCGGCCAGCCGTAACTCTGGCGGTCGCAGATCGTCCGTCTGGCCGCCAGAGTTGCTCAGGGCCGCCAGAATCAGGGCGCGCGCTCAGACCGGGGTCTCTCCGCCCTGATTCTTCTCATCATCGCCCTGCTCGGCATCATCCGCTTCGGCGTCGCCCGGCTTCTTCTCCTCAGAGAAAACGTCGCCGGCCAGCAGCCGGGTCAGTGCTTCATCGAACTCATCCGCCACGGGCGCCTCACCGCGCGCGCGAGCCTGGAGCCGCTCGATCAGCGCGGTCGGGTCGTCGATGTCGGCAGCGGTCGGCTGAAGATCCGGGTAGTCCCAGAGCGAATCGCGGGCGGCGATGCCGACGGCATCCGTCACCTTCTGCCACATCGCGGATGCTTCGCGCATGCGGCGCGGGCGCAGCTTGAGCCCCACCAGCGCACCGAGCGCGTCTTCGGCCGGCCCGCCGACCGCGCGACGGCGTCGGGCGGCCTCGGCCAGCCGCACGCTGTCGGGCAGTCGCGAAGTGGCCTCGGCGGTGACGACATCCACCCAGCCGTCGACCATGGCGATGATGTTCTCCAGACGGGAGAGCGCCTCGCGCTGCGCCTCGGTCTGCGCGGGCAGCAGAGCGCCGCCCTCGATCGCCGCACGCAGCTCTTCGGGGTTCGAGGGATCGAGGCGGCTCGCGACGTCTTCGAGCGCCTCGACGTCGACGGTCACGCCGCGGGCGAAGTCGGTGATCTGCGACATGACATGCAGGTGCAGCCACTTCGCGTGCCGGTACACACGCGCGTACGCCAGCTCGCGGGTCGCGAGATACAGAAGGATCTGATCCTCTGGGATCTCGAGACCCTCACCGAACGCCGTGATGTTCTGGGGGATCAGAGCGGCCGTGCCGGCCGGAAGCACCGGGATGCCGACATCACCGCCGGAGACCACCTCGAGCGAGAGATTGCCGAGCACCTGCCCGAACTGCGCCGCGAACACCGATGAGCCGAGCCCTCGCATGAGCTGGCCGGCGCCTTGGATGGCCTCGCGCATGTCGTCGGGCACCTGGGTGTCGAGCGCGCTGGTGAGGGCATCAGCGATGCTGGTGGAGACGGGGCCGGCGATCTCCTTCCACACCGGCAGGGTCTTCTCGACCCATTCGCCGCGCGTCATCGCCTGCGGATTCTCGGCGAGCTCCGAGATCGTGGTCGCCTCGCCCAGCCAGAGATTCGCCAGTGCGAACGAGTCCACGAGGGAGTGGCGCGAGCCGTCGGTGATGCCCTGCCCTTCGCGGTTCGCGATGTGCAGCGCCTGGCGCAGGGTGTTCTCCCACGGGTCGCCGCCGAACGCGCCCTGCAGCTGGCGCATGAGGCCCGCCATCATCGCGGGATCGATCTCGAGGCCGTCCGCGCCGCCGAGGGCGTTCTGCAGCGCGCTCAGGTCGAAGTCTCCGACGCCCGCGCCGGACATCATCTTCCGGAGGAACTCCTGGAAGTCCTCGGGGTTGGGGTCGTTGTCTGCCATGTCGGTCGCCTCTCAGCACGTCGCTAGCCGTGACATCTACGCTAGTTGCAGGATTCTGCACGCGACCCCGACGCGGGCAGATCGCTGTACGCCGGTCGCGAACGACGGAGGATCCACTTGGCTCACGCGCGCACACCCAGGGTCGGCCTGGGCGTCTGGGCACTGATCGTCGCGCTCGTCGCACTGGTCGTGCTGACCTTCCTGCCGACGCCGTATGTGATCCAGCGCCCAGGGCCGGTCTACGACACGCTCGGCACTGCCAAGGGCGAGGACGGCGAGGAGGTGCCGCTCATCGCGATCGACGGCGCAGAGACGTTCGAGACCGGTGGCAGCCTCAACCTGCTGACCGTGCAGGTCGTCGGAAACCGGGAGCGCACGCCCTCATGGTTCGAGCTGGCGCTCGCCTGGATGGACTCGTCGCGCGCAGTCGTCCCGATCGACGCGGTGTTCCCCGAGGGAGTCACGAGTGAGGATCGCGACGAGCGAAACGCCGCGCTGATGGTCGACTCGCAGCACGAGGCGACCGCAGCCGCGCTGAACGAACTCGGCTACGACACCGGCGCCGAGGTCACGGTGGTGGAAGCGATCGAGGACTCGCCCGCAGCCGGCGTTCTCGAAGAGAACGACGTCATCACGGAGATCGACGGTACGAAGGTCACCGGCGCAGCCGAGCTGCGAGCCGCCATCCAGGATGCTGAAGGCGACGCGGTCGAACTCACCGTGCTCCGTGGCGGAGACCAGCAGATCGGGGTCGAGATCACTCCGGAGCTCGACACCACCGACGGCGTCGACACCTGGTTCATCGGCGTGACGCTCACGACTCAGTACGACTTCCCGATCGACGTGACGATCCAGCTCGACAACGTGGGCGGTCCCAGCGCCGGCATGATGTTCGCGCTCGGCATCGTCGATGAGCTCACCCCGGGGGAGATGACCGGCGGCAACGACATCGCGGGCACCGGGACGATCGACGCCGCGGGCGCGGTCGGCCCGATCGGCGGCATCCGCCAGAAGCTGTACGGCGCCGTCGACGCCGGTGCCGACTACTTCCTCGCCCCTGCGTCGAACTGCGACGAGGTCGTCGGGCACGTCCCCGACGGGCTGCAGGTGATCAGCACCTCGACGCTCGAGGAGTCGCTCGACGCGCTCGAGGTGATCGCGAACGGGGGCGACGTCGACGCGCTGCCCACATGCACGGCATCCGCGTCCTGACCCTGCCGGCATCCGCTCCCTGACCCTGCCGGCATCCGCTTCCTGACCCTGCCGGCATCCGCTCCCTGAGCCTGTCGAAGGGATTGCGCTGAGAGCGGACCGTGACCTCACCGTCATCACAGGCACAGCCCGCTCACCGAGAGCGTGCATAGGATGGAAGGGTGACCACGACCTCGGCGCCGAATCCGGCCACGCCCCGTACCTCCCGACGAATCATCACGATCTCGCTGGTGATCATCGCAGCGATAATCGCTGCGTTCTTCGTCTTCGCCGCGCTCTACACGGACTTCCTCTGGTTCGACCAGTTGCAGTTCGCGAACGTCCTCACCACGCAGTGGCTCGCCACCGCGGTGATGTTCGTGGTGGGGTTCCTCGCGATGGCGGTGCCGCTGTTCATCGTGATCCAACTGGCATACCGGCTGCGCCCGGTCTACGTGCGACTGAGCTCGCAGCTCGACCGCTACCAGGAGGTCATCGAGCCGCTGCGCCGCCTGGCGATGTGGGGCATGCCCATCTTCTTCGGCCTGTTCGCCGGCTTCGCCGCCGCAGGCAACTGGGAGACGGTCTGGCTCTGGTTCAACGGAGGTGCGACCGGTGAGGTCGACCCGCAGTTCGGCATGGACACCGGGTTCTACCTGTTCGCGATGCCCTTCTACTCGATCCTGCTGGCGTTCGTGTCAGCGGTGATCCTTTTGTCGCTGATCGTCACAGCCCTCGTGTCGTATCTCTACGGCTCGGTGCGCATCGGCCAGGGCGAGCTGCGTATCTCGAAGCCGGCTCGCATCCAGCTGGCCGTGCTCGCGGGGCTCTACCTGCTCGTCCAGGCAGCGAGCCTCTGGCTCGACCGCTACAAGACGCTCGTCACCGAAGAAGATCGCATCACCGGCGCGGCGTACACGAGCGTCAACGCGACGATCCCCGGCATGGCGATCCTCGCCATCCTCGCTGCGCTCGTCGCGATCCTGTTCTTCGTCACGGCGGTCATCGGCCGCTGGCGCTTCCCGCTGGTGGCGACCGGTCTGCTGATCGTCGCATCGCTCGTCGTCGGCATCGGCTACCCCTGGGTGGTCGAGACCTTCCAGGTGAAGCCGAACCAGAACAGCTTCCAGGCCGAGTTCTACCAGCGCAACATCGACGGCACCAAGGACGCCTACGACATCGCCGACCTCGAGGTGACTCCGTTCAAGGCGGAGACCACCGCCGAGGCGGGGCAGCTGCGCAATGACGCCGAGACCACGGCATCCATCCGCATCCTCGACCCGAGCATCATCAGCCCGACGGTGCAGCAGCTCGAGCAGTTCCGCAACTACTACCAGTTCCAGGAGACGCTCGACGTCGACCGCTACAACATCGACGGCGAGATGCAGGACACCGTAGTGGCGGTGCGCGAGCTCAACGTCGACAAGCTCGGCGACAGCAACAGCTGGAACAACCGCACCGCGGTCTACACTCACGGCTATGGCCTCGTGGCCGCTGCCGGAAACCAGCGCACGAGCGAGGGTGAGCCGGTGTTCCTCGAGCGCGGCATCCCGTCCTCCGGATTCCTGACCGAAGGCGAGGAGTACGAGCCGCGCGTGTACTTCGGTGAGAACTCACCGCTGTACTCGATCGTGGGCGCGCCGGAGGGCACCGACCCGGTCGAGATCGACTATCCGCGTGGCAAGGACGGCGCGAACGAGACGAAGAACACCTTCGATGGCGACGGAGGCCCGAGCGTCGGCAACACGCTGAACAAGCTGCTGTACGCGCTGAAGTTCCAGGAGGCGGAGATCCTGTTCTCCGACCTCGTGAATGATGAATCCCAGATCCTGTACGACCGGGACCCGATCTCCCGCGTGCAGAAGGTCGCTCCGTACCTCGAACTCGACAGCGACCCGTACCCGAGCGTCGTCGACGGTCGAGTTGTCTGGATCGTCGACGGCTACACGACCAGCTCGACGTACCCGTACTCGACGAGCGTGAGCCTGTCGGATGCGATCGCCGATTCGAACACGGCAGCGCCGAACTTCGCGATCGACGACATCAACTACATCCGCAACTCGGTCAAGGCCACCGTCGACGCGTACGACGGCTCGGTGACCCTGTACGCATGGGACGACGAGGACCCGATCCTCAAGGCTTGGCAGAAGGTCTACCCCGCGACCGTCGAGCCGATCAGCGAGATGTCGGCCGACCTCATGAGCCACGTGCGCTACCCGACCGATCTGTTCAAGGTGCAGCGCGAGATCCTCGGTGTCTACCACGTCGACACCGCCGGATCCTTCGCGCAGCAGGACAACCGCTGGCAGACGCCGAACGACCCGCGCAACGACAACCAGCTGCAGCCGCCGTACTACCTGTCGATGCAGATGCCTGGGCAGGATTCGCCGCGCTTCTCGATGTTCTCGACGTTCATCCCGGCGTCCTCTCAGGGGACGACGAGTCGTAACGTCCTGATGGGCTATCTCGCGGTCGATTCGGATGCTGGCGCGACTGCCGGCGAGAAGGCAGACGGCTACGGTCAGTTGCGGATGCTGGAGATCGATGCGGACACGACTGTGCCCGGTCCAGGTCAGGTGCAGAACACGTTCGACTCCGACACGACCATCGCCGACAAGCTCAACGTGCTGACCCTGGGCAAGTCCGAGGTCAAGTACGGCAACCTGCTGACGCTGCCCGTCGGCGGCGGTCTGCTCTATGTGCAGCCGGTGTACGTGCAGTCGTCCGAGGGAACTCAGCTGCCGCTGCTGCAGAAGGTGCTGGTCACGTTCGGTGACAGCATCGCCTTCGAAGACACGCTCACTGCGGCGCTTGACGTCATCTTCGGCGGCGACTCCGGCGCGAGCGGCGGAGACGAAGAGGTCGAGCCCGTCGACCCCGGTGACGGCACGAACCCTCCGGACGAGGGCACGACCGATCCTGATGAGGGCACGACGCCGCCGCCGGCCGACGCGGATGCACGTGAGACGGCTCTTGCCGCCGCACAGCAGGCGCTGACCGACCGCGACGCGGCGCTGAAGTCGGGCGACCTCACGGCGTTCGCCGAGGCCGACAAGCGCCTCACCGCCGCGATCACCGATCTGCTGGCTCTGGAGTCCGCCGAGTAAGAACCGCGTACAGCAGAACGGGCGTCCCGCGAGGGGCGCCCGTTCTCGTACATACGGGGCCCGTTCTCTCACACCGCTCCGGGCGTCTACCTCGACCGGCGCATCCCGCGAGCGATGCCGGGAGAGTTTCGGGGGTAAAACTCGATCTGAACCCCGGAAACTCTTCTCGCATCAGCCCTGGGCGCTCGCGCAGGGGAATGCGAAAGGCCCCTGATCGGGATTTCTCCAGATCAGGGGCCTTTCTTGTGTCGCTTCTCGTTGCGGGGACAGGATTTGAACCTGCGACCTCCGGGTTATGAGCCCGGCGAGCTACCGAACTGCTCCACCCCGCGGCACGTCTACTAGCCTAACACGGGTTTCGGAGCTGGTTAACCACGGGCAAACTGCGCGAGGATGGAGACATGTCCGAGACCGCCGCACTCACCGTCGCCGTCTGCCAGTTCAGCCCGACAGCCTCACGGGCGGACAACCGCGCCCGCATCGCGGAGTTGACGGCGGATGCCGCGGTCAGGGGAGCGCGCCTGGTGGTGTTCCCCGAATACTCCAGTTACTTCGTCGACCCGATGGATGCGACCCTGGCCGCGAATTCCGAATCTCTCGACGGCGATTTCGTCGGTGCGCTGCAGGCGACGGCATCCGCTCACGACGTGACGATCATCGCCGGCCTGGTGGAATCGGCGGGGGATCGGGTGCGCAACACGCTCGTCGCCATGGATGCCGCCGGCCTGCGTGCGACGTACCGCAAACAGCATCTGTACGACGCCTTCGGGCAGACCGAGTCGGACTGGATCGAGGCCGGGGAGCTCGGCGCCCCGGAGACGCTCGACGTCGGCGGACTGCGCATCGCGATGATGACCTGTTACGACCTGCGCTTCCCCGAGGTCGCTCGCACGCTCGTCGATGTCGGAGCCGACGTCATCGTCGTTCCGGCGGAATGGGTGCGCGGCCCGCTCAAGGAGCATCACTGGACCACGCTGCTCGCAGCGCGCGCGATCGAGAACACGGTCTACGTCGTCTCCGCCGATCACCCGACGCCCATCGGAGTGGGGCACTCGCAGATCGTCGATCCGCAGGGTGTGGTGATCGCAGGAGTGGGCACCGCCGAGGGCATCGCCGTGGCAGAGCTCACGAAGGATGCCGTCACCCGTGTCCGTGAGGTTAACCCGGTTCTGCGGCTGCGCCGCTACGGCGTCGTCCCGCGCTGAGTCGATTTCGACGCGCTGCGCTCGCTCAATCCGTTTCGTCTCGCTTCGCTCGCTCAACGCCCCGCAGATGTTCGTCAACGCCCAGCTCGCGTCTGCGGGGCGTTGAGCAAGGGAGCGCAGCGACCGCGACGAAACGGGTTGAGCGAGCCGCAGGCGAGTCGAAACCTCACCCGGGCCGTCAGAACGTCGCGGCAGCCAACCGCTGCGCAGCTTCCTCGAGCACCTCGACGCGCTTGCAGGCGGCGAATCGCACGAGCCCGGCGTAGTCGCCGCGGTGCTCCTCGCTCACGAACGCCTCCAATGGGATCGCGACCACGCCGGCCGTGTCCGGCAGCGCCCGACAGAAGGCCATCGAATCCGCCCCGCCTAGTGCTGACGCATCTGCGACCGTGAAGTATCCGCCCTGCGGCGCGATCACTTCGAATCCGGCATCACGAAGGCCCGCCCCGAGAATCTCGTGCTTGCGCGCAAGGGTGGCAGCGGCATCCGCGAAGAAGGTGTCCGGCAAGCGCAGGCCGACGGCGATCGCCGGCTGGAATGCCGATCCGTTCACGTACGTGAGGTACTGCTTGACGGTCAGCACGGCGGTGATCAGATCGGCGGGACCGTGGATCCAGCCGATCTTCCAACCGGTCGCCGAGAACGTCTTGCCTCCGGAGGAGATCGTCAGCGTGCGCTCCGCGGCGCCCGGCAGCGTGGCGATCGGCACGTGGGGCGCGGTGAACGTGAGGTGCTCGTACACTTCGTCGGTGACGATGACCGCATCGTGCAGGTGCGCGAGGCGGATGACCTCGGCCTTCACCTCCGGCGAGAACGCCACCCCGGTCGGGTTGTGCGGGTCGTTCACGAGGATGAGCCGCGTGCGGTCGGTGACGGATGCTGCGAGCACCTCGAGGTCCGGCTGGAAATCCGGCAGGCGCAGGGGAACGGTGCGCAGCCGCGCACCGGCGAGAGCCACCGCTGCCGCGTACGAGTCGTAATACGGCTCGAACACGACGACCTCGTCGTCCGGGGAGTCGATCAACGCCAGCAGTGTCGCCGTCAGTGCTTCTGTCGCACCGGCGGTCACGATCACCTCTGTCGCGGGGTCCACCGAAAGCCCGTAGAAGCGGCGCTGGTGCTCGCTGATCGCCTCCAGAAGATCTGCGAATCCGCGCCCGGGCGGATACTGGTTCACGCCCTGCGAGATGGCGGCACGGGCGGCTTCGAGAACTTCGGCAGGGCCGTCCTCATCGGGGAATCCCTGCCCGAGGTTGATCGCGCCCGTTCTCATCGCGGACGCAGACATCTCTGCGAAGATGGTGGGCGCGACGGCGCCGTCGGGAGACAGCAGGCCGGCCCCTGCCGCGGTGCGCCGCCAGGCGCCGGGAATACCACTCATGCAAACCAGGCTAAGGCCATAGCCGACACTCACCGCGGCCATATCGAACGCACAGCTACGAGCGGCAGTCTGAACTTGTTGAAGGAGCAGACCATGAACGAAGACAAGAACACCAACGAGTCCGCGTCACCCGAGCAGCCTGCGCCGCAGGAGCGGGGCGGCAGTGGTGCCGGCCATGACATGCCGGCGGCGTTCGCGTCGTACCACGCGCCGACCTCTCAGGGGCCCCAGGCGCCCGGTGCCGCGTTCGGCATCTCCACACCTGCCACGGGCGTTCCGGCCGCCGCGGAGGGCGCTGCGGTGCAGACCGTGACGAAGACCAAGGAGAAGAAGCCGTTCGGCGCAGGCAAGGTGGCCGCACTCATCGTCGCAGCCTCGCTCGTCGGAGGCGCAGCCGGACTCGGCGGCAGCTACCTCGGCAACAACCTCTGGTCGCAACCGGTCGGCTCCACTGCGACCGGGACCGGCACGATCACCGTGAACAACCCGGGTTCCGTGAACGAGACCACCGCGATCGCGACCACCGTGCTGCCCTCCGTCGTCACGCTCGAGGTCGCTGGCCAGGAAGGATCGGGCAGCGGCTCAGGCGTCGTGCTCAGCAAGGACGGCTACGTGCTCACGAACACGCACGTCGTCACCCTCGGCGGCGCGGCCGCGGATCCCGCCATCAGGGTGACGGGCTCCGACGGTCAGATCTACGACGCCACGATCGTCGGCACCGACCCGATCTACGACCTCGCGGTCATCAAGCTCGAGGGCGCGGAAGACCTGACACCGATCGAGTTCGCGGATTCGTCCGAGCTCAACGTCGGCTCCACGGCGGTCGCCGTCGGTGCACCTCTCGGACTTTCGAACTCGGTCACCACCGGCATCGTCAGTGCGCTGAACCGCAGCATCCAGATCGCATCGTCCGCCCTTCCGGACTCGGCGGATCAGGACAGCCAGGACGACGGCGGCGACTCCGGTCAGGAGGGCGGTCCGTTCCAGTTCGACCTTCCGGGCACCGAGACCCAGAACGCGACCGAGTCGATCTCGATCGCGGTGATCCAGACGGATGCCGCGATCAACCCCGGGAACTCGGGTGGTGCGCTCGTCGACAGCGAGGGCAAGCTCATCGGCATCAACGTCGCCATCGCGACAGCCGGCAGTTCCGAGGAGTCCGGTTCGATCGGGGTGGGCTTCGCGATTCCGTCGAACGTCGCCAAGCGCATCTCCGAGGAGATCATCGAGGATGGCGCCGCGACGCACGGTCTGCTCGGCGCCTCTGTCAGAGACGCCTCCTCCGTGGAAGGATCCGAGGTGGCCGGCGCGTACATCGCCGACACTCCGGTGAGCGGCGGTGCGGCCGAGTCCGCGGGTCTGAGCGAGGGGGACATCGTCACCACCTTCAACGGCGCACCGATCGCGAGTGCCACCGACCTCACCGCCCAGGTGCGTGCAGCAGCGGCCGGCAGTGATGCGAAGCTCACATATGTCCGCGACGGCAAGTCGTACGACATCGACGTGAAACTGGGAGAGCTCAGCCTCTGACGCCACCCGTTTCCCAGAGAAGGACGCCACCCCGCGATAGGCTCGCGGGGTGGCGTCCTTCTCCTTCGGCTCCGGCAATGCGGCCAAGCTTCTTCGCATCCCGTTGTATGCCGTCGGCGGAATAGGCGCTGCCATCGTGCCCCGCGGGCAGCGCTGGGTGTTCGGCTGCGGCGCGGGCATCGGCGACGGCGCGCTGGCGCTGTGGACGCTCGCGACGGCCGAGGGGCACGACGCCGTCTGGCTCGTCTCCTCTCCTCGCGAACGAGCGGATGCCGCGGCCCTCGGCATCCCCACGATCTCGAAGTCGTCGCTGCGGGGCTGGTGGGCCACCGCACGAGCCGGCGTCCTCGTCGTGACACATGGTCTCGGTGACGTGAACCGGTACGCCGTCTCAGGCGGCTTCGTCGTACAGCTGTGGCACGGCATTCCGCTCAAGCGCATCGGGCTCGACTCGCCCGCGACCACGCAGGTTCCGAACGTTCCAGGCGCCGGCCTCCTTCGCCGTCTGGTCGGCCTGCTGTACCGCCGCACCGCACAGCGCATCCGCGTGCTGCCCGCGGCATCCGATCGCTCGCGGGGCCGGCTCGAATCCGCGTTCGCACTGGGCGATGCGCGCGTCGTCGTCACCGGCGAGCCGCGCGTGGACGTGCTGTCGACCGGCACCGACGAAGAGCGGCGGCAGACGGCATCCGCTCTGCTCGACGCCGCATCCGGCCCGCTACCCGAGGGCGCCCGCGCACTCCTGTACGCACCGACCTGGCGCGACGGCGGCGATGACGTCGCCGTGCCGACCGCCTCGGAGTGGGTGCGCATCATCACCCTGCTCGAGTCGCAGAACGCCGTGCTCTTCATCCGGTCCCATCCGCTGGGAGCCGGCGCGTATCAGCCGTCGCTGCCGAGCGCCCGAGTGCGGATGCTGGGATCCGACCTCGTCTCCGACATCACTCCCGCGCTGGCGGGGTTCGACACGCTCATCACCGACTACTCGTCGCTGGCCTACGACGTCGGGCTTCTGGCGATGCCGGTGCTGTATCTCGCACCGGATGCCGCGGACTACGCCCGCACGCGCGGTTTCTACGGGCGGTACGAAGACGTCGCCGGTGTTGACGCGGCGACGGACTGGACCGAGTTGCTCGAGCAGCTCGGCGCCCTGCTCGCGGACCCCGATGCGTTCGCCGCGCGTTCCACGCGATCCAGTACGCTCAGCGCACAGATGCACGCATACCGCGACGGACGCAACAGCCGCCGGGTGTACCAGGCGATCCGCCAGCGGGGAATCCCCGCGCCGAAGGGAGCACGATGACGACTGCCCGGATCGATGAGCAGGCGGAGACGCTGGTCATCGCAGGCACGGGGCCGAAGCCGACCACGGCGACGCTCGAAGGGCCGCGGGCGCGTGCGGTGGGCAGGATCACCGGTGGGGGCAAGACCTGGAAGGCGATCATTCCGCTTCGCAGCATCCGCTGGGGGAGTGAAGAGCTGCCGTTGCCATCGGGATCGTACGCGCTGAGCGTCGCCGGCGTCGATCTCGATGACGTCGAGATCGGCCCTTCGCTGCTCGCGAGCATCCGGATAGCACTGCACGGCGCCCATGTCGAGATCGCCGCTCCGCTCGCGTTGATCCATGAGACGAGCGAGGGGCAGTCGACGCTGGAGGAGCGCTACGTCGCTCAGTCCGGCGGCGACGAGAACGCCGTGTTCTTCGAGAGCTTCTACGGGCAGAGCGTCGGCTGCAACCCGCGGGCGATCGACCGCGAGCTCGCGGCACGCGCCCCGAACGTCACCAGGTACTGGAGCGTCGTCGACATGTCGATCGCCGTCCCGGAGGGCGCGATCGCCGTGGTCGAGGGAAGTCCCGAGTGGTGGCGCGCGCGGGGAGCAGCACGGCTGCTCATCGTGAACGACTGGATGCGGCGCCGCTTCGCGCGCAAGGCGGGCCAGAAGGTGCTGCAGACGTGGCACGGCACTCCGCTGAAGCGTCTCGCGCTGCACCGGCGCGGGTTCGACCCCAGGCGCATGGCCGCAGTCGTGAAGGAATCGCGCCGTTGGGATGTGCTGCTCGCGCAGAACACCTACTCCGAACGGATCCTGAAGAAGGCGTACGCGTTCTTCGGCAAGCCGATCTGGACCGACGGCTACCCGCGCAACGACGTGCTCACGACGGACGACGGATCGGCGACGCGAAGGGCGCTGGGCGTCGGTCCCGACGAGCGGGTGCTGCTGTACGCGCCGACCTGGCGCGACGACCGCAGCGAGATCGTCGATTTCGTCGACCCGCAGCTGCTCGCAGAGCAGACGGATGCTGTGGTGCTGGTGCGCGGACACTCGCGTACCCTGCGCCCTGGGCGCGACCAGTCCGGGGCTCGGGTGATCGACGTGACCGGCTATCCGGACACGGCCCGGCTGCTGCTGGTCGCCGACGCACTCATCACCGACTACTCCTCGGTCATGTTCGACTACAGCGTGACCGGCAAGCCGATGTACTTCATGGTTCCCGACCTGGACCACTATCGCGGTGAGCTGCGCGGTTTCTACTTCGATCTCGCCGAACGCGCGCCTGGGCCGTTGGTCACGACGCAGGACGAGCTCTCCGACGCCCTCATGGACGAATCGCTGCCCGGATTCTTCGCCGAGCGGTACGCCGCGTGGCGCAGGCAGTTCAATTCGCTCGACGACGGGCATGCTGCGGAGCGTGTGGTCTCGCGGCTGCTGGATCTCGGTTTCGTCGACGCGTGACACGCCGCGCCTATGGCAGCGGCGTGTTCTGCGTACCGAGGCGCGAGGCGTCGACGGTGCCGCGGGCGCCGCGGAGCACACCGACGAGGAAGCCCGCACCCCACGCCAGATGCATGGTCGGAAGCACCGCGAGCGTCCAGATGCGCTCGCGCGGGGTTCTGCCGCCTCCCGGGCGCAGTGCCATCGCGATGACGAGCAGGAGGTAGGCGACCAGGGGCAGATAGACGACGGACGCCACGATCGACCAGACGCCGCTCAGAACGCCGGTCAGCTGCAGCACCGCCACGATCAGGGCGAGTGCGACGTTGAGCACCAGCGCCGGCGGCGCGAAGAACCGCAGGCCGTTGCTGCGCCCGTAGCGCCGGACGAGTTCGCCTCGCCAGGCGCCGGTGGCACGGAACTGACGCGCCAGACGCCACCAGCTCTCGCGAGGCCAGTAGGTCACTGACAGTTGCGGATCGAGCCACACCCTGTGCCCGGCCTGTCTGATGCGCAGGTTCAGTTCCCAGTCCTCACCGCGACGGATCGATTCGTCGAAGAGCCCGACCTCCTCGAGGACGTCGCGGCGCATGACCCCGAGGTACGCGGATTCGGCTTCGCCCTCGTGAGCGGTGCCGTGGTAGGCGCCGCCGCCGAGTCCGATGGGAGAGTTGTAGGCGCGGGCCACAGCCGTCTGGAACGGGGTTCGTCCGTCGGCCCGCATCACACCGCCGACATTGGCGGCACCGGTACGGCGAAGGGTCGCGAGCGCACGGTGCGCGTAGCCGGGGGAGAGCTCCGAGTGCGCGTCGACCCTGACGATCGTCGGGAAGCGGCTGGCACGGATCGCGGCGTTGAGACCGACGGGGATGTGCGCATCGGGGTTGTCGACCAGGCGGATGCGCTCGTCATGCGCGGCGAGGCGCTGCGCGAGTTCGGTCGTCCCGTCGGTCGAGGGCCCGAGTGCGAGGACGAGCTCCGCGGGGCCCTCCAGTTCCTGCTCGAGCACCGAGGCGACGGCGTGCTCAAGGTAGGCGCGTTCGTTCAGCACGGGCATGACGAACGACACGCCGTTCGAAGGCGTTGCCGAATCGTTCTCTGCCACCCCCCGATCATGTCATGGCGAGGTGACGCCGCCTGCGTACTCTTGTCATGTGGGTGCTGTAAAAGATGTCAAGAAGGCGTATCGCCTGCTGCGCAAGGCCGTGCGCTCGCGCATGGCGGTGCAGCGCGTCAGACGCACCCTCGAGGCGATGCCTCCGCATCCGGAGCAGTACTACAAGGTCGCGGTGTACTTCGCAGACGGTGCGGTGAACATGTACCAGATGCGCCAGTGGTACCGCCCGCTCGCCGAACTCGACAAGCTCTGGCCTGTGGTCGTGCTCGCGCGCAACCCGATCGGGGCGGAGCACCTCATCGCGGAGGACGCGCCGCCGGTCGCGTTCGTGCCGACGGTGCGCGATCTCGAGCGCTTCATCCGCGACCAGGACATCCGCATCGTGCTGTACGTGAATCAGAACACGCGCAATTTCCAGATGTTCCGCTACGGCCGGCGCTGGCACGTGTTCATCAACCACGGCGAGTCCGACAAGATGTACATGACGACGAACCAGTACAAGGCCTACGATTACGCGCTGGTCGCAGGCCAGGCCGCGCGAGATCGTCTGTCCCGCACGCTCTGGGACTACGACGTCGACCGCCGCACGATCGAGATCGGGCGTCCGCAGGCCGATCACTTCTCCGGCACGCTGCCGTACACCCCTGACGAGCGCACCGTCGTGCTGTACGCCCCGACGTGGGAGGGCGATCGCCCCAGCGCGCACTACGGATCGATCGCCACTCACGGCGAGACGCTCGTGGGTGCCCTGCTGGCGTCCGGATCGCATCGTGTCATCTACCGACCTCACCCGCGCAGCGGTGTGGTCGACGACGAGTACGGCGCCGCGCACAGACGGATCATCGCGGCGATCGCCGCGGCGAACAACGCGGACCCCCGCGCGCAGCACGTCTACGACGACGGCCCGGAGCTCGGCTGGCAGCTCGCCTCCGCCGACGTCGCGATCGTCGACATCTCCGCGATGGTCTACGACCGCCTGGCGGCGGGCAAGCCGCTCATGATCACGCGTCCGGTCGACGAGCGCGCGTCGGTGGACACCGGCGGGTATCTCTCCGACTGCGAGTGGCTGAGCGCGGATGCCGCGGCCGACGTCGTGCGCGAGGTCGAACGCGTCCGTGGCGACGAGGACGCCATCATGCGGCTGCGCATGTGGGTGCAGCGCTACTTCGGCGACACGACGCCCGGCGTCGCCACCGCGAAGTTCCACGCCGCCATCGCGCAGTTGATGGGCGAATGGGGCGAGTGGCAGATACGCGAGATGGGCGCGATCAAGTCCGGTGAGGACGACGATGATGAAGAGGACAAGGACGAGCAGCTCCACGGCTGAGCCGGGGAACTCTTTTGGAACGGGCCCGACTTAGCTAAGCTAGGGTGATGGCCCAGATGAACATGCACGAGGCGAAGAGCCAGCTCTCTTCGCTGATCGCACGCGTTCTCGAAGGCGAGAAGGTCACGATCGCACGCGCGGGTCGACCGCTTGTGGACATCGTTCCCCACCGTGAACTCACTGTCGTATACGGACTCGCGGCAGACGAACCCGAGCACGATCCGTCGTTGTTCGACGGGGTGGACGAAGAGATCAACGATCTGTTCTACGGGCGACGCAGCTGATGCTGCTCGACACCAACGCGCTGATCTGGTTGGTGCACGACAGCCCTCGGCTCGGGCTGGCGAGCCGCGGGCTCATAGATGTCGCGACTCAGGTGCACTACTCTTCGGTGTCCGTCACCGAGATCACGATCAATCACATGCTGGGTCGCACGTCGTTGCCAGGAGGCGAGACGTTCCCTGAGATCTTCCGGTCGTCGGGATTGACCGAGCTACCGCTCCTCGCTTCACACGCCGGTGCCCTATTGGGATTCGAATCTCTCGTCCGGCATGACCCGTTCGATCGGCTTCTGCTCGCTCAGGCGAAGCAGGAACGGTTCACCTTCTTGACCAGCGACGCGACCCTGCTCGGGTTGGACGAAGACTGGATCAAGGACGCGCGACTCTGATGGCGGACGCTCCCGCTCCGTAGACTGACCACTATGCAGTACCCAGAGACTGAAGCCGTCGCATCCCGTTTCGAGGCGATCGACGAATCCGCATCGACGAATGCGGCATTGCGCGTGCTCTCGTCGGACACCGAGGCGTGGCCGCACCTGTCGGTGCTCCTCACCGACAACCAGACGGCCGGACGGGGGAGGCTCGATCGATCGTGGGTGTCGCCGGCCGGTTCGGCTCTGGCGATCTCGGTTCTGTTGCGAGAACTGCCCTCCTCGCCCGAGGCGATGGGATGGATCCCTCTCATCGCCGGAGTGGCGATGGCACAGGCCGTCTCCGCACAGCTCCCTGGTCACGACGTCGGCGTGAAGTGGCCGAACGACGTCCTGGTCGACGGGCGCAAGATCAGCGGCATCCTGGCCGAATCGACCGGCGGCGCCGTCGTCGTCGGCGCCGGTGTCAATACTGCGATGACCGAGAAGCAGCTCCCGGTTCCCACTGCGACGTCGTTCGCCGTCCTGGGCGAGAGTGCCGACGCCGATCTGCTCGTCGCCGCATACGTCGGACGGCTGGGCGATCTCGTCGCGTCGCTCGTCACGTGGGGAGATGCCGTGCGCAGCGGCGTGCATGCCGCGGTCTCCGCCCGATGCGCCAGCCTCGGCCGAGAGGTCGACGTCTCGCTTCCCGACGGCACGGTCCTGCACGGCACCGCGCTGCGTCTGGAGTCGGACGGCCGACTCTGCGTCCGCAGCGACGGCATCGAGCACCTGATCGCGGCCGGCGACGTCGTGCACGCGCGCCTGAAGTGAGTGGGCATCCGGCCGGCCGGGCAGGACACGCCGACCGCTGGCGGGCGATGTCCGACACGCCAGGCACAATGGAGGGGTGACCCAGCCCGTGACACTCGGAGGGCGGCCGATGATGCCGCCGCCAGGCGCACCCGCCGAAGAGCTTCTCATCGCGCGGTTCCGCAGTCACGCGCGGCGACTGTTCTGGTCGGCCCTGCTGCTCATCGCGGTGGCAGGCGCCACCGGGTTCTTCTACGGGAACCTTCCCGCCGGTTTCGAGAACTGGATGCTGATCGCCGCAGCCGCCGCGCTGGTCCTGTTCGGCGTGCTGATTCCGTTCCTCGTCTGGGCCTCGCGCAGTTATGCGGTCACCACGCGGCGCGTGGTCGTGCGCGAGGGGATGGGCGCACGGCGGAGTCGTGAGATGTCCCACGTCCGCGGGTACTCGATCGGCGTGCGGCGGGGTGTCGTGCAGCGCATGTGGGGTGCGGGAACCATCACACTCTCCAACGGGGTCGACACCCCATTGCGGCTCGCGAACGTGCCCAACGTCACACTCGTGCACGAGGCTCTGGCGGATCAGATCGAGGTGAACCAGATCCTCGCTCACCGCGACGCGCAGTCGATGTCCGATCCCGACTCCGACCACTGAGCGCGCCCCTCCTTCGCGGGTCGTTGAGCGAGCGCAGCGAGACGAAACGCGTTGAGCGAGCGTCAGCGAGTCGAAACGTCCTCCCCATATGCGAGAGAATGGCCACGACGAACGGAGATCTCGATGGCGTTGCGTGTAGGAGTGATCGGCGGCGGACAGCTGGCCAGGATGATGATCGCTCCGGCGGTGGAGCTGGGGCTCGACATCCGGGTGCTGGCCGAGTCCGAAGGGATGTCGGCGCAGCTGGCGGCGACCGCTGTGGGCGATTACCGTGACCTCGACACCGTGCGAGCGTTCGTCAACGACGTCGACGTCGTCACGTTCGATCACGAGCACGTCCCTCAGGACGTGCTGAAAGCGCTCGTCGCGGAAGGCGTCGCGGTGCATCCGGGTCCTGATGCCCTGCAGTACGCGCAGGACAAACTCGTCATGCGTGCGCGCCTCGCCGAGCTCGGTGTGCCGCAGCCGGATTGGTCCGCCGTGCGCGACACCGCCGAGCTGCAGACGTTCCTCGACGACCACGGCGGCAAGGCCGTCGTGAAGACCCCGCGTGGCGGGTACGACGGCAAGGGAGTGCGCGTCGTGCGCGTTGCTGAGGACGCGGCCGACTGGTTCGACGCCCTGGCAGCCGACAGGGCGACCGGTGCAGGCGATGCACTGCTCGTGGAAGAGGTGGTGTCGTTCACTCGCGAGCTCGCTCAGCAGGTCGCGCGCCGGCCGAGCGGACAGGTGGTCGCATATCCCGTCGTGGAGACCGTGCAGCGCGACGGGGTGTGTGCAGAGGTCTTCGCACCGGCACCGGGCGCGAGTGAGCGGCTGGCGGTGGTCGCCGAGGCGATCGGGCGGCAGATCGCAGACGGACTGGGCGTCACCGGGATGCTGGCGGTCGAGCTCTTCGAGACCGACGATGAGCGCATCCTGGTCAACGAGCTGGCGATGCGCCCGCACAACAGCGGCCACTGGAGCCAGGACGGAGCCGTCACCGGCCAGTTCGAGCAGCACCTGCGCGCGGTCGCCGATCTTCCATTGGGCGATACGTCGCCTCGCGCACGGTGGGCGGCGATGGTCAACATCCTCGGCGGCCCGGCAGAAGGCGCGTTCGAGGACCGCTTCGATGCCGCGATGTCCGAGCATCCTTCGGCGAAGATCCACACGTACGGCAAGGCGGCGCGACCCGGGCGCAAGGTCGGTCACGTGAACGTCGTGGGCGATGACCTCGACGACGTCGTCTACACCGCGCGGGCCGCAGCCGCCCATTTCGCCTGACCCTTCGACAGGCTCAGGGACCGGCTCGACAGGCTCAGGGGCCCTTTCGACAGGCTCAGGGGCCCTTTCGACAGGCTCAGGGGCCCTTTCGACAGGCTCAGGGACCCTTCGACAGGCTCAGGGGCCCTTCGACAGGCTCAGGGACCGGCTCGACAGGCTCAGGGGCCGGCGAAGGGCGCGCCGTTCAGCCGAACCAGGGGAGCGGAAAGTACCCTGGGGAGGTGACTGAGCCACTGCACTCTTCTGCCGCGCCCGTCGTCGGCGTCGTGATGGGATCCGACTCCGACTGGCGCGTGATGAGCGACGCTTCCCAGGCCCTCACCGAGTTCGGCATCGCGCACGAGGTCGAGGTCGTCTCGGCGCACCGCACGCCGGACAAGCTGATGCAGTACGCGCGCGAGGCGCGGGGCAGAGGGATCCGCGTCATCATCGCCGGCGCCGGGGGAGCAGCGCACCTGCCCGGCATGCTCGCATCGATGACTCCGCTGCCGGTCGTCGGGGTTCCTGTGCCGCTCGCATATCTCGACGGGATGGACTCGCTGCTCTCGATCGTGCAGATGCCCGCCGGCATCCCCGTCGCCACCGTGTCGATCGGCGGCGCTCGCAACGCCGGCATCCTCGCGGCACGCATCCTCGGCGCATCGGATGCCGCGCTGGCGGATCGGCTCGAGGAGTACGCTCGCACTCTCGAGTCGCAGGTCGCGGAGAAGAACGAACGGCTGAAGGACTCCCTGTGACGGTTGCCGCTCCCGGCGCGGCGATACGGAGCGGGCGCCGTCTGATCGAGCCCCGCCCGCTGCGCAATCCCGATGCGGCCGATCCGGCCTTCATGGGTCGCCGTGGCTGGTGGCTGGTCGTGATGAACGTGCTGATCCCCGGTTCCGCGCAGGTGCTCGCCGGAGGCAACCGCAGACTCGGCCGTTTCGGCCTGGTGGCCACGCTGCTGAGCTGGTTCCTCATCGTGCTCGCTGTCGTCTCGGCGCTTTTCTGGCGTTCGGTGCTCATCTCGGTGGTCACGAACTGGTTCGTTCTGACGCTGCTCCAGGTGCTGTTCGTCGCCTACGCGGTGCTGTGGGTCGTGCTGACCTTCGACACACTGCGCCTCGTGCGCCTCGTCAAGATGCCGCAGGCTTCGCGTTTCGCGATTCCGGTCGTGGCGCTGATCATCGTGGGCCTTCTCGGCGGCGGTGCGGGTTACGCGGCGAGCGTCGCCGGTGCCAGCAAGGGCGCGATCGATGACATCTTCGGTCAGAGCGGACCGAGCGTCGAGCCCAGCGAAGGCTATTACAACATCCTGCTGCTCGGCGCGGACAGCGGCGACGGCCGCGACTCCATGCGCTTCGACAGCATCTCGGTGGTGTCCGTCAACGCCACGACAGGTGCGACGACGATCTTCGGTATCCCGCGCGAACTGCCGAATGCGCCGTTCAGCGAGGGAAGCCCGATGCAGGCGCTGTATCCTGGCGGCTTCGAAGGGCACGCGTCGCCGACCTGCGGGTGGGACGGGTGGATGAACCACATCCGCTACGCGGCCGAGGTCTGTCGTGACGATCAAGGCGCCGAGCTCTACCCGGATGCCGCAGCCCAGGGGTCAGCGCCCGGTATCGAGGCGACGAAGGATGCCGCGGAGGGCATTCTCGGGATCGAGATCCCGTACTACATCTTCATCGACATGAACGGCTTCGCAGCCATGATCGACGCCCTCGGAGGCGTCGACATCAACGTCACCGAGCGTCTGCCGAAGGGCGGTCCGCCGGAGAGCTGGACCGGCACAGACGTCAACGAGTGGGCGATCGGCTGGATCGAGCCTGGGCAGCAGCGCATGGACGGCGATACCGCCCAGTGGTACGCGCGATCGCGGTACACGACCAGCGACTGGGATCGCATGCAGCGCCAGCGTGAGCTGCAGATCGCGATCCTCGACCAGTTCACGCCCGAGAATGTGCTGACCCGCTTCAACGAGATCGCGTCCGCCGGCACTGTGCTCGTCGACACGGATCTGCCAAGGGACAAGCTGCCGGAGTTCTTCGACCTGATGATGAAGGCGAAGGAGCTGCCGGTCACGCCGATCGAGCTGGTGCCCGAGAACGGCATCGACGAGTTCGAGCCGGACTACGCCTTCGTCCGCGACCTCGCGCAGCAGACGCTGCACCCGCCGACCGAGACGCCGACCCCGACACCGTGATCCGACGTTCAGAGTCTGCTGCTACGAGCAGTCGAGGTCGCCTGTCGTCGTCTCCGGTTCCTCGATCATGGGGGTGTGCTGCACCCTGGTGACGCGTTCGGCGGTGCCGGCGAATGAGACGGTGATCGTGGTCGACTCGCCGGGTGCCAGCAGCACGTCGAGCTGAACGATCTCGCGGGTACCGAGCGTCGTCGTCTGCGCGTCTTCGGCTTCGTCGCCGTCACGATCGGTCGATCGCAGCGTCGCACCCTCGGGGCCGTACACGGCGACGAGCGTCCGGACATCGCCCGGATCGATCTCCCCTCCGCCGCCCGTCACGGATTCCGGCAGTGTCTCCGCAGCATCCTGGGGCGCATCATTGGTCCAGGTCACCTGCACCTGGGTCGCCCGCTCTCCTCGGCATTCTCCGACGGCGGTGCTGATCGCGGCGGCGGTGTGGAAGTCCATCTTCCCGCCGGTCGCGTCGTTGAAGAGCACGCCGACGTTGGCGCCGCGTTCGCCGTCGACAGGAAGTGCGCCGCCGAGAGACGACGCGGCGAGAAGTCGCTGTTCCTCTGGGTGCGCACTCCAGACACGGATGCGGTCTTCGTCCGCCGAGGCGGAGAGCGCTCCGATGATCTTCTGCGGCTGCGTGCTGCTCAGCGAGGCGACCAGCACCGCATTCGCCGCCTGCACGAAGACGTCGTTCGACTGATTCGGATCGGTGACGCTCGTGTACATCTCGGAGAGGAGGATGGGCAGGATGCTGTCGGCATCGGCGGTGAACGGGCCGAAGGAGACCTCGCCTGTTGCATCGGTCAGGTACTTCGCGACGACGGCGTCGATCGCGATCACTCCGTCGATGCTCTGCCCGAAGCGCTGTTGCCAGCGCAGTGCGAGAATCGGCCCGGCCTCGGTGAAGTCGGGGATGCTGGTGATGTCCTGCACGGCGACGCCGGGACGATCCCCGAACAGCGCGATCGTGGATTCACTCAACGGCAGGGGCGACTCGAGCCCGGGGAAGTCCCGGGTGGAGGCCTGCTGCACGATCGTGATCTTGCCGCCCTCGGCGTGCAGCAGCGTCAGCGACCTGACGATGCCGCCGCTCGAGCGCAGTTCCGCGTTGTCCTGCATCACGACGAGGTAATTGCGCGGGGTGTCTCCGCCGAGCATCGTCGGCAGCACGACGGAGGCGCCGTGGATCGCACCGACGGCGGTGGCGGTCTTCGTCACGACGTCGCGCATGTCGCGGACGGCGTCCGCGAACGGCGTGAGCGCGGCACCGGCATCGATCTGCTGCGCCCTGATCTCTGCGGCGGCGAGCGTCGCGCTTGCGGCAGCGAGAGGCTCCTCGGCAGCGGCGAGGGGGGAGTAGTCGATCGATGCTCCGCTGACGCCGAGACCGGCGAGATCGACGTCGCCGGCGATCCCCAGCAATGGGGTCACCGCATCCGTGGCTATGCTGTCCGCGATCTCTGCGATCTCTCGCATCGCCGTGAAATTCTGGCCCACCCAGGGGACGAACTCGAATCCGCGCCAGATGGGATCGGAGGTGAGATCGCGTGCGGACGCTGCGTGCTGCGCGATGCGAGGTGCCACCAGCTCTGCCCTCGCGAGATTCTGCTCTGCGATCGAGGTGCGCAGCTGCGAGGTCGAGGTCGCGACGCCTTGCAGCTCGCTGGCGGCACTGAATCCTCGGATGACGACCCAGCCGGTCGCGAGCACGAGCAGCGTCACGACGGTGACGATGCTCCATCGGATCCACCGGCGCGGCACGGGAAGTCGACCGTCGCTCATCTCTGCATTCAAGCATGGACCGGCGTCACTCGCGGGTTTTCCTGGACGTCGCGGATACTCTGAGGTTATGGGTGCCCAGTTGCGTGTCGTTCTCGACCAGATCACACAGGTCATAGACACCGATCAGGCGGGCGCGGCGCTGGATCTGACAGCCGGCCTGCTCGCCACGGCACCGTCGGGATGCACGGTGGAGGCCATCGTTCCTGCCGGGGGAGTGGCCGATCTGGTCGGACTCGCAGGAACGCGCACCCTTCCGCTGGGTCGGCGTGAGCTCGCCGGATCCTGGCAGCTGGGAATCGTGCCAGGCGTCGGCCGCGGACTCATCCACGCGCCGACGCTCATGGCTCCGCTCGTCAAGCACGATCGGCTGCACGACGACGACCAGGTCGCGGTGACCGTCTGGGATCTGCGCGCGTGGGAAGCGCCGGAACTGATATCGAAAGGCGCTGTCGCGTGGCAGCGCGGGATGCTGCACCGCGCGGCAAGGCATGCGGACGCCGTGGTCGTTCCCTCTCACTCCATGGCGGAAAGGATCGGTTCGTTCGCGAAACTCGGTGATCGGGTGCGGGTGATCTCGGGTGCGGCTCCGGACGGGTTCGCCGTTCCTCTCGATGCCGTCGAGCGACGCGTTGCGCTGTCGCTGCCGGAACGCTATGTCGTGCTCACCGGTTCGGCCGAGAGCCTGGAAGCGGGCTTCCGTGCAGCTGCGGCCGCCGACATCGATGCCGTCGTTCTGGATGCCGCCGATGGCGCGGAGCCGCGACTGGCGGAGATCGCCTCTGCCGTCGGGCTGCCGGAGCGTCGCGCACACGTGCGCGGCACACTCCCTGCCGAAGACCGTGCCGCCGTGTTGGCCGGCGCCTCAGCGTTCGTCGCGACCAGTGCTCTGTCGGCATGGCCGTGGCGCGCGATGGAGGCCATGTCCTTGGGCGTGCCGCTTGTCGCGGTCGACAGTGGAGTGCACCGCGATGTCATCGCGGAAGGTGGTTCGCTGGTCTCGACCGATGAGCTTTCCGATGCGCTCACGGATGCTGTCGGGGGCGGCGCTGCGCGACTGCGGGTGCTCGCGGGCGACAGGGCGCGGGCGTTCTCGTGGGCAAGTTCCGCGGAGCGGGTCTGGGCGCTGCACGCGGATCTCTGACTCGAATCCCGCTCGTTCGCTTCGAGCCGACCTGCAGCTTGGGGTTCAGCCGGCGAGATATGCCGCGAGAGCGTCGCCGCCGTCGCGTGGTGTGAAGCCGGTCGCGGTGATCTTGGTCAGCTCCAGCACGCTGTTCAGTGGGCGGGGGGAGACCGGAGTGGTGGCGTTCGCGAAGTAGGTCGCGGTGGTGACGTCGCTCACGCGTGAAGGGTCGTTCTCGGTCAGTCGGAAGACCTCGCGGGCGATGTCCGCCCAGGAGAGTTCAGGGCCGGCACACGTGACGTTGTAGGTGCCGTAGTCGGCACTCACCTCGAGCAGGTGCACGATCGCGTCCGCGATGTCGGTCGTGAATGTCAGTCGTCCGATCTGGTCGCTGACGACGCTCGGATCGATGCCGCGTTCGGCGAGTGAGGCCATGGTGCGGACGAAGTTCTTGCCTTCGCCGATCACCCACGACGTGCGCACGATGTAGTGCCGTGACGCGGTCTGGGCGGCCAGGTCGCCGGCGGCTTTGGACTGCCCGTATACGCCGAGCGGCGCGAACGCGGCGTCTTCGGTGTAGGCGCCGTCCTCAGTGCCGTCGAACACGTAGTCGCTCGAGATGTGCACGAGTGTGATGCGGTTCTCATTCGCGATGCGTGCGAGGGCCGCGACGGCCACAGCATTCGCCTGCCATGCGGCAGCACGCCCTTCTGGCGTCTCTGCGGCATCGACGGCCGTGTACGCGGCGGCGTTGATGATCGTGCCGTAGTCGCGCCAGCGTCGTGCCCGCGCGATGTCGGGGGCTGTGACGTCGAGCTCGGCACGGGTGGCGTACTCGATGTGCGCGGCATCTCCGAGACGAGCACGCAGTGCGCGACCGAGCTGCCCGCCTGCACCGAGCACCAGCGTCTTGCGTGGGGGGATAGGTGCGACGTCGGCGAGGCGCGGGTGGGCTTTGTCCTTCTCGGAGATCTCGAGTTCGCTGAGCGGGATCGGCCACTCGATGGCGACCGTCTCGTCTGCGAGGTTGAGGAACGCGTATTCGGCGGCGGGCGACCAGTGGTCGTTCACGAGGTAGGCGTATGCCGTGTCGGGTGCGAGTGTCTGGTACGAGTTGCCGACTCCGCGGGGCACGAAGATCGCTCTCGAGGGGTCGATCTCGGTCGTGAAGACGGCGCCGAAGCTGGGGCCCTCGCGGAGGTCCACCCAGGCACCGAAGATGCGTCCGGTCGCGACCGAGACCCACTTGTCCCACGGTTCGGCGTGGATGCCGCGGGTCGTGCCGACCTCGTCGTTGAAGGAGATGTTGTTCTGCACCGGACCGAAGTCGTCCAGCCCGAGTGCGGTCATCTTCTCGCGCTGCCAGTTCTCCTTGAACCAGCCGCGCGAGTCGCCATGCACGGGCAGCTCGAACAGCACCAGCCCGGGGATCGGCGTCTCGATGCGCTGCAGCGGCTTGCCGAAGATGTCGCTCACTGGCCTTTCCCCGCGTAGAACGCCTCGGTGGCGTCCTTGCTGGGCGCCCACCAGTCCTCGTTCGCGCGGTACCAGTCGATCGTCGCGGCAAGGCCCGACTCAAAATCCCCGAACGAGGGTGTCCAGCCGAGTTCCGTGCGCAGTTTGGTCGAATCGATCGCGTAGCGCAGGTCGTGCCCGGCGCGGTCGGTGACGTGGTCGTACGCGTTTGCGGGCTCACCCATGGTGGTGAGGATCAACTCGACGACGTCCTTGTTGTTCTTCTCCCCGTCGGCGCCGATCAGGTACGTCTCGCCATTGACGCCCTTGTCGAGGATGGTCAGCACGGCGGAAGAGTGGTCATCGGCGTGGATCCAGTCGCGCACGTTCTCGCCGGCGCCGTAGAGCTTGGGGCGGATGCCGCGGATCACGTTCGTGATCTGACGCGGGATGAACTTCTCCACATGCTGGTAGGGGCCGTAGTTGTTCGAACAGTTCGAGATCGTCGCCCGCACTCCGAACGAGCGCACCCATGCGCGCACCAGCAGGTCACTGCCAGCCTTCGTCGAGGAGTACGGCGATGACGGGTTGTACGGCGTGGTCTCGGTGAACCGCTCCGGGTCATCCAGTTCAAGATCGCCGTACACCTCATCGGTGGAGATGTGATGCAGACGGGTGTCGTGGCGGCGCGCTGCCTCGAGCAGCGTGTACGTACCGACGATGTTCGTGTCCAGGAACGGACGCGGATCATGCAGCGAGTTGTCATTGTGCGACTCCGCCGCATAATGCACCACCGCGTCCGTGTTCGCGAAGAGTTCGTCCACGAGAGGCGCATCCGTGATGTCGCCATGCACGAACGCGACGCGGTCTTCCGGCAGCCCGGCGAGAGATGCCCGGTTGCCGGCATAGGTCAGCGCGTCGAGGACGGTCACATGGTGGTCGGTGTTCTCGACGACATGGTGGACGAAGTTCGAGCCGATGAAGCCGGCTCCTCCGGTGACGAGCAGACGGCTCATGCGTGTCCTCTTTTGAGCAGGTTGAGCAGATACGTGCCGTAACCCGACTTGACGAGTTTCTCCGCACGCGCGCGCAGCTCGTCATCCGTGAGGTATCCCTGGCGCCAGGCCACTTCCTCCGGAGCACCGATCTTCAATGCCGTGCGACGCTCCATCGTGCGCACGTAGTCGGCGGCGTCCGTCATCTGATCGAATGTCCCGGTGTCCAACCACGCGGTCCCACGCGGCAGCACCTCCACCTGCAGCTTGTCCCGCTCCAGATAGGCACGGTTGATATCAGTGATCTCATACTCTCCGCGCGCACTCGGCTCGAGGTTCTGTGCAATCGCCACCACGTCGTTGTCGTAGAAGTACAGGCCGGGCACCGCGTAGTTGCTCTTCGGGGACGCGGGCTTCTCCTCCAGAGAGATCGCCTTGCCCTCACCGTCGAACTCGACCACACCGTACGCCTGAGGCTCAGCGACCCAGTATGCGAAGATCGCACCACCATCGATGTCGGAGAACCTCTTCAGCTGAGTGCCGAGGCCCGGTCCGTACAGCAGGTTGTCACCGAGCACGAGGGCCACGCTGTCATCGCCGATGAAGTCCGCGCCGATCGTGAACGCCTGCGCCAACCCGTCTGGGGAAGACTGCTGCGCGAAAGTAAGATTGATCCCGAACTGCGAACCATCGCCCAGCAGGCGCGTGAAGTGCTCCGCATCGTGCGGCGTCGTGATGACCAGGATGTCCCGGATGCCCGCGAGCATCAGTGTCGACAACGGGTAGTAGATCATCGGCTTGTCGTACACCGGGATCAGCTGCTTCGAGACGCCGAGAGTGATCGGGTGCAGCCGAGTACCCGAGCCGCCCGCGAGAATAATGCCCTTCACGAGTCCATCGTGGCACATGGATCGCGCGAGTCGTGAAGCTGGTGAGAGACGGTGAATCCGCGCGACACGCGGCGTTTCTCTCCAGTTTCTCTGGTCGCAGTGGCATCATCCCGTAACTTCCGCCACACTAGTCACATGTCTCGACCTGCCCCACGCTCTCGAAACGCGCTCAACATCGCGCGATTCCTCACCGTCCTCGTTGCTGTGACGGCTGTCGTGGTCGGCACTGTCGCGCCGGTGACGGTGGCCACGGCATCCGCCGCTCAGGGTACGTCGGTGAATCTCGCGCGTACGGCCGGCGACCCGGCGCAGGCGGGAATCGTCAAGTCGTCGCTTGCCGGCTTCAGCGCCGGCAACATCATCAGCGATGCCGTGTTCACCAACAAGAGCACGATGACGGAAGCGCAGATACAGACCTTCTTCAACGGCAAGGTCTCGCGGTGCCAATCCGGATACGTGTGCCTGAAAGACTTCAAGATCAGCTCAGTGAACCGTCCGGCCGACGCGTACTGCAGCGGATACACGGGAGCTGCCAACGAGACGGCGGCGCGGATCATCTATCGGGTCGCCCAGTCCTGCAACATCAACCCGCAGGTGTTGATCGTCATGCTCCAGAAGGAGCAGGCACTCGTCACTCACACATGGCCGAGTCAGTGGCGCTATGACATGGCGCTCGGCCAGGGCTGCCCGGACACAGCACCGTGCGATCCGAACTTCGTCGGATTCTTCCACCAGATCTACGGCGCCGCGCGCCAGATGCAGATCTACATGGAGGGCGAGTGGTTCCAGTGGTATGCGCCAGGAAACACCTGGAATCTTCGATACCACCCGAACGCGGCTTGCGGGTCGTCCCCCGTGTATGTCGCGAACAAGGCGACCTCGGCGCTGTACTACTACACGCCCTACCAGCCCAACGCCGCGGCGCTTGCGGCAGGCTACGGTGAGGCGAACAACGCCTGCTCGAGCTACGGCAACCGAAACTTCTACAACTACTTCACCGACTGGTTCGGGTCGACGCAGACACCGGCGGCGCCGCAAGGCCCATCACTGGCCTCGATCAATCTCTCTTCGTATGTGACCGCAATCGATGGTGCGGGAACCCTCTGGGGCTACCCGTTCTCCAAGGGCGCATGGGGCGCGCGCAAGCAGTTGGCCAGCGGCCTGGGCACTTCGGCATCCGTGATGATGACCGGTGATCTCGACGGCGATGGTAATCGCGATGCTGTACTGCGGCAGGGTGCAAAGGTCTCAGTGATGCGCGGCACGCCGGCCGGCCTGACGAATGCACAGGCGCTGGGCGTTGACTGGAGCGCCCAGGCGCTCTCGACCGCGGCCGGTGACCTCGATGGAGACGGCGTGCCGGATATCCTCACGACGAACGCGGGCGGCGAACTCCTGTTGTGGCGTGGCGACGACCGAGGCGGACTTCGGGCCGGCCAGCGGATCGGCTGGGGATGGTCATCGATGAATCTGCTGATCGGCGGGCTCGATCTCGACGGTGATGCAGACCCGGATCTCGTGACACGCGACACCTCTGGACGCCTCTGGGCGTACTACGGCAACGGTAACAGCGGCTGGAAGGGGCAACAGCAGATCGGTCAGGGATGGGGCGGGATGAACGCGATCCTCACACCCGGCGACTTCACGGGAGATGGAAACGCCGATCTGATGGGTCGCAGCGCCAACGGTGACCTCTGGCTCTATCCGGGAAACGGTGCGGGCGGTATCACCTCTTCCGGCAAAATCGGCAATGGGTGGAGCGGATTCAGCGCGCTCGCGAGCTCTGGTGAGCCGGTGACAGGTCCGCGATCGCTCGCAGCTGGCCTCGGCGACGTGGATCGCGATGGAGCACTGGACGTCGCGGCGCTCACGGCGCAGGGGACGCTTCAGCTATACCGCGGCACAGGTAGCGGCGGGTGGCGCGGTAGCAGTCAGATTTCCAGCGGATGGGCTGCCGCGGACCGACCGCTCGCCGTAGGCGATTTCGACGGTAACGGATATCGCGATCTTGGGCGGATCACGGCGGCCGGAGCATTCCTGCTGTACGCAGGACAACCTTCCGGCGGATATGCACAGCCCGTGACCATCGGAAACGGGTGGAACACTCTTTCGATGGTGGTCGGTGGCCTGGACTACGACGGCGATCGCATCCCCGATGTCATCGGGAGAGACAGCACGGGCGCACTCTTTCTCTATCGGGGTAACGGCAGCGGAGGCTGGACCAGCGGGCGCACGGCTATCGGCTATGGATGGGGGGGATTCGATCTCGCCATCAACGCCGGTGACTTCAACGGTGACGGCCATGCTGACCTGATTGCACGAGGCTCGGACTCAAACCTCTGGATCTACCCGACGAATGGTGACGGCGGCTGGGGTACGCCACGTCAGATCGGATATGGTTGGGGCGGCTTCAACGCGCTCGTCGGCTCTGGTGATTTCGACGGGAACGGCACTGGTGATGTGATTGCCCGCTCGAAGACTGGCGACCTTCACCTCTTCCGAGGTGATGGCAGCGGCGGATGGAGCTCGAGCGGAGTCATCGGCTGGGGCTGGGCTGGATTCTCCGCACTGATCTGATGTTGTGCCTCCTCAGCTGCATCCAAGCCGTGTCATAGGATGATGGGATGTGCGTGACGTCCGTCATCGCTGTTGAATGAGTGGGCCAGTGACAGATACCCGAGATCTTTTCGCCGTCGTCCCGCGTTCCGAGTTCGAAGTCCCCGGTAAGAGCCGCGGTCTGATCGATGTCGTGCGCTGGCGATACCTGTTGTATCTGCTGGTGAAGACCGGAGTCACCACCCGGTACCGCAACTCGGTGCTCGGCTGGACCTGGTCGTACGTGCGCCCCGGCGCGCAGTTCCTCGTGTTCTGGGTCGTCCTCGGTCTGTTCATGAACCTCGAACGAGGCGTTCCGAACTATGCGGTGTACTTGTTCTCCGGCATCGTCGTGATCAACCTGTTCTCAGAGGCGTTCAAGAATGCGACGACCTCGATAGTCGGCAACGCCCCGCTCGTGCGAAAGGTGTTCCTTCCTCGCCAGCTCTTCGCGGTCTCAGCGGTGTTCGTAGCCTTCATTCATTTCCTCCCGCAGCTCGGGTTGCTGCTGATCGTCTGCCTGTTCATGGGCTGGATCGTCAATATCACGATCATGTCTGTCCTGGCAGTCCTCGCCGGGATCATCATCGTGTCGCTGTTCGCGCTCGGCACCGGCCTCTTCTTCGGTGCGCTGAATGTCCGCTACCGCGACTCGGAGAACATCGTCGAGCTCCTGTTGCTGCTCGCCACCTGGGCGTCGCCGGTGCTCTACGCCTGGACGATGGTTCAGGAGGCTGTCGACAAGCTCGGCTGGCCGCAGTGGATCGTCGATCTGTACATGCTCAACCCGATCACCCACGGCGTCGAACTGTTCCACTACGCGTTCTGGCGGCCCGTGACGGAGACCACGCTCACCATGCCCCCCAATCTCGCGTGGAACACGCTGTGGACATTCGTGATCGCGGTCGCGACGCTGCTGATCGGACAATTCGTCTTCCGACGCCTCGAGGGAAGGTTCGCGCAAGACCTATGAGCACCACGACCACTTCGCGCCCCAGCATCATCGTCGACGGCGTACGCAAGACATTCACTCTCAACCACGCCTTCTCCTTCAAGGACACGGTGGTGTCTTGGATAAAGCGTCAGAAGACGACCAGCACCTTCGAGGCGCTCAAGGGAATCGACCTCGTGATCAACGAGGGCGAATCGGTTGCGATCCTCGGACTGAACGGCTCCGGGAAATCAACACTTCTGAAGCTCGTCTCCGGTGTCATGGAGCCAGATGACGGGCAGGTGCTCACGCGTGGCCGCGTGGCGGGACTGATCGAGGTGGGCGCGGGCTTCCATCCGGAGCTCTCCGGTCGCGAGAACGTCTTCCTGAACGCCGCGATCCTCGGGATGCAGAGCAAGGAGATCGAAGAGCGCTACGACGAGATCGTCGCGTTCAGCGAGATCGAGAAGTTCATCGACCAGGAAGTCAAACACTATTCCTCCGGTATGTTCATGCGGCTGGCTTTCTCGGTCGCGATCCATGTCGAACTCGACGTTCTGCTCGTGGATGAGATCCTCTCGGTCGGTGATGCACCGTTCCGAGAGAAGTGCCGGCTGAAGTTCGCTGAGCTCATCGAGAAGCAGAAGACCCTTGTGGTGGTCAGTCACGATATGGAGATGGTGCGAGAACTCTGCGCACGAGGCGTGGTGATCAACAAAGGCGAGGTCATCTACGACGGTGACATCGAAGGCGCCATCGCCTTGGTCGACGAATGATCACCGATTGGATCGCACAGTCCGGGCTGATCGGCCTGGCACTTCTCGTCATCTTCGGGCCGGGACTGCTGATCGGGACAGGACTGCGACTGCGCGGTCTGGCTCTCTGGGCAGCAGCTCCGGGAGTTTCGGTCGGGTTGCTCTCGCTCCTCGCGATCGTGTTCTCGTACGTCGGCGTGCGATGGGGGCATCTCAGCGTCGGAATCGCCGTCCTCATCACCGGCGCAGTCGTATGGGGTGCGTCGCTGCTCGTCGGGCGCAGCCGCTGGAGGGCGCTGCGGCGGCCCCCGCACGCGGCATCCATGACATTGCTGGTCGCCGGCCTTGTAGTCGGTGTTGGCCTAAATGCGGCGCGCTTACTGACGTACATCGGGCTGCCGACGGCGATCTCGCAGACGAACGACGCAGTTTTCCACCTCAACGCGCTGCGGTGGATAGCCGAAACAGGTTCCGCATCCTCGTTGGATCTCACGGGAGTGATCAGCGGCAGCACGTTCTACCCTTCCGCCTGGCACGCCGTTGCCTCCCTCGTGGCGCTGGACACCGAGCTGATCCCGGTCGCGGCCAATGTCGTGGCGCTCGTGATCGCCGCCGTCATCTGGCCGCTGGGCATCGCATTTCTGGCACGTGTGATCAGCCGAGGCGACGCGCTCATCACTGCTTTGGCTGCCGCACTCTCGGCCGCCCTGATGGCATTTCCCCAGCTCATGTTCGAGTGGGGCGTGCTCTATCCCTATGCCCTCTCGGTCGCGATCGTTCCCACCGCAGTCGCACTGACGATCATGACGGTGCGGTCGTGGGCCGGCGTTCGCGGCGCTGACCGGATCCGAGTGAGTGCGGGCACCGGAGTCGCCGCGATCTTCACCGTGGTGGCGACCACGCTGTCACAGCCGTCATCCGTTCTGGTCTGGGCGGTGCTCGTGATGTTGTGGGTCACCGGGGCGCTCTATGCTGCGCGACGGCGCGCGACGGCACGTGGACGTGCATGGATCGTGGCGACCATCATCGTCGGATGGATCGCAGTCGCTGTCGTCTGGGTCGTACTGGTGTACCTGGCCGGTGCCGTGCTCTGGAGGGCGTACCGTAGCCCGCTGGCTGCGGCCGCCGATGTCCTGCTCAACAGCCACTCGCTGCTTCCTCCTGCCATCGGCATGAGTGTGCTGCTTCTCGTGGGTCTGGTGCTGGCTGTCCGCGGGAGCCGTTTGCGCTGGGTCGCCATCGCCTGGGTGGGTGCGTCGATGCTCTACATCATCAGCGTCAGCACCGACCTCCGCGTGATCAAGCGACTGCTGACCGGTCCTTGGTACGGCGACTCATTCCGCCTCGCGGCGATCGTGCCGATTATCGTCGTCCCACTTGCGGCCATCGGACTTGCGGCCATCGTCCGCAGAGTCGCGACGATTGCTGCCACGACCGACGTCGCGACACGGCGTCGACCGGCACTGGCACTCGCAGCCATGGCAGTCATCGCCATCACCGGGGCTGTGAGCGTGGCCGTGAGCCCCGTCATCCTGCTGCGGGTCGCCGCAGAGACCGACGAACAATCGCGATACACGATGAACGATCGCAGCTACCTGTCCGCTGACGAGTACGAACTCCTGAGACGACTGCCCGGGTTGGTGCCCGAGGATGCTCTGCTCATCGCCAATCCGTCAACGGGCGCCGCCTTCGCCTTCGTGCTGGGTGAGCGCGACATCGTCCCGCGCACCTGGTCGCCGCCGCAGTCGACCGCGTGGGACACCATCGCGACTGACCTGCGCGATGCCGGCGAGGACGCGGCGGTATGCAAGGCGCTTGCCGCATACGGTCAGCCCGCGTATGTGCTCGACTTCGGCATCGGCGGCACCGGTCCAGGTGAATACCTGATGCCTGGGATGACCGACTTCGATGATCAGCCGGGCTTCGAGGAGATTGAGACGCAGGGAGACGCGAGTCTCTGGCGGATCACCGCCTGCGACTAGGCGTCGTCGCGGGGATGCGCGTTCCCGGCCGAATCCGCGTCCTCATCGGTCGAGGCCTGGAGCAAAGCGAGCCTACGTGCGAGAAGCGTGAGGCGACGCTGCTGAGCCGCATTTCGTCGCGACTGCGTGTAGACGAAGACGAGGAACATCAGCACGAGCGCATACAGCAGCAGATCAGTGCCTCGCCCCACCCCGACGAGATTCGCCACCCACGTCAGCCACTGCGGAAACAGGATCGAGAGGATTGCGACCAACACGAATGCCCCGTAGAGCAGACGGCGGATGGCCAAGTGGCTGTCCGCACCGGTGCGACGCATGAAGACGGCGCCGATGATGATGACAGCGGCGATGAGAACGATCTGGATCCACATGGCGTTCACCGGATGACCAGGTCTACGAGGATGTTGACTGCATTGAGCACCGATTGGCCCTTCGATTTCGAATAGTCGGTGTAGAGGAGCTCGACCGGATATTCAGTCCATGGGAGCCCGGTGTCTCCGAGCTGGAGCACGATCTCGGTGGCGTGAGCCATGCGATCCTGCTTCAACTGGATGTGCGTCGCGGCATCGCGTCGGATGACGCGCAGCCCATTGTGCGCGTCGGTGAGTTTGACGCTGGTGGTGAGATTGGTCACCCATACCGCGGTCTTGAGGATGACGTGCTTCATCCACCCAGGCCTCGTGCGGTCATCGAGGAATCTCGATCCGAACACGATAGCCGCATTGCTCTCACGGGCGATCGCGACCATGCCTGCGGCATCTTCCACTCGATGCTGTCCGTCGGCGTCGAACGTCACTATGTACTCGCATCCGAGGCGAGAGAGGGCGTAGTCGATGCCTGTCTGCAGAGCGGCACCCTGTCCGAGATTGATCGGGTGCTCGACGATATGGGCACCGGCGCGGCGAGCGACGTCAGCGGAGCCGTCCGTCGAACCGTCGTCGATGCACACCACGTTCGGGAACCGGGGCAGTAGCCCCGCGATCACGCCGGCGATCACCGTGGCCTCGTTATACAGCGGAACGACGATCCACGTGTGGGTGTCGGAGGTTGCGGGGTTGGTCACTGTTCCATCCTCTCAGGAAACCGTTGAGGGAGCGGATAGGATGGCGTAGCCCCTTTTCTGACACTGCGAGGAGATCCCGTATGGCCTCACCGGCTGGTGTGCGAATCGTAGATTCGGCCGATGTCTCACCTGAAGCCACGATCGGTTCGGGAAGTTCGATCTGGCATCTTGCACAGGTCCGTGAGGGCGTCTCGATGGGTGAGAACTGCATCGTCGGGCGTGGTGCCTATGTGGGTACTGGAGTTGTCATGGGTGACAACTGCAAAGTGCAGAATTACGCGCTCGTCTATGAGCCGGCGAAGCTTGCCGATGGCGTCTTCATCGGCCCGGCTGTGGTCCTCACGAATGACACGTATCCGCGCGCGATCAATGAAGATGGTTCGCTCAAGAGTGCGCATGATTGGGAACCGGTCGGCGTGACGATCGGGCGTGGCGCGGCGATCGGTGCGCGTGCGACATGTGTCGCCCCGGTGACGATCGGTGCCTGGGCGACGGTGGCTGCTGGCGCGGTCGTGGTGAAAGATGTCCCGGCTTATGCGTTGGTCGCCGGTGTACCGGCGCGGCGTATCGGCTGGGTGGGCGAGTCCGGTGTGCCGTTGACAGCCGGTGATGACGACAACACGTGGGTGTGTCCTTCGACGGGTGCGCGTTTTGTTGAGACTGATGGAATATTGATCAAGGAGTCTGTGTGAGCGAGTTCATTCCCCCGGCGAAGCCGATCATCGGTGATGAGGAGCGCGAGGCGGTCGACCGCGTTCTGCGCAGCGGCATGGTCGCTCAGGGGCCGGAGGTCGCGGCGTTCGAGCAGGAGTTCTCGGCGCACTTCGTGCCTGGTCGGCCGTCGGTCGCCGTGAATTCGGGCACGGCAGGTCTGCACCTGGGGCTGCTCGCTGCTGGTGTCGGCCCGGGCGATGAGGTCATCGTGCCGTCGTTCACGTTCGCGGCGACGGGGAACTCGGTTGCGCTCACGGGTGCGACGCCGGTGTTCGTCGACATCGAGCCGGACACGTTCTCTCTCGACCCCGAAGCGGTCGCCGCGGCGATCACGCCGAAGACCAAGGGCATCCTTCCGGTGCACCTGTATGGGCACCCGGCCAGGATGCGGGAGTTGGAGGTTCTGGCTGCGGCGCGGGGTGTGGCGTTGTATGAGGATGCGGCGCAGGCGCACGGGGCGGCACTCGATGGCCGTCCGGTGGGTTCGTTCGGTGAGTTCGCGATGTTCAGCCTGTATCCGACGAAGAACATGACCAGTGGTGAGGGCGGGATGGTGACGGCCGCGAATGAGCAGATCGCCCGCCGCCTGCGGTTGCTGCGCAACCAGGGCATGGAGCGCCAGTACGAGAACGAGATCATCGGCTTCAATGCCCGGATGACCGATATCCATGCGGCGATCGGGCGTGTGCAGTTGACGAAGGTCGACGCGTGGACGAAGACGCGTCAGGCGAATGCGGCTTTCCTGGACGCGCACCTGCACGGTGTCGTCATACCTCCGGTGGCGGAGGGTGCGGTGCATGTGTATCACCAGTACACGGTGCGTGTTCCGGAGGATCGGGACGGGTTCGTGGCGGCGTTGAAGACCGAGCACAATGTGGGTGCGGGTGTGTATTACCCGATCCCGAACCACCGCCTCCCGTCGCTGGCGCCGTTCGCGCCGGGCCTGGACCTGCCCGAGACGGAACGTGGCGCACGTGAGGTCGCTTCACTCCCGGTGCACCCGTCGCTGTCCCAGGACGACCTCGACCGCATCGTCGAAGCGGTCAACACCGTTGCAGGAGCCGGCGCCTGATGGCTGATCTGCGCGTGGGCCTGCTGGGCGTGGGCATGATGGGGCGTCACCACGCCCGCGTCATCCGCGAGGTCGAGGGTGTGGATCTGGTGGCGATCGCCGATCCTGGCGGCGACCCGCACAACGTTGCCGGCAAGCTTCCCATCCTTGCGAACATCGAGGCGCTGATCGATGCAGGCATCGACATCGCTGTGGTCGCCGTTCCGACCGCGTTCCACGAGGATGCGGCGTTGAAGCTCGCTGAGGCCGGTGTCCACACTCTGGTCGAGAAGCCCATTGCGCACAGCATCGAAGCAGGTCAGCGCATGGTGGCTGCCTTCGCCGCGAAGGGCCTGATCGGTGCCGTCGGGCACGTCGAGCGCTTCAATCCGGCGCTGCAGGAGATGCGACGGCGCCTGGAGTCGGGCGAACTCGGCGAGGTCTACCAGATCGCCACCCGGCGTCAGAGCACATTTCCAGCCCGCATCGCAGATGTCGGCGTTGCGAAGGACCTCGCATCCCACGACATCGACCTGACGAGTTGGGTCGCCCAGAGCGAGTACACCAGCGTGTTCGCGCAGATCGCGCACAAGAGCGGCCGCGAGTACGAGGACATGATCACCGTGACCGGACGCCTCGCGAATGGCGTGATCGTGAATCATCTCGTGAATTGGCTCTCTCCGATGAAGGAGCGTGTCACTGTCGTCACCGGCGATCGAGGCACGTTCATCGCAGACACGGCGACGGGAGACCTCACCTTCTTCGCGAACGGCACCATTCCGCTGGAATGGGAGTCGATCTCGTCGTTCCGTGGCGTGTCCGAGGGAGACATCACGCGCTATTCCTTCGCCAAGCGCGAGCCGCTGCGCGTCGAACACGAGGCATTCCGCGATGCCGTCCTTGGTCTGCCGAGCGACGTCGTCACGATGGAGCAGGGCTTGCGAACTCTCACAGTCGTGGAGGGTGCGCTGTCGTCGGCTGACACTGGTCAGTCGACGACATTCCAGGCGCCGCAGCGATGAAGGGGATTTGGCCGGTCCTCCGCGACCTTCTACCGCTGCTTCCCCTGGGAGCTCAGAGGTACTTCGTCGGTTACATGGTGGCCACGACACTGATCACAGCGCTGGACGTCGTCGCGATGTCGCTTCTCGCCGTGATCATCGGACCCGCGGTCTCCGGCGGCAGCATCACGCTTCCAGTGATCGGCGAGGTCACTCCCGAGATGATTCCGCTGTTTGCTCTCGGAGCATGTCTCCTCATCATCACCAAGTCCGTTCTCTCGGTCGCCCTGCATTGGTTCGCCACTCGTCGCTTTGCGAAGTACGAGTTGGAGATCGGCGATCGGATGTTCAAGGCGTACATCAACTCGAGCTGGGAAGAACGCTCAAAGCGCACCGTCGCCGAGATCACGCGAATCGCTGATGGTGGGATCGCCAACACCATGTCCGGCTTCCTGTTGCCGCTCATGCGCATCCCGAGCTCCGTGTTCACCTTCGTGCTCATCATCGTC
The DNA here is from genome assembly GCF_000763375.1 of Microbacterium profundi. Taxonomy (NCBI): domain Bacteria; kingdom Bacillati; phylum Actinomycetota; class Actinomycetes; order Micrococcales; family Microbacteriaceae; genus Microbacterium; species Microbacterium profundi. The sequence goes on along the minus strand of NZ_JPSY01000001.1, from coordinate 305,702 downwards.
GTGCTCTTCGTCGTCGATCCGGTCACCTCGATCATCGCGTTGGTCTATCTTCTGCTGGTCACTTTGATCGTGCACCGCTTTGTAACACGGCGAGCACTGGAAGCGGCACTGGTCAACCGCAACTACAGCTATCGCGTGGCGATTCTGATGACTGAGATGATGGAGGCGCTCAAGGAGCTCAGCCTGCGCAATCGACTCGACGACGTCTCGAACCTGGTTGCGGATAATCGCAAGCACTCGGTACGGGCGAGGGCGAACTCGTCATTCCTCGGCGTGATCCCGGGCTTCGCCTTCGAAGCCGCATTGATCGGTGGTGTCCTCATCATCGGTGGTGCCGCGTTCGCACAGGGCGGGATCACTGCAGCGCTCTCCTCTGTCGCCCTGTTCGCGGCAACCGGCTTCCGGCTCATTCCCGCGATCACGGGCATCCAAGGCGGAATCGTGCAGGGTGTTGCGAGCATTCCGTCTGCGACCGATGTCATCGGTGATCTGAAGGCCGCGGAAGACGATATGAAGGTCTCCCAGACTCCGGCTGACACGGCTCAGCTGGACGAGAGCCCGCGTGAACTGCGTCTGTCAGACGTGCGTTTCCGCTATCCCAAGGCGGATGAGGACGTCATTCGAGGTCTGTCGTTGTCGATCCCTCTTGGAAGCTCCGTCGGTATCGTCGGCCCATCCGGCGCGGGAAAGTCCACTCTTATCGATCTACTTCTCGGTCTCAGCCAGGCGACGTCCGGGGAGATCGCGATCGACGGCGACCCGCTCCCCACCGTGCTGCGTCAGTGGCGCGGTCGGGTGGGCTACGTACCGCAGAAAGTCGCGCTCTTCGACGCCACGATCGCTCAGAACGTTGCGCTCACCTGGACTGACGAGATCGATCGCGACCGCGTTGTGTCGGCGCTGAAGCGCGCACAGCTGGGATCGTTGATCGAATCCCGCGCGGGTGGCATAGACGAGCGGATCGGTGAGCGCGGCGTCTCACTCTCCGGCGGTCAACAGCAGCGCCTTGGAATCGCGCGCGCTCTTTATACGGATCCGCTGGTTCTGGTTCTTGACGAGGCGACGAGCTCTCTGGATACGAAGACTGAAGATGAGGTCACCAAGGCAATTCGTGCGCTGCAGGGCGAAGTCACACTGATTTCCGTGGCGCACAGGCTCTCGACCATCAAGGAATACGATCGCATCTGCTACATGGATGACGGGGTCATCGCTGCGCAGGGAACTTTCCGAGAGGTGGCGTCTACGCTTCCTGCCTTTGCCGAGCAGGTTCTGCTCGCAGGGCTGGGCGGCGAGCTCCGCGACAACATCTGACCGGGATTCAAAGCGGCGACTGGTCCAGTTTGCTGGTCCGGTTGGCCGCATTGAACAGCCTGATCATGGCGTGTCGATGGAGCGAGCGGATCGGATTCGGTGTGAGGAGCGCACCGAACGATCGCTGGTTCCACCGGTCGTGAGCGAGAATCTGGATGCGTTCTGGCGACGGCTTCTCCGAGAATGCTTCCTGAAGGATACGGTGGTCCACGCGTGAAAGCAGAGCCGGTGCGCCTGGTGCCATCCGACGCAGCCGGTCGAACACCTCCTGCAGAGCCGACTGATGCGGACCAAGCCCTTCATCACTCAATGCCCGTGTGGCGACCGCATCGAGGAAATGGATGCGAAGTATCTTCACGATGAGCGCGACTCGGTCCGACCGCCTCATCGTGCTGAACCACGGCGCAGCTTCGATCGCATCGACGAAGGCGAAGTCTTCCGCCACCGCGCGCGGTGCAGAGGTCACACGATCGACCGCGTCCTCGTGACATAGATAGGCAGGCCCCTCGAGGTCCACTGCGATTTCACTGCCGGTGAACCACAGCTCTGCGGAATAGGCGATGTCCTCACCAGAAGCAAGCCCTTCAGCGAACCGCAGCCGATTGAAGCGCCTTCGGTCGATCAGTCCCAGCGGAGCGGTTCGATAGCTGAGGCGATCCCGGTCAGCGTTGAGCCGCCGGGTGCGTCGGCCGCCACGCAGCGGCGGCAAGGGGTTCATCGGTCGTCCGATGATGATGACCTTCGGGATCACGGTAGTCGCGCCTGTTTCCGCTTGCACGGCGAGCCAAGAATCCAGCGCCCCAGGAGCGAATTCGTCGTCGGAGCCGAGAAGCGAGACGAACGGTGCAGTGGAGTGATCGAACCCTAGATTCATGGGGCCGGCGGGCGACGCTATCCCGTCTTGCAACGAAAGCAAGCGGAGGCGGGGGTGATCTGCGAACTCGCCCAGATTCGCACGGATCTTCTCTGGGTCGACGTTGTGCGCGACCACGTTGACGGACACCGGCGACGACGTGTGAGTGAGAATGGAAGAGACAGCCCGCCGAATCGGGCGAGAGGTCGTGTGCACGGCGATGGTGACGTCGACGAGTGCCTCGGGGAACTGCTCATCGTGAGTCGGCTCAGTCATATTGCATCTCGGGTTTCATGCGTGTTCACCGCATCCGGTCGGGTGCGGTGCCGTGCTGAGAGGGATCGTGCACCCGCAGCAAGAGTGCGCAGCGGCGCCTGGGGAGCCAGGATCAGAGCGGGATTGCGCGGCAGCAGCGCAGCCAGGGAGCGGTAATTCCAGCGAGCTGCCAGAAGCGGCACGTACTCCTGCGACTCGATGGCTCCTGTGCGAAGGGCGTCGATCACATGACGATCGGCACGGGACAGCATCCGGAGCACGCCGGGAGCCATTCGTTCGAGTCGATCGAGGACTTTGATGAGGTCGCCACGCTCAACTGCGACTCCGGGGTCGATGACGCGAGCAGCGATCGCGTCGAACACGTGGATGCGAATGAACTTCACCACGAGCGCGCGGCGGTCGGCGCGAGAAAGCCCGGCGAACCACGGTGCGCCTTCGATCTCATCGAGGAACGCAAAATCCTCGACCAGCGGCCGTGGAGCCGACGTCACGCGGTCGATCGCGTCGTCGTGGCCGAGGTAGGCCGGTCCGTGCAGATCATAGGCGATCGTGCCGCCGGTGAGCCACAGGGCGCTCGCGTAGGCAAGATCCTCCCCAGAGGCCAGACCTTCGCTCAGACGAAGATCGCCGAATCGTGCTCGCTGGACAAGCCCGAGGGGTGCACTGCGGTAGTGGAGGCGGTCCTTGCGGGCGTGCAACTTCGTCGTCCGTCGACCATTACGCACTGGCGGGTACGGGTCGTACACGCCAGTGGAGAGGCGTATGCGCGCAATCACCACGGACGCCCGCGTGGATCGCTGAAGCTCGAGCCAGGAATCCAGGGCACCCGGCTCGAGTTCGTCATCAGAACCGAGAAGCGAGTGAAATGGTGCCGACGCGTGTTCCATGCCGAGGTTCATGGGCCCAGCTGGCGAACTGATGTTGTCGCGCAGCGCAAGAAGCCGAACGTCGGGATGATTAGCGAACTCACCCAGATTGGCGCGAATGATCTCCGGGTCGATGTTGTGGGCAACCACGGTGACGCGCACGGCTGCACGCGTATGGTCGATGACCGACGCGACAGCGCGTGCGATCGGCCTTGTCGCGGAATGGACTGCGATGGTCACATCGACGGTCGGGTTTCTCATACTCGCTTCGATCAGGGACACGGATCACGCCACGGTCGCGCGCAGCGTCCGAAACGGCGCTTGTCGGTGCAGTGCCAGTAACGGATTTCGCGGTAGCAATGCACTCGGGCTGCGCCCCCAGCGCGCCGAAAGGAGCCACATGATGTGTTCCGGAGTCACTGGTTCTGCTCGGATCGCGTCGATGACGGCGCGATCGGTCCTCGACATCAGCGAAAGCGATCCTGGCGCGAAGCTCTCGATCTTTGCGAGCACTCGGTCGAGGTCCGCGCGGTGGGCGCCGATTCCTTCCGGGGACTGCAACCGCAACAACACGGCATCGAAGAAATGCATGCGGAGTGTCTTCACGCCGAGGGCGCGGAGCTGCGCCTTGCTGAGACGCGGGAACCACTCGGCGGCCGTGATCGCATTCAGGAAGGCAAAATCCTGTTCGACGGTGCGTGCAGCGAAAGTGACGCGATCGCCGCCGTCTTCGTGCACGATGTAGCCCGGCGTGTTGCGATCGTACGCGATACGCGAGCCCGTGAACCATAGTGTCGCGGTGAACTCGAGATCCTCTCCTGAACCCAGTCCCGGCGTGAAGCGCAGATTCCCGAAGTCTTTCCTCGATATGAGTCCCAGGGGGGCGCTGCGGTAGGCCAACCGATCTTTCACCGGGTCAAGGTCGACAGTTCGCCCCCGCCGCGTCGGCGGGTGCGGGTCGGGGCCGCTGTTCTGCCTGTCGATTCGTGCGAGTACGGTGCTGGCGTTGTGAGTCTTCGCGATTCGGAGCCATGAGTCGATTGCACCGACGGCGATCTCATCATCGGAACCGAGGAGGGAGACGTACGGTGCAGCGGCCTCATCGAGTCCCATATTCATCGGGCCAGCAGGTGAGTGAATGCCGTCATTCAGCGAGAGGACTCGCACGTCATCACGTTTCGCATAGACACCGAGCTTGTGACCGATCAACTCAGGATCAATATTGTGCGCGACGACGATGACGCGAACGGCGGCTTTCGTCCCGTCTGTCACCGATGCCACTGCACGCATGATCGGACGGGCTTCGGAATGCACGGGGATCACCACGTCTACATCGAACTCGCTCACCGGAATGATCCTACGTGGTCGCGACTACAAGCAGCCAACTTGGACTGCCGATGTGATTGGTAGGATCGACGGTGATCTGACAATCCTTGATCTGGACAGGAACCCCACCCTGCACGCTTCTGCGACTCTCGCTCAGCCGACGTCTCGACTGGACTCACTCACTGGACTCCGCTGGTGGGCGGCATTTGTGGTCTTCCTTTACCACCCGAGCGATGTCAAGCTGTGTGGAGTCACGCGGCCTTGTTTTGTGGTTTCTCGTTGGGCAGGTTGATCCCGACCGTGCCAGCGGGTGTGGGTGTGCTCGGGCGGGCGCGGAAGCGTTCCGGGTGCGCCTCGAAGTAGCGTTGCAGGGCGTGTTCGCGTGTCTGCCAGGCCTCGCGCCAGGATCCATCGTGGACCTGGGACGGGGAGAACAACGCGATACCGGAGTGCTTGTGCTCCTGGTTGTACCAGGGCACGTACTCGCCGAGATATGCCCTGGCGGAGTCGAGGTCGGCGAAGACTTTCGGGTAGCCCGGCCGGTACTTCATGGTCCGGAATCCCGCCTCGCTGAAGGGGTTGTCATCGGACACGTACGGCCGGCTGTGTGACAGTTCAGTGCCGTGCTGCTCTTTCAGGAAGTCTCGCAGCAGGTTCGATTTCATCGCGGCGCCGTTGTCGGCGTGCACGATGCACGGCGTGCCGTGCATGGCGATCGCCTGCGCGAACATCTCGACGGCGAGGTGGTCGGCCTCACGGTCCTCGACCCGCCATCCGACGATCTCACGGGAGAAGATGTCGGTGATCTTGTACGCCTTGAACACCACCCCACGCCACGGCGAGTACAGGTCACTGATATCCCACGTCCAAACCTGCCCGGGGCCGGTCGCCTTCAGCACGGGTTTGTTCCGCGGCGCCGTGCGCTCCTTACGAGCCGGGACCTTCGGGCGCAGCATCTGGTCCTCGATCTCCGCTGCGATCCGCCACCAGGTGCGGCGGGAGCCGAGCATGATCCCTTGGTCCCATGCCGAGGCGAACGCGTGATCGACGGAGTTCTGTCCCGCCCACCCGGACAGGATGTGCTCGGTGATCTTCTCCCGGTCCGGCTCGCTGATCCGCGACTGGTACGCCCGCTCGGTCTGCGGGATCGGATCGGCGACCCGGTCCCGCGGGTGCTGCCGGTAGTGCCACGTCGACCGGGACACCCCCGTCAGCTCCAGCGCCTGCCGCTGGGATCCGGTGATCCCGACCAACTCCGCCACGAGGTCGTTCTCCATGCTCAGGAACTCGACGGATCGGTCGTCGTCGGGATCTCGGCGGGCTCTGGCTCGCTCATCGCGTGCAAGAGCCCGATAGCTTTTCCCAGCGCATCGTTGGTGTCCTCCAGCTCCCGCACCCGCGCGGTCAACCGCGTCACCTCGTTCTCATGCGCGGCGCGTTCTCTCGCACGCTGCTTCTCCAGCGCGGTGCGCTTGCTCGGTGGGATCGTCATACCACTACCTTCTCGCGGGACCAGCCCCCGGTCGAGGTCACCCTCGAACACCGCGTCGCGCCACCGCCGCAGCCGGGCATACGACACGCCCCGCGCGGCGAGCCACGGCCGCTTCTGACCGTGCGGCTGCACCTGATACTCGTGCACGATCTCACGGATCTCCATGGCCGTGAACCCTGGACTGACAGTCATCACCCTGACTCCCTACTGATCATGAACGACTCACAACCAGCTTGACAAAGAGGGACCTGAACAATTTTGCGCCGTTACCGCTGCCAGATGTGCTCACGACTGTGGTGCTGAACGGCTACCTCGGAGTGACCTTCTTCTTCGTGCTCTCCGGATTCGTACTTACTTGGTCTGCGCGGCCCGAACTCCCCACCTCGACGTTCTACTGGCGCAGGTTCGCACGTATCTGGCCGGCGCACATGGTCGCGCTGCTCGTCGCCATCCCGGTGTTCTACTCGCTTGCACCTATCGCGGAGGGGAGCTTCCTCAAGCCCTTCGATCTCGGCATTCTTCTCCTATCCGTGGTCCTGCTCCAGGCATGGTGGTCGAACCCGACGATTCTCTTCTCCGGCAACCCCGCTGCGTGGACCCTCACGTGCGAGGCCTTCTTCTACGCCCTGCACCCGTGGATCTCAAGATTCCTCGTCCCTCTCGCCCGTCGTGGCGCGCTGCTGCTGGCGGGGGGAGTCGTAGCGTACGCCTTCGCCTACCGGATTTCCGTGGTTCTTTGGCCCGGGTCATGGCTCGCCGATGTGCCATTGCCGATCCAACGTCTTCCCGAGTTCATCCTCGGCATGGCGCTCGCTTGGGCCATGCGATCCGGCTGGCGTCCCCGCATCCACCCTCTGGTCGGGATTGGATCGCTTGGAGCCGTGATCGTGCTGCAGGTGGTCAGTAACCGCTTCTTCGGTGCCGTACCAGGGCTGCGGTCGATTCCGGCGCTCACGAATGAATTGTTCACCGTCGCCTGCGGACTTGCCATCGTCGCGCTGGCCGCCCACGCACTGAAAGGACGTCGATCCTTCTTCGAATCGAAGATCCAGGTGAAGCTGGGCGAATGGTCTTTCGCCTTCTACCTCATCCACGCGACATTCATCTACATCGCCCTCCGTGTCTTCGGGTATCAGCCAGCGGCCTGGAGCAACCTCGCATGGTTCGCGGGTCTACTGGTCATCGATCTGGTCGCGGCCTGGGCGCTGCACAGTTTCGTCGAGCGTCCAGCCGAACGTCGCATGCGCCGATGGAAGGATCGTCGGGATCAGGCGCGTCGTGATGCGGCACTTGCCTCCGCCTCAGCGTGACTTCGCGATCCACCCATCGATGAGGGCTCGCGCACTTGCTGAACCGGCATGAACAGTGCTGACGAAGGTAATTCCGGCTTTGGCGATGGCGCGAGACTCGTCAGCATGGTGGAGAAGATGCAGAACGACGTCATGAAGAGTGCCCGGCGTCGCTTCAACGATCGGTAGATCGAGACCGGTCAGCTCTCTGACATTGGTGCGAACCGACGGAAGAACATGACCGACGACGACGCGTCCGGCCGCCATCGCCTCGCATGCGGCAACTCCATAGGAACCGAGCCGGAACTGGTCGAGAACGATGTCCGCCGCAGCATAGATGCCAGGCATCGCCGTCGAAGGTGCCCCACTGACCAGGTCGTACTCGATGCTGCCGTCCTCGCGCAACGGCGCGAGCGCTGGTTCGATGTAATGGCTGCCCTTCTGTACGGCGGAACTCGAGACGTGAAGAACTCGAGGTGTTCCGGCGGCGAATGGCGCGGATGCGGTCGCGAATACCTGGGGGTCCACCACAACAGGGCACCACGTCGCCCACGGCACGTCGTCGAGCAGATCCGGTGTGGACACGAAGGTCGGCAGTGGGAGCGCCCGAAGTAGCGCGAGGTTCTTCTCTGCGTCCGCACGCAATGCGGCTGTTCGCGGATCTTCCGGATACGGAGACCAAGGCGTGCGCTGCGCATGCCGATCAGGTTGGCGGATGTCCGTGCCGTGGCAGATGTAGGCGACTGACACTCCACTCTCCTTCAGAGCGGCGATCTCTGCCGCGAGGTCGCGGTCGAACTTTCGCCCGAACATCGACCTCTCAGCCTCCACGAGAACGTGGGTGAACTGGTTGGCTGCCTCCCACTCCGCATCCGCCCAGCTTTGCGACGCATTCACCGTTGTGATGGGAACGATCGTGTCAGCCGCGAAGCGAAACCCTCCCGGCAGTTCGACCGCGAGATTCCTGGCACCGATCTGGGAGTTCGCGTGTTCGACTGAGCGTGCCCAAGCATGAGCCTGACCTGAGTAGTTGGTCGGCGCGATGTAGAGACGGATAGGCGTGCGGGGGACCGTCGTCGGCGCGACTTGCGCACTGCCGAGGAGCTGTGATGCCAACCGCCCGATGAAGCCGTCAGGGTTTCGCGCGACCGACTCCATCGCACGGTTCATCCAGCCTGGCAGGGACGAACGGTGACTCATAAGCCATTCCGTGAGTCCTGAAATCATTCCGCGCATCTCAGCCCCGTTCTGCGACGACCGAGGTCAGAACCGCGACGACTCGACGAGCTACCGCCGACATGGAATGCTCCTGCGCGGTCCATGCGCTCAATGCTGCTCGCTGGTCCGGTGTAGAACGGTTATCAGCCAGTTCGGCCATCGCCGCCGCGATCGAGTCGACGTCGTAAATGCACGACGCCCCGGCGCGAACATGCTCGTTGGCTGCGTCGATGAGCGAACCAGTCGGCCCCGAACCAGCGAAGAGCACAGGGCACCCCGCGGATAAGGATGAGAATGCTTTCGACGCGTATGAATACTCGTAGACGGTGCTGGGCTTGATCGTCGCGAGACTCGCTGCAGCCGCCCCCAGATGGGGCAGCAACTCCGCTGGGGGGACAGGCTCGAGGTACTCGATCCTGTCCTCGATTCCCAACGCTCCTGCTCGCGCCTCGACCAGGTGACGCTCGCTGCCGTTGCCGATGAATCGGAGCACATAGTCCGGATGGGTGGGCAGGAATCGTGCGAATGCGTCAATCAGGATCTCCGCACCGTGTGATGCGGAGTAACTGCCCGCGTAGACGAATAGCGGTTCGGGGCTCCTTTTCGACAGGGGGAACTCGTGCGTATCGGCCCCGAAGCCGGTCAGCGTCACGGCACGGGTGATTCCGAGGGCCCTGAGACGATCCATGACCCCTTGCGATATCGTCACGATATGAGTCGCGCCGTGCAGAGCGAAAGTTTCCAAGGCACGGAGAACTTTCACCACGAACGGTGAAACCGGCTCAAGCTGGGCGGCATCTGACCAGACGTCCGCCGCGTCGTACACATACGGCAGCCTCCGCAGGGCGCAGATGGTGCGTACGACCACCCCGGTCGTCGGTGGCGGTTCCATCAGTACGACGTCCGGTCGACGCGTGAACAGCAGCCGGATCGCCAGCGGGATGTCGAAGCTCATGTACGGGATGTACCCACGTACGTACCCGTTCCTGTCACGGAGAACAGGCAGCGTCCTGACGCGCTCGCCGCGAGATCGCACCTGTGTGCCGCGCGGCGGAGCCGCGGTGATCACGTCAACGGCATGTCCTTGGTTGAGGAGCTCATCGGCGACAGCGCCGAGGTAGATCGAAGCCGCAGCGGGCTCGGGCCGGTAGATTCTTGAGACGATTGTGACGCGCATGGACTCAGCTGAGAAATTCTCGCATCAGCACATCGCGAGAGAACGATCCGTTGTGGAGACGGCGAATGTACTCGGGTCCCGTCGCGGCCAGGGCCTGGTGTTCGTCCCGGCGAGCGACGATATCTCTGAGTGTTGCCTCCAGGGTCTCGATCGTCACGCGGGGGATGGGGAGCGGCATCCCGGCATGGCGCTCTACTTCAGTGCGCACCTGTTCCGTGACGTAGGTGAGCACGACGCGACCGCTCGCCATGGCCTCGCATGCGCCGACGCCATAATCGCCGACTCGGAACTGGTCAAGGATGACGTCGGCATCCGCGAACATCCGCGGCATGTCTTGATTCGCGATCCCCTCAAGCTCGACATACTCGATCAGCCCTTCCTCATCGAGCCGTCGTGCGATAGGTGCGATCATATGCGTCCCCTTCACATGAGTCTGCGTCGGAGCATGTATGACTCGTGGCCGATCTCGAACCAGGGGTGCCGACGTGGTGCGCCATCGTTCAGGATCGATCACGACACCGAGGAAATGCGCGTTCGGCAGATCGAGTAGGAGACCCGCGGTTGAGACGAAGACAGGAACGTCGAGATCTGCGATGAGTGCGAGATTCTCGGCGACGTTCTTCTCTATCTCGTCGACCGGGGCCCAGGTCTCCGCACCGTCGCCGAAGTGTGAATACGGTGTGCTGTGGAGGTGTGTCGAGGGCAGGCGTACGTCCGTGCCATGGCCGACCACACCTACCTTGATACCTGCCTGGCGCAGTAGAGCGACCTGGCGTCGCACGTCTCCGCTGAACATGCCACCGAGGATGGGGAAGCAGGCTTCGATGAGGACGTGCGTGTAGTCGCGTCGGATGACATCCAGCATCGCGTGCTGCCATTCGCGTGAATGCTCGGAGGTTCGCCAGGACACCAGATGATCAGCGTCGTACCCGAACGGATTGTTACCCGTGTGCACATAATTGCGCGCGGATACGAGACCGCTCGTCTCCGCTGCCCGCGCCCATCGATATCCCTGACCTGCGTAGTTCACTGGCCCGATGAGCATTCGGTAGGGCTTGTCCATTTCAGGAAGCGGCGGCGCCGGCACGCTCACACCCTGAAGGCGATCGATATTGGAGGCGACGGCATCCTGGAAACGCTTCGGCATGAGCTGCCATGCTCGCTCAGCGAGAGGGTGCATCGGGAAGCGCCTTCCTGTCGTCAAGAGTCAAAGGATCGATCCACTGTTCTCGCAGAACCCGAGCGGAGCGGCGACCATCGTGCACAAGATTGACGAATTCCAGGCCTTGCTCGCGGCGGGTGCTGAGGTCGCCCTCGTCTGCGAGAGCGCGCAGAACACCCCCGATGGTATCCGGTGTGGCCTCGACGATCGGCAGATCCGCACCGCTCTGTCGTCTGATCAGGTCTCGGACCGAGGAGGAGACGTGTCCGACTACGACGCATCCGGCGGCCATCGCTTCGACCGCCGCAACGCCATATGATCCGATCCGCATCTGATCGATCACGACGTCCGCCTCCGCGAAGGCGCGAGGCATCTGGGCGGAGGGGACACCCGTGATGAGATCGAGCGAGATCACTCCTTGGTCGGCGAGGCTTTCGAGTGTCGACATGATCAGCTCCGTCCCCTTCACGACGGATACTGAAGGCGCGTGCGCAACCCGCAGGGGAGCGTTTACTGCGCGGTCCGTGCGCACTGCGGCCCATCGGGCAGGGTCGACGACCACCGGACACCACGTTGCGGCGGGGAGGTCCAGCAGGAGATCCGGCGTCGAGACGAAGAGGCATCGTTCGCTCCGCTCCAGCAACGCGATGTTCCGGGCGGCGAGAGTCTCTGCGCGCGGAGCGTAGATTTCGGGATCCGCGTAGTGCGACCACGGGTTCTCCTTCAGATGGGTTGAAGGAAGACGGACATCTGTTCCATGTGCCATATAGGCCACGTCGACGCCACTGTCCAGCAATGCCAGAGCCTGCGCTTCCACGGATCGGCCGGCAAGGCGACCGAAGGGCGGCTCCTCCGCTTCGATGAGCACGTGAGTCGCAGTCGCGGCCGCAGCGAACTGGCGTCGCTGCCAATCCGAATCGTTGTGGTAAGTCGCGACGGGAACCACCAGATCGGCGTCGAAGGCGAATCCACCAGGCACGTCGACTGCCATGTTGCGCGCGGATATCGAGGAGCTCGATGCCTCAAGGGCACTCGCCCATGCCCTGCCCTGTCCGGAGTAGTTCATCGGGGCGATCAGCAGACGCTTCTCTCGATCATCGAAGACCGTGACTGCCACGCCCCCCGTCAGCGTAGGACGCCCGAGACGCGCGGCCGCGATTCGTCCGACGATGCTCATGGGCGAGTCGGCGATGTGATCCACGATGCGGTTCGCCCAACGCGGCAAGTCGTTCCGATTCACCACGTACGCTGACCGTCCTCCCGCATCTGGGCATCTTATCGCGCCTCATCGCAAGCAGACTGGACGCAGAAGGCGCCGCGTAGACTCGATGCCATGAGAGCACCGCTTCCTGCGAACTTCGATCCTGCCTCCGGAAAGCCGAATCCGGAACGAATGCATCGTGAGGACGCACGGCTCTCGAACACCGGGTCGGCTACGACGTGATGGCGGTGGATGATGCCTCGGGGGCGACGCGCAGAAGTGGCGCGCTACCGCAGATCCTCGTGCTGTCGTTCGTGCCTATCGATGGCGATCCACGTGTGATGAAGCAGGTCATCCGCCTGCTCGAGGATTACGACGTGACGACCTGTTCGCCTGGACGGTCTCCGCATCCGGAAGTAGCGCATGTCGAATTGCGCGCAGACTTCGTCGCTCCGCGGAGCCTGCCCTCGCGCGCGATCGATGTGCTGGCGCGCGCCACTGAGAGATTCTCCTGGGGGTATTTCCACACCCCGGGTGTGCTGCAGACCGCGCACCTTCTGCAAGGGCGCAGTTTCGATGCGGTCATCGCGAATGATGCCGAGACCGTAGGCATCGCCTCACGCTTGTTCGGCGCTGATCGTGTGCATGCGGACCTTCACGAGTTCTTCCCCGACATGGGCTTCGACAGCTCCCGCCTGGGACGCCGGCAGCAGCGGTACTGGACCTGGATGACACGCAAGCTCGTTTCCAAGGCAAGTTCGTCGACGACTGTCGGCCGCGAGATCGCCCAGTTGTACCGGGAGCACGGAGTCGAGCCGAGCGTCGTCACCAACTCCACGCATCTTCGTGATCTGCACTCCACCCCGACAGGCCGGACGATCCGCCTCGTCTACAGCGGAAACGCCTTTCGAGATTGGGGTCTCGGCGCGATCATGCACGCCGTATCCGAGTCGTCGGCAGATCTCACCCTTGATCTGTATCTCACGCACAATGCGGCGGTGGATCGGCAGTACCACGTCGAACTCGCGCAGCAGCTCGGTGATCGAATCGAGGTGCGAGAGCCGGTACCGCAGTCGCGCCTGATCGAGACGCTGAACGACTACGACGTCGGCATCTTCGTATTGCCGCCTCTGAGTCCCAACAGTGCGCTGGCGCTGCCCAACAAGTTCTTCGATTACGTGCAGGCGCGTTTGGGGATCGTCGTCGGGCCATCGGTGGAGATGGCCCGCATCGTGAAGGAACACAGCCTAGGTCTGGTCACCGAGTCCTTCGATGCTGCCTCGATCAGAGCGACGTTGGACACACTCACTCCGCAACGTGTTGACGCGTTCAAGAGTGCAGCGATGCAGACGGCGGATGAACTCTCGTCAGAGAAGCAGGTCGAGGTCTGGGCAGCCGCGGTCGCGGCTATCGTGGCCCGAGGACAGCATGCTCGCTGACTTCCGCGATCGGACGTATGCGGTTCTGGTGCGGATGCTGCCCGCATCTGTCGCAGGCCATGTGCTGCCCGGCCTCATCCGGCAGTTTCGTGACACGGGCGTCACATCTGTTCGTTCTGCTCCGCGTCGACTGCTCATCGCGCCGGTGAATTCTGCTGGTCAGGGGTACGCGTGGGCACGATCTGCGGAACGCATCGGTGACGTGGCGGCGGCGAACTACATGTTCCGCGGCGCGGATGATGTCTTCGGTTTCGTAGCGGATCATGTGATTCCGGCTACCGCGCTGCTGAGCAATGAACGCTGGCGCAGGGCCCAGCGAGACGCGATCTTCAAGAATTTCACTCACATGATCATTGAATCTGGAATTCATCTCGTCGAGTCGAACGGAGAGCTGCTCCCGCTGATTCGCGAGCTTCAGCAGCATGGTGTCCGAGTCGCGCTGCTCTGGCACGGAAGCGATATCCGGCTCCCCAGCGCTCATGCACGTCGGGAGCCGGACTCACCGTTCGGTAATGGATATCCCGACACCGAGATCCTCGAGCAGATCGCGAGTCGCAACAAGGCTGTCGTCGATGAGGCGGCGGTTGCGGTTTTCGTCTCGACGCCGGACCTTCTGGCCGATGTGCCCCAAGCGAATTGGCTTCCCGTGGTGGTGGAACCGTCGACGTGGGAGGCGTCTTCCCCCGCCTTGGAGCGCGAGCGCCCGGTGGTGCTCCATGTTCCGAGCAGAGCGGGTCTCAAGGGTACTGCTCTGATTGAGGCGACTATGGCGCGTCTCCATGAGGAGGGGGTCATCGAATACCGCGAGGTGCACGGCGTTCCGGTCGCTCAGATGCCGCAACTCTACGCCGGCGCGGACATCGTCCTCGATCAGTTCCTCGCGGGAAGCTATGGCGTCGCGGCGTGCGAGGCACTCGCCGCCGGGCGGGTGGTGATCGGACACGTCGCGGACGAGGTGCGTCGCACGGTTCAGGAACTGACCGGTCATGACGTACCGATTGTCCAGGCGAGGACGACAACGCTGGAGGCGAGTCTGCGACGGATCGTCGCGGACCGCGAGGAAGCTCGTGCAATGGCGCGGCGAGGGCCTGAATTCGTACGCTCGGTCCACGACGGGAGGACGTCGGCCGAGGTTCTTCGCCCGTTCTTGGACTCCTGATGCTCCTCGCCGACGTCCGCTCCAGACGCTCCGCGTTGCAGCGCGCGAAAGCGGATCCGGCACCCGCATAAACTGGAGTCCATGCGCATCGCCGTCGTGGCCCTCGGGAAGATCGGGCTCCCTCTCGCCGTTCAGTTCGCCGGATCCGGCCATGACGTGATCGGTGTCGATGTGAACCCCGATCTCGTGGCCGCCATCAACGCCGGTCGGGAGCCTTTCCCCGGAGAGGCTGACCTGGGAGAGCGACTCGCCTCGGCGCTCGCAGCGGGACGCCTGCGCGCGACCACCGATTACGCCGAGGCGATTCCGGATGCTGACGCCGTAGTCGTGGTCGTACCGCTCTTCGTGAACGAGGAGACCGCGGAGCCCGAGTTCGGCTGGATGGATGAGGCGACCAAGTCGCTCGCACAGCACCTCTCTCCTGGCACGCTCGTCTCCTACGAGACGACCCTCCCTGTCGGCATCACCCGAGGGCGATGGAAGCCGATGATCGAGAAGATCTCCGGGCTGGTCGAGGGAGAGGACTTCCATGTCGTATTCTCGCCGGAGCGCGTCTACTCCGGGCGGATCTTCGCCGATCTGCGCAAGTACCCGAAGCTCGTCGGGGCGCTGTCGGAGCGGGGCGCGAAGTGCGCCGTCGAGTTCTATGAGAGCGTGCTGCAGTTCGATGAACGTCCGGATCTGCCCCGTGCCAACGGTGTCTGGGATCTCGGCAGCGCTGAAGCGGCAGAGATGGCCAAACTCGCCGAGACGACGTATCGAGACGTTAACATCGGCCTCGCGAACCAGTTCGCGCTCTTCGCGGGAGCGAACGGCATCGACGTCCACCGGGTGATCGAGGCCTGCAACTCCCAGGTGTTCAGTCATATCCACCGTCCTGGTATCGCCGTCGGCGGCCACTGCATCCCGGTGTACCCGAAGCTCTATCTCTCGACGGATCCCGACGCGAGTATCGTGCGCACCGCGCGGGAACTCAATGAGTCGATGCCGGAACGCCTCATCGCACAGGCCGCAGCGATGCTCGGTTCGTTCGAGGGGTTGCACGCGGTAGTACTCGGCGCGTCCTATCGCGGCGGCGTGAAGGAGACAGCGTTCTCCGGAGTGTTTCCGACTGTCGCCGCGCTCGAAGCGCGCGGCGCGAAAGTGTCCGTCCACGACCCGCTGTATGACGACGAGGAGCTGAGAAAGCTCGGTCTCGACCCGTACACGCTGGGAGACGACGTCGACATTGCGGTGTTGCACACCGACCACGCTGCTTACCGTGAGCTCACTCCCGCCGAGCTGCCGGGCATACGACTGCTGGTAGACGGACGTGCCGTGACGGATGCCGAGCGCTGGGCAGGGACGCCCCGGCTGGTCGTCGGCGCGAGCGTCTGACTCGCCGGCGCCTGCGGCGACACAGCGTCCACACAGGCTGACGCCTGACCGCAGATACGATTGATCACATGGATCTCCTCATCGTCGGGTCGGGTTTCTTCGGCCTCACCATTGCTGAGCGCGCCGCGGATGCCGGACGCAAAGTCACTGTCATCGAACGCCGCCCGCACATCGGCGGCAACGCGTACAGCGAGGCAGACCCCGAGACGGGCATCGAAGTGCACCGTTACGGCGCGCACCTCTTCCACACCTCCAACGCGACGGTCTGGGAGTACGTCAACCGCTTCACGACGTTCACGAATTACGTGCACCGGGTCTACACCAACCACAACAGCGTCGTGTATCCGATGCCGGTGAACCTCGGCACGATCAATCAGTTCTTCCAGGCCGCTTATTCTCCCGACGAGGCTCGTGCGCTCATCAAGGAGCAGGCGGGGGAGTACGACGTCAAGACCGCGCAGAACTTCGAGGAGAAAGGCATCGCTCTCGTCGGGCGACCGCTGTTCGAGGCCTTCTTCCGCGACTACACCGCGAAGCAGTGGCAGACCGACCCGCACAAGCTCTCCGGAGACATCGTCAGCCGCCTCCCCGTGCGCTACAACTACGACAACCGCTATTTCAGCGACACGTGGGAGGGCCTTCCCACCGACGGGTACACCGCGTGGCTCGAGCGGATGGCCGACCACCCGAAGATCGATGTGAAGCTCGACGTCGACTTCTTCGATGAGTCGCAGCCGCTGAACCGCAAGGTGCTCGTGGGACAGGTGCCCATCGTCTACACCGGCCCCGTCGACCGCTACTTCGACAACGTCGAGGGGGAGCTGAGCTGGCGCACGCTCGACTTCGAGCGTGAGGTGCTGAACATCGGCGATTTCCAGGGTACGCCCGTCATGAACTACCCGGACATGGACATCCCGTTCACCCGCATCCACGAGTTCAAGCACTTCCACCCGGAGCGCAAGGATGTCTACCCGGATGACAAGACGATCATCATGCGCGAGTTCTCGCGCTTCGCGGAGAAGGCCGATGAGCCGTACTACCCGGTGAACACACCTGCCGACCGCGAGGGATTGCTCGCATACCGGGAGCTGCAGAAGGGTGAGAAGGACGTCCACTTCGGCGGACGCCTCGGCACTTACCAGTATCTGGATATGCACATGGCCATCGGCTCGGCGCTGACCATGTGGAACAACCAGCTGGCGTGACCTCGACTGCAAGAACAGTCTCGAGCGGTGGGCGACACGCTGCAGTCCGAGAACCCGGCCGCTGAAATCGACGAATGGGTGACGCTCATCGACTTCACACCGCTGCTCTGTCCGGATGCGATCTGCCGCCCTGTCATCGGCAACATCGCCGTGTATATCGACGACAACCACCTCACGAAGATGTTCGCGACCACGCTTGCCCCCGCGATGCGGGCGCAACTCGGCGGAGGAATCGGATGATGCAGGCAGACGCCGCTACGCTGACAGAGCGCGTGTGTGATATTCGACGTGCGGCACCTCGAATCTGTACGGGAGCGCGATGAGCAGGACGACGGTGGCGGCACCTGGGACGCCGCGACGCTACATGCATTCGCTGTGGCTGCTGTCTGCCCGTGACTTGAAGGTGCGGTACGCGACCAGCTGGCTCGGCTACCTGTGGTCGGTTCTCGACCCGCTGATCATGAGCGGTATCTACTGGTTCGTGTTCACCCAGGTGTTCCACCGGAACAGCATCGGCGAACAGCCGTACATCGTCTTCCTCATCCTCGCGCTGCTGCCGTGGGTGTGGTTCAACACCTCGGTCTCTGATTTCACGCGCGCCTTCCGCAAAGACGCCAGACTCGTGCGCTCGACCTCGATCCCACGCTCGATCTGGGTCAATCGCATCGTGCTGAGCAAGGGGATGGAGTTCCTCTTCTCCATCCCGGTGCTTGCCATGTTCATCATCTTCAATGCGGATAAGATCACCATCGGCTGGTCGCTGCTGTGGTTCCCCGTCGCGATCATCCTGCAGATGGTGCTGCTCGTGGGCCTCGGCCTGCTCGTCGCACCGCTGTGCGTGCTCTACGCCGATCTGGAACGCACCACTGCACTGATACTCCGAGCGCTGTTCTACGCGTCCCCTGTGATCTACAGTGTCAACGACCTCCCAGCCCCATTCGACACGATCGGGGCGTTCAACCCGCTTGCCGGAATTTTCACGCTGTACCGGGTCGGCTTCTTCCCAGACCAGTGGCACACGACGACGATCCTGATCAGCGTCGTTATGACGATCGGCATCTTCGTCCTCGGGCTCTGGGTGTTCCGCTCTCTTGAGCGTTCCGTGCTGAAGGAGCTGTGATGGTCGCTGCGATCGAGGTCAACGGACTGGGTGTGCGCTTCCGCCGCAACCGGCGCGGTCGTCGAAATTTCAAAGACCTGTTCGCCAACGCGTCACGTCGCAAGGCGTCAGGGGAGTTCTGGGCTCTTCGGGGTGTCTCGTTCACCGTCCAGCCGGGAGAGTCGATCGGTGTGGTCGGACGCAATGGGCAGGGGAAATCCACGCTGCTGCGCCTCGTCGCCAAGGTGCTCTTGCCAGACGAGGGCTCGGTCACGGTCAACGGCGGCGTTGCCCCGCTCATCGAGATCACCGGTGGCTTCGTCGGCGATCTCACCGTGCGGGAGAACGTACGACTGACCGCCGGCCTGCACGGCATGTCGAAGACCGAGGTCAGTCGTCGCTACGACGACATCATCGAGTTCGCGGAGCTCGAAGACTTTCAGGACGCACCCTACAAACATCTGTCCAACGGGATGAAGGTACGTCTCGCGTTCTCCGTTGTGTCGCAGCTCGATGAGCCGATCCTGCTGGTCGACGAAGTGCTTGCGGTCGGCGACAAGGCGTTTCGTGACAAGTGCTACAGGCGCATCGATGAGCTGCTCGCTGATGGACGCACCCTGTTCTTCGTCAGCCACAACGAGCGAGACCTGCGGCGTTTCTGCACGCGCGGCCTGTATCTCGACAAGGGCGCGCTCGTGCTGGATGCCGGTATCAATGAGGTGCTGGACCGCTACAACCAGGACTCCGCGTCGCGCTGACCACTGGCGATGCCCACCCGACCTGTGACGTTTTCGCTGCTGCGGACACTACAGAGTGAGGGGCATTCGCGGAAGCCTCCACGGTCGGAGGGAAGCCAGACGGTGAGTCGTGTAGTCGGTGTTGTGATCGCGCTGGCCGTCGTGGTCGGGGCAGCGGGGTGTGGGGCACCGCGACCTGTGCCGCAGACGTCGAGTTCGGATTCGGCGGCGACGGCAGCTGCTTCGCCGCTGCTGACGACCGATCATCCGGTCATGGTCATCGAGCGCGATGGAGAGGCTGACCTCTGCTTCGTAGTCATGCAGTCGTGGCCACCGCTATGCGGTGGAGGTCCGAGGCTCGTCGACTGGGACTGGATGGTTGTGCCAGGAACGTATGAAGAGGCGATGGGCGTGCGCTGGGGTGAATACGTCGTCACCGGTATCTACGACGCGCAGACGAACGAACTAACGGTGGAGACCGTTACCGCGGCGCCCGAACCTCCGCGCGCAGACACTTCAGCGATGGGCCCGCCGCTTCCGACGGCCTGCCCGGAGCCCGATGGAGGGTGGCGCATCCTCGACGAGAGCACGGCGAACCAGGAAGCACTGTACGCGGTGGGCGGTGTCGCCGCGACGCTCGACGGCTACGCCACGATGTGGATCGATCGCAGTCCGCTTCCCCCGGTGCCCGATGACGCTGATCCGCTGGAGCAGCTGCACCATTATGCGGTGTACGCCGGACTCAACATCGTCACCGTCGCAGTGCGCGGCGATGCGGTCGCAGCGGAACAGCGCCTGCGTGAGGTGTGGGGCGGCGCTCTGTGTGTCATCACGGTGGACTACACAGAGGCCGACCGCCAAGCGCTCCTTCAAGAGGTCATGGACGAGTACGCGGCGCGTGGACTCACCATCGCCGGCATGGACGGGGTGACCGGCGTGATCGGCATCACGGTCGTGTATGACTTCGACGGTGCCTTGCAGCAAGAGCTCGACGAGCGCTACGGCCCGGGCCTGATCAGGGTGCACTCCGCGCTGACCCTGGCATGACACACGATAATCAGATTGTGGACGCAAGAGCGCAGACCTCAGACGAAGCGCTCTGGGCGCGGACGCGGGACGGCGATGATGCGGCATTCGCATCGATTTTCGATCGTCACGTCGACCGCGTCCATCGTCAGGCGCGTCGCTTCGTCAGGGGTGCGACGGATGCAGAAGACATCACTTCGATCGTGTTCTTTGAGGCCTGGCGTAAGCGCGACCACGTGCGCATCGTGGACGGCTCCGTCATCGCCTGGCTTCTCGTGACCACCGTCAACGTCGCGCGCAATGCAGTCCGTTCGCGCAAGCGATATGAGAGCGCGCTGCGCGGCTTGCGCGTTGACAGGGTGTCCGATCACGCAGACACGGTGCTGGAACAGTTGACGCTGGAGGGGATGCACGCACCGCTGCGCACGGCGTTCGAAGGGCTTTCGCGCTCAGATCAGGAGGTTCTGGCGCTGTGCGTGATCGAGAACCTCCGGCCGCGGGAAGTCGCGACCTTGATGCGACTGCCAGCCGCGACGATCCGCACCCGACTGAATCGCGCGAAGAAACGCCTGCGCGTGGCCGTGGAAGCTCTGCACCCGGGGGCGTTGGACGGTTGGTTGGAGGCGTGATGTCGCACGACGAACGGATCGATCCGGAATACCGCGGGCGGTTGAGGGCGGAGCTGCTGCGTCAGGTGCGGGCTGACAGCGGGCTGACAGCCGAAGCGGTGCGGGGACGTCGCGCGCGGAGGCTGGTGCTGGGCGGCGCCGGCGTGCTCTCGATCGGCGCCGTTGCCGTGCTGGGTGTGTTCATGTCGCAGACTTTCACGGCATCGCCGGCGCCGACGGTCGTCGCAGAGGCGACAGCGCTGTGCGCCGACGGGATCATCCTCGTGGATGCGGGGGATCCGGTCGAAGGGATCGAGATCACCGTTGCTGCGGGAGACGACTCGCAGGAACGCATTCTGGCTGCGTGCACTCAGCTGTGGCAGGAAGGCGCGTTGCGCGTTGACATCGAGTTCCAGTCATCCGGTGGCAACCCCCAGAGTCAGGGCTCTGTCGCGGAGTCAGGCGATGCATTGACCTCGCCGAAGAGCTTGCCGGTGCCGCCACTGACCATCTGCGAGCTACCAGGTGGGGACCCCGTTGTCGTCCCAGGGATCGAGTGCGGCTCTGCAGGTCTCGAGCCCTGGTCAGTCGACGGCGACGAGTGATGAAGCGCCGTCGACGAGCGTCACATTCAGACGCCGACGAGCGTGCGGAGCTCCTGCAGCGCGGCGGTGGCGGCACCCATGGCGCTCTGCGTGTCTCCGCCACCCTCGAACGCCCCGCGAAGCTCGCCGAGCCGCGCGCTGTACTGTCCGACAGCCTCGTACCACGCCGACGAGATCGAACTCGGAGCCGCCGCATCCGACAGGTGTCCGGCATCCTGCTGGAGCGTCTCGATGACCTGAGCGGCGTCCTGACCGCTTGATCCGGCCGCGATCGAAAGCCCCGTCGAGGCGTCATCGAGTCGTGGCTGCACCTGGGCAGCGAATGTCGCGATGTCGGGATCCGGCACCGGCGGCGGCGTGGGCTCAGGGGCCGTAGTCGGGTCGGCAGTCGGGATGGCAGTGGGCGTGGGCGTGGGCGTGAATGTGGGTGTCGGCGTGGGAGTCTTCGTCGCAGTCGGGCTCGGTGTCGGTGATACCTCGCCGTCCCGCGGTAGGAAGAAGAACAGCAATGCGCCGACGATGGCCAGCGCCAGGACGGACAAGCCCACGATCAGCCAGATGCGACCCTTGTTGCTCTGCTTCGGCTCGGGGAAGATCCACTCGGCTCGGGGCTGCTGCTCGTCGCTCATCAGTTCTCCAATGCCGGCATGGGCTTCCAGGTACGGTCGCGACCGATCTTGCCACCATCACGGATGCCACGGAAAAGATTGCTCGTACCCCGAACAGTGCGCTCGACGAACAGCAGTCGGATGAGCTCCTTGAAGAACGTCGCCGTGGTGCCCAGGCCGAAGAGAACAGGGTTGTAGACGCCGTGCTCGCGGTAGTAGTTCTTGATGAACGCGCGGTTGCGCATGATGTAGTACCGGTAGGCGTTGCTCGAGGCGTTCATGTGGCGCACGCCCATGTCCCACTGCTTGATCTCGCGAGTGCGGCGAAGCACGAACTCGTTCACGATCACGGCGGTGGTCAGCCTGGAGGCGAGCCAGCCGTACATCTGATCATCCCAGTAGATGAAGAAGCGGTGATCGGGGAGTCCGATCTGCGTGACGATCGAGCGGTGGATGAACATCCCCTCGAAGCATCCGCTGTTCATCTCCTTGTAGCCAGATGCATCGAACCCGGCCGGTGCGAAGGGGATGGGGATGCCCATCCGCTCGGCGATCCGGTACTGCCAGTAGAACTCGCTGCCGTCGTAGTCGTAGCGGCGACCCTGGATGCTCTTGAAACGAGGGGTCCACTTGCCCATGCGGGCAAGGCCGTCCGAGATCACCTCGACGTCGTCGTCCATCATCCAGATCCACTCGGAACCCAGTTCGTACGCGGTGCGCATGCCCTCACTGAACCCGCCGGATCCGCCGGTGTTGGTCTCCAGCTTGCGGTACACGATCTCCGTGCCGACGCGCTCGCGGAATGAGTCGACCACTGCGGTCGTGTCGTCAGCCGATGCGTTGTCGATGATCACGACGTTGCCGGGCTTCGGATCCATGGCCGTGATGCTCTCGAGTAGCCGGGTGAGCAGATGCGAGCGGTTGTATGTGACGATGACGATCGTCGCCGACGCGGGGTCGAATGCAGCGGGGGCCGCGGTCATGCCTTCTCCTCGAAGATCTGCTGCCAGGATGCCGGGGAGACGAGGTCGGGCAACGCCTGTCGGTATTGCTTCTGCAGTTCGGGCCAGCGACGCCTCAATTCGGCGTGCAGGCGCATCGTCTCACGCAGCATCTGACGGTATTTCTTGCGGTCGCGCGTATAGATGTTCTTGCCGGATCCGTCAGCGGCGCTCACCAGTGCGCTGTCGAACGCAGGAAGCCGCCACCAGTGCGCATCCTCCTTGCCGAATTCGACCTCGGGCTGTGCGATGTTCGCCGGATCAGGCGTGTGCAGCCAGTGCGTGACGAGGGTCTTCAACGTGAACCACCGGAGCTGCATGCCGCTTGGGCTGTCGAACTCGTTCTTCGAGAGCTGCTTGTATACCTGGCGCCCATGTCGTGAATGGAGCACCGTCGATGGATCGCGATGCACCACAGTCTCGGCGTACTCGGTGGCGAGAGAGCGGGCGTGCGGCATCGCCGTCGCCAGGTTCTCGCGCATGTGGGCGGGCCCAGAGAGCACGTCGCGCAGCGCCTGGGCACGCAGGGCGACGGGGTAGTACTGCATCATCATGAGGTGCTTGAGGTCGACGCGGCGGCTGTGCTTCAGCAGACGGCCGCCACGCGGAACTTCCGAGTGCAGCAGCCCCGCGACGATGCGGTTGCGCGCGTGGAAGTACGCCTGCCAGTCGATCGAGTCGTCCTTGTTGACCCACGACACGTGCCAGAGCGCGACGCCCGGCATCGAGACCGTGGGAAAGCCTGCCTCACCGGCGCGGAGGCAGAACTCGGCGTCGTCCCATTTGATGAACGCCGGCAACGAGAGCCCGACCTTGCGGATCGCGTCCAGAGGGATGAGGCACATCCACCATCCGTTGTAGTCCGCGTCCATGCGCATGTGCAGCAGCTTCGACTGGCGCAGGTTCGATGCACCGAAGTCGTGCGGCATCTTCTCCTGGTAGAGGTTGCGCCACATGAACGGAACCTTGTCGAGCACTTCCGCCCAGCCATGGAGCTTGGGTCGATCGAGCAGATCGAACATGTGACCGCCCACGAGTACGGGGTTGGTCGCGAACCGACCGAAGACTATCGAGCGGCGCACGGACTCGGGTTCGAGCCGCACGTCATCGTCGAGCAGCTGCACGAAGTCGCTCTCCGGGCGCTGCAGGGTCTCGTGCATGGCACGGGCGAAACCGCCCGAGCCACCGAGATTGGGCTGCCTGATGACCTGAAGCGTGTCGCCTAGCTCAGCCGCGACCTCGTCGTAGCCCTCCTGCTCCGCCACGAGCTGCGTTCCCTGATCGATGAGGAAGATCCGGTCGACGAACTCCAGCGCGTCGGGCGATGCCGCCAGCGACTGGAGGGTCTCGACGCAGTAATCCGGCTTGTTGTAGGTCGTGATGCCGAGCGAAGCCTTGCCGACGCGTGTCGGCTCCTGTTCGGTCGTCCATTCGGCGCCTTCCAGGATGGCGGACTTCTCGTCGGCCACGACGTCGAACCAGATCCAGCCGCCGTCGCTGTACTGCGTCAACGCAAGATCGAACGAGGTCTCCGCGTCGCCCGTTACCTCTCTGGTGTCCACGCGCTGGCGCACTCCGGAGCCGTTGGAACGATAGACCAGGATCGTCGCAGGACCCTTGGTGCGCACGGTCAGCCGTACCTCGCGCACGCTCGTCCAGTGCTGCCAGTACGAGGCAGGGAAGGCGTTGAAGTAGGTGCCGAGCGAGACTCGTCGACCCGAGACGATACGTGCGCTGTGTCGACTGAGGATGTTGCCCAGATGCGCGCGGTTCGAGACGCGGACCGGTTCCTCGTCGATCACGGACCAGGTCTCGGGATCGGCGTAGAGCGGGAGGAGGTCGGGGTCGCGGTCGAGGGGGAAGACGACGTTCTGAAGGACGTGGGTCACGGGCGAGATCTCCGGGGATTGCTTCGCCCCGCCCGGGTGGGCGCTCGGCTGTTCAGCGGGCACCGAGTAGCCTACCTTCCGGTCATGTGGAACGCCGCAGAGCGCGCCCATCCCTCTGTACCAGGAACGTTCGGGCTACGATTGCTCGCAATGAAGGCTCTTATCACCGGCGGCGCCGGATACATCGGCTCCACTGTCGCGACGGCGTGCATCGAAGCGGGCATCGAGACAGTTGTTCTCGACGACCTTTCCACCGGCCGCCCGGAGTTCGGCGAAGGACGCAACCTCTACGTCGGCGACATCGCGGATCGTGCACTGGTCGAGCGGATCGCAGCCGAGCACCCCGACATCGACGTCGTCGTTCACTGCGCCGCGCGGATCGTCGTGCCGGAGTCGATGGAGGACCCACTCGGCTATTACGACACGAACGTCGGCAAGACCGTCATCTTGCTCAACAACCTTCGCAGAGTCGGCATCGTCCGCGTCGTGTTCAGCTCTTCTGCCGCGGTGTATTTCGGCGAAGGCGGAGAGGGCGTCGACGAGGCAGCCCCACTCGCGCCCTCTAGCCCCTATGCGACGTCGAAAGCCATGGTCGAGAACATCCTCGCTGACGCGGCGAGGGCAGGAGATGTGCGGGCCATATCGCTGCGCTACTTCAACCCGATCGGCGCCGATCCGCGTCTGCGCACCGGATTGCAGAACCCGACGCCGTCGCACGCGCTGGGGCGGATCATGCAGGCACGCGCCGCAGGCGAGCCCTTCACCATCACCGGGACCGACTGGGAGACGCGCGACGGTACCGGGCTTCGCGACTACATCCATGTATGGGATCTCGCGCTCGCCCATGTGGCGGCCGTCCAGCGCTTCGATGAGGTCGCGACAGCATCCGACCCCTACCAGGTCATCAACATCGGTACGGGAGACGGAGTCACAGTCCGGGAGCTTGTCGCAGCCTTCGAGCGAGTGACCGATCAGCCGATGCCGGTCATCGAGGCCGATCGCCGCCCTGGCGATCAGGCTGGCGCCTACGCGATCGTCGCCCGTGCTGCGTCCGTGCTGGGGTGGCGATCAGAGCGCTCAGTCGACGACGGCGTGCGCGATGCGCTCGCGTGGGCTGAGAAGCTCAACACGTTGGGCTGAGGCCGCATCACTCCTGCGGTCGCAGCGTCGGGATAGCCCCCGTGTTCGCGGCGTCGATGTTCTCGCGCCACGACCTCGACTGCCCTGCGCGCAGCGCGCACAGCACGAGCATGAACCAGCCTGCTCCGGCGAGCGTGAAGCTCTCGAACATCGAATCGACGGCGAGGGTGACGAGCACGAGCGGCGTCCAGGCGTAGACGACCGAGTGGCGCACACTGGCGACCAGCCATGACCTGATCAATGCGACGCCGCCCAGGATCAGGAACAGCAGGAAGCCGGCGATGCCGAGCTGCAGCAGCACGTCGAAGAAGGCGTTCAATGCCGTCTGGTGCTGGTCGTTGAGCAGGTAGTTGATGTATGTGAACGGATACTCGCCTCGCTGCCACGGACCGAACCAACCCCAGCCCTGAAGAGGTCTGATCGCCACGAAGTCGAGGATCTTGTTCCACAGATCAGCCCGGATGGAGAAATCGGACCCTGCGCCCATCCAGGCGATGATCGGATGCCGGAACGCGAAAGCCACGACGAGCGAAGCGACAGCCAGTGCCCCCAGCATCCATTGCACCAGATTGCGATGCGCCGCCGACGTGTGCCGCACGATCGTCAGGGCCGCGGTCACGACGCCGACGGCGACAGCCAGCACCAGCACCGTCGGAGACGCCGACACGAGCGCGAGGAAGCCGGCGAGCGCGATCGACGGAACCGCGATGGGCGCGATGACCGATTGGGTGCGCCATTCGATGAAGAACGTGATCAGCGCGATCACCGCGATGAAGCCCAGCATGTTGCGGGTGCCGAAGATTCCCTGGATGGGCCCGCCGATCGCGAGATTCCCCTCGACGGCGAGGAACGAGATGGGTACGTCGAGGAGGATGCCGGAGAGGATCTCCACCGCGAGCGAGGCGAGCAGCAGCGCCCGCAGCGTGTCGCCGATCGCGCGCACGGTCTGCAGCGTGTCGCGGATATGTCCGATCGTGATCGCCAGCACCGCGAATCCGAATGTCCAGATCCATCCGACGAGCGAGTCGGAGCGATCCGTCGTCCAGATCAGGCTCGCGAGCGCTAGTGCGAGGAACGCGAGCAGCGACGAGGGCGCGAGCCGCAGCAGCGACAGCTCCTCCCGTCGCACGAAGAGGATCGCCACGCCGAGCACGCACAGGATGACGATGATCGTCGCGTACGTCGTCGACGACGTCATCTGCTCGATCGCGAATGAAGCGAACGTCGCGGTGAGCGCCGCGAGCGTGTACGCCCGCGCCATCTCGACGGAGCCGAGCAGACGGCTCACCCGATCCGCCGCTGAGCTCACGGGACCCGCCGCGCCGTACTGCCGTGCTCGGTCACGCGGGACTGCTCGTTGAGCCCGACGCCGACCAGGGGAACCGACTTGATCTTGAACGAGAAGAGGATCAGCAGCAGCCATCCCCAGAGCATGATCGGAGTGGACTCCGCGAGGCCCTGAACGAGCAGGATGACCGTGAACAGCAGAGGGAGCAGCGTCAGAGGGGAGTACGGTCGATCGGCGCGCAGATTCCATCGCGGTCGATCGGCGGCGAAGAACCAGGCGCGCCAGAGCAGTCCGAAGTACGCCGCAGCCATGAGCACCACGCCCACCGCGCCGAGCTGCATGAGCACATCGAGCCACATGTTGTGCGCGTGGAACACGGTGATGCCCTGATCGATGATCCACCCGTCGAACGACGGGTCGGTCGGGATCCAGGGGCTCGAGAAGCCGTTGCCGATCACGGGGTGAGTCGCTGCGCGTTCCAGCACCTTCGCCCAGATGACGTCGGTGCGTCCGGTCAGGTCTGCGCTGCGGCCGAGCATCTCGAACAGCGGTCGGCGGAACACGATCAGGGCGGCCACGACGATGACGACAGCCCCACCGCTGATCGCGTAGATCCGTGCGCGCGCCCCCGGTGTGCGGGCCCGGCGGATGAGCAGTGCGATCATGAGGACGACACCCGCCGCGAGTGCGCATACGTACGTCGTCGCCGACGACGCGCGGACCATCATGTACGCCGCGACCAGCATCCACATCACGAGTGTCGTGCGCCACCGTGCGCGCAGCGCGAAGCGCACACCGAACGTGACGATCGCGAACAGGCTGATGATCGCGAGCATGTTGGAATTGCCGACGATGCCCTGGATGCGCCCGCCGTCGAACAGGTTGTCGCGCACCCAGTACCAGTGCGGATTGATGTCATCATCGGGAAGCGTGAGGAAGTTCGGCAGCAGGGGCCCGCGCACGACCAGCGACACCCAGAGTTCCAGAGCGAGGGACAGCCCGAGAATCCATTTGAACGCAGATGCGAGCGCTCGCACGATCCCGTGCCAGCTGAGGACGTGGGCGATCAGGAGCGCGTTCACGGTGACGGCGACGAGCAGCAGCCAGGTCAGGACCGTGGGGAGCCGCCACTGGGACCACGTCACCGACACCAGCGCGAGCGCCACGTACCCGAGCGCGGACCACGGCAGCCGCCGCCAGGGGAACGGATGTGGCCTGGCGCGCGCGATCATCGGAATGCCGATCGCGAGGGCGGCGAGTGTGAGCACGATCATCACCGCGCCGGCTCCGTACATGCCGAGGAGGTTGTACAGGGCGGTGTGTGCGAAACCTGCGACGAAAACGAGGATGACGTAGCCGCGCAACAGCAGATGCCCCGTCGACTCGCGCTCCGGCGCGGTGGGCGGGGCTGTCACTGGATGCTTCGTGTACTGCGCCATCGGGTTCAGGCTACCGCGCCGAAGCCCGCCGCCTGCTGTGCCACGTCCGGATCGCTACGCTGGTGCCATGCTGCTGAGCCTGTCGAACGAACCCCGTGACTACGCCTGGGGGTCGACATCCCTCCTCGCCGACCTGGAGGGACGCGAGTCCACCGGCGTCGCGGAGGCCGAAGTCTGGTTCGGCGACCACGCCGGCGACCCCGCGGACGTCGCAGGCGGCTCGACGCTCGATGCGGTCACCGGGGGCACTCTTCCCTATCTGCTGAAGCTGCTCGCCGCTGCTGATCCGCTTTCGATCCAGGTGCACCCCACGATCACCCAGGCACGAGACGGTTGGGACAAGGAGCGGGACCTCGCCGCGGACGACCCCGCGCGCAACTACCGCGACGCCAACCACAAGCCCGAGCTCATCGTCGCGCTCAGCGACCGCTTCGAGGCGCTCGGAGGATTGCGTCCCGTCGCCGGTACGCTGCGACTTCTGGATGCGCTGGGCGCGTCGTCCGGCGTGCGCGCGCTGCGCTCGCGACTCGAGGGCGGCAGCGATGAGGATGCGTTGAGGGATGCTGTCGGCTGGCTGCTCTCCGGCGACGCGCAGCGCGAGGTCGATGAGATCATCGCCGCACTCGCCGGTGCATCGTCCGATGAATTCGACGCAGAACTCGAGGCGGTGCGAGCGATCGCCGGACGATACCCCGGCGACCCCGGTGTGGTCGTCGCGCTGCTGATGAACTACCTCGTCCTCGGCCGTGGCGAGGCGATCTTCCTGCGCGCGGGGCTCCTGCACGCCTACATCTCCGGCCTGGGCGTCGAGATCATGGCGGCGAGCGACAACGTGCTGCGCGGCGGGCTGACGCCGAAGCACATCGATGTGCCCGAACTGCTGTCGGTGCTCGACACCACCCCGGCCCAGGTGCCGGTGCTGGCACCTGCGGCCGACGCGGTTACCGATTATCCGATCGAGGTGCCGGATTTCGCATTGCGGCGCGTCGTGCTCGAGGGCACGCCGTTGTCGATGGAGGTCTCCGGCCCCGCGATGGTGCTCTCGACCGGGGGAGAAGTCAGTGTCACGGGTGCCGACGGTGTCGCGCTCGCTGTTCCGGTCGGAACGGCCGCCTTCGCGATCGATGAGACATCGGTGCTGCTGAGCGGCGTCGGCGAGGCGTTCATCGCGCAGCCCGGCAGCTGATCCGCTCGATTGTCGATCACCGCACTTCTCGTCGACGATCGGTAGCCGATCCCAACCGATGAACACGCCCGAGATGCCCGGTACTGAATCCCGCCTGAAGCGACACGCCGTAGACACGCCGTGAACCTTCAATCCTCGATTGAGGCTTTAGTATCTGCGACTTGACCGCAGCGAATGACACGGGTGTAATTAGTTCAGCAAGGCCCGGTGGGGGGCATTCTGAAGGGCAAGGAGAGCGACATGACGGGTTACCGTTCCGACGTTCCCGAGAACTGGTTTGTTGATCCGGTCAATCTCGGGGTACCCGGGGTCAGGCGAGCAGAGCCCGACGAGGGAAGCACCCTGTCATGGCAGACGGATGCACTGTGCTCGCAGACCGACCCTGAGGCGTTCTTCCCCGAGAAGGGCGGTTCGACTCGTGACGCGAAGCAGATCTGCTCCTCGTGCGACGTGCGTGGCGAATGCCTCGAGTACGCGCTGAACAATGACGAGCGCTTCGGCATCTGGGGCGGGCTCAGCGAGCGCGAGCGCCGCAAGCTCAAGCGCAGCGCCGGCTGATCCTTCATAGCTTGCCGGGCACGCCGGGCGGGGTGACCGCGGGCGGCGAAGTCAGAGCATAGGCTGACCAGGCCATGCCTACCCCAGTTCATGCCATCATCGTCGCGCGCCCCGGTTCATCCGCGCATGCACAGCTGCTGCGGACACTCGACGCGCTGACTCTCCAGGCCCGACGCCCCGATGCGGTCACACTGGTCGTATCAGGCGATGGATCGGGTGCGCGCGCCAGCGACGCCGTCGCGGCTGTCGTGGAAGGCATCATCGAAGCGCACGGCGGAACCTCGTACGCCGAGGCCGTGGAACTCGCCAGGCCGCGCGTGGCCGAAGGCGCCGCGGTATGGCTGCTCGCCCACGACACCGCACCGCACCCGCAGGCCCTCGCACAACTCGCGGGGGCACTGGAGCGCTCGCCGTCCGCGGCGTTCGCGGCACCCAAGCTCGTGAACGTCGACAACGAACGCGAGCTCGTATCGCTCGGTGTCACCATGACCACGCTGGGTCGCTCGGTCGAACTGGCAGCAGGCGAGCTCGACCAGGGTCAGCACGACAGGGGTGAAGACGCGCTCGGCTCGGATGTCCGCGGCATCCTGATCCGCAGCGAGGCACGTGATCGGCTTCGGCCCGACCCCGCCCTTGCCGGTGCGGACGAGGGGCTCGACCTCGGCGTGCGTGCACGGCTCTCGGGCGCCCGCGTCGTGCTGGCACCGGGCGCGCGCGTGTCCGTGCACCCGGACGGGCCTGCAGCCCTTCCGCGCAACGCAGCGCAACGCGCCTACGTCACGCGGCTCGCACAGCTGCACCGCCGCCTCTCCTACGCTCCGGCGGCAGCGGTCCCGTTGCACTGGCTCTCGCTGCTGCCTCTGGCGCTGTGGCGCACCATCGTGCATCTGATCGGCAAACGTCCGGCATCGGTGTTCCCCGAGTGGGGCGCGGCCATCATGGCGATGGTGCGTGTCGGCGCCGTCGCGCATTCACGGAAGGGCATCCGCTCCTCCCGCACCGCGACCTGGTCGAGCATCGCCCCGCTGCGCATGACGCGCGCGCAGCTGAGTCGACGCCTCGACGACGGCCATGGCAGCGAGGGCGGCGCGCTCAGCGAACTGAACTTCTTCTCGGGCGGCGGTGCCTGGGCGGTGCTCGGTGCTCTCGTGGTCGGCGTCGCATCGTTCTTCACGCTGCTGGCGTGGCCGGCGATCGGCGGGGGAGCCCTGCTGCCCCTGCGCAACACCGTCGCGGCGCTCTGGGAAGACGCGGCGTGGGGTCAGCACGGCCTCGGCATCGGAGTCGTCGGCCCGGCAGATCCCTTCTCCGGAGTCATCGCCGTGCTCGGGACGCTGTGGGCCGGCGCTCCTTCATTCTCGATCGTGCTGCTCTGGCTGCTCGCCCTTCCTCTCGCCGTGCTCGGGGGCTGGTTCGCGGCGACGCGGATCACCGACCGCGGCGGCCTGCGCATCTTCGGCGGCGTTGCATGGGCGCTCGCGCCTACCTTCCTCACCGCCCTGGTCGAAGGCCGACCGGCTGCTGTTCTGCTGCATCTGCTGCTGCCGTGGCTCTTCCACGCCGCAGTCGTCGCGCATCGTTCTTGGGGTGCGGCCGGTGCGGCATCCATCATTCTCGCCGCCGTCCTCGCATGCGCGCCGGTGCTCGCCCCGGCCCTCGGCCTGCTCTGGGCCACAGCCCTCGTGATCGTGCTGACCCGCGGTTGGTTCCACGGTGCGGTCCGTCTGCTCTGGATGCTGGCCCCCACTGCGGTGCTGTTCGCGCCGCTGGTGATCTGGCAGGTTCGGTACGGCGACCTCTGGGCGGTCTTCGCCGATCCGGGGCTGGCGTGGGCCGGCCCGCAGGTCGCAGGCGACAGCGCAGGACGATTGCTGCTGGCGACAGGATTCCCCACTTCCGATCTGGCCGGCTGGACCGAAGTGATCGACCCGGCAGTCGCCGTCTGGGCGCCGCTGCTCATCGTTCCGATCGCGCTGCTCGCTCTGGCCGCGGCGATCGCGCCTCGGTGGGGTGCGGGCATCACCCTTCTCGCCGTCGCGATGACGGGTCTCGCGACGGCATTCGTCGCAGTCGGCGTGGTCGTCAGCTTCGCGAACGGCGTGCCCGTCGAGATCTGGCCAGGCACCGGCTTGAGCCTCGCCTGGGCCGGCGTCGTCGGCGCGGCACTGGTCACGCTCGACACCGCCGTGACACTGCCCAAGTTGCGCGTGTCCGCGGTCACCGTCGCGGGCCTCGCGCTCGCGCTGTGCGCGGTGCCTGCCCTCACCGCTCTGCACACCGACCGCACCGTGCTCACCGAAGGGCCGGAGAGCACTCTTCCTGCCTTTGTCGCGGCCGAGGCGAAGGGTGACCGCGATATCGCGACTCTCGTCCTCGTTCCGCAAAACGACGGCGGACTGGCGGCTGAGGTCGTGTGGGGCGCGAGTGAGACGCTCGGGGCGCAGACGACGATGCTCAGCACCGCCACCAGGCCGCCGGGGACGGACATCAGCGCGCTGTCGGTGGATCTGCTCTCGACGCGCACCTTCGACGCGCCGTCCGAACTCGGCGCTCATGGCATCCACTTCGTCCTTCTCGATCAGGTCGACACCGATGAGTCGGATGCCGCCCGCGCCTTCCGAGTGGCAGCGATCACCGCCCTCGACCAGCGCGCCGGGTTCGTGAAGGTCGGGGAGACGGAGAAGGGCGTGCTCTGGCGCCTCGAGGCCACGCCCGCTGAGCGGGCAGCCCTCAGCAACGTGCAGGAAGGCACGGCCACCGCCGTCACGACGCTGCAGCTGATCGTCCTGTTCGCGGCGCTCCTGCTCGCGATCCCCACTCGCTCCTCCAGGCGCGCCGCGCGCGCGCAGTCGCGCATCGTCGGACGATCGCCCGAAGAGCCGATCGTGCTTCCCAGGCGCCACGACGATCAGGCGCACGAAGAGCATCCGGATCAGCGCGATCCGCACGGCGAAGACGACATCGACGACACCGCTGATGCAGACGCCGACACTGCCGATGCCCCCGACGACACCGCTGATGCCGACGATGAGACCGCTGAGGATGCGCTCGAGGAATCCGATCCGGAGCAGGGCGTCGAAGCCGAACACAGCACCGACCGGGAGGAGGAGCGATGACCCAGAACCGTGCGATCCGTGTCGTCGCCACGGGCGCCAGGCTGCTCGTCGGAGCGGCTGTCGCAGTCGGCTGCGTGGTGGGCGTGACGGCCGCCGTCGCTCTGCCGTGGCCCGGCGTGGTGAACGAACCCGCTCAGGTGTCCGTGACGCCGACCGCAGGAGACTCGACGCTCGTGTGCACCGGGGACTTCCGCGCGATCGGCCGCAACACGCAGAATGCCGGACAGATGTCTTCCGCAGGCGACTTCGCGCTGACACGCGACAGCGTCGGCACGAGTGAGAGCTCCGAGCTCGCAGCCGTCGATCTATCCACCGCCGATTTCAGCGGTCCGGCGACCGGCCCGAGCAAGATCGTCGGCAGCCCCGATCAGGGCTCTGCCGCGCTGATCGCCGCGGCGGAGTCGATCTCGCTGGCTGCCGACGACCTCTCCGGTCTGGCCGGCAGCGCATGCCGCGAGCCGAGCACAGAGTCGTGGCTGGTCGGCGGCACCGTCGAGACCGGAACGAGCGACCTCATCATCCTGTCCAACCCCGGTGACGTCACCGCCACGGCGACGATCACGGTGTTCGGAAGCGAGCAGTCGTCGACCACGACGCTCGTGCCTGCCGGTACTCAGCTCGCTGTACCACTGGCGTCCGTCGCTGCGGGACTGCAGCAACCCGTCGTTCGAGTCACCGCCGCCGGCGCGCCGCTGCGTGCGGTGCTGCAGTCCTCACTCATCCGCACGCTCGACCCATCCGGAATCGACCTGCAGGACACGGCGGGGTCTCCGCGCACCGACCTCACGTTCGCGGGTGTTCAGGTGCTGGTCGAGAACGCCGACTACCCTGTCTCGCTGCTCAGGCTGATGGCGACCGATCAAAGCGGAGAGGCGAGCATCACCGTCCGAGCAGACGATGAGGTCGTGCGGCAACTCTCCGTCCCCCTGGATGCGGGGATCCCGGCGGAAGTGAACCTCGACGGGCTGGAGACCGGCATGTACACCGTCGACGTCACGGCCGAAGTGCCGGTGGTCGGAGCCGTCCGTCAGGTCAGCGGCATCGGCGCTGGTGCCGACTTCGCTTGGATGACACCGGCCCCTCAGCTTTCCAGCGAAGTGCTCATCGCCGTGCCGAACGGCCCGCGCCCGCAAATCCACCTGGTCAATTCCGGTGACTCAGCGGTCTCGGCCACTCTCGCACCCACCGCAGGCGGCGCTGCACAGGAGATCGCCGTTCCCGCCGGCGGCACCGCTGCCATCGATCTCTCCCAGGGCAGCACGTACTCGCTGACGATGGACGCTCCAGTGCACGCCGCGATCACCATGGCAGGCACGAACCAGATCGCAGGCTGGCCGATCTGGTCGGGGGCTGCCGCCGCCGACCCCGTCACCGTCTATCCCTGATCGGGGCCGAACTCCCACGGATCCTTGCCGACGTACTCTGCGGCGGCACGGAAGACCGCGCTCTCGATCGCGATCCGGCGGTGCATGGCGTCGTCATGTCCTGGTGGAAGCAGCCGCTCTATCGGGATGCGGAACAGCACGATCCGGCGCCCCTCACGATCGAGGTGCCAGCGGGGGATACCTGTCGTGTCGGCAGTGAGCGGCAGCGCGCCGATCTCGAAGCGCACTTCCTGCAGCTCGGGCCACGTGCCGCGCAGGAACTCCACCGCGGTGCCGATCGTGACGTCGAACCGGTCCACGCGACCCTCCAGCGGCGGCAGTGGCGGACGCACGACCTCACTGCGTCCGAGGCGCCCATGACGGCCGTGGCGCGCCCCACGACGGGGCGCGGCACTGGTGCGATCGGACCGGCGACGGGGCATGACGAAAGTCTAAGGTGTCCCGCGCGGCATCCGCGCGGAGACTGCGGAGCGTTCTACGCTGGCACAGATGGACGGACGGCTCTGCTCGAAGGTCACCTGCGCCCGTGAGGCGGTGGCGACGCTCACCTACGATTACGGCGACCAGATGGCCGCGCTCGGTCCGCTGGGTGGCACGAACCACCCCAACGCGCATGACCTGTGTTCCCAGCATGCGGAGCGGGTGTCCGTGCCGACCGGGTGGATCGTCGTGCGTCACGAGGCGATGCGCGCCTGAGCCTGTCGATCCCTGAGCCTGTCGAAGGGCCTGAGCCTGTCGATCCCTGAGCCTGTCGATCCCTGAGCCTGCCGAAGGGCCTCAGACGCCGACGTGGCGTCCGGTGAGCTTCTCCGCGCGCGCGTCGGCGATCGCCAACGCACGACTCTCCCGTTCCCGGCGAAGCACCGTGAGGGCGATCAGAAGCTGCTCCGGGTGGGCGACCGGCTGCGGCGACACGTAGCGGGCCGTCTCCGTCACGAGCTCCTGGGCGATGCGGGCGCGGGCGGGCGGTGACATCCGCTCCGCGTGCTGCAGGAACTGCGAGACGCGCCGTGCCAGGCGATCCGGCATCCGCGCGACATCGGCGATCTGCGCCCAGTCGGCCAGTGCCTGGGGCATCACCGGAGCGAGCGCGACGAGCTGCGGGGTACGCACGCGCTGGCTGTACGTGCCGGCGACCAGATCGCCGAGCCGCTGCGATCGGGCCGTGAACGCACCGGCCAGGATCGCGATCGCGCCGAACGTCATGTAGATCTCCAGCACGCCGACCAGGGCCCGGATGAATGCATGCCGGAACCCGGCCGCACCGCCGTCCAGGCGCACGATGCGACCACCGACGGCCAGACGCCCGAGGCTTCGCCCGCGTGTCGCGAGTTCGACCACGATCGGCACGACCACGAAGCACACGACGATCGCCGTCACGTTCAGGATGCCGTCGATCGATGCATCGACGATTCCGCTGCCCAGCAGCCACGTGCGCAGCCAGAGGAACAGCAGGAACAGTATCCAGCTGACGATCATGTCGATCAGAGCGCCGAGGGCGCGCATGAAGAAGCTGAGCGGCTGCACGTCGATGGCGACGGCTTCGCCGGAGAGCACCTCGTCGGCGGTGTCGATCGGCATGGACATGAGTACAGTAAATCAGGTGGATGCCGATGCTCTCAGCGATGCCCGCCGTACCGAGTGGGAGCGGCTGGACGAACTCAGCCGCCAGCGACTCGACGGTGAGGGCGTGGACGAGCTCATCGTGCGGTATCGCGCAGCATCGGCAGACCTCGCCGAGCTGAAGACCTCGGTGGGGGACACTCCGCAGGGCGCCTACGTGTCGTCGATCCTCGCGAAGGCGCGGCTGCGACTGACGGGTGCGTCCGACAGCATCCTCACGCAGACGGCGCGGTTCTTCACCGATCAACTGCCGGCCGCCCTCTATCGACTGCGATGGACGACTCTCGTGATCGCGCTCGCATTCATCGCGATCACCGTGGGAGTCGCAGCCTGGATCTCGAGCGACCCCGCGCTCGTCGCCGCACTCGGACCAGCGGACTTCCTCGAGCAGTACGCCGAGGAGAGCTTCACCGAGTACTACACCGAGAACCCGGCCGCCGTGTTCGCCGGGATGGTGTGGACGAACAACGCGTGGATCGCCGTGCAATGCGTGCTCTTCGGCGTCACCGGGATCTGGCCGATCTACGCGCTCGCGCAGAACGCGTTCGGACTCGGCGTCTCAGCGGCCGTCATGGCAGTGCATGACCGCCTCGACGTGATGGTGCTCTACATCCTTCCGCACGGGATGCTCGAGATGACGAGCATCTTCGTCGCGGCCGCCGGCGGCCTGCACCTGTTCTGGGCATGGGTGGCACCCGGGCGGCGCAGCCGCGCGACCGCGCTCGCCCAGGAGGGAAGAGCTCTCGCGACAGTGGCGATCGGCCTCGTGTTCGCGCTGTTCCTGGCGGGGCTCGTCGAAGGCTTCATCACTGGCTGGTCGCTGCCCTGGCCGATCAAGATCGGCATCGGCGCTGCCGCGCTCGCAGTGTTCCTCGTCTACATGCTGCTCGTCGGCGGACGTGCCCACCGCCGCGGTGAACGCGGCGATCTGCTCGAGTACGAGGCGGGAACGCCGCAGCTCGTCGCCGGCTGACGGAAAGATCCCGCCCCCGGATGAACCGGAGGCGGGATCTTCTTCGTGCGTCGTTGCGGATTCGGCGGTCAGAACTTCTTCGTGCCGTCGAGGAGCGTCTTGTACGCGAAGCCCGCGATCATTGCGCCCACGATCGGGAACACCAGGAAGACCCACAGCTGCGACAACGGGCCGACTCCGCCGTAGACTGCCGCAGCGATCGAGCGGGCCGGGTTCACCGAGGTGTTGTCCACCGGGATGCTGATGAGGTGGATCAGCGTGAGCGTGAGACCGATCGCGAGACCGGCGAACGGGGTCGGGCGCAGCTTGTGCGTCGTGCCGAGGATCACGAACAGGAAGATCGCGGTCAGGATCACCTCGATGATGATCGCGCCCCACATCCCGAACCCGCCGGGGGAGTACTCGCCCCAGCCGTTGCTGGCGAAGCCGGCATCCTGTGCGGTGGTCAGCCAGCCGTCCGGACCGAACAGGCCGATCAGCACGAGCGCGGTGCTCGCGATGAGTCCGCCGACGATCTGGGCGATGATGTAGCCGGGGACATCCCGCCAGGGAAGGCGGCCGGCGGCGGCGAGGCCGAGGCTGACTGCCGGGTTGAAATGCCCACCGGAGATCGGGCCGAAGGCGTAGACGCCCACGACGACCGTGAGGCCGAACGCGAACGCAACGGCCACGTAGACGGCCGAGCCCGATCCGGGGTCGGTGAAGTGGTTGGAGGCGAACAGCGCTGTGCCGACGCCGCCGAACACCAGCAGGAAGGTGCCGAGCGCCTCGGCAGTGAGTCGGGCGCCCACCGACGGTGTCGGAGGCGCGGCTTCGGCGAGTGATTCACTCATGGGATTCCCTCTCATCGGTTCGAGTCGAAGTTGACCGAATTCACGGCACATCTTCCACGCGGACGCGGTGGCGGTGAGGGAGGCGCGCCGGAGTGCACCCAGCGTTCTCACAGCGGATGCATTGCCCGGAGACGACGAAGGGCCGGATGCCGAAGCATCCGACCCCTCGCAATGGTGTGTGCTACTCGCCGACGCCCACCGGGTCAGCCGAAGCGTCTGCGGTGCTCAGAGCGAGTTCGCGCACCTTGTCGGCGGTCTCCTGGTCGACCTGGCCCCAATACCAGAAGAAGCGCTCCTGGATGGCGGGAACAGTGAGGGCCTGGTACTGCCCGGCGAGCGTCTCGATGAAGCGCTGACGCTCCTCGTCGTTGAAGACCTCGGTGATCAGCGTGCGCGCCTGGCCGAAGTCGTCGTCCTCCGAGTGCAGGGTCGCTGCGGTGCGGATCAGAGCGCCGTCCGACTCCCAGCTCGCCTCCACACCGCGCTGCGGGTCGGCCTCGGGGCCACCGGCTGCACCGTAGGAGTTCGGGGTGTACACCCGGTGCTCTGCGGAGTTGAAGTGATACTGCATGTTGCCCTCATGCATGTAGTTGCTCACCTCAGCGGCGTGCGGCTGATTGACCGGCAGCTGGTTGTAGTTGGTGCCGATGCGGTGGCGCTGCGCGTCGGGGTACGAGAACACCCGGGCCATGAGCATCTTGTCGGGCGAGATGCCGGTCCCCGGCACCTGGTTGCCTGGAGAGAACGCGGCCTGCTCGATCTCGGCGAAGAAGTTGCGCGGGTTGCGGTTCAGCGTGAACGTACCCACCTTGATACGGGGGTAGTCCTTCTTCGACCAGATCTTGGTGAGGTCGAACGGGTTGAAGCGGTACGTCTTGGCCTCTTCGTACGGCATGACCTGCACGTAGACATCCCACGAGGGATTCTCGCCGCGCTCGATGGCCTCGTACAGGTCGCGACGATAGTAGTCGGCGTCCTGACCGGCGATGCGCTCTGCCTCGTCGGCGAACATCGGCTCGACGCCCTGCTGCGTGAGGAAGTGGTACTGCACCCAGAAGCGTTCGCCCGCGGCGTTGACCCACTGGTACGTGTGCGAGCCGTAGCCGTTCATGTGGCGCCACGAACGCGGCAGGCCGCGGTCTCCCATGACGTAGCTGACCTGGTGGGCCGACTCGGGCGAGAGGGTCCAGAAGTCCCACTGCATGTCGGCGTCGCGCAGAGCCGAGCCGGTCAGGCGCTTCTGCGAGTGGATGAAGTCGGGGAACTTCATTCCGTCGCGGAGGAAGAACGTCGGGGTGTTGTTGCCGACGATGTCGAGGTTGCCCTCGGTCGTGTAGAAGCGCAGCGAGAAGCCGCGCACGTCGCGCCACGTGTCGGGCGAACCCTGCTCACCTGCGACGGAGGAGAAGCGGATCAGCGTCTCGCTCTTGGCGCCGGGCTGGAAGGCCGCGGCACGGGTGTACTGCGAGACGTCTTCCGTGACGACGAACTCGCCGAACGCTCCGCCGCCCTTGGCGTGCGGGTTGCGCTCCGGCACGCGCTCGCGGTTGAACGAGGCGAGCTTCTCGACCAGGTAGCGGTCGTGCAGCGCGGTGATGCCGTCAGCACCGGAGGTCAGCGAGTGTGCGTCGCTGGCTACCGGTGTGCCGGTCTGGGTGGTGGTGAAAGTCTTGTCAGTCATTCACTTCTTCCTTTCGCAATCGGAGCAGATGGCTCGGTAGGTCACTGAGGCTTCGAGGATTCGCATCCCGTGGTCATGGGAGGGGTGCAGGCACGGCGCTTCGCCCACGGCGCAGGCGACGTCTTCGACACGGCCGCACTCCACGCACTGCAGGTGGTGGTGGTTGTCGAAGTCGTCCTGCACCTCGTAAAGCGCGCTCGCCGCATCCGGAAGGCTCACCCGGCGGACGATCCCTGCACCGGTGAGGTCGTTCAGGATGCCGTGGACGGTCGGCAGCGCGACGCCGCTGAGATCGCCCCGAAGCCGGGAGTACACCGTCTCGGCGGATGCGTGCGGACGTGCAGTCAGTGCATCGAGGACCGCGACGCGCTGAACCGTGACGCGCAGCCCGGCGGCCCGCAGGCGCTCGGGTGCTGCCGTCGTCATCTCCATTCATCCAGTCTGGCATTGTTCTGAATGATTCGCAATAAAGAATCGTTCACGTTACGCGCACGACACCCGTTCGGAGGTGTCGCTTCGTGTCGCTTCTCGGGCTGTGAGGCGGCACGAACAACCACCTCCCGCGGGCGAGTGAGCGGTGGATGCCGGGGCGCTGACCCACCCCGGATCAGAGGCGACCGGCGGCCTTGAGCTCCAGGTAACGGTCGGCGATCTTCGGAGGCAGCGACTCCGGGTCTGCGGCGATCGCCTCTCCGCCCGCACGGCGGATGGCGTCCGCGACGTTCTCGGCGTCGCGCAGGGTGCGCTCGGCGGCCGCGGCGAGGTAGATCTCCTCACGCGATCCGCGCTGCTTCGCCAGCTCCCCGACCGCATCGTCCGTCACGGATCCGACCAGCACGGTCGTCGCCCGTGACGGATCGGGGAAGGCGCCGAGGAATCCACGAGCAGACTCCGCGGCATCCTGTGCGGTGAGGACGACCACCAGAGACGGCCGCGTCGTGAGAGTGCGGATCGCGGCGAACGCGCCTGCCCAGTCGGTGTCGACCAGCCGGGCATGCACCGGCGCCATCGCATCCGTCATGGCGGGCAGGAGCCCTGCTCCATCGATGCCGGTGACCCGGCCGCGCACGACACGGTCGTACAGCAGCAGGTGCACGTGATCGCCTGCCCTTATCGCGAGGGCGGCGAGCAGGAGGGATGCCTCCAGCGCAGCATCCAGTCGCGTGCCGTCGCCGACGCGGGCCGCGGCGGTCCGGCCCGTGTCGATCAGGATCACCACGTGACGGTCGCGCTCCGGGCGCCACGTGCGCAGCATGGTCGTGCCTGCCCTCGCAGTCGCCCGCCAGTCGATCGAACGCACGTCGTCGCCGCGCACGTACTCGCGCAGCGAGTCGAACTCGGTGCCCTGGCCCCGCACCTGGATGCTCGTGTTGCCGTCGAGCTCCCGTAGCCGCGCGAGGCGCGAGGGCAGGTGCTTGCGGGAGGAGAACGCGGGAAGCACCCTGGTGGCGCCTCGTACCTCGTGCCGTGCCTGACGGCCGCCGAGTCCGAGCGGTCCGAGGGAGCGGATGAACACGAACTCACTGACCAGTTCGCCGCGGCGGCGGGGGAGCAGCGGAACTTCCACCCTGCGTCGCTCGCCCGCGGGGATCCTCACACGCAGTCGCGCAGGATCCGCACCGGCTGTCGGCTGCCACGCGTCGCGCAACAGCGCGTTCATGGTTCGTGCTCCGTGGTTGTGGAGCGCGACGCTCGCCGTCACCGGCTCGCCCATCCGGGCACGCGCCGGCACGCGCCTGGTCACCGTCACCGCGTGTGCGGATGCCGCAGACACGACGTCGACGACGAGCAGGATGCCGCACAGCAGCAGCCACCCGGACAGCACAGCCCACACCGGCACCCCCGCCGCGCTGAATGCGACGAGGGGGATGACACCGAGCACTACGGCGACGGCGAGTCGGATGGAGACGAACACCTTAGATCGGCACCCGCGTCTGCTGGATCACGCTGGCGAGCACGGCATCCGCCGACACGCCTTCCATCTCGGCATCCGGCCGCAGCTGCAGGCGGTGACGCCAGACGGGTACGAGCATGGTCTGCACATGGTCGGGGGTGACGGCGCTGGAGCCGTTCAGCCACGCCCACGCCTTCGCAGCGGCGAGCAGACCGGTGGAGGCACGCGGACTCGCGCCGAGCAGTACCGAAGGGGACTGGCGAGTGGCGCGGGCGAGGTCGACGACATAGCCCAGCACCTCGTCGGTCACCTCGACACCGGATGCCGCGTCCTGCGCCGCGCGGATCTCGTCCGCCGTCACGACCGCATCCACACCGGTGAGCTCGCGGGGAGAGAAGCCACCAGCGTGCAGTCGCAGCACCGTCACCTCTGCGTCTCGCTCCGGCATGCCCACCACGAGCTTCATGAGGAATCGGTCGAGCTGCGCCTCCGGCAGCGAGTAGGTGCCCTCGTGCTCGATGGGGTTCTGCGTCGCAGCCACGAGGAAGGGATCGGGCAGGTCGCGGCTGACTCCGTCGGCTGAGACCTGCCGCTCCTCCATCGCCTCGAGCAGGGCGGCCTGCGTCTTCGGCGGGGTGCGGTTGATCTCATCGGCCAGCAGGATGTTGGTGAACACGGGGCCCTGGCGGAATTCGAACTCCCCGGTGCGCGCGTCGTACACGAGCGAGCCGGTCACGTCGCCGGGCATGAGGTCGGGGGTGAACTGCACGCGCTTGGTGTCGAGGCCCAGCGCCCGAGCGAACGAGCGCACGACCAGCGTCTTCGCAACCCCTGGCACGCCCTCCAGGAGCACATGTCCGCGGGAGAGCAGGCAGACCAGCAGTCCGGTGATCGTGCCGGCCTGCCCGATGACGGCCTTGTCGACCTCGGCGCGCACGCGGTGCATCGCTGCGCGCAGCTCAGCTTCGTCAGGCGCTGTGGTGGCAGGGGAGGGGTCGGTCACGGTGTGT
This sequence comes from Microbacterium profundi, assembly GCF_000763375.1. Classification (NCBI taxonomy): domain Bacteria; kingdom Bacillati; phylum Actinomycetota; class Actinomycetes; order Micrococcales; family Microbacteriaceae; genus Microbacterium; species Microbacterium profundi. The sequence continues at coordinate 262,652 of NZ_JPSY01000001.1, read as the reverse complement.
TCCTTTCCACGTGCACGGCGGTGGAGACCGCCGTTTCGAGTTCGGCGAGCCGCCGTGCGGTGTCGATCAGTTCGGAGTCGTTCGAGGGCAGCTCACCGGCGAGGAGCTGGTGCAGCGAGCCGCGCGGGATACGCAGCCGGTCGCTTGCGGCATCCGCGATCTCTGACGGCGTCGACCGTGCCGTCAGCCCGAGTCGTGCGGCGAGGCGGCGCAGCGATCCATCCCGCAGCGCCCGCGCTGCATGTGCGGCGTCAGCGGCCTTCGCGGTGAGACGCGCACGACCGTGCATGGTCTCGGACGCCCGGACGGTCACCGGCAGCGTCTCCGCGACGAGGGGGCCGAAGCGCTGACCTCGGGCGATTCCTGCGACGATGCCCGCGAGCAGGAGCAGGAGGATCGCCGGTGTCACCCACTGCGGAGTGAGCGCGGCGAGGGTGTCCACGCTCTGCGCCTCGATGTCGCTGTCCTCGAACGAGGGGACGTACCAGACGACGTGCTCGCTCTGCCCGAGCAGGGCGAGCCCGAGGGCGGCGTTCCCGTTCTCGGCGAGGTGCTCGTTGCCGAACAACGCGCTGCCCTCGATCAGTGCGACACGGCGGTCGCCGCTGTCATCGACGAGCAGTGCCGCTGCCCCGGCGGAGTCCGTGTAGCACCCGGTGACGCCGTCTGCGGGGGTGAAGAAGCGGTCGGGGCGCACGGCGCCGACCTGGGCGAGCTCCGGCAGGTCGCACCGCGCGGTCACGTCGGCGTCTGAGGTCGCGGGCGCGTTCTCGCCCAGCTCGAAGATCCGAAGCAGACGGCTCGCGCTGGAGAGGATGACCGTTCGATCGGCCGGCGCGACGAGGTCTTCGACCGCCTGATCGGACAGCGCGAACGGGTCGGCCATGACGAGCGTGCCGTCGGCATCGAGGGCGGCCGCAGCCTCGGAGCGGGTGCGCGCGATCGTGATGTCCACTTCCTGATCGCGCAGCAGTTCGGCCAGCGCGAGGGCACCGGACTCGTCTGCGCTCTCCGGGTCGAGGGCTCCTCGTGAGTCGGGCGCGCTGATGGTGATGCTCCCGATGAAGAGCGCGAACACGACGACGAGAGCGGCGATGGCCACCCATCCGAGCGCAGAGCGCAGACGTCCCTTTTCACGCACCGCTGTGCTGGGCGCATGCTCCGCTTCGCCGGCGACCGGCTCTGCTGTCATCGTCATGCCTGCGCCCCCTCGAGCGCGTCGGGGTTGGAGAGGGGGGAGCCGGAGAGCACAGGGTGCAGCGACGCCAGCCGGTCATCGGTCTCGGCGAGGGCACGGTAGCTCTGCTCGGATGCCGGTCTGCGCAGGTAGCGCACATCGTCGAAGGCGCTCGCCGCCGCAGTCAGCTCGACGCGCTGTGCATCGAACGCGACCGCGGCTTCGCGGGCGATCGCCTGCGCGGTCGCACCGGGAGCAGGATCGATGATGTCGCGTTCGAGCAGCGCACGGGCGAGGGCGCGGAAGCGCAGCACGGTCGCGGCGTCCCAATCGCCCTCGCGTGCGCTGCGCGCAGCATCCGCCCGCAGCTGCGCTGCCGTGCGACGATCGCGTTCGCCGAGCAGATCGGTCGCGGGCCTCCTCACCCGGCGTGAACCGCGTGGCCGCCCCCAGAGGATCAGCACGGTGATGAGCGCGGCCACGATGACCACGGTGACGATGATCAATGCCAGATTTCCCACCTGCTGGCCCGTGTCGGGCGAGAACAGGCCGCTGATGAACTCCGCGACGTCCTCGGCGAGATAGTCGAACCACGTCGGCTTGGCGTCGGCGTAGCGCGGATCCTGAAGCTCCTGCTCGGCCCAGCGTCGTGCGTCATCGCCGTCCGGCACGTACGGGTCGATGTCGAGTCGGATCACGCGCCACCTGATCCGGGCGGCGCCCACGGGCTCTCGGTCTGCGGCGGGATCGGCTGAGCGGGCGCGGGGGAGTTCTGCGGTGCCGGGGGTGCCGGGGGTGCCGGCGCCGGGGGTGCCGGGGGTGGCGGCTGCGTGGCGTACGGCGGCTGGGCAGGATATGGCTGCTGGGCGGGATAAGGCTGCTGCGGCTGAGGTCCCTGGTACGGCTGCGGCGGATACTGCCCCCAGCCGACCGGCGCCGACTGATAGGCGGGCACCGGCTTGGGCGGCGGAGTGCTGCTCACGGCGCGAGCGGGGTCGACAGCGAACGGGTCGCCGAGCTCGTCTTCGCTCGCGCCGAGGTCGCGTCGCTCCAGATAGCTGATGAGGCTGTGATCGAGGCCTTCGTACCGCATCCTGCAGTCCAGGTAGATGAAGACGCCTGCGGCGCACTGCACGACCACGGTGACCGCCTGAAGCACGTAGATCAGCAGCTGCGGCGCGAGCGCGGTGATGAGGTAGAGCGCGATGCCGGAGGTGTCGTTGGGACCGGTCGGTGCGATCACGGTGCCGAACAGCGAACCCAGCAGCGACAGCGGCAAGCTCACGACGCTGACCGCGACGCCCATGATCAGGTTCACGAGGAGGATGACGCCGAACGCGGTCCAGAACCGCCCTCGGGTCAGCCGCCACGATCGCACGATCGCGGCACGGATCCCGGTGCGCTCCAGCACGAGGATCGACGGCACGAGCAGCAACTTCGTGCTCAGCCACACCCAGAGCGGGATCATCGCGAGCACGAGCAGGATGCCGATCACGACGGTGAGCCCGACGCCCTCCGCGGAGCCGCCCACGCCGGCCATGACACCGACGGCGATGATGCCGCCGATCACTGCGAGGAGCACGAGTGCGGCCAGCGACTGCAGGACGCTCCAGCCCACCAGGCGCCAGAACGCCGGTCGCATCTGGCGCCACAGCCTGCCGAGCGACGGCTTCTCGCCCAGGGCTGCGTGGCCGACGTTCGCCGCCACGACCCCCTGCATGATCGCCGTGAACGCGAGGCTCACAAGACTCATCGCCAGCACGACCAGTGCGTTGATCGCGATCGCACCCCACATCACGGGGAAGAAATCGGGCGAACTGGGGGAGAGCGATTCCATCCGCAGGAATGTCGCGAACACGACGGCGCCGACGACCACTGCGGTGACGACCGCGACGACGAGCTGAATGACGATCGCGAAGCCGAACAGCACCTTCGGGTTGTGACGCAGCGTGGCGAAGGGCTTTCCGAGCAGAACGCCGAAAGTGAGCGGATGCAGCGGGATGAGCCCAGGTTTGATGGCAGGCGTCCAACTCGGTCCAGCTGTCCAACCCTGTGCGCTCACGGCGCTCCCTCCGACGGTGCGAAACCATCGTGTCATACCCCGGCCTCCCCCAGCGGAACGCCAGGGGCGCTACCGTGATCGAAACGTTGTCATGAAGTAGTCTGAGAAGTGCTGCGCTCCACCCTGACCCGCGGGCGCCGCGCACATGCGTAGAAAGATGAGGCTGGGATCAGATGACCTCACGGATCCTCGTGGTCGACGATGACACCGCGCTCGCCGAGATGATCGGAATCGTGTTGCGCACCGAAGGCTTCGAGCCGGTGTTCTGCGCTGACGGTGCGAAGGCCGTGGAAGAGTGGCGCACCCAGCGCCCCGACCTCGTGCTGCTCGACCTGATGCTGCCCGGAATGGACGGGATCGAGATCTGCACGCAGATCCGCGCCGAATCCGGCATCCCGATCATCATGCTGACCGCACGCAGCGACACAGCAGACGTCGTTCGCGGGCTCGAAGTCGGCGCGGACGATTACATGGTCAAGCCCTTCAACCCGAAAGAGCTCGTCGCCCGCATCCGTACCCGATTGCGCCCGGTGACCGCAGCGACCAGTGAGGTGCTGCGCATCGGCGACCTCGTCGTCGACGTCGACGCGCACGAGGTGCGCCGTGGCACGATGCCGATTCCGTTGACGCCCCTCGAGTTCCAGCTGCTGGTCGCTCTGGCGTCCAAGCCGCAGCAGGTGTTCTCCCGCGAGATGCTGCTCGAGCAGGTCTGGGGCTACCACTACAAGGCCGACACCCGCCTGGTGAATGTGCACGTGCAGCGGCTGAGGGCGAAGGTCGAACTCGACCCAGATCTGCCCAAGATCGTCATGACGGTCCGTGGTGTGGGCTACCGGGCCGGTAGCGTCAGCTAGGAGACCGGGGTGACCGCGACGAGCGCGACTGGGACCACGGTCGCGCTGTGGCGCGACTGGCGGGGCTGGCCGGAGACGATCGCGACGGCGTGGCGCCGCTCGCTGCGATTCCGCATCATCTCCATCACCCTGCTGCTCACTTCCTTCGCGATCTTCGTGACGAGCCTCACGATGGCTCTCGTCATCCAGAACAATCTGTTCGAGTCTCGACGCGACGAGGTGCTCAGCGATGCCCTGAGCGCGGTGGGCTCCGGCCAGAAGACACTCGATTCCGCGGAGGTGACCGATGACGCATCCGCTCTGCGTGCGCTGTGGGGCGATGTGCGCGACGAGATCCCTCGGGCGTCCTCCTCGTCGCTGATCGCGGCCTTCGCGATCGACGAGCCTCCGGTCGGCACCGGCGTGCGAGGCTTCACGACCGGGTTGAGCGCCGACCTGCTGAGTCCCGGGCTGCGCGAGCGCGTGGTGTCCTTCCCGGATCGCCAGGCGTGGCAGTCGGTGTCGCTTCCGATGGAGGACGGATCGACCGCTCCGGGGATCGTCGTCGGACAGCAGCTGATCGTGCCGGAGGTGGGTGCGTTCGAGGTATATATCGCGTACGACCTCGCCGACTCGCAGCAGACTCTGCAGTTCGTGCAGAGCACGCTGTGGGTGGCCGGCCTCATCCTCATCGCGATCATCATCGGCATCTCCTGGGCCGTGCTGCGCACCGTCTCGAAGCCCATCATCGAGGCCGCCGAGACCAGCGCGAGACTCGCCTCGGGAGATCTGGAGGTACGGCTGCCCGTGCACGGCGAGGACGAACTCGCCACGCTCGCGCGGTCGTTCAATGCCATGGCCGACAGCATCGAGGCCCAGATCAAGGAACTCGGCGAGCTCTCTCTCGTGCAGCAGCGGTTCGTCTCGGACGTATCGCACGAGCTGCGCACGCCGCTCACCACCATCAGGCTCGCCGCCGACATGCTCAACGATCAGCGCGACCAGTTCGACCCCACGACCAACCGCACGGCCGAACTGCTGCACACCCAGGTGCAGCGCTTCGAGACCCTGCTCGCCGACCTGCTGGAGATCAGCCGGTACGATGCGGGATCGGTGCAGCTGGAGCTGGAGGCGACGAGCCTCGCGAGTCTTGCGGAAGACATCATCGAGCAGATGCTGCCGCTCGCGCAGGGCCGCGGCTCAGAACTGCGTCTGGTCGCGCCGGGCGGCTACACACCGGTCGACATGGACCCGCGCCGGGTACGACGGGTGCTGCGCAACCTCGTCGGCAACGCGATCGAGCATGGTGAGGGGCGCCCGATCGTCGTCACGGTGGACAGCAATCAGCACGCTGTCGCAGTGGGCGTGCGCGACTTCGGGCTGGGGATGGATCCGGAGGACGCGCAGCGCGTGTTCGACAGGTTCTGGCGGGCCGACCCGTCACGTCAGCGTACGATCGGCGGCACCGGCCTCGGCCTCTCGATCGCGTTGGGCGATGCGAAGTTGCACGGCGGCACGCTCGCCGTCTGGTCGGAACTCGCCGTCGGCACCAACTTCGTGCTCACGCTGCCGCGTCAGCCGGGAGATCTGACCGGCGCTTCACCGGTCTCGCTCGAGCCCGAGGAAGTGCTCTCGGAAGTCAGCCACGCCACGCAGCCGATGCAGCTCACCGAACTGCGTGAGCTCTACTTCACCGATTCCATGTCGAACGCGGAGGAGGACACTCCATGAAACGCAGGCGCCGAGCATTCCCGATCGCTGTGCTGGCCGTCTTCGCCGTACTTCTGTCCGCATGCGCCGGACTGCCGACGACGGGGGAGGTGAAGTCCGGTCTCGCCCTGGGCGACGTCGATCTGCCGCCGGACATCAGCCAGATCGCCGCCGGTCCGCTGGAGGGCGCGAGTCCCGACGAGATCGTGGAGGGCTTCCTGGATGCCGCGCTCACACCCGCGGACGGATGGAAGACCGCCCGCGAGTTCCTGAGCCCGGATCTCGCCGAGACCTGGCGTCCGGGTGCGGGTGTCACGATCGACTCAGGGGCGGCCGCGCGGGAGTTCACTGCCGATGTCCCCGGTGTCGGCGACGGAGCGCAGGAGGGCGATGTCCGCGTGCTGCTGGATCAGACGGCGCGCGTCGATGAGTTCGGCGCTTACACCGAGCTGTCGGGAGACACCTCTCTCGTGTCGTTCGAGGTCGCGAAGAACGACGAGGGGGAGTGGCGGATCACTGTGGCCTCCGACGGCATCATCCTCGACGCCGAGGCGTTCCCTCAGGTGTACCGCAGCTATGCACTGCACTTCTTCGATCAGAGCTGGACCTACCTCCTGCCGGACATCCGCTGGTACCCGCGTCGTGGGCAGATCGCCACGACTCTGACGCAGGCGTTGCTCTCCGGCGCTCCCAGCGCGTGGCTGGCACCCGCGGTGCGCAGCGCGTTCCCGAGCGATGTGGCGCTCGCTCGCGACTCGGTTCCGGTCGACACCGACAAGGTCGCCACGGTCGAATTGACTCCCGCTGCATTGTCGTTGGATCCCACCGCGCTGTCACGAATGCGCACGCAGCTGGAGGAGACGCTGCGATCCGCCGGCGTCACCGAGGTTCGGATGACGGTCAACGGGCGAGATCTGAACGCCGGCCGCGCGACGATCGAGTCCCCGCGCACGGAGACCGGAACCGTCGTGCTCACCGAGTCGGAGTTCGGTCTCTACCTCGGCGATGAGATCGCGCCATATCCGGGTATCTCCCAGGAGCTTGTCGAGATCGCCGCATCCGTCGCCTCGGTCGAGATCGCAGCCGATGATGCCAGGGCGGCCGTGCAGTTGAAGAACGGCGGCGTCTACACCGTGGCCGACGGGCGCGTCGACCAACTGGACACCAGAGCGGGGCTCATCGAGCCGACGATGGATCCGTACGGCTACACGTGGACCGTGCCGGCATCGGATCCGCGCGCGCTCACCGCGTGGCAGTCCGACGTGGTGCCGCTCGAGATCGCGAACGCGTTCCCCGACGCCTCATCGATCTCCCACCTGCGGGTGGGCCCGGACGGGGTGCGCCTCGCAGCGGTCGCCACCATCGGTGGGCAGCGCTGGTTGGTCGTCGCGGCCATCATCAGGGATCAGGATCGTGTGCCGACCGAGCTCGGACCGGTGCACACGGTGGCGCGACTGGACGGGCAGGCGCTCGGCGTGAGTTGGGTCGGCGCCGACGACCTCAGCGTGCTGATGGATTCGGACGGAAACCGGGTGGTACTGACGCAGGCCGTCGGTGGCACCGGGCTGTTCGCCGCAGCACCGGACACATCGATCTCGATCTCCGGCGGGAGCACATCATCCGCCGTGCGCATTCTCGACGCCGGTGGAGTGCTGTTCGCACAGCGCGGGACGACGTGGCAGACGGGGTTGTCAGACGTCCTGGTGCTCGGTACGCACACCGGGCAATAGCCCCTGCACAGATCCGCGTCCGGCGACGTTCCTCACCGATCGCGGATCTGCGCCGAGCGTGCAGCGACAGAGCCTGTCAGTGTCGCTCGCATGCCGTTCGCAGAGTCGTGGTCCTCGCTCGTCGATGAGCTCGCAGCCTTCGCGCTGTCCGGATGCTGCGCTGGCTGCGATCTGCTCGGCACCCTGCTCTGCGACGAATGCGGGCGAGCGCTGGTCGCAGCGCCGATGCGCCAGAAGACGCCAGGTGGACTGCCGGTCACCGCAGCGCTCGTGTATCGCGCAGTGACGGCGCGGTGCATCCGACGTCTGAAGGAAGAGGGCGAGACTCTGCTTTCGCGACCGTTGGGAACGGCACTGGGCACGGCCCTGGAAGCGGCCATCGCGGATGGAGCCTACGGCGCGGAGCGGCCGTTGCTGGTGCCCGTCCCGACGTCGACGGCCGCCTTCCGCCGCCGTGGGTATCGGGTGCCCGAGCTGCTGATCCGCCGCGCCGGCTTCGCGTCGAGCCGGCTTCTCGCCAGCGTCCGCTCGACAGCGGACCAGCGCGGACTCGGTGCGCTCGAGCGGGGGCGAAACGTGTCAGGGAGCATGCGCGCGCGACACGCCCGGGATGCGCGCGAAGTCCTCGTGATCGACGATGTCGTGACCACCGGCGCCACTCTCGACGAGGCCGCACGCGCTCTGACAACGGCGGGATTCCGCGTGCGCGGGGCGGTCGCGCTCGCTGCGACACCGCGGCATAGCGGATTCCAGGCAAACGCATCGTGAATGATTGGTGACATCCACCTCTGCGCGGACTACGGTAGGGGGTCACAAGGCGACCACGGTCCGCCCTTGGCCGGGAGGACCGGGACAAGGAGGCAGCAATGGAAACAAGCATCGTTGGCGTCGGGGTGGGTATCACCGATCGCTTCCGGACCGTTGTCGAGGAGAAGATCGCCCGCGTTCAGCCGCTCGCAGCGAAGGCGCAACGCCTGGATGTGAAAGTCACGCATCGCGCCTATCGAGGCGGGCGTGTTCCGGACGAGACCGTGGAGCTCACGCTGGTCGGCAAGGGACCGGTCGTTCGGGCGGAAGCCGTCGACGGCGACAAGTTCGTGGCCCTCGATCTCGCTGTCGACAAGATGTCGGAGCAGTTGCGGCGCGCCAAGGAGAAGCGCGTCGACGGGCGCCAGCATCCTCGCGGGGCCCACTTCGAGAAGGGCAGCGGCGCGCTCGAAGGGATCGACGTCGAGCCCGCATCGGCCGACGTGCTGCACGCCGTCGCCACGGGCGCCATTCCTGTTCAGAATGATGATGAGGAAGCGTACTCGCCTGTCGTCATCCGCACGAAGAACTTCGACGCGGAATGGATGACGGTCGAAGAGGCCGTGGATCGCATGGAACTCGTCGGACACGACTTCTTCCTGTTCGTCGACGTCCGCACCGATCACCCGAGCGTGGTCTACCGGCGCAAGGGCTGGGATTACGGAGTGATCTCACTGACCGCCCAGGCTCCGCCCAGCGAGGCGCTCGCTTCCTGAGACATGAAATGGCCCGGCACCGTGAGGTGCCGGGCCATTTCCGTGTCTGTTCCGCGGGTCGTTGAGCGAGCGCCTCCGCGGGTCGTTGAGCGAGCGCAGCGAGACGAAACGGGTTGAGCGAGCGAAGCGAGTCGAAGCCGCACTCCACCCGCCGCTCAGTCGAAGATGCCGTCCAGGATGCTGCCGATGACGAGGCCGCCCATGATGCCGCCCATGACGTCGCCGCCTCCGCCGCGGCGTCCGCCTCCCCAGCCGCCACCCCAGTCCTGCTGTTGCTGCTGCGGCCTGGCGGAGTCGATGTCGCGTTGCGCGAGCTGCAGGGCCTCGGCTGCCAGCTGAGCGACGCGACGGGCGCCGGAGAGTGCCTGCTCGCGCGTGTCTTCGTCGGCCATGAGTTCTGGGATGTCGATGCGCAGCCGCTCCGCCTCCGCGAAGCGGGTGCGTGCATCCGCGCCGATCCAGCCGCGATGCCCGGAGATGAGTCCGCGTGCGACGCCGAGCTGACGATCGGCGTCGTCGAGGGAGTGCTGCACCTGGGCGATGCTCGGCAGCGGATTCTGGATGCGGTACTGCGCCTTGGCGATCGCATCGTCGAGTGCGGTGTTGGCCGTTCGCAGCCGTGTCAACTCGGCGAACGGGTCGTTGCGCGATCCGGATGGCGCCAGTGACTCCAGGGCCTTCTCGAGTTCAGTGGTCGCTTCGGTGACGGCGGGGACCTTGGGCGCATTGCGTGCGGCGATGATGTCGCCGCGCGAGTCGGCGACGACCTCGGCGAGGGTGGATTCTGCACGCAGCGCCTCGATCTCGAAGTCCTCGACCGCGTCGAGCAGAGCGCCGACACGGCGGATGGCCTCGGTCGCGGTCTCCAAGGCGAGGTTCGCCTCTTCATTCTGCTTCGCGGCGCGACGTCGTTCTGCGACGTCGGCGCCGTGCGTGGCGAAGGCGATGAGCTGCTCGGCCTCGTCAGCGCTGTTGTGGATCTGGTTCAGCGCACTGTCCGCGTACCGCGTTGCGAGACGTTCGACGATCTCGCGGGCCTGCGGGAGGCGTGCGGAAAGCCTCTCCGCGTCCGAGCGCACCTTCTCACGCACCTGCGGCGCGCGGCGCACCTTCGCGATGGACTCGGCCAACGCTGAGGTCTTCTCATCCAGCAGGTCCTCGGCCCACTCGCACAACTGCACGATCCGCGCGTCGCGCGTTCGGAGTTCCTCATCAGTGTCGGGGATCTCGTCGTGGTTGAGCTGATGCAACTGGAATGCCTCGCGCAGGTGCGTGCGCACTGCATCCAGCGCTGCCGTCAGATCCTTCGTGAGCGACAGTCCCAGCTCCGCCTCGGCGAAGGCGAGCTCGTCGCCGGCGGTGCGGATGCGCTCGTCCGCGGCGACCAGCGCCTGTTCCGCCTTGCGAGCGAGATCGGCGTCCTGTGCTGCTTGCGCAGCCTGTTCTTCGCGCTTGCGCTTACCCCAGAATCCGGCCATGGATCGATCCTACTTTCCGTTCACGATGCGTGGGCTGTGCATCGGCCGACCACCCGGCGTCACCTCTCCGCAGTCGCGACCGGGTCATCGCGCCGTGACAGCGTCGGGCGCCCCTTCTTGGGATGCTCGGTCGCGAGCTCGAGACCCATGGTATGGCGCGAGTGCCGCGTGAGCCGTTGTTCGGTGTGGTCGAGCCAGCGCACCTCGGCCTCGGCCGCGAAGATCATCGAATCCACGACGAGCGACCAGGCGAGCTGCTGTGGCCCGTGAGGGTCGGCGCCCGTGTACTGCGCGCGCTGCAGGGACTGCATCTGCTCCAGCGACGCCCTCCGCTGCGCCTGGATGACGGCTGCGACGTCGACGCCGGGCAGTGTCGCAGCGACCGCGAGCTTGATCGCGAGCTCGTCGCGGGTCGCACCGCTGCGCACGACGGGGGACGAGAGCCACGAGGCCACCTCGGCGGATCCCGCATCCGTGATCTGCCAGTACACGTGACCCTTCTCGTCGGTGAAGCCGCGTCCCACCAGGCCATCGCGTTCGAGCCGCTCGAGCGTGTTGTAGATCTGGCCGACATTCAGCGGCCACGTCGAGCCGGTGCGGCGATCGAACTCGCTGCGCAGCTGATAGCCGTAGCAGGGACCCTGATCGAGAATGGCGAGCAGGCTCTGACGTACCGACATATGACCTCCGGAAGTGATTTCTCAATATATACATACGCGGCAATGTCGCCGGAATGGCTCATCCAGACGATGCAAAGGTCACCGGCCGGTAACATGGCGAGGTATGCCCGGTACTGAAGCCCGATCTGGGTGGCCGGGGTTCTGACCCACAAAAGGGAGATGACTTAAGTGGCGAATCCTCTTGAGAAGCTGCTGCGCGCGGGCGAGGGTCGCATCCTTCGACGCCTGAATCAGGTCGTGAAGGCCGTCGGCGCGCTGGAGGAGGACTTCGAGAAACTCACGGATGAGGAGCTCTCGAACGAGACCACCCAGTTGCGGGAGCGGTTCGAGAAGGGCGAGACCCTCGATCAGTTGATGCCGGAGGCCTTCGCCGCCGTCCGCGAAGCCGCCAAGCGCACGCTCGGCATGCGCGCGTACGACGTGCAGCTGATGGGTGGCGCGGCCCTGCACATGGGCAACATCGCCGAGATGAAGACCGGTGAGGGAAAGACGCTCGTCGCGACGTTCCCGGCCTATCTGAATGCGATCGCCGGCAAGGGCGTTCACATCATCACGGTCAACGACTTCCTCGCCTCCTACCAGGCCGAACTCATGGGGCGCGTGTTCCGCGCTCTCGGCATGAAGACCGGCATCATCGTCTCGGGGCAGACGCCCGCTGTGCGACGCGAGCAGTACGCCGCCGACATCACCTATGGAACGAACAACGAGTTCGGCTTCGACTACCTGCGCGACAACATGGCGTGGCGCAAGGAAGATCTCGTGCAGCGCGAGCACTTCTTCGCGATCGTCGACGAGGTCGACTCGATCCTGATCGACGAGGCGCGCACGCCGCTCATCATCTCCGGCCCGTCCTCCGGCGAGGCGAACCGCTGGTTCACCGAATTCGCCAAGATCGCTCGCACACTGGAGCCCGGCGAGGACTACGAGGTCGACGAGAAGAAGCGGACGATCGGTGTGCTCGAACCCGGCATCGAGAAAGTCGAGGACTACCTCGGCATCGAGAACCTGTACGAGTCGGCGAACACACCGCTCATCTCGTTCCTGAACAACTCGATCAAGGCGCTCGCCCTGTTCAAGAAGAACACCGACTACGTCGTGATGAACGACGAGGTCATGATCGTCGACGAGCACACCGGTCGCATCCTGGTGGGTCGTCGCTACAACGAGGGCATCCACCAGGCGATCGAGGCGAAGGAGTCGGTGCCGGTCAAGGCCGAGAACCAGACTCTCGCGACCGTCACGCTGCAGAACTACTTCCGCCTGTACGACAAGCTCGCCGGCATGACCGGTACGGCCGAGACCGAGGCCGCGGAGTTCATGTCGACGTACAAGCTCGGCGTGGTGCAGATCCCCACGAACCGCCCGATGATCCGCAAGGACAACGCCGATCTCGTCTACAAGAACGAGACGGCGAAGTTCGCGCAGGTCGTGGAGGACATCGTCGAGCGCCACGAGACCGGTCAGCCGGTGCTGGTCGGCACTGTCAGCGTCGAGAAGAGCGAATACCTCTCCCGGCTGCTGGCGAAGAAGGGCATCAAGCACGAGGTCCTGAACGCGAAGAACCATGCTCGGGAAGCGGAGATCGTCGCGCGGGCGGGCCGACTCGGCGCCGTCACGGTCGCCACCAACATGGCCGGTCGCGGCACCGACATCATGCTCGGCGGCAACGCTGAGTTCCTCGCCGTGCAGGAACTCAAGAGCAAGGGCCTCGACCCGGCGGAGACTCCGGAGGAGTACGAAGCCGCCTGGGACGAGACATACGAGTCGATGAAGGGTGTCGTCGCCGAGGAGAGCACCAAGGTCACCGACGCCGGCGGCCTCTACGTGCTCGGTACAGAGCGTCACGAATCGCGGCGCATCGACAACCAGCTGCGCGGACGCTCCGGACGTCAGGGCGACCCAGGTGAGAGCCGGTTCTACCTCAGCCTCACCGACGACCTCATGCGACTGTTCCAGTCGGGTGCTGCCGAGGCGATCCTTGCGCGTACCAACTTCCCCGACGATGTTCCGATCGAATCCGGACTCGTCTCACGCGCCATCCGCAGCGCGCAGTCGCAGGTCGAGTCGCGCAACGCCGAGATGCGCAAGAACGTCCTCAAGTACGACGACGTCCTCAACCGTCAGCGCGAGGCGATCTACGCCGACCGCCGCCACATCCTGCAGGGCGACGACATCGCCGGCCGGGTGCAGCACTTCATCGAGGATGCCATCACCGGCGTCGTCGCGGATCACACCGGCTCCGGCCACAACGAGAGCTGGGACTTCGACGCTCTGTGGACCGAGCTGAAGACGCTGTACCCCGTCAGCGTCACGATCGATGAGGTCGTCGCCGAGGCCAGCGGCCGCAAGGGCGGCATCGACGCAGAGGGACTGACACGCGAGCTGCTCTCCGACGCCAAGATCGCCTACGAGACGCGTGAGAGCACGCTCGGAGAGGCCGCCACACGCGAGCTGGAGCGCCGAGTCGTTCTGCAGGTGCTCGATCGTCGCTGGCGCGATCACCTCTATGAGATGGACTACCTCAAGGACGGCATCGGCCTGCGGGCGATGGCGCAGCGCGACCCGCTGATCGAGTATCAGCGCGAGGGCTTCGCGATGTTCCAGTCGATGATGGGCCAGATCAAGGAGGAGTCGGTCGGCTACCTCTACAACCTCGAGGTCGAGGTGCGCCGCGCCGGTGACTCCGACACCACAGAGGTCGAGGCCAAGGGCCTCGCCACGGACGGCGGAGAGCAGCGGCTGGAGTACTCCGCGCCCAACGACGCGGGTGAAGTCGAAGTCCGCAACGATCGTGGTCAGGTGCAGCAGTCCGCGACGGACCGCCTCCGCCAGGCCGCCGCCACAGCCGCGGCATCCGAGGGCGATGCACCTGCCGCACCCGCGCAGGGCGCGCGCGGTGCTTTCGGGCAGCGGACGGATGCTCCGGATCCCGCACCGGGCAACCGCGAGCAGCGACGTGCGCAGGGCAAGAAGAAGAAGTGATCGAGGGCTGAGCTCAGCGCCCTGAGCGGCGCTGAGCATCCGGCCCGAGCCGGTAGGCTTTCTCAATGACCCCTCCACGCCACTTCGACCAGTCGTCGAAGCTCAAGAACGTCCTGTACGAGATTCGCGGCAAAGCGCTCGTAGAGGCGGCGCGGCTGGAGGCCGAGGGCCACAACGTCCTCAAACTCAACACGGGCAATCCGGCGATCTTCGGATTCGAGGCGCCGCATCAGATCGTGCACGACATGCTCGCGGCGCTGCCGACAGCGCACGGTTACAGTGACAGCCGAGGCATCATCTCCGCGCGTCGCGCCGTGGTGAGCCGATACGAGCAGATCGAGGGTTTCCCGTCGTTCGGTCCCGACGACGTCTATCTCGGCAACGGCGTCTCCGAGCTCATCACCATGACGATGCAGGCGCTCCTCGACCAGGGCGACGAAGTGCTGATCCCCGCCCCGGACTACCCGCTGTGGACCGCGATGACGAGCCTCGCCGGCGGAACCCCGGTGCACTACATCTGCGACGAGCTCAGTGGTTGGGAACCGGATCTGGAAGACATCCGTTCCAAGGTCACGCCCGCCACGAAGGCGATCGTCATCATCAATCCCAACAACCCGACCGGCGCCGTGTATTCGCGAGCGGTACTCGAGGGCCTCGTTCAGATCGCTCGCGAGAACGAGCTGCTGATCCTCTCGGACGAGATCTACGACCGGATCCTGTTCGACGATGCCGTGCACATCCCCACCGCAACGCTCGCCCCCGACCTGCTGTGCCTGACGTTCAATGGCCTGTCCAAGACGTACCGGGTGGCGGGGTTCCGTTCCGGCTGGATGGTCATCACAGGGCCGCAGGATCACGCGAACGGGTTCCTCGAGGGAATCACGCTGCTCGCATCGACCCGCCTCTGCCCGAATGTCCCCGCGCAGCACGCGGTGCAGGCCGCGCTCAGCGGAGTGCAGTCCATCGACGCTCTGATCTCATCGAGCGGCCGGCTGCACGAACAGCGCGACGTCGCGTGGGAGGGTCTGGAGTCGATCCCCGGGGTCTCATGTGTGAAGCCGCTCGGCGCGCTGTACGCCTTCCCGCGGCTGGACCCGAACGTGCACGAGATCCGCGACGACAGCAAGTTCGTCTACGACCTGCTCGTCGCCGAACACATCCTCCTCGTGCAGGGGACCGGGTTCAACTGGCCAACTCCCGACCACTTCCGAGTGGTGACGCTGCCAGAGCCCCGCGTTCTGGGCGAAGCCATCGAGCGACTCGGGAACTTCCTCGCCGACTACCGGCAGTGACCTTCGAGCCGGTCGGCCGGACCGGCTCGAGCGTCTCGACGAGACGCCTTATCGCTGCCACCAGCGCGGAGCGCGGAGTGATGTCCGCCATCGGCCGCGCATGCAGCAGGGCGGCGTCCGCCGCGCGCTGATCGAGGGGCAGGAAGGAGACGTCGGTGATGCCGGCGAACCTTTCCAGCGCGCCTCGGATCTGACCACGGGCGTCGATCCCCAGCGGACCGGGGCGCACCTGATTCGCGACGACGGCGACGTGAGCGGTCGGGCCGATGAGTCTGCGCAGCTCGGCATGATCGCGAAGGAACCGCGACACCGAAAGCGGGTCGGCCGCAGTGACGGCCACCACGACGTCCGCTTCGCGCAGCACGGTCGTGGTGGCGGCATTGCGCCTCGGGCCGGCGAGATCGTCGGTGATCTCCTCGTCGGCGTCGAAGGCAGCCGAGACGTCGACGATCGTGACGTCCGCCCACTCCCGGCACACCTGAAGGGTCGTCCGCAGCCGTCCGGCAGCGAGTTCCGGCCAGCGGGAGGGACGATTGAGTCCGCCGAGGACCTCCAGGCCCCCTGCACTCGTCTCGACTCGCGTGGCGAGGCGAGCGAGCTCTGCGGCATCGAGGCCGCCGAGTTCCGCGCGTCGGCAGGCTGCTGCGATCCCCGGTGCATCGTCGCCGAGTCCGAGCAGCAGGGCGAGTGACGGTGCGACCGTGTCCGCGTCGACGAGCGCACAGGACCCGCCGGATCGCATCATCTCCACGGCCAACTGGATCGCGACGGTGGAGCGTCCCGGTGCGCCGTGCGGCCCCCAGACAGCGATCACTCGCCGGTTCGACGGCGTCTGAGGCGTCGTGGTGATCGGGGTCTCGTCGGCGAGGGCGTCTGCGATCTGCCACGCGTCGGCATCCTCGGGGAGGGCTTCCGGAAGCCCGTAGCGGCCGAGCAGTCGCGAGTCGCCCGTTCCCAGAGTGATGATGCGCACCCCGCTCCGATCGCAGGCCTGCACCAGCTCACTGGTCAGCGCTGATCGCGTGGCGGGGAGGATCACGGCATCCGACTCGCTCAGCAGCGAGACAGTGAGCTCGGCAGGCGGAAGGATGCCGATGACCCGGATGCCGTCGCGTTCGAGATCCGCGCCGATCGCTGTTGCCTTCGGCTCGTCGAGAGCGATCAGCACCGAGGTCACGAGGCGTACCCCAGCGGCACCACGGACAGCGCGCCACCGCCGGTGATCGCAGCGAGGACGTCGGCCACATCGGATCGATCGATCACGATCTCGAGCATCGCGGTGCGCTGTGCGAGCATGCCGTCGGTGTCGGGAATCGAGGCGACCACGACGTCGGCGACGAGAATGCGCGGAGCGTCGAACTCGTCGGACTCCGCCACCAGCGGTGCGTACCAGAGCTCGACCGGTGTTCCGACCACGACGCTCTCGGGTATGCCGACGCTGCTTTCGATGACGATGCTCGTCGTGCGGCCGGACTGGGCATCGGAGGCAGCGGTCACCGGCAGCAGTTCCCCGGCCGCGAGAGTTCGGGCCGCGATCATGCCCGGCTCGAGATCCTGAGGCGCGAGGTATCCGTCGACGACGGTGCCGAGGCTCACCTCCACGACGCGGAAGTCGTCGGATACGAGAGCCTCGCCCTGCGCGATCGTCCGATCCGCCTGCAGCACCGGCGTCGTCTGGCGTGCCGATGACACGATCAGCCAGACACCGGCGACGGAGAGGATCACCAGGGCGATGCCGATCAGGAAACGGATGTCACCCCAGAAGGCACGCCGTGCGCGTGGTTGGGTCGTCATGCACACATCGTCACAGAATCGCCCGACTCGAGTCGAAAGTTATCCACAGGGCGGTCACGTGGGCATATAAGCGTCCAGGAAGCGCGACAATGAGGTCATGGCCGATTCGCCCGCATCAGCTCCTCGCTTCCTCGCGCCCGCGCAGGTCGCCGAGCTCCTCGCGATCGACGTCGATGAGGTCGTCGCACTCGTGATCAGCGGCAGGCTGCGCGGCGCGCAGCTGGGCGCGCCCGCGCGCTGGCGGGTGGCAGAGGACAGCATCGCCGAGTACCTGGCGGAGCAGACCGAAGAGGCACGGCGCATGGCGCTGTGGCGTCAGGCAGATGCGGCGAGTTTCCCAGAGGTCTGGGGCACGCAGCGCCCCACGCGCTGACCGGCGCCGCTTCGGCGCGACACCGCGCCGACGTCAGAGACAGTGCACCGCCTTCAGAATCAGTGCACCGCCTTCAGAGCACCGCGCCGTCCATTCGCGCCGACACCACCGCGTCGAACGGGACGATGCGGAACGCCCGCACGGCGTCGGCGCGTCGCGCCTGGCCGGCGTCGTGGACGGCGAGATCGAGATGATCGGCGCCCGCGCGGTCCACGGTGCCATGCAGACGTTCGCCGTCGCGCAACGCGACGTGCAACGGCGTGCGCCGTCGCGCGAGGTCTCGCATCAGGAAACCCAGCGTCATCCGCCCCCGCAGCTCATCGGTCGGAAGCACGGCGTCCTCCAGCGTCGCCAGCAGCGCACCATGCGTGCTCTCGACACCGGTGAGCGCCGAGAGCGGCACGATCAGGGCGCCACCGCCCTCGGGAGGCTGTGCGGCGATCCAATCCGCCCCGACGACGCGCACGCGCACGGATCGACGCTCGCCGTCGACAAGTCGCAGACCGACCAGCGCAGCATCGTGCTCGAATCTGCGCAGGCGTGCGCGCAGCCCGAGTCTCGCGATGCGCAGCCGCTCCGACTCTGCATCGAGCACAGCGCGCTCGGCCTCCCATTCGGCGGCGAGCTGACCTTCGAGGTCTTCGAACAGACGATCCCAGTGCACGCGAACGAGCGTAGGGGAGAGCATGCGGATGCCGCGGGAGTTATCCACAACTTGGGCTTCGGGTCTGGCGCGAGGACTGCGGGACGTGGTCTACTGGCACGCATCGAAACCGAAAGTGAATACGATGACGCTTCACGAGTACTTCGCCCCGCAGCCGACTCCGGCAGCAGATCTGCCGAATCCCACGCAGCTGCTGCGCAGTCTCACTCAGGGCGTGCTCGAGGTCTTCGCCGGCGTACGTGAGATCGATCAGCTCGC
This sequence comes from Microbacterium profundi, assembly GCF_000763375.1. NCBI lineage: Bacteria > Bacillati > Actinomycetota > Actinomycetes > Micrococcales > Microbacteriaceae > Microbacterium > Microbacterium profundi. The sequence goes on along the minus strand of NZ_JPSY01000001.1, from coordinate 244,096 downwards.
ACGATGGTTCAGTGAAGAGGCGTTCCGAAAGCTCGGTGCCAGGGCGAACCTCTCCGCACGGGCTCGCAGCGCACGCGGAGTCCCTCCTGTCCGGCCCGTGTTCGAAGTGCTCTCCATCCGAGAGACCGTGCCCGCCGACGGGGTGGTGGAGGCCGTCGTCGTCGTTGCGGGACCAGGGCGCACGAGGGCTGTGGCGATCCGGCTGGAAGGTCTTGACCGCCGCTGGCGCGCCACATCGTTCGCCGTGCTCTGAACTGCCTGTCCCCGTGATCTGAGCGTCCGGGCGCGCGCCATTAGGCTTGTGTGGTGTCCACCCTCAGTGATCTCGTCCATGCCCAGGGCTGCTTGAACGACAATGATGTCGAATGGCTGCACAGACTCGCGAGCGACGGGCAGCTGCTCGCCGACCTCGCCTCCGCCGACATCGTGATCTGGGTCGCGACGAACGACGGTTCCTTCGTCGCCGTCGCCCACGCACGTCCGAGCGGAGCCGCGACGCTGTTCTACCGCGACATCGTCGGGGAGGGAGTGCGACAGCAGTGGCGCACGCAGGTGCGGGGTGCTTTCGACTCCGGCCAGATCGTCGATTCCTCTTCACCCGACTGGTTCGAGGAGACACCGACGAGGCTTCGCGCCGTGCCGATCGTTCGCGAGCGCGGCAAGGACGGCAATCCAGCTCCTGTGATCGGCGTGCTCACACGCCACAGCAATCTGGGCGAGACCCGCACCCCGTCACGGCAGCAGATCACGTTCGACGAATGCGCGAACGATCTGTTCCGCATGATCTCGTCCAGCGAGTTCCCCGACCCAGCCGCTCCCACGTCGCCGCGGCGCGGCGCTCCCCGCGCGTCGGACGGCCTCATCCGCATCGATGTCGACGGGATCACGACGTTCGCGAGCCCCAACGCGCTCTCGGCATTCAACCGCATGGGCTTCGACGACGAGCTCGAGGGGGAGTCGCTCGCCGAGGTGACCACGCGCATCCTGCCCTCGACCAGACAGGTCGATGAGTCTCTTCCCGTCGTCGTCACCGGACGTGCGCCATGGCGCACCGATATCGAGGCGCGCGGCGTCACCGTCTCCCTGCGTGCCATCCCGCTCAAGGACCACGGCACCCGCGTGGGCGCGATCATCCTGTGCCGTGATGTGAGTGAGCTGCGCCACCAGGAGCAGGAGCTGATCACCAAGGACGCGACGATCCGCGAGATCCATCACCGCGTCAAGAACAATCTGCAGACCGTGGCCTCGCTGCTGCGCATCCAGGCACGCCGCACGCATTCGGATGAAGCGCGTGATGCGCTCACGCAGGCGATGAGGCGGGTGGATGCCATCGCCGTCGTGCACGACACGCTGGCGCAGGGGCTGACGCAGACCGTCGACTTCGATGAGGTCTTCCACCGGGTGCTCAAGCTCGTCGCCGAGGTCGCCGCCGCGCCCAACACGCGTGCGCGCACGATGTCGACCGGTCATTTCGGCGTCCTGCCCAGCGAGTACGCCACGCCTCTCGCGCTGGCGCTCACGGAGGTCGTCACGAACGCCGTCGAGCACGGCCTGGCCGGCAAGGAGGGCATGGTGACGATCGACGCAGTGCGCACCGACGAGAAGCTGCACGTGTCGGTTCACGACACCGGCCACGGCCTCCCGGAGGGGCGGATCGGTCAGGGCCTCGGCACGCAGATCATCCGCACGCTCATCCAGGGAGAGCTGGGCGGCAGCATCGAGTGGCGCGGCGCCGACGGCGAGGGCACGGATGTGCTGATCGACATCCCGATGCGCTGGTTGAAGCATTGAGTTGAGTCGGGTCTCGTCCGCGAAGCGGACCTGACCCGACTCAAGGTTGAGTGAGGCCCGCGAAGCGGCCCGAGTCGAAACCCGGGCCGTCGGGGACGCCCAAGCTCAGGAAGCGCGGCGCGCGCGCGCCGCGCGACGCTTGAGGGCGCGGCGCTCGTCTTCGGAGAGGCCGCCCCATACGCCGGAGTCCTGGCTGGTCTCCAGTGCGTACTGCAGGCAGACCTCGGTCACCGTGCAGGTGGCGCAGACGGTCTTCGCCTTCTCGATCTGATCGACGGCCGGACCGGTGTTCCCCACGGGGAAGAACAGCTCAGGGTCGACAGTCAGGCAGGCGGCTTTGTCGCGCCAGTCCATGGGGGCTCCTCGGTGTGGATTCTCGTGAGCGGTCGCAGGGCGATGGCTCGGTGATGGGCGGCGAAATCGGGGTGTCGTCGACCGTAGTGATGCGAGCGGTTGCTCGCCCCACGCCGCTGTGGGAGCACATGACTGTTAACATTGTGTTACAGCACGGGCGCGAAATCAAGGATTTTGTGCCTACAGATCTGATTTCTCAGGAGACACCTTGCGTTCACCCCGTCTGGCCACCGTCGCAGCGGCTCTGCTCGCGCTTGAGGGAGTGGCGCTCACCGTCGTCGCCCTGATCGAGCTCGTCGGCCTCGGAGCCGGAGAGGCCGCATCGCTTCCCACAGCGATCGCGCTCATCGTGCTCACCCTGATCGGCGCCGCCGCCCTGTTCGCGTTCGCGCTCGGCACGCGCCGAGGACGCACCTGGGCCCGCTCCGGCGGCGTCGTGCTCCAGGTGCTCGCCGTGGCGCTCGCACTGGCGTCGCTGACCGTTCAGCCGGTGCTGTGGGCGTTCGTGCTCGGGGTCGGGTTGCCGGGGATCATCGGATTCCTGCTGCTCATCGCGAGCGCGCGCAGCGAGAGCGTCGGCTCGATGCAAGAACCGGCTGAGGACTGACGCTCAGGCGTCGATGCCCAGCATCTTCCTCAGACGTGCCACGTGGCCGGTGGCCTTGACGTTGTAGAGCGCCTGCGCGATCGTGCCGTCCTCGTCGAGCACGAAGGTCGAGCGGATCACGCCCTCGATGACCTTGCCGTAGTTCATCTTCTCGCCCCACACGCCGTAGGCGGAGTGCACGGCATGGTCCGGGTCGCTCAGCAGCGTGAAGGTGAGGCCGTCGCGATCGCGGAACTCGGCCAGCTTCGACGGCTCGTCGCGCGAGATGCCGACGACGCGGTAGCCGGCGCCCTGCAGGGACGCGATGCTGTCTCTGAAGTCGCATGCCTGGGTCGTGCATCCGGGTGTCATCGCCGCCGGATAGAAGTAGAGGATCGTCTTCTGACCGCGGAGGTCGGAGAGTGCGACCTCGCTGCCGTCCTGGTCGGACAGCGAGAAGTCGGGGGCGGCGGTACCGGGTTCGAGGCGCAGATTCGTCACGCTCTCCAGCCTATCGACCGGGTGAGCCCGGATTGGCCTCCGCCTTGTCGGCGAACGTCTGCAGCAGGCGCTGCAGCGAATCCAGACGCGAAAGGGTGGCCGGACTCAGTTCGCCGCGCTCGGCCGCCTCGATCAACGCGCAGTCGGGGGCATCGCTGAGGTGCGTGCATCCGCGGGGGCATCTCTCGGCGATCTCGGCGAGTTCGGTGAACGAGGCGAGGATGTTCGCCGTGTCGACGTGCCCCAGCCCGAACGAGCGCACACCCGGCGTGTCGATCACCCATCCGGTGCCCTCGGGGCTCACGTAGCGCAGCGAGACGGTCGAAGAGGAGGTGTGACGGCCCCGCCCCGTGACCTGGTTCACATGTCCGGTCGCCCGTCCTGCCGACGGCACGAGCGCGTTCACGAGCGTCGACTTGCCGACGCCCGAGTGTCCGACGAACACGGTCGAGTGCCCGATCAGCGCCGCGCCGATCTCATCGGTCGGCATCTTCTCCTGCGCACTCGTGAACACACGCAGGTCGAGTCCGTCGAAGTGCGACAGGAACTGCGCCGGGTCGGCGAGGTCGGTCTTGGTGACGACGAGGAGCGGACGGACGCCGGCATCCAGAGCCGCCACCAGGTATCTGTCGACCAGTCGTGCACGCGGCTCAGGATCGGCGGCGGCGACGACGATGAGCATCTGATCGGCGTTGGCGACGATCACGCGCTCCACCTGGTCGGTGTCGTCCGCGCTGCGTCGCAGCAGCGACGAACGTTCGACGATCCCGACGATGCGCGCCAGGGTGCCCTCATCGCCAGAAGTGTCACCCACAACGCGGGCCTGATCGCCGGTGACGATGGGCATGCGGCGGAGCTCTCGCGCCCGCGTGGTCGTGATCGTGCGCTCATCCACGGCGCCCTCGTCGATCATCACGCTGTAGCGGCCACGATCGACACCGAGCACCCGGCCGATCTGCGCATCCTCGTGGGCAGGGCGACGTTTCGTGCGCGGACGGTTCGCCTTGGGGTTGGGACGCATCCGGATGCTGCTCTCGTCGAAGTCCTCGAAGTCACCGTCGAGGTCATCGTCAGGGTCGAGCCAGCTCACGCGGAGGCGCCCCCCAGCATCCGTTCCCAGAGTTGCGTGAACTCCGGGAGGGTCTTCGCCGTCGTGCCGATGTCGTCGATCCTGACGTCGGGTACGCGCAGTCCGACCAGAGCGCCGGTGGTCGCGATGCGGTGGTCGTGGTGAGAGGACCAGGTTCCGCCGTGCAGCGGACGCGGGATGATCCGCATACCATCCGACAGTTCCTCCACCTCGCCGCCGAGTGCGGTGAGATTGCCGATCAGTGCCGCGATGCGGTCGGTCTCGTGCATGCGGATGTGACCGATCCCGCGGATCGTCGTCGGACTGTCCGCGAACGCGGCGAGTCCGACGATGGTGGGGGACAACTCGCTGGCCGCCGAGAGGTCGAGATCGAGCCCGCGGATGCCGTCGCCGGCACGCACGGTCATCGTGCCGCTGTGGCGGCCGACGTGCGCACCCATCGCCTGCAGGATGTCGGGCAGCAGCGCACCGGGCTGAGTCGAGTGCAGCGGCCAGCCCGTGACCGAGACCTCACCGCCGGTCACCATCGCCGCGGCGAGGAACGGGGCCGCATTGGAGAGATCGGGCTCGATCGCGATCTCCTTCGCCCGCGGGACGCCGGCCTCGACGAGCCATTCCCCGGCGGCGGGTCGCTCGATTCGGATGCCGCGGCGACTCAGCGACTCGATGGTCATGTCGATGTGCGGAAGACTCGGCAGGTGCTCGCCGGTGTGCACGAGGTGAAGGCCGACATCGAATCGCGGAGCGGCCAGCAGCAGACCGGAGACGAACTGACTCGATGCGGAGGCGTCGATCTCGATCCGCCCCCCGCGGATGCGGCCATGACCGCGAATGGTGAACGGGAGAGACCAAGTGCCCTCGTCATCGATGTCGACACCGAGATCACGAAGTGCGGTGATCATCGCGCCCATGGGGCGATGCAGCGCGGTCTCATGCGCGGTGAGATGGACGTCCTCGGCGGCGAGGCCGGCGATCGGCGCGATGAAGCGCATGACCGTGCCCGCCTGCCCGCAGTCGACCGTGCCGCCGCCGCGCAGATGCCCTGGGGTCACGAGCAGATCAGGCCCGAACTCGCCTTCACCGTCTATCTCCTCGATGCTGACGCCCAGCGAGCGCAGCGCGTCGACCATGCGCCGAGAATCGTCCGAGTGCAGCGGCGCGGTCAGCCGACCGGGGCCGTCTGCGATCGCGGCGATGATCAGTTCGCGGTTGGTGAGCGACTTCGACCCGGGAATGGTCAGCGTCGAGTGCACAGCACCGGCGGCTACGGGCGCACTGTAGGCGCCCCTGGCAGGGGAGGTGGAATACCGAGTGTCGCTCATCGGTTCCACCTTAGTGAACGGCGGGGCACGCGCCGAGAAGGAGTACGAATGCTCGCAACGCTGGAAAGCGGGATCACAGACATCACCGGCCTAGACTGGCCCGTGATGGATGACATGGCACCCGCCGACACGGTCGGCGACGCTCGGCGCGAGTTCGAGGAACAGGCGATCCCCTTCATGGATCAGCTGTATGCGGCGGCTATGCGCATGACGCGCAACCCCGCCGATGCTGCTGACCTCGTGCAGGAGACCTTCGTGAAGGCTTTCGCATCGTGGGCCTCTTTCACCCAGGGCACCAATCTGAAGGCCTGGCTGTACCGAATTCTCACGAACACCTACATCAACATCTATCGAAAGAAGCAGCGCGAGCCGTTCCAGGGCACGATCGACGAACTCGAGGACTGGCAGATGGGCGGTGCGGAATCGACCACGGCGACGCACAGCCGCTCGGCTGAGGCCGAGGCGATCGACCGCATGCCGGCATCCGTCGTGAAGGATGCCCTGCAGGAGGTCCCGGAGGACTTCCGACTTGCGGTCTACCTGGCTGACGTGGAGGGATTCGCGTACCAGGAGATCGCCGACATCATGAAGACCCCCATCGGCACCGTGATGAGCCGCCTGCACCGTGGCAGGCGAATGCTGCGCGAGTTGCTGTCCGATTATGCCGCTGAGCGAGGAATCGCCGCGGCTGGTACGAGGAGCAAGAAATGAGCGACTGCGGTTGCGACAAAGCCCGTCAGGATCTGGAGGAGTACCTCCGCAACGAAGTGTGCAAGACCGAGCACACCCAGATCCGCGAGCACATCGAGAACTGCCCGTCCTGCCAGGGTGAGGCTCTCGTCGCGAGCACCCTCACAGAGGTCGTGGCACGTGCGTGCAAGGAGACGGCTCCGGAGGAGCTGCGCGATCTGGTGCTCGCCAAGCTGCGCGCTGCTCAGGTCGCTGCGCACTGAGCCGACGCTCTGACGTCGGCGGCTGCTGCCTTTAGGGTGGAGGGATGACCGACGCGCGCAGCATCCCAGCCGACCCCACGTCCGTCGAGCGGCTGGCAGGCCAGCGCCTCACGTACCGGATCATCGACATGTCGTCACCGGCTGAGGCCGAGGCGTTCTTCCGTGCCGACGCACGGGGCTTCCTCGACTCCGAGCCCACTGCCGAGGCGGTCGCGTCGACGACCGCCGCGCTGAAGGACCGGCGCAACATCGGCGTGTTCGAGGGCGGCGCCGAGGAGAGCACTCTGCCTGTGGCGACGGTGAACTCCTGGATCACACCGCTCACAGTCCCCGGCGGCGAGGTCGACATGTGGGCGATCAGCTCCGTGACGGTCTCCGGCACGCACCGCCGGCGCGGCATCGCACGCGCGCTGCTGGAGGGGGAGTTGCGAGCCGCGGCTTCCGCCGGCACCCCTATCGCCGGTCTCACCGCATCCGAGGCCACCATCTACGGCCGTTACGGTTTCGCGCCCGCCGTCCCCGTCGCCCGTATCACCGTCGACACCCGTCGCGCCGGATGGGCCGCGACCGCGCTCCCCGGCCGAGTCGAGTACATCGACAAGGAGACGCTGAGGGATCATCTGTCGGCGATGCACGAGGTCGCACGCACACAGCGCTCAGGGCAGATCGCCGGCTGGAAGCTGCGGTGGGAACGAGTGGCGGGGCTCACACCGGAGCACCCGGATGCGGCGGCGGTGCGCGGCATCCGCTATCTCGACGAGAGCGGGGCGGTGCGGGGTGTGATGGCATACAAACTCGCCGAGATCCCCGGCGCATTCCGGTTCGAGATGGTGATCTTCCACCTCGCTGCAGTCACATCGGACGCGCTCACCGCGCTCTGGGGCTTCGCGCTGCAGCACGACCTTGTCGACAAGGTGCGCGTCGACCTCCGCCCGATCGATGATCCGCTGCCGTGGCTCGTCACGGACCGCCGCGGTGTGGATGTCGTCGTGCACGATCACGGCTGGCTGCGCATCCTCGATGTTCCCGCAGCGCTCTCCGCGCGCACATACCGCGCGCCGATCGACCTGGTGCTCCGCGTGGCCGACTCGCTCGGCTTCGCGGACGGTTCCTGGCGGCTCACCGCCGACGGCGGGTCAGCGACGGTGACCCCCGTGGAGGATGCCGCGGCGGACGTGATCCTCGACGTGGCGACGCTGTCGGCCCTGTATGCCGGGGGAGTGAGCGCAGTGCAGTTGCGCGCCGCAGGCCGGCTGAACGTCACCGCCGAGGTCGCGGCATCCGTCGACGACGCATTCCGCGCCGCAGAGGTCCCGCTGCTCGGCATCTGGTACTGAGCAGCGGGCCTCCGGGTCAGAGGCTGAGAGCGCGCTTGAGCAGGTCTGCCTGCTCGGTGGCGTGCACCTTGGACGAACCGGCCGCAGGCGATGCCGAGGCCGCACGCGAGACGACGCGGAAACCGCGCTCCCGCACCGCGTCGAACGCGAGAGCGAGGAACGGCCACGCTCCCTGGTTCTCCGGCTCTTCCTGAACCCACACCAGTTCGGCGTTCGGGTACGTCTCGGTGATCGCCTTCAGCTCGTCGATCGGCGTCGGGTACAGCTGCTCGAGGCGGACCAGGGCGATCTCGGGGTTGGGGTTCTTGTCGAGTTCGCTGCGAAGATCCCAGTGCACCTTGCCCGAGTGCACGAGCACGCGCTTCACGCTCTCGCGGTTCAGTTCGCGGTGATCGTCGATCACCGGCTCGAAGCGTCCCTGGGTGAAGTCCTCGACCTTGCTGGTCGCACCGCGAAGACGCAGCATCGCCTTCGGCGTGAACACGATCAGCGGGCGTCGAGGACGGGCGTAGGCCTGGCGCCGCAGCAGGTGGAAGTGCGAGGCGGGCGTCGACGGACGGGCGACGGTCATGTTGTCCTGCGCGCACAGCTGCAGGAAGCGCTCGATGCGTGCTGACGAGTGATCCGGTCCCTGGCCCTCGTAGCCGTGCGGCAGCAGCAGCGTGACGCTGGACTGCTGGCCCCACTTCTGCTCAGCGGACGAGATGTACTCGTCGATGACGGCCTGCGCGGTGTTCGCGAAGTCGCCGAACTGCGCCTCCCACAGCACCAGTGCTTCCGGCGCCTCGACGGAGTAGCCGTACTCGTATGCCATCGCGGCGTACTCGCTCAGCAGGGAGTCGTAGACGAAGAAGCGCCCCTGGTTCTCGGAGAGGTTCGCAAGGGGCAGCCACTCCTGGCCGTTCGCGCGGTCGTGCATGACGGCGTGACGCTGCACGAAGGTACCGCGCCTGGAGTCCTGACCCGCGAGGCGCACCGGGGTGCCCTCGACGAGCAGGGAGCCGAACGCGAGCAGTTCGCCGAAGCCCCAGTCGATGTTGCCGCTGCGCGTCATCTCGACCCGCTTGTCCAGCAGCTGCTGGATCTTCGGGTGCACGGTGAAGCCCTCCGGCTTGTTGGCGAACGCCTCTCCGATGAGATTCACGACCTCCGTGGAGACCCCGGTCACATCCGGCTCGCCGGTGATCTCGTCGACGGGGACGAGATCCGGAGCGATCGGCGTCGCGCCGGTCTCCGCCGCATGCGTCTCGGCGAATGCGACCTCGAGACGGCGCTGGAAGTCGTCCTTGGCCTGGTCGTACTCTTCTTCGGTGATGTCACCGCGGCCGACCAGGGCCTCGGTGTAGAGCTTGCGCACCGAGCGCTTCTCCTGGATGAGGTCGGTCATGAGCGGCTGCGTCATCGAGGGGTCATCACCCTCGTTGTGGCCGCGACGGCGGTAGCAGACGAGGTCGATCACGACGTCGCGGTGGAAGCGCTCACGGTATTCGAAGGCGAGCTGCGCGACGTGGATGACCGATTCGGGGTCATCGCCGTTGACGTGGAAGATCGGTGCCTGGGTCGTCTTGGCGACGTCGGTCGCGTACACCGAGGTGCGCGCATCCGTCGGCGTCGTGGTGAAGCCGACCTGGTTGTTGACGACGACGTGGATGGTGCCACCGGTGCGGTAACCGCGCAGCTGCGCCATCTGCAGCGTCTCGACGACGACGCCCTGGCCGGCGAAGGCCGCGTCGCCGTGCACGAGGATCGGCAGCCAGGAGAACGTGCCGATCGGCTTGCGGTCCTGCTTGGCGCGCACGATGCCCTCGAGCACGCCGTCGACGGTCTCCAGGTGCGAGGGGTTGGCCGCGAGGTAGACCGGCAGCTCGGACTTGTCGTCGGCGATGAACGTGCCCTGGGTTCCGAGGTGGTACTTCACGTCGCCGGAGCCGCGCTTGTTGCCGGTGGCCTGAAGACCCTCGAACTCGCGGAACACCTGTCCGTAGGTCTTGCCGGCGATGTTGGTGAGCACGTTCAGCCGACCGCGGTGGGCCATTCCGATCGCTGCGCCCTCGAGCCCGCCTGCGGCGGCGCCCTGGAGGATCTCGTCGAGCAGCGGGATCAGCGATTCGCCGCCCTCGAGCGAGAAGCGCTTCTGGCCGACGAACTTGGTCTGCAGGAACGTCTCGAACGCCTCGGCCTCGTTGAGCTTGCGGAGCACGCGCAGCTGCTCGTCATGGCCGGGCTTCTGGTATTTGACCTCGACCTGCTCCTGGAACCAGCGACGCTGCTCAGGGTCCTGGATGTGCATGTACTCGATGCCGAGTGTGCGGCAGTACGAGTCGCGCAGCACACCGAGGATGTCGCGCAGCTTCATGACGCGCCTGCCGCCGAAGCCGCCGGTGACGAACTCCCGGTCGAGATCCCAGAAGGTGAGGCCGTGGCTCTCGATCTCGAGGTCGTGGTGCGAGCGCTGCACGTACTGCAGCGGATCGATGTCGGCCATCAGGTGACCGCGGACGCGGTAGGAGTTGATCAGCTCCTGCACGCGGGACTGCTTGTCGACGCGCTCGGCGAGGTCGACTGCGATGTCGGCGTTCCAGCGGATCGGCGCGTACGGGATGCGCAGCGCCGCGAAGATGTCGTCGTAGAATCCGCGTTCGCCGAGAAGCAGCTCATGCGCCTTCTTGAGGAACTCGCCGGAGCCGGCACCCTGGATGACGCGGTGGTCGTACGTGCTGGTGAGGGTGATGGTCTTGCCGATGCCGAGTTCGGCGAGCGTCCTCCCGCTCGCGCCCTGGAACTCGGCGGGGTACTCGAGGGCGCCGGCGCCGATGATGCAGCCCTGGCCCTTCATGAGTCGCGGCACGGAGTGCACGGTGCCGATTCCGCCGGGGTTGGTCAGTGACACCGTGGTGCCGGCGAAGTCACCGGCGGTCAGCTTGTTGGCGCGCGCCCTGGTGACGAGGTCTTCGTAGGCGGACAGGTACTCGGTGAAGGTCAGCGTGTCAGCGCGCTTGATGCTCGGCACCATCAGGGCACGGGTGCCATCGGGCTTGGGCAGATCGATCGCGATGCCGAGGTTCACATGAGCCGGCGCGACGACGGAGGGCTTGCCGTCGATCTCGGCGTAGAACACGTTCTGGCTCGGGAACTCCTTCAGCGTCTGGATCAGAGCCCAGCCGATGAGGTGCGTGAAGCTGATCTTGCCGCCGCGCGAGCGCGACATGTGGTTGTTGATGACGATGCGGTTGTCGATCATCAGCTTCGCCGGGATGGTGCGGACGCTGGTCGCGGTCGGAACCGTCAGCGACTGGTCCATGTTCGCCGCGAGGGTCTTCGACATTCCGCGAAGCGGCGTGGCCTTGTCCTCATCGGCCGATTCCTCGGCCGCCTTGGCCTCCGGCTTCGGGGCCTGGGCGGGGATCGGCGCCGGGGCAGCGGGCTTCGCCGTGGTGCGGGCGACGGGCTGCGAGCCGATCACCGGGATCGGCGCGGTCACCGGGTGCTCGGCGGCTGCGGCGGACGCAGCCCCGGAGGGCGGTGCGGATGCCGACGCGGCCGGCGAGGACGAAGCATCCGGCTTGTAGGTCTCCAGGATCGGCCACCACTCTTTGTCGACGGAGTTGCGATCGATCTTGAACTGTTCGTAGAGTTCGTCGACGAGCCACGAGTTGGCTCCGAAATCTCCGTCGTCTGAACTCCCGACGCCGGCCACCTGGTTCGCCACGCGCTATCGCCCTCTTTCATCGCTGAAGCTTTTGTCCACGCGCGAAACGGGAGGCCCCCGGGTCAGCGCGCTCTACCGTCTAGCCTAACGTGTTCTCGTGCACGGATACGCGAGTGCGGCTGCCCGATCCGGCCGTGGTGAAGCTACCGTGGGGGTATGAAGTTCGTCAGCGAGCAACCAGCCGTGGATCTCACCTATTCGGACGTCTTCCTGGTGCCACGTCGCTCCGACATCACCAGCAGGCTCGAGGTCGATCTGACGCCGCGCGACGGCACGCCGGCGACGATCCCGCTGGTGGCGTCGAACATGAACTCGGTCACTGGCCCAAGGCTCGCCGCAGTGCTCGCCCGGCGCGGCGGTCTGGGGATCCTCCCGCAGGACATGCCGCTGCAGGATCTGGATGCCGCCATCCGCGATGTGAAGCGTCAACCGGTCGCATGGGACACGCCGCTCGTGCTTCCGCCCTCGGCCACCGTCGCCGAAGCGCTCCATCTGATGCCCGCCACGGCGGGTCACGGCATCGTGGTCGCCGAGGGCGTCGCAGGCTCAGTGGTCGAGGCATCGGCAGTGCGCGGCATCCTGCCGGCCACCAGGCTCGCGACGGCCCTTCCGGATGCGCAGCTGGGAGATCTCGTGCACGTGGGCACCCCGGCGCTGGACGCCGACGACGTCACGAGCGGACGCGCCGCCTTCGACGTCATCACCGCGACGGGCGCCGAACTCGTCACGATCCAGCGGCACGGCCACCTGATCGGCACGCTGAGCGCACGCAGCGCGCTGCGCTCGACGCTGTACACACCGGCGGTCGATGCGGACGGGCGGCTGGCGGTGGGCGCCGCGATCGGAATCAACGGCGACGTGGCGGCCAAGGCCAAGGCGCTCGCCGCCGCCGGCGTCGATGTGCTCGTTCTCGACACAGCGCACGGCCACCAGGAGGGGATGCTGCGCGCACTCGCGACCGTCGCGGCTCTGAACCTCGGCATCCCGCTGGTCGCGGGCAACATCGTCACCGCCGACGGCGCGAATGACCTCGTGGATGCCGGAGCGTCGATCCTCAAAGTCGGGGTGGGGCCGGGCGCCATGTGCACCACGCGCATGATGACGGCGGTCGGACGTCCGCAGTTCTCCGCGGTGCTCGAGACGGCGCAGGCCGCGCACGAACTGGGCGCCCACGTCTGGGCGGACGGGGGAGTGCGCTACCCGCGCGACGTCGCGCTCGCGCTCGCCGCCGGCGCGGCATCCGTCATGATCGGCTCCTGGTTCGCCGGAACGATCGAGGCCCCTGGCCAGCTGCAGACCGACGCCGACGGTCGCATCTACAAGGAGTCGTGGGGCATGGCGTCGACCAAGGCCGTGCAGGCGCGGTTCGGGCGGCTCGATGCGTACGAGCGTGCGCGCAAGGAACTGTTCGCCGAGGGCATCTCGTCGTCGAAGATCTACCTCGACCCTCTGCGGCCGGGGCTGGAGGACCTGCTCGACATGATCACGTCGGGCGTTCGGTCCTCGTTCACGTACGCGGGCGCGGCGACGGTGCCGCAATTCCACGACCGCGCACTGGTCGGACGCCAGTCCGCCGCCGGCTACGAAGAGGGCAAGGCACTGCCGGTCAGCTGGTAGCCGCGGAAGCTGATGCTGCGCCGTCAGGAACAGTCGGGGACACAGCTTCGACACCGTCGAGAATCTGTAGAATCGATGCACCATGGACGACCCTCCCAGTTGTAGTACATCGCCCCACTGCCGGCCCCTGCTTCTTGAGGAGGGGAACTGCTGATGGACTACGTCATGCTGGGCGTGGGGCTTCTGCTCACGGTGGGAACGGGACTGTTCGTCGCGAGCGAGTTCGCACTCGTGAATCTGGATCGCGCCGAACTCGAGGCTCGTCAGGCCAGAGGCGAATCACGGCTCGCCATCACGATCGGTGCACTGCGGCACACCTCGACGCACCTGTCGTCCGCGCAGCTCGGCATCACGCTGACCACGTTGTTGACCGGTTACACGATGGAACCGGCGCTGTCGAACCTGCTGAGCCCGGTACTGACCGGATGGGGGATCGCCGAAGGCGCGGTTCACCCCATCGCGACAGTGGTCGCCATGTTCATCGCGACGGTGCTCTCGATGATCCTCGGCGAACTGGTGCCGAAGAACTTCGCCCTCGCGCTGCCTCGGGCTACGGCGAAGCTCGTCGTGCCGTTCCAGGTGGCGTTCACGACGGTCTTCAAGCCCGCCATCGTGCTGCTCAACGGCAGCGCCAACGGCATCCTGCGCTCGATGGGAGTCGAGCCCAAGGAGGAACTGTCCGGTGCGCGCACGGCTGAGGAGCTCTCCTCGCTCGTGCGCCGATCCGCCAGCGCCGGTGTGCTCGAAGCGGACACCGCCAGCCTGCTCGATCGCACTCTCACGTTCTCGCGGCTCTCCGCCGACGATGTGATGACGCCCCGGCCGAGCATGCACGCCATCGCAGCCGGCGACTCGGCCGAGGATGTCATCCAGCTCGCTCGCCGCACCGGCCACAGTCGCTTTCCCGTCTACGACGACGACCTCGACGACATCACGGGTGTCGTGCACCTGAAGGCTGCAGTCTCCGTGCCACGCGAGCGTCGCACCGAGGTTCCCGTCGGCGCGCTGGCGACCGAGCCGCTGCGGGTACCGGAGACCGTCCACCTCGACGTGCTGATCTCCGAGCTCCGTGCGAAGGGCTACCAGCTCGCGATCGTCGTCGACGAATACGGCGGAACCGCCGGAATCGTCACGCTCGAGGATCTTGTGGAGGAGATCGTCGGCGAGGTGTCGGACGAGCACGATCGCAGTCGCGCCGGCGTCGTCCGCGGCCGAGACTCCATCACCTTCCCCGGCGAGCTGCGTCCGGATGAACTGCGAAGTCGCACGGGCGTGCTCGTGCCGGAGGGAGACGTGTACGACACCGTGGGCGGTTATGTCATGAGCGTTCTGGAACGCGTGCCGGCCAACGGTGACGAGGTCACCCTTGACTCGGGTGTACTGCAGGTCGTCCGCATGGACGGCCGCCGTGTCGACCGCATCCGGTACACGCCGGTGCCGGTCGACGTCGCAAGTGAGGAGGTGACGCGATGAGCGACTGGATGGGAATCGTCTGGCTCGTGATCCTGCTCGTCGCGAACGCCTTCTTCGTCGGCGCCGAGTTCGCGGTGATCTCGGCCCGCCGCTCGCAGATCGAACCGCGCGCAGAACGGGGCTCGCGCTCCGCGAAGACCGCGCTCTACGCCATGGAGCACGCGACCCTCATGCTCGCGACATCGCAGCTCGGCATCACGATCTCCTCGCTGCTGATCCTGAACGTCTCCGAGCCCACGATCCACCACCTGCTCGGAATCCCGATGTACGCCTTCGGCTGGACGGATGCCGTCGTCGACGTCGTGGCGTTCGTCGGCGCGCTGCTGATCGTGTCGTACCTGCACGTGGTCTTCGGCGAGATGGTGCCGAAGAACCTCGCGTTCTCGCTGCCCGACCGTGCCGTGCTGATCCTCGCGCCGCCGTTGGTGTGGATCTCGAAGGTCTTCCACCCGGTGATCTGGGTGCTCAACACCGCCGCCAACGGTGTGCTGCGCCTGTTCCGCGTGGAGCCCAAGAACGAAGCGGCATCGACCTTCACGATCGATGAGGTCGCCACGATCGTCAGTCAATCGCGTCGCGAAGGCGTGCTCACGGACGCGTCAGGCACGGTTTCGAAGGCGGTCGAGTTCACCGACAAGAAGGCGCGCGACGTCGCAGTGCTGCTCGGCGACCTGGTCACACTGCCGGAGACGTCGACTCCGGATGACATCGAGCGTGCGGTCGCCCGCTACGGATTCTCCCGATACGTGATCGTCGACCAGGGGCGTGCACCCGTGGGATATGTGCATCTCAAGGACATCCTCCGGGTCTCGGAGGGGGCGGATGCCGCGACTACGACTGCGGTGCCCATCCCGTCCAAGCGCATCCACCACATGGTGCCGGTGCAGGAGGACACCGATCTGGAGGACGCCCTCGCGGTCATGCGTCGCGCCGGGCGCCACCTGGCGAAGGTCCGCAACGCGGAGGGCGAGACCACCGCGGTGCTGTTCCTCGAGGACATCCTGGAGGAGCTCGTCGGAGAGGTGCAGGACGCCACCCGCCGTGTGCACGGCAGGTAGCGACCCGCGCCGAGCGCTCAGCGCCAGCGCGCCCGCAGGTACTGCGGCTGCCATGTGACCGTGTCGTCGAGCTCGTGCGCGGCCCGCAGACCGAAGTGCGGGTCGCGCAGCCATTCCCGACCGGCGAAGATGGCGTCGGCCGCGCCGTCGGCGAGTACGCGCTCCGCCTGCTCCGCCGCGGTGATGAGTCCGACGGCCGAGACCGGGATCCGCCCGCCCTGGCGGACAGTCTCGGCCAGCGGCACCTGGTAGCCAGGGTGCACGTCGATCCGCTGATGCGCGACGAGTCCGCCGCTGGAGACGTCGATGAGGTCGGCCCCGTGCTCGATCGCCCAGCCGGCGGCCACTGCCGCTTCGTCCGCAGTGAAGCCGCCCTCGGCGTGGTCGGTGGCGGATATCCGCACGAACAGCGGCACCGCGTCGCCCGCGGCCTCGCGCACCGCATCCACGACGCGCAACAGCAGTCGTGCGCGATTGTCGAGCGAACCGCCGTACTCGTCCGTGCGCTGGTTCGACAGCGGCGAGAGGAATTGGTGCAGCAGGTAGCCGTGGGCGCCGTGCACCTCGAGGACGTCGAACCCGGCATCCAGCGCACGCCGCGCCGCGGTACGGAATCCGTCGACGACCCGCTCGATGCCGTCGCCGTCCAGCGCGGCCGGCGTCGCGAATCCTTCGAACGCCACTGCGGACGGAGCCGTGCTCGTCCAGCCGCCCTCTGCTGCGGACACCGACCCGCGCTGCTCGGCCCACGGCCACCAGGTCGACGCCTTGCGTCCGGCGTGTGCGAGCTGGATGCCGGCGAGCCCACCGCGGTGGTGGATCGCATCGACGATCGGCGCCCAGGCGTCGCGCTGCTCATCGTTCCAGATGCCGGTGTCACGCGGCGAGATGCGCCCCTCGGGGACGACGCTGGTCGCCTCGGCGACGACGAGGCCGGCGCCTCCAGAGGCGAACTGGGTCAGGTGCGTGTGGTGCCACTCCTGCACGACGCCGTCGACGGCGCTGTACATGCACATGGGGGATACCCACAGGCGATTCGGGAAAGTGGCGGAGCGGATGCTGAGAGGGGAGAAGAGGTGACTCACTCTTCGACCGTAGTGCCGCTGGCGAGCACGAGGCGCGCTAGCGTGGAAGCATGGTCGACGTCCGCGAATGGTCCAGCGCCGACGCCGCGCGTCTGCTGCGGATTCCTGGTCAGGGCGATGACAAGTACTCGCGCGGTGTCGTCGCGCTGCGCACCGGTTCGAACGCGTATCCGGGTGCAGCCGTGCTGGGTGTGGAAGCGGCCTGGCGCGCGGGTGCCGGGTACGTCCGCTTCGTCGGCGAGGGGCGCGCTGCCGATGCCGTGATCGCCCGTCGTCCCGAGACGGTCGCCGCAGCAGACATCGGACGTACCCGTGTGGGTGCCTGGGTCATCGGCTCCGGCACGGATGCCGGCGACCGTTCACCGGACGAGGAGCGGGCACTGCGCGACATCCTGAACGGTCCAGCCCCGGTCGTGGTCGATGCAGGAGCGCTCGATCTCGCGCTGACGGCCTCGGCGCCTCTCGTCGTCACCCCGCACGCCGGTGAGTTCGCGCGGCTGCGGGAACTGCTGAACCTGCCGCCGGATGGCACCGGTGATCGCGTCGTCGATGTCGCCGAGACAGCGCACGTCCTCGGTCGTACTGTCCTGCTGAAGGGGTCGACGACCCTGGTCGCGGCATCCGACGGCGCCCGCGTGCTCTCGGTCGCGTGCGCGCCCGCCTGGCTGGCGACGGCCGGCGCCGGTGACGTGCTCGCCGGTGTGATCGGCGCACTCCTCGCGGCCGCGCCGGACGCCTCGGTGGCAGAGGCCGCGGCAGCGGCGGCATGGCTGCACGGGCACGCCGCAACGCTCGCGTCCGGATCGGCCACGGGCGCTCACGGCCATCCGATCGTCGCGCTCGATGTCGCCGAAGCGCTACCGGCAGCCATCGAAGACCTGCTGTCGTGAGGCCGCGTACGACGCTCCTGTGGGCCGCATTCCTCGCCGTCCATGTGCTGGTCGCGTGGCTGGGGTGGGTGTATCCGACCCAGCCGATGGGCGATGTGGTGCTCGTCTACGAGCCATGGTCGACCGCGGCGGTGTCAGGCGGTGCGATCGTGGGGATCACGGAGTCGTGGGTGTACCCGCAGCTGGCGCTGCTGCCCATGCTGCTCGCGAAGCTGCTGGCGTGGCCGCTGGTCGGGTTCGTCGGCACCTCGGGCGCATATCTGATCGGCTGGGCGGTGCTGGTGACGGCAGTGGATGCTGTCGCCTTCGGCGTACTCGTCGGGCGCAGCGGTACAGCCTCGCGGCGTTCGGCCGGATGGTTCTGGACCGCGGCGCTGCTGCTGCTCGGACCGATCGGCATCTACCGGATCGACGCCGTGACGGTGGCGCTCGCGGTGATCGGCGGGCTCTGGCTGATCAAGCGCCCTGTCGTCGCGACGGCGCTGCTCACGGTCGCGGCATGGATCAAGATCTGGCCAGGCGCGCTCGTGCTGGCCGCGATGGTCGCCGCGCGGGGGCGCATCCGGATCCTCCTGGCAGCCGTCGGCGCATGCGCGGCGATCGTGCTTCTGCTCTTCCTGCTCGGTGCAGACCAGCATCTTCTCGGGTTCCTCACGCAGCAGACCGGGCGTGGGGTGCAGATCGAATCCGTCGCAGCGACGCCGTTCATGTGGCTGGCGCATTTCGGCGCAGCATCCGTCGACTACAGCTTCGAGATCCTCACGTTCCAGGTCGGGGCGCCAGGCGTGGATGTCCTTGCCGTTCTGCTGACGCCCATCATGGCGGTGACCGTCGCGGCCGTGTTCGTGATCGGAGCGGTCAAGGCGACACGCGGAGCGTCGTTTCCGCGGCTCTTCCCGCCGCTCGCTCTCACGCTCGTCGCCGTGCTCATCGTGACGAACAAGGTCGGCTCGCCGCAGTTCCAGACCTGGCTGATCGCCCCGGTGATCCTCTGGATCATCTTCGACCGCACGAGGTCCGCACTGCCGGCGGGCGTGGTGCTTGTACTGTGCGCGCTGACGTGCCTGATCTACCCGTTGACGTACGACGGGCTTCTGCGCGCGGAGCTTGTACCCGTGCTACTGCTCACCGCACGCAATCTGCTGCTGATCGCCCTGCTCGTCGTCGGGGTGCGCGCGTTGGTGAGGGTGCCGACCGCGCGTCGCACCTCCCGTTCCCGAACCCGAATCTGACCGTTCAACGAGAGGAAACCCCATGCTCATCGCCTTCTCCGTCGCCCCAGGCGGCTCAGGGAACACCGACGGCTTCGTGCACGACGCGGTCGCCGCCGCGGTCAAGGTCGTCCGCGAATCCGGGCTGCCGCACCGCACGACCAGCATGTTCACCGAGATCGAGGGCCCGGACTGGGACACCGTCATGGATGTCGTCAAGCGCGCCACCGAAGCGGTGATGCCGTTCGGCTCCCGCGTCTCGCTGGTGCTGAAGGCCGACATCCGCCCCGGCTACAGCGGTGAGCTCGACGCGAAGATCGATCGACTCGAGGCTGCGATCGAGGAGTCTGCCGACCAGTAGCATGGACAGGTGAATCCCTCGAAGAATTCGAGGGGTGCGGCGAAGTGGGCGCTCCTCTCCCTCGCCATCGGCTCATTCGGAATCGGCATGACCGAGTTCGTCATGATGGGCCTGTTGCCGCAGATCGCACAGGATCTGCTGCCCGACCTCTGGCAGACCAGTCGCGAGGGCGCCATCGCACAGTCCGGCGTGCTCATCTCGCTCTACGCGCTCGGCGTCGTGATCGGTGCGCCCACGATCGCCGGCCTGGTCGCTCGATTCCCACGGCACCGCGTCATGATCGGGCTCGCGCTGGCATTGACCGTGTTCAACGCGCTCACTGTCGTGCTGCCGAGCTTCGGACTCGTCGGCGCCTCACGGCTGCTCGCCGGGCTCCCGCACGGCGCGTACTTCGGCATCGGCGCGCTCGTCGCGGCCGATGTGCTCGGACCGGGCAAGCGCGCCAAGGGCGTCGCGTTCATCCTCACCGGCCTCACCATCGCGAACGTGGTCGGCGTGCCGCTGGGCACCTATCTCGGGCAGCAGTGGGGGTGGCGTAGCGCATTCATGGTGGTCACCGTGGTGTTCGCTCTGGCCACCGTCTGCATCGCGAAGTTCGTGCCGAAGCATCCGGGGGATGCGGGCCGCACCCTGCGGTCGGAACTCGGCGTGTTCCGTGTCGGTCAGGTCTGGCTCACGCTCGGTATCGGCGCGATCGGCTTCGGCGGATTCTTCGCGGTGTACAGTTACGTCGCCCCGCTCGTCACCGAGGTCGCAGGCTCTCCCGAGTGGGCGGTGCCGATCGTGCTCGTGATCGTCGGGCTCGGGATGACGGTCGGCAATCTGCTGGGCGGGTACCTGGCAGACCGCGACCTTCGGCTGACCCTGCTCCTCGGAATGGCCGGCCTTGCGGTCGTGCTCGGGATGCTGGCGCTGCTGTCCTTCCAGATCGTGCTGCTCGCTGCGCTGGCGTTCGCGGTCGGGTTGGTCTCGTCGGCCCTGAGCCCAGCCATCCAGACCAGGCTGATGGACGTCGCCGGAGACAACCAGTCCATCGCGGCCGCGTTGAACCACTCTGCGCTCAACATCGGCAACAGCCTCGGTGCATTCCTCGGCGGTGTCGTGATCGCCGTCGGCTGGGGCTTCACCGCACCCGCGTGGGTCGGTGCGGTGCTGGCCCTGATCGGGCTGGCGATCACGACCGTCGCCCTCCGGGTCGAGCGCGTCGCGGTCGTAGCCTGAGCCCTTCACCGCCGCCCGCGTAGGGTGAGGGCATGGACACGATCATGCCCGTCGGCGGAACCGTCGTGCTGCTGCGCGACCGGCGATCCGGCGGGGTCGAGACGCTGCTGATCCGTCGCCCCGATCGCGGGTCGTTCGCCGGAGGGTGGGTCTTCCCGGGCGGTGTCGTGGAGGAAGCCGATCGCGTCGATGACTCGGACGAGCGGGGGATCGCCGCACTCGCGGCCGTGCGTGAATGCGAGGAGGAGGTAGGCGTCCGGCCGGCGGACCTCGTCACGCTCTCCTGCTGGGTTCCGCCTGTCGAGGCACCCAAGCGCGTGCGAACGTGGTTCTTCCTCGCATCCGCCCCGCCCGGTGAGCTGGTCTTAGCCGCTGATGAGGTGATCGACGCGCGGTGGTCGACGCCGGCGGAGGCGCTCGAACTTCATGCGGCAGGGCAACTGAGGCTGTTCCCGCCGACGTGGGTGACGTTGCAGGCGCTCACGCAGGCATCGAGCGTCGCGAGCGCTCTTGCCGCGGCATCCGTTCCTGAGTTGTACGCGACGTACATCATCGCGGGTGGGGTGTTCGTGTGGGGCGGTGACGCCGAGCATCCGGAGGGCGGCGAAGGACGCCACCGACTGGAGACGGCTGCGCTGCCCTGGAACTACCTGCGCGACTGACTCATGCCCATCTCTCAGGCGTCGAGCAGTCTCCGCAGGTGCGCACCGACGGCTTCGGTCTCGATGAGGAAGCCATCGTGCCCGAAGTCGCTGGTCAGCACGACCGCCTCGTGACCGTCGAGAGTGTTCGGGATGCTGCGTGCGATGCGATGCTGGCCGTCGACGGGGAACAGCCGGTCGGTGTCGATTCCGAGCACGAGCGTCTTCGCGGTGACGGCGCGCAGCGCCTCTTCGACCCCGCCGCGGTCGCGGCCGACGTCGTGCGAATTCATGGCCTCCACGAGCGTCAGGTAGCTGTTCGCATCGAAGCGACGGGTGAACTTGTTGCCGTGGAAGTCGAGGTATGACTCGACGGCGAAGCGTCCGCCATGGCCGAGCGGTGAGACGTCGGACTGCCAGGAGCGCTGGAACCGCTGGTTGAGCTCGATCGGGCTGCGGTAATTGAGCAGAGCCATGCGACGCGCAAGCGCGAGGCCACGGTGCGGGCCTTCTCCGTCGCTGAGGTCGTAGTACTCGCCGCCCTGGAATCGAGGGTCGATCCGGATCGCCTCGAGCTGCACCGAGTTCAGCGCGATCTGATCTGCGGTGTTGACCGGGGGAGAGGAGAGCACCGCGAGGCGCTCGACGCGTTCGGGGTGCGTGACGGCCCACTCCAGCGCGTGCATCCCGCCCATCGATCCGCCGATGACGCCCGCCCAGCGATCGATGCCGATGGCATCCGCGAGGCGCACGTGCGCCGCGACCTGGTCGCGCACGGTGAGGTACGGGAAGCGGGAGGCCCACTCGTATCCGTCCGGGGCGACGCTGGCGGGACCCGTGGTGCCCTGGCAGCCGCCGAGCATGTTCGGTGCGATCACGAACCAACGATCGGTGTCGATAGCGGCACCTGGACCGACGATCTCCTGCCACCACCCGGCGGTCGGATGGCCGGCGCCGGCTTCGCCACGCAGGTGGCTGTCACCGGTGAGGGCGTGCAGCACGAGGATCGCGTTGTCACGCGCCGCGTTGAGCTCGCCCCAGGTCTCGTAGGCGATGCGGATGCTGGGAAGCTCCACGCCGCTTTCGGTCTGGAAGGGTCCGGATGCCGCGAACTTGCGGTGTCCGGCCGGGTCGCCGTCGCGCCACGCGCCGGTGACGGGTGGACGTGCGCGCAGCAGCCGGGTATCCGCCTCCGTCACGCGCGCCGATGGCACGGTGTCCTCGGAGGTGCTCTGCCAGTCCATGCACCCATTCTCGCGTGGATCCGTGCGCCGTCGGCGCAGGTTACGCGCGCCGGCTACCGCAGGAGATGAAAGGAGGAAAGTGCTCGTCAAATCACGGGATGACCGACACTTTCCTCCTTTGTATGAGACGGGACTCGCCCTGCACAGTGGGATGGAGCTGTGGCTTATCCACGGTTCCCGTGATCGCGGGCGCCGCGGCCGGCACGGCTGCCTCAGGATGTGTCGATGCGACCACGAGCCCGAATGCCACGAACGCTGGGGGAGACCTTCACCATCCGCGAGGCCGAGGCTTCTGGAGTGGGGCGCTCCCGGAGGAATTCTCCTGATCTCCATCGCCCGTTCCACGGCGTGCGGGCGGTGGAGGCTCCGAAGACGTTTACGGAGTTCGTCGCCTGCTGTCACCGCCGTATGAAGCATGGGCACCGCTACGGCGGACGTACCGGGATGCGGCTCTGGGGCTTACCGCATCCAGAGATCTGGACGATGAAGGAACCTTTGGAGGTGATGGTTCCGCCGGACACGGCACCTCCGAGAACCGGCGGGGTGAAGGGACGCCGCCTCGCCGAGGACCGCGCGGAGACGACGATCCTGAAGGGCGTTCCGGTTGTGGATCCGGTCGCCGCGTTCTTCACTTGCGCTCACGAACTGACGACCGCACAAGCCGTTACGGTCATCGACGCGCTCATCACGACGGCATCCGACTACCCGGACCTCGGACCGCGGCGTCCGATGACCACGCGCCAGCTGATCTTCGATCGACTCGCGCATTGGGGGCGATTCCCAGGGTGTGCGACTGTTCGGGAGGCTCTGCCTCTCGCACGAGAGCGAGTGGAGTCGCCGAAGGAGACCGAGACGAGACTTCTGATCGTCGCGGCGGGGCTCCCGGAGCCGGAGGTCCAGTGCGGTGTTTTCGACCGCGGCCGCTTCATCGCCCGGGTGGATCTGGCCTATCCGAGACTGAAGATCGCGATCGAGTACGAGGGAGACGGTCATCGGACGGACAAGGGACAGTGGCGGCGCGACATCCAGCGTCAGCGTGAACTGGAGGCGCTCGGATGGATCGTGATCCGTCTGACCGAGGACGATCTGAGGAACGCCGGTGCATCGCTGCTCACGCACCTTCGCCGCGCCATCGCTACGCGTTCGAACGCGTGAAAGGAGGAAAGTGCCGGTCAATTTGCGGGCAATGTCAAGTGGTGGGAGCAACGCCGGGGTTCACGCGGCGAGTAGTAGCTCGTTGAGTCGGTTGGCTGGGGTCTGAAGCTCAAGGGTCGGGCGGGGGCGACGGTTCAGTGTCGCAGCGACTCGGCGGAGGTCTTCGGGGGTATGGGCGGAGAGGTCTGAGCCCTTCTCGAACCAGAACCGCAGCAGCCGGTTGGTGTTCTCGTTGGTCCCGCGTTGCCAGGGCGAGTGCGGGTCGCAGAAGTAGAGCGTCGTGTCCAACGCGGTCTGGATCTGGGCGTACTCGGCCAGTTCCGTTCCGCGATCCCAGGTGATCGAGCGGCGCAGATGCTCGGGCAGGTCGCCCATCTCTCGGATCATCGCCGCAGCGACGGTATCGGCGGTGTGATCTCCGGGGAGGTGGAGCAGGATCGTGAAGCGCGTCGCGCGCTCGACGAGAGTGCCGATCGCAGTCCCATCACACCCGA
Organism: Microbacterium profundi; assembly: GCF_000763375.1. NCBI lineage: Bacteria > Bacillati > Actinomycetota > Actinomycetes > Micrococcales > Microbacteriaceae > Microbacterium > Microbacterium profundi. The sequence goes on along the minus strand of NZ_JPSY01000001.1, from coordinate 220,003 downwards.
TGATGAGGTCTCCTTCCCAATGTCCCGGAACAGCCCGGTTCTCGACCTCGGCCGGCCGGTCACTGATCTTGAACGCTTCCTTGTAGGGGCTGTTCTTGCGCCGATCGGATGTGTGGGCAACACGCTTGTTCCGTTTCAGGGAGAGCTTCTGCGCCAGATCTGCCCGCAGCTTTCCGCGGGTCTGGACGTAGAGGGCCTGGTAGATCGTCTCGTGACTCACCTGCATAGTCCGATCATCCGGGAAGTAGAACTCCAACATTGCTGAGATCAGCGCCGGGCTCCACCCCTCATCCATCCACACCTCGATCAACCGGCACAGCGCCTCGTTCTCGATCAGCGCGAACGGCTTCGGACGCCGCCTGGCCTGGTGCGCTCTCGTGTGCGCGACAGACGCGTAATACACCCCGTCCGGGCTCGTATTGCGCTTCACCTCCCGCCAGATCACGGACTTATCCCGACCGATTTCCGCCCCGATGCGGGCATAACTCATGCCCGCACGTCGGCCCATCTGAATCATCCCTCGCTCGTGCGCTGTCAGCATCCGCTCACTGATCGGCATCACGTCCGGCACCGGATCAGCAAGACCACCCGTCGCGCCTCTATCGATCGTCATGCCCCCAGACTGGGCCCACCACCGCGATGCCGACGCAGTCCCCGCGCCGACACTCGCCGCAGCACTCACCGTCGTCGCGCCAGCGCACACCAAATCAACGAACGCAGTACGAGTACCAGGCGGAAACAACTTGACCATGAAACGCTCCTTCATCAGAGCGTTGCTCCCACCATATGAATTTGCCGCGAGATGACCGACACTTTCCTCCTTTGAACGCCCGGAAGCAGCGCTAGGCGCGAGCGGCCTCCGAGACGCGGCGAGCCGCGTCGAGCGCCTGCTCGAGGTCGGCCTTGAGGTCGTCGATGTTCTCCAGGCCCACCGACAGCCGCACCAGACCCGGCGTGACGCCGGAGGTGAGCTGCTGCTCAGGAGTCAGCTGCGAATGCGTGGTGGATGCCGGGTGGATGACGAGCGAGCGCACATCGCCGATGTTCGCGAGGTGGCTGAACAGCGAGAGGCTGTTCACGAATTCGCGACCGGCCTCCACGCCGCCCTTCAGCTCGAACGACAACACGGCGCCGACGCCCTTGGGCAGGTACTCGTTGGCCTTGGCGTACCAGGGAGAGGTGGGCAGACCCGAGTAGTTGACCGACGCGATGTCATCGCGGCCGTCGAGCCACTCGGCGACTTCCTGCGCGTTCTGCACGTGGCGCTCGATACGCAGCGAGAGCGTCTCGATGCCCTGAATGAGGTTCCAGGCGCTCTGCGGGGAGATCGCCGAGCCGAGGTCGCGCAGCAGCTGCACTCGGGCCTTGATGATGTACGCGAGCGGGTCGCCCACCGCAGTGGTGTAGCTGGCGCCGTGGTACGAGGGGTCCGGCTCGGTGAGGCCGGGGAACTTGTCGACGTTCTTGGACCACTCGAAGGTTCCGCCGTCGATGATCGCGCCACCGATGGTGGTGCCGTGGCCGCCGAGGAACTTGGTGACCGAGTGGACGACGATGTCGGCGCCGTGCTCGAACGGACGCAGCAGGAACGGGGTCGCGATCGTGTTGTCGACGATGAGCGGCACGCCGTTCTCGTGAGCGATGTCGGCGACGGTGCGGATGTCGAGCACGTTGATCCGCGGGTTGCCGATCGTCTCGGCGAACAGCAGCTTCGTGTTCGGGCGGACAGCGCGGCGCCATTCCTCGGCGTCATCCTGGTTCTCGACGAACGTGACGTCGATGCCCAGCTTGGCCAGGGTGTACTTGAAGAGGTTGTAGGTGCCGCCGTAGATCGAGCTGGATGCGACGAAGTGGTCGCCGGCCTGCGCGATGTTCAGCACGGCGAACGTCGATGCCGCCTGGCCGCTGGCGAGGACGAGGGCGCCGGTGCCCCCCTCGAGCGCCGCGAGCCGCTGCTCGAGAACGTCCTGCGTCGGGTTCTGGATGCGGGTGTAGATGTTGCCGAACTCGGCCAGCGCGAAGAGGTTCGCAGCATGGTCGGCGCTGTCGAAGACGTACGACGTCGTCTGGTAGATCGGCGTGGCACGGGCCTTCGTGACAGGGTCGGGCGCGGCGCCCGAGTGGATCTGCTTGGTCTCGAAACGCCAGGTCTCAGGTGCGGACATGTGTTCCCCCTGGAACGGATTGAGGTCGGTGCGGCGGATGCCGTTGATGAGAGCGTACGTAAGGACCGCGGTGTCAACAACGAAGGGGAAATGTTACGTAACATGCCGGCACGCCGAAACCGCAGTGAGAAGGCGATGAGATGAGGCGAAACGTCGTACGGTGGAGGCATGGTGACACGGCGTGCAGTGGTGACAGGTGCGAGTACGGGGATCGGGGAGGCGACGGTTCGAAACCTCCGTGCGCGCGGGTGGGAGGTCGTCGGCGTGGCGAGACGCGCTGAGCGTCTGCAGACCCTCGTCGACGAGGTCGGCGCATCGGCCATCGCGTGCGACCTGACGGACGCGGATGCCGTGGATTCGCTCCTCGCGGAACTCGAGGAGTCCGGTCCGGTGCACGCGCTGGTGCAGATCGCCGGTGGTGCGCGCGGCACCGAGCGGGTCGAGGACGCGAGCATCGCCGATTGGCAGTGGATGTACGACGTCAACGTGCTGGCCACCCAGCGTCTGGTCGCCGGCATCCTCCCGCAGCTGCGTCGTGCCGCCGAATCCGACGGGCACGCGGACGCGGTCTTCGTGACGTCGACCGCGGCACAGATCGCATACCCCGGCGGCAGCGGCTACAACGCGGCCAAGGCCGCGGAGTCGATGCTCGTCAAGGTTCTCCGGCAGGAGCTCAACGGCGAGCCGATCCGCGTCGTCGAGGTCGCGCCCGGCATGGTGCACACCGAAGAGTTCACGCTGAACCGTCTCGGCGGTGACAGCCTCGCAGCCGAAGCGGTCTACGCCGGGGTCGAGGAGCCGCTCAACGCGCACGATGTCGCCGACGTCATCGGCTACGCATTGGATGCGCCGGGCCATGTCAATCTCGACCTCATCACGATGCGTCCCGTCGCCCAATCGGCACAGCATCTGCTGGCGCGGGGACCGTTGCGGGTCCGCGGCGGTGAAGGCTGAGCCCGCATGCCGGGCCGCTCTCTTGCGCAGCTCGCGGATGAAGGGCTGATCGACTGGGACTGGGCGGAGGCTCTCGCGCCCGTCGCGGATGTCATCAGCGCACTCGGCGAACGTCTGCGGCTCGAGCAGGCGGAGGTGCGGGGCTACCTGCCCGCCGGCGACCACGTGCTCCGCGCGTTCCAGCGACCGCTCGCTGATGTGCGGGTGCTGATCACCGGTCAGGACCCTTACCCGACGCCCGGGCATCCCATCGGCCTGTCGTTCGCAGTGGAGCGCCACGTGCGCCCGCTCCCGCGGAGCCTGAACAACATCTACGCCGAACTGCAGAGCGATCTCGGCATCCCGCCGGCATCGCACGGCGATCTGACGACGTGGAGTGACCAGGGCGTGCTGCTGCTGAACAGGGTGCTGACGGTCGCGCCCGGTGCACCGGCATCCCATCGCCGCTGGGGCTGGGAGCAGGTCACCGAACTCGCCATCCGCACGCTCGCCGCTCGCGATCAACCGCTCGTCGCGATCCTGTGGGGGAGGGATGCCGCGAACCTGCAGCCGATGCTCGGAGATACGCCGGTGATCGCCTCTGCGCACCCGTCGCCGTTGTCCGCGCATCGCGGGTTCTTCGGATCCCGGCCCTTCTCGCGTGCGAATGCGTTGCTCGAGCAGCAGGGCGCGAGCGCGGTGGACTGGCGCGTCGACCACGAACTATAAGCTGAGCGCATGCAGTTCGAACCGGGAGACCGACGTCGAAGACTGCCGCGTCATCTGCGCGAGCCGGAGCCCGATCAGGGCACGTTCTCGTTCACGATCCGACCCGCACTGCAGCGCGATCTTCCCGACGTCCGAGAGATCTACAACCACTACGTGGCCAACTCCGTCGTGACGTTCGACGAGAAGCGCAGCACGCACCGCTACTGGCGCGAGAAGTTCGCGATGCTGACGAAGCTCAAACTGCCGTTCCTCGTCGCCGTGACGCCATCGAACCAGGTGATCGGGTACGCGCTCGTGCAGCCGTGGGCGAGCAAGTCCGCATATCGTTACACGGTGGAGGATTCGATCTACCTCGGACCCGGCGCAGGAGGCAAGGGCCTCGGGTCCGCACTGCTGCAGTCGCTCATCACCGCATGCGAGGAGATCGGACTGCGCGAGATCGTGGCGGTGATCAGCGACAGCGGCGCCGAGCCGTCGATCAGGCTGCACAACAGGTTCGGCTTCGTCGAGGTCGGACGCATGGGGCGGGTCGGCTTCAAGTTCGGCCGCTCGCTGGGAACGGTCTATCTGCAGAAGTCGCTCACACCGAAGTCTCGTCGCCGCCTGTTTCGGGGATGACGGGAATCGCGGCCAGCAGACGCTTGGTGTAGTCCTGCTGCGGATGCAGGAGCACGTCCTGGGTCGCACCGCGCTCGACGATGCGGCCGTCCTTCATCACGGCGACGGTGTCGCACAGGTTCTGCACCACGCCGATGTCGTGCGAGACCAGGATGAGAGTGAGATCCTCGGTCTGCAGCAGACCGTCGAGCAGTTCGAGGATCTGCGCGCGCACGGTGACGTCGAGGGCGGAGAGCGGTTCGTCGCCCACGAGGATGCGCGGTCGATGTGCGATGGCTCGTGCCAGGGCGACGCGTTGGCGCTGGCCGCCGGAGAACTCATGCGGATAGCGCTCGGCCATGTCGGGCTCCAGGCCCACCTGCGCGAGCACCTCGCGCACGCGTGCCCGATGATCGCCTTCGATGCCGAGGGCCCACAGCGGCTCGGCGATGATCTGCCCTGCATTCATCCGCGGGTCGAGCGAGGCATACGGGTCCTGGAACACGAGCCCGCTCTGGCGACGGAGCCAGTGCAGCGAGCGGGCGGAGGCCGTGGCATCCACCGCCCTTCCATCGATCGACACGGTGCCGGACGTCGGCCGATCCAGCGCCAGCAGCAGGCGCACCAGCGTGGACTTGCCAGAGCCGGATTCGCCGATGATGCCGATCGCCTCGCCGGCCTCGATGTCGATATCGGTCGGATGCAGTGCGGTCTGCGTGCCGGCGCGTTCGAGGATCGTCCTCTTCGCGACGGGGAAGTCACGCGAGAGGCCGCGTGTGGAGATCAGGCTCATCGTTCACCGCCTTCCGGTCGCCACAGCGTCGCGGTGGCATCGCGCAGCAGCCCCTGGGTGATCGGTGACGAGGGTGCCGTGAGCAGGGTCGAGACCGGCGCCGACTCGATGACGCGTCCATCCTCGAGTACCACGCCATGCGTCGCGACCTGGGCCAGGACGGCGAGGTCGTGCGTGATGAACATCAACGACATGCCCTGCTCCTCCACGAGCGAGAGCAGCAGCTTCAGGATCTCGGCCTGGATCGTCACGTCCAGAGCGGTCGTGGGCTCATCGGCGATCAGCAGCCGCGGCCGGCAGGCGAGGGCCATTGCGATAGCGACGCGTTGCCGCTGACCGCCGGAGAGCTGGTGCGGGTACTTCTGCACGATCGACTCCGGGTCGGGCAGGCGCACGCGTGCCGCCTCCTCGACGGCGCGCGCTCGGGCCTCGCGCTTCCCGGCTCCGGTGTGGATGCGCACGGATTCCGCGATCTGACGCCCGACGGTGCGGATGGGGTTGAGGGCGGTCCGCGGCTCCTGGAAGACGATGCCGATGTCATCGCCGCGGAAGCGCGCGAGCTCACGATCCGGCATGCCGATCAGCTCGGCGTCATCCCAGCGGATGCTGCCGGTCGCCGTCGCGCCGTCGGGCAGCAGCCCGAGGATCGCGAGTGCCGTGAGCGACTTGCCGGAGCCGGACTCGCCGATCAGCCCCAGGCGCGCGCCGTCCGGCACGTCGAAGGAGATGCCGTCGATGACGCGGCGCCCGTCGATCTCGACGACGAGGTCCTTGACGGAGAGACTCATGCGACCACCGCCGGTGTGTGCAGCTCGGCACTGCGATGGCGAAGTGTCGGATCGGTCGCCTCACGCAGTGCGTCGCCGAGCAGGTTGAGCGCGAGCACCGTGATCGTGATGGCGAGGCCCGGCCAGATCACGGACAGCGGATGGATGCTGATGTACCGTTGCAGATCCGACAGCAGGATGCCCCACGACGGTTCGACCACCGACGCCCCGAAGCCGAGGTACGACAGCCCGGCTTCGGCGAGGACCGCCACCGCCATCGACCACGACAACTGCACGATGAAGACCGGCGCGACGTTCGGCAGCAGGTGACGCACCAGGTTCTGCGCGGGGGTGAGCCCCGCCGCCCGGCCGGCGAGCACGAAGTCGCTCTGCTGCACGCGACGCAGCTCTGGTCGGGTGACACGGGCGATGTTGACGCCGAAGCCGATGCCGACCGCCCAGATCACGACCCACAGCGACCCGCCCCAGACCGAGGAGATCATCATGGCGATGATCAGCACCGGGAACGCGATCAGGATGTCGACGAGCACAGCGACGGTCTCGCGCACCCACCTGGCGGTGAGCGCTCCGAGCGAGGCGAGGGCTATTCCGACGATCGTTGCGACGATCCCCGCGCCGATGCTGACGAAGACGGTCGTGCGGGTCCCCGCCATGACGAGGCTGAGGATGTCGCGCCCGGTGTTGTCCGTGCCGAGCAGATGCGGCCAGCTCGGCGCAGCCCAGCGGTCGCGCACGTCGGCGTCGAACGGGTTGAAGGGGGTCCAGAAGACCGAGATCAGGGCGACGAGTGCGATGACGATCACGGTGATCAGACCGAAGCGTCCGGTGGTGCTCCTCCACAGGTCTCGCAGCCAGCGGGGCATCAGGCGGCCTCTCGCTGGCGCGGATCGACGAAATGGTGGATGAGATCGACGATGAAGCCGATCACCAGTACGAGACCGGTGAGCACGAGCAGTTCGCTCTGCACCTTGATCAGGTCGCGCGTGCCGACGTCGGCGACCAGCATGCGTCCGATGCCAGGCAGCGTGAACAGCTGCTCGATGACGACCGAGCCGACGATGATGCCCGCCACCTGCAGACCGAGCACGGTCACGATGGAGAGTCCGACCGCAGGGATGCCGTGCTGAACGAGCGCCCTGTTGCGGGTCAGTCCCTTGGCTGCGGCGGTGCGGACGAAGTCCTGCCCACGAGCCTGCAGGGTGGCGCTGCGGACGAAGCGCAACAGCATGGCGCCCTCGACGATTCCGATCGTGAGCGCGGGCAGTATCAGTGCCCGGAAGGCCTGCCAGGGCTGCTCCCATCCGCCGCGGGGGAAACCCTGGGCGGGGAGAGCGCCGAGCCACACCGCGAACACGACGATCAGCATCATGCCGGCCCAGATCACCGGCACCGCAGCCAGCGCCTGCGCGGTGACGCTGAGCGCCGTGCCGGAGGCGCGGCCGCGCCACAGCGCGGAGAGGATCCCGAACGGCACGGCGATCAGCAGTGCGATCACCAGCGCCATCAGCCCGAGCGGAACGGTCACCTGCGCCTTCTCGGCGAGCTCCGCTCCGACGGATGCGCCGCTGAGCTGAGAGGTGCCGAGGTCGCCGGTGAGCACTCCGCCGATCCACTCGCTGTACTGCACCAGCAGAGGACGGTTGAATCCGAGCGATTCCCGCAACGCCTCGACAGTGGCCGGTGATGCCTGGGTGCCGGCGATGAGCTGGGCGACGTCGCCGGGGAAGACGCGCAGCGTGAGGAAGATGAGCACGCTCGACACGAGGAGCCCTGCGATGAGCAGGACTCCTCGTGTGAACGTGTAGCGGATCACGCCGTGGCTACTCGGCGGCTTTGGCGACACCCGCGAGGTTGATGCGCGAGTTGATCGAGTCCTGCGGGAACCCGGTGACGACCGGGGATACCGCGGTGATGGTGGCGCCGTTGTAGAGCCAGTCGGCGGCGTGATCCTCGGAGACCAGACGTGCAGCCTCGGCGAGCAGCTTCGCCGAAGCATCCTCGTCGACCTCGGCGAGCGCGTCGGCGTACAGCGACTGCACCTCGGGGTTGTCGTAGTTGAAGTAGTAGTCCGGGTCGGCGAAGTTGCCGAAGTCGCGCGGCTCGACGTGCAGCACGAAGCTGAGCTCGTAGTCCTTGTTCGTGTAGACGTCCTCGAGCCACGTCGGGAACTCCACCGCGTCCACCTCGAGAGTGACTCCGACCTTGGCGAAGTCCGAGACGAGCACCTGCGGCACGGTGGTGCCGTAGAACGACGGGATCGTCAAGGTGAGGTCGAGGTTCTCCTGACCCGCCTCCGCGAGCAGCTCTTTCGCGCGGTCGGGGTCGTACGGGGCGACATCGGAGAGATCCTCGTAACCGGGGTCGAGTTCGGGGATGGGGCCGTAGAGCGTCGCTCCGGCGCCGACCGCCTCGACGAGTCCCTCGTGGTCGATCGCGAGCCGCAGCGCCTCGCGTACACGCGCGTCATCGAGCGGAGCCTTGGCATTGTTGAACGCGAGCACCGCCTTGTCGGTGGTGCGCCCGGTCGTGAGGGTGAAGTCGCCGGAGTCCTCAAGCTGCGGTGCGAGGTTCGGGTCGACCGCGGTCAGCACGTCGAGGCTTCCATCGAGCGCTGCGTTCACCCCGGCGGTGAAGTCGGGGATGTACTCGAAGACGACCTCGGCGACCTTGGCGGGCTCGCCCCAGTACGCGTCGGAGCGGGCGAAGGTGATGGTGCTGCCCTTGCTCCAGTTCTCCAGAGTGAACGGGCCGGTACCGTTCTCCGCGGTCTGCAGGTCGGTCGCGTCTCCGGACTGGAAGACGAGCCCGGCGGGTCCGGTGAGGGTGAACAGGAAGTTCTGATTCGGCTCGGTGAGGGTGATCACGACCGTCGTCGCGTCTGGTGCCGTGATGGAGGCCACGTTCGCGAATTCGGCGTTGCCCTGCAGCGTCGCGTCGGTGCGCACAGCCTCGTAGGATGCGACGACATCGGCCGACGTGAGCGCGGTGCCGCTGTGGAACGTCACCTCCGGGTTCAGCGTGAACGTGTATGTCAGGCCGTCATCCGAGACCTCGTACTCCGAGGCGAGACGCGGCTCGATCTCGTTGTCCTGGCTGCGGGTGACGAGTCCTTCGTAGATGTTGTCGATGAGGATCTGCTCGATCGCGGCACCGCTGGTGTGACGGATGTCGAGGTTGGTCGGCTCGAGGACGAGCCCCACTGTGAGGGTGGCGTCCAGATCGGGCTCACCTGTCGAGGTCTTCACCGGTTCCGGCGAACCTGCGCAGGCGCTCAGGATGACGGCGGTGGCGGCGAGCGCGGACAGGACGGCGAGGCGTCTGTTTCGTCGGAACATGAAGTTGTGGATCCTCTCGGTGCGGCAGGTGCTGTGTGCCGGTGCAGTAGAGCGTAGAGCGGGGCGGTCAGTGGAGTGGGAACAGCGGAATGCGGCGACACATTCCTCAGGCGGGGGAGTGCGCGGCAGCGCGGATCAGATCGGCGAGCTCACGAGGAGCGGTCTCCTGCACGTTGTGCGAAGCGTCCATGGCGACCACGCGGGCGGTCGGGACGCGTCGGAGCAGTTCGTCGCCGTCGGCCTCGCTGACGAAGCCCGAGGTCGCTCGTACGAGCGTGATCGGCGCCTGCGTACCGGCGAGATCGTCCCAGCCGGTGGTGCGCAGGATCGGCGCTGTCGCACCGACGCCCGCGGGAGAGTCAGCCGGAGATTCGGCCGGAGCGAACACCTGGGCCGCGAGATGGGCGAAGTGATGCTTCCACTCGACGCGCCCGTCGGCACGGATGCGTGAGTTGAAGAAGACGCCGCGTTCGGTATCGGCGCGCGAGCCGCCGAGGCCGAACGACATGGCACGGTCGACCAGATCGTCGCGGGAGGCGAAGTCCGTCGGCCCCGCGTAGAACTCACGCAGGGCGGCCGGGCCGCCTGAGGAGTCGATCCCCGGCGTGATGTCGACGGTGATCAGCTCGCGCACCAGATCGGGGCGAGCGGATGCCACGGCCGCTGCCGTCAGCCCGCCGAGGGACTGACCAACGAGGATCTGCGGTTCGACCGTCCACTTCTCGAGCGCGACGATGACGTCCGCCGCGAGGGTGCGAGCGGAGTAGTCGAGGTCATCGCGCCAACTGGAATCGCCGTGTCCGGCGAGATCGATGACCAGTGCCGGCTGCTGCAGCAGCAGTGCCGTCGTGTCCCAGGTGTGCGCGTTGAGTCCTGCTCCGTGCAGAAGTGTGACCACGGGCGGTTCATCGCCGAAGCGAAGGGCGCTGAGCTCTCGTCCGTCGGCGAGACGAACGGTCACACGTTCGACAGGGGGTACGGGCACGTTCAGTACCTGCGCCTGCTGGGGAAGATAGCTGAACTCACTTGTCTCTGTGGCCACGACCATATTCTGCCCCCAGTCCATGCTCGTGGGAAAATGCAGAAGCGATATGCCAACTCAGTGCCGCCCCCAAGCGACCAGTATGCCAAACCTCATGCACTTGTAGTCTGCAGGATGCATTTCCTGCCTCTCGGAGAGGGTGGGCGGGCGCCCGTATCATTGAGGTATGAGCGAGACACGAGTGCACTTGTCGAAGACGGAACCGACCGCCTATCAGGCTCTCGATGCATTCTCTCGCACAGTGGGCGAGATCTGTTCCGCGAATGGCATCGACGACCGTCTCAAAGAGATTGTCATGATCCATTGCTCGCAACTGAACGGTTGCGCGTACTGCACCCGGATCCACTTCGATCGGGCGGCGACTGCAGGCGTCGATGCCGATACGCTCCTGCAGATCCCGACCTGGCGTGAGAGCGGTGTGTTCTCGGATCGCGAGCGCGCGGCCCTCGAACTCGCCGAGGCATTCACCTTCATCCACGATGGCGGGATCGCCGACGATGTGTACGACCGGGTCGGCAGCGTGTTCACCGAGAAGGAGTACGCCGCACTGAGCTGGGCGTGCGTCTCGATCAACGCGTTCAACCGCATCGTCATCGCAGGCCGTTATCCGGTTCCGCCCCGCGCGGCTACGGCGACGGCGTGACGGTCATCCATGTCGAAGGTGTCTTCAACGTCCGCGACGTGGGAGGCATACAGGCTGAGGGCGGGCGGATACGCGAGGGGCGGCTGCTGAGGTCGGGGAACCTCGTCGCTGCCACACCTGCAGGCGTCGCGGAGCTCGAGCAGCGCATCTCGCACATCGTCGATCTGCGTGACGACCAGGAGGTCGCAAGCGCGCCGTCTGCGACGACGTCGATCGCGACGACTCACCTTCCCCTCTTCCTCGGCTCGGTCGCCTCGTTCTTCGAGGACGACATGAGCCTTGACGAGATGTACCGGCAACTGCTCGAGGAGAGCGGTGAGCGGCTGACGGATGCCATTCGTGTCATCGCTCGCGGAGAACCGACGCTCGTGCACTGCACGGTGGGCAAGGATCGCACGGGTGTCACCGTCGCGCTCGCCCTCGCGGCAGTGGGCGCGGATCGTGAGTCGATCATCGGCGACTACGCGCTCACCGCATCGATGCTGCCGCCCGAGCGCAACCGCAGGATCGTCGCGTTCCTGGAGGTGCAGCATCCGGAGGCGAAGCATGCGGTCGCCTTGGCCACTCTGTCCCCCGCAGAAGTGATGCGGCGAGTCCTCGAACAGGTCGACGCGCGCTGGGGTTCGGCGGCCGGGTACCTCGCGGCGAACGGGATGACGGATGCCGAACTCGGCGACCTGCGGCGTGCGCTGGTCGTAGACAGAGGCGTGTAGGTAAGGCAACCCTTCATCGGTGTTACAATGGGGAGATCATGACGACCTCCATCGATGTCCGCACCGGCCGAGCTCAGCGCCGCGCAGCGCGCATGCGTGCGCACTACCTGGTGACGGCCGACGAGAACTCGCTGGCTGAACTCGAGGCATTCCTCGTGACACTTCCCCTGTGCGCATCGGGGCGCATCTTCATCGAAGTTCCGAACGTCGATGACATCGGCGTCATCGAGGCACCGGCCCGCATGACCGTGACCTGGCTCGCCCGCTCATCACGCTCGGGTGCAGCCGGATCCGGGCGCTCCTGCGCGCCAGGCGCAGCGATCGCGCGCGCAACGTGCGCCTGGGCCGATGAGATGCTGTGCGATGGCGAGAACCCGACGCACGTGACCCTGCTCGGTGGCTACCTCGGCACGGCCGACATCATCGAGCACCTCACGGGTGCGCTCAGCATCCCGGCATCCACGATCCACGCCCCAGAGCGCTTCGGTCTGCTTCCGCTCGACCGCTAGACGGTTTGGGGGCTGCGACCGGTCCCTGAGCCTGCCGAAGGGCGCCGCACGTAATTGCCGTCTTCCAGTCCCGCTTCGATCTCGAAACGGTTGCGCATCGGATCACGGCCCGCGAACAGATAGAGCACAGGCATCAGGAAGCCATAGCGCAGCCACTGCGCCTTGTGCACGGCCTCATGGCGCAGGACGGCATCGCTCGCCCTGGTGTCTCCTGTCAGGAAGCACCCTCCGACGCAGACGCCACCACGGTTGAACGTCCACTTCGGCATGCCCTGGAAGACCCAGAGTCCGCTCCTTCTCTCGACCGGTCCCGTGCTCCAGATCGATCCCCAGGTCCAGCCGACCGCTGTTCCCCAGGCATAGCCGAGGCGGCTGATCGGCGAGCGCAACAGGAACGCCGGGATGCGGCGGTCGAAGCGACGTCCCCGCGCGAGAACCGCATCCGCGGTCGTGCGCCAGTCCTCGATCACAGGGGAGCACTCATGCGACGGCACCCACGAGACGAAGGATCGCGCCCAGGTCTTCCACCGCGTCGTCGGCGGACCGCGGGGCGAAGCCGGCGATCGTCGCGCCCGCGAGAGGAATCCGCGTGCGGAGTGCACGGATGGCCGCGCTGAGTGCGCTCGTGCTGACACCGAAGGGCGCGGCCGAGGACACTCCCGCGAGTTCGGACGGGTCGAGCACGTCCACGTCGATGTGCACCCAGACGCGGCTCGCGCCCGTCGCGGCGACGGCTTCGGCCAGGGCATCCACGTCGTCGAGGTCGTCGACGGACAGCTGGGTGAGGCCGGCGAGCGGTTCCTCTTCTTCATCGTCCACGACGCGAGCACCCACGGTGATGACGCGATCGCGCGCAACGCCGGGGGAGAGCGCGAGTTGAGGCTCTCCTTCGCCGAGCACCGCGCGCAGCGCCATGCCGGAGAAGGCACCCGAGGGCGAGGTTTCCGGCGTGTGCAGATCGGGGTGCGCATCGCACCAGACCACAGCGATGTCTTCGCGGTCGATCGCGTCGAGAGCGGCGACAGTCACGCTGCAGTCCCCGCCGATGAGAACCGTCTCCGCAGCGATCTCCTGCGCGATCAGCTCGCGGACGCGCTGAAGCGAACTCAACCGATGCACGCGGGTGCCCAGCGAATCACCGGCTTCGAGCGGAACGTCGAGCACGGTGCTGGCCTTGCGCGGAAGGTCCCCGGCGATGGCGGATGCACCGTCGACGAGCAGCATCGCGCGAGGGGCAGGGGAGCCCTGCCACTGCGGTGCCACGAGAAATCTGGCCACGAGGACCTCCAGGGTGAATGGGGGATGCCCCGGGCACAGCGGCCCGGGGCATCAGGAGTCTCAGGACTCGATCTGCGACTGCGACGCGCCGGACTTGAGCTCGGCGAGCCTGGCCTCGACCTCGGTGAGCTCACCGAGGTCGTCGAGGCTCTCGAACTGCGCGTCCAGGCTCGATGCCGCGAGCTCGACCTTGCCTTGGGCGAGCGCCTCCTGGCGGCGGACCTTGTCTTCGAAACGACCGAGCTCGCTGGTCGGGTCGAGCACGTTGATCGACGAGACCGCGTCCTGCACCTTGGTCTGCGCTTCGGCGACCTTGGCGCGGGCGAGCAGCTCGCTGCGCTTGTTCTTGAGCTCGCCGAGCTTGTCCTTCATGCCGTTCAGGCCGCTCTTGAGCTTGTCGACGATCTCGGTCTGCGATGCGATGGTCGGCTCTGCGCCGGTCGCTTCGCGTTCCGCGCTGATCTGACGCTGAAGGGCGATCTTCGCGAGGCTGTCGAACTTGTCGGCGTCAGACGTCTCGCCGCTGTTGCGGAGTTCGTCGGCCTTGCGGCTCGCTGCGATGGCCTTGTTGCCCCAGTTCGTCGCGGACTGGACGTCTTCCTCGTGATCGCGCTCCAGGAGGCGCAGGTTGCCGATCGTCTCGGCGATCGCCGCCTCGGCGTCTGCGACGTTGTTGGTGTAGTCGCGGACGAGCTGGTCGATCATCTTCTGCGGGTCTTCCGCAGAATCGATCATGGCGTTGATGTTGGCCTTCATCAGGGTGGAGATGCGACCGAAGATGGACTGCTTGGTCATGGTGTTTCCTTTCGGTTGAGACGGAGTCTTTTGAGGTCGGTTACGTCGTGAGAACAGGGGAGAGATGTTAGAAGCGCCCCCCTCTGGAGCGGCCGCCACTGCGGGACCCGCCGCCGAAGCTGGACGGACGGCTGCTGCGGCTGCTGCCGCTGGAGCGCCAACTGCTCCCGCCGCTCCATCCGCCCCCGCTGCTGCGGCCGGAACCGCCGCCGCCGCTGAGCAGGCCGCCGAGGATGCCGCCGAGGATGTCGCCGCCGAGACCGCTGCCACCGCTGCTTCCGCCCCAGCCGCCGTTGCTTCCGCCCCAGCCGCCGTTGTTGAACGAGGAGACCTCGCTCTGCGCGTAGGAGATGGCTTCGCCGGCGAGGTTCGCAGCACGGGTGGCGCGTTCGGTGGCGAGGGCCGGATCTGTCGCCTGCGTCGCCACAGCCTCGGAGTATGCGGCGTTCGCCTCCGCAAGTCGGGTGCGTGCCGTTGCGCCGATCGCGCCGCGGCGGGTCGTGATGAAGTCGGTTGCCGCGGAGATCTGTGCTTGCGCCTGTGTCAGCCTCTGCTGCAGCATCCGCTGCGTGCGCTGTGCGACCGCGGATGCCTCGCGGGCCTGTCCGAGCGCCGCATCGATCTGCGTGTTCGCCGAGTCGAGTGTCTCGAGCACCTGCTGCGGGTTGCGTCGGGAGGCCTGCAGGCTCTCCTGCGCGCTGTCGATGTTCGCCCGGGTACGGGCGATGAGCGGGGCGAGTTGCGCTTCGGAGTCGGGCATCGCTGCGGCTGCGGCGAGATCGGCTTCGAGATCGGCGATGAGCGCGCGCGCCTGCTCCTCCACTGCCGACAGATTCGCGCCGAGGCTCGTGACTGCGGCGGTGAGTTCTTCGCTCTGCTGGACGGCGGCCTCTGCGGTGCGGATCGCGAAGGCGGCTTCGCCGCTATTGCCGGCCGCGATGAGCTGAGAGGCTGCTGCCATCTCGGAATCGGCGAGCGAGAGCCGCTGCTGCGCCTGCGCCGGGTTCTCCGCGACGGTCGAGAGCGCCGCCGCGTCGTAGTTCTGAGACAGCGCGGCGAGAGCGGCCGGTGCAGCGGTGAGCAGCTGCTGAGCCGCCGCGCGCCGCGCCGTGAGCCGCTCGAGGGCCTGCGGTGCTTCTGCTTCGAGCTTTCGCAGTTCTTCGAAGGCCTCGATGTTCTCATCGAGCAGGTCGTCGGCCGCATCGCACAGCTGGATGATCTGGATGTGCCAGGCGCGGCGCTGCTCCGCGGTGTCCGGCACCTCGTCGTCGATCTGCTGCTTGAGGGCGAAGGCCTCTGCGATCTTCGCCTGTGCGGCTTCGACGACCTGCGTGAACGCCGCAGTCGAGTCCTCGCCGTACTGGGCGACGGCGAAGCCGACCTCCTGACGGCTCGAGGTGATGGCGTCATCGGCCTGCACGAGCGCGCTGCCGGCCTGCTTCTCGAGGTCGTCGTCGCTCACGACGGCGTACGGGTCGTTCGGATCGGGGACCGTCGGTCGCGCAGCATCCTTCTTCTTCTTGCGCGACCGCACGATCATCACGATCACGATCACCACCACCGCAACCACGACGAGTGCGATGAGGATCCCGACGAAGCCGCCGGCATCGCCGGGCTGACCGGCCTGACCGGGGAAGGCATCTGCGGCAGCGATGACTGCGCCGTCCCAGTCGCGCGCGCGCAGGCCGTTCTCCATGGCCTGCACGACCGCGTCGATCTGGCTGTCGCTCAATGGGCCACTCGCATCCGCGAAGATCGCGTACTGCCCGGAGTCGAGAGCAACGGCGATCAGATACTGGTCAGGACCGAGTCCGTTGTCTGCGGCCACCTGATCGGTCCAGTCCACACTGTCGACCGGGTCGGTGAACTCGTCGACGAACACGACGTACAGGTCGCCACCGTTCGCTGATGCCAGCTCACCGAGTCGCGCGTTGGCGGCATCCAACTCGCCGGAACTGAGAACACCCGCCTCATCGGTGACGAAGTCGGAGCTCAGCGTCACCGGAGGTGTTGCAACCGCGGCCGATCCGACCCAACCCGAAGCGAACATCGCCACGATCAACCCCAGCATGACCGTCATACGAGTCCGCATTGTGCTCCCTCCGAGGCGGCTCAGAGCCCCTGTGCGCATCGAGTCTATTCACTACCGGCGACCGACGATAGCGACTCTATGGAAAGAGTCTGTGTCGCCGCCGGGAAGGAACGCGGCGGCACATACGCTGGATGGCATGGACGACAGGTACGGCTCGGATGTGCTCGCAGACGGATGGCGAAACCGCGGAGCGAAGCAGATCCCGGACGTCGCCGCCGCGCGCGACCTGGTGGTCGAGGTCGCGGACGACGGATTCTGCGGTGCGGTGACGCGCGTGCAGTCCGGGCATGTCGAGCTGGAGGATCGCGTGGGCCGCAAGCGGCTGTTCCCGCTCGGAGGCGGGTTCCTGATCGATGGACAGCCTGTGCGACTGACACCGACTGCTCCTTCGAAGCAGGCGCTGAAGCGCACAGCATCCGGCTCCTTCGCCGTCGCCGACCAGCGTGCACGTGTCGCGCTGCCCAGTCGCATCCTCGTCGAGGGCAAGCACGACGCCGAGCTCGTCGAGAAGGTATGGGGCGCCGACCTGCGAGTCGAGGGCGTCGCGGTCGAGTTCCTCGAGGGCATCGACAAGCTCGAAGACCTGCTCGCCGAGGAGCCGCCGAGCGCGGACCGCCGCTACGGCGTGCTGGTGGACCACCTCGTACCAGGCTCCAAGGAGACACGCATCGCCGACGCCATCCTGCGCGGGCCGCACGGGCTGCACCTCAAGATCGTCGGGCATCCGTTCATCGACGTGTGGCAGTGCGTCACGCCGAAGACCCTTGGCATCTCGCGGTGGCCTGAGATCCCCCGAGGCACGGATTGGAAGACCGGCATCTGCCGTGCATTCGGATGGCCGCATGACACGCAGGGCGACACGGGACGGGCCTGGCAGCACATCCTGAGCAAGGTGCACACGTACCGCGATCTCGAGCCGGCGCTGCTCGGCCGGGTCGAGGAGCTGATTGACTTCGTCACGGAGCCCGCCGGCTCAGCCGTTCCCTGAGCCCGTCGAAGGGCCGGTTAAGATCGATGCATGCCCGAAATCCCCGTCTTCCGTGAAGAACCGGTCTCGTTCGTCAGGCGGAGCGGACGGATGTCTCAGGCGCAGGATCGAGCATTCGAAGAGCTCGCTCCGCGGTACCTGATCGACGTCCAGCGCGGCCTCGCCTCGACGAGCGTGCACGCGGAAGCGCGGATGAATCCGACGCTCGAGTACGGCCGCGATGCGCGCCTGTTCGTCGAGATCGGATCCGGTCAGGGACACGCGATCATCTCGGCCGCCTCGTCGCGGCCGGACGACGATTTCCTCGCCATCGAGGTGTTCAGGGCGGGGCTGGCCCGGACGATGCTCGACGCCGACAAGGCCGGGGTGCGGAACCTGCGACTCGTCGAGGCGAATGCTCCCGAGGTTCTCGACTCCTACCTGCCGGAGGGTGCGGCATCTGAAGTCTGGATCTTCTTTCCCGACCCGTGGCACAAGACGCGCCACACCAAGCGACGGCTGGTGCGCACGGGCTTCGGCGATTCGGCCGCTCGTGCACTCGAGGACGGCGGCCTGCTGCGACTCGCGACCGACTGGGAGGACTACGCGCTGCAGATGCGTGAGGTGCTGGACGGCGAACCGCAGTTCGAGCGCGCGTTCGAGGGCGAATGGGCCCAGCGATACGATGGGCGGGTGATGACGGCTTTCGAGCGCAAGGGGATCGCCAAGGGTCGCGACATCCGCGATCTCGTGTACCGGCGCACACCACGCGCATGACGCGTTCAGGCTGGATGCCGAGGATCGCTCCTGCCCTCCTGGTGTGTCTCGCGGCACCGGCGTTCTTCGTCGTCCAGTGGACATGGCTGGGGTGGCTGCTGCTCGCAGCGGGTATCGGCGCGGCCTGGTTGATGGAACGCGGAGCGGTGACGGCATCCGGCCCTTCGCTCACACGCGACCTCTCACTGATCGCGTTCGGGCTGCTGATCGTCAGCGTGATCCCGCTGGCCGCCGAGCTCGACAACATGGCGATGCTGCGATTCACGCTCGCCCTCGGCGGCGCCGTCGTGGTCCCGTACCTGATCTCGCGGTTCGTGTATCGCGACCGGGCGATCAGCTTCCCATGGCGCACGCACCGCCGATGGGAGGGCCTGCAGTGGGCCTGGCTCGTGGCGGTGCTGGTGCTCGGGTGGCTGATCCTGCCGTTCTACTTCATCACCAGCGGTGTGTATCTGAACTGGCCGGTCGTCGACACCCCCGAATTGATCGGCAGGCTCTTCGTCGGCGTGGGCGCGGTGGGGATCTGGGACGAGCTGTTCTTCATCTGCACGGTGTTCGCGCTGCTGCGGCGGCACTTCCCCGATGTGGTCGCGAACGTGCTCCAGATGATCGTGTTCGTGTCGTTCCTGTGGGAGCTCGGCTACCGCGAGTGGGGTCCGCTGCTGACGATCCCGTTCGCCCTGCTGCAGGGCTCCATCTTCCTGAAGACGCACTCACTCGCGTACGTGGTCGCCGTGCATCTGCTGTTCGACGCTATGGTGTTCGCTGTGCTCGTGCATGCGCACAATCCTGGGCTGCTGCCGATCTTCCTCATCTGAGAGTGCTGGCTCAGCCGAGTCAGGTGGGAGAATCAGCCATGCTCATCTTCGGTCTGGTCCTCGCGGCGGCTGCCGCAGCCTTCCACGTCTTCATCTTCGCGCTCGAGTCCCTGAGGTGGACGGAGCCCGAGACACGCAAGATCTTCGGTATCGCCAGTGAGGCGGATGCAGAGACCACGAAGCCGCTCGCGTTCAACCAGGGCTTCTACAACCTGTTCCTCGCGCTCGCGACGCTGCTCGGGATCGCGTTGCTGATCTCGGGGCTGGCGACCGTCGGACTCACCCTCGTGTTCGCCGGTACAGGAATGATGCTCGCCGCCGCCCTCGTGCTGGTGCTGTCGAACCGCAAGCAGGCACGATCTGCTGCGATGCAGGGCGGGCTGCCGCTGCTCGCGATCGCCGTCACCGCGATCGCCGTCGCCGTGAACTGATCGGTCTCAGGCGGCGGCGACCGGCTGGCGGAGGATCGTGCGACGCCGCTCCGGTGCGCCCTTGCGCGGATCGCTGAAGTAGATCTCGTGGTGCTTCCCGGTCATCCGCAGACCGTTCCGGGGGATGAACACGTCGTGCATCTCGGCGAGTAGGGGAGCCTCCTCGTCGAACGCCCCGACGTGCAGCGTCTGCACGCACCTGCCCTCGGCATATGAGCCGAAGCGCACTTCATGCACCCGGCCTTCCTGGTTCTTCGCGGCGGCGGTGGCGACGGCATCCGCGACGAGCTCGTGATCGATCCACTCGGGCTGCATGATCATCAGCGTCCAGTCCCACTGCGATTTGTCGCGAGCGGCGGTGAACGCTGCATGATCGTCTGCCCACCACAGCCCCTCAAGCGGCATGACTGTGTAGTCGCGGTCGAGCTCGCGCTTGCTGGTGAACTTCAGCGTGTACGCGAGCGGGTAGAGCGCCTCGACGGCGGTGGTGAACTCGGGCGAGGTGTTCGGGTCGCCGTGACCGTCGATCATGAGGTAGTTCAGCTCAGGGACGTCGATGACGTCGAAGCGGCCCTTGCGGGCGCGGTACGCGTCGATCGTCTTCTTGAAATCGACTTTGCCTGGCATGGGCCGACAGTATCGTGTCAGCGCAGGGCGCGTTCGTTGATGTAGGCCCGCAGCTGCTGCTCGTCGTGGGGCATGTTCGTCACACGCGCCGGTGCATCGAGCATCGCCTGGGTGTCGGCATCCGGCTCGACCGTCGTGCCGAGCGCTTCGGTGATCAGATCGGCGAACTTCGCCGGCTTTGCCGTTTCGAGCACGAGCATCGGGATGCCGGCTTCGACGTGAGCTCTGGCCACCTTGGCGCCGTCGGCGGTGTGCGGGTCGAGGATCACACCGCTGCTCTCGGAGAACTCGCGGATGGTCGCGATGCGATCATCGTGCGTGCTCGTACCGCTGACGATGCCGAACTCCGACTCGAACCGGTCCAGTTCGCCGGAGAGGTCGATCTCATCGCGCTCCTCGAGCTCGTGCCACGCCGCGGCCGTGCGCTCGGGGTCGCGACCCAGAAGGTCGAAGACGAATCGCTCGAGGTTCGAGGCGCGCGATACGTCCATCGAAGGGCTCGAGGTCGCGAGGGTGTTCTCGGCGCTGCGCGGACGGTAGTGGCCGCTGCGGAAGAACTCGTCGAGGACGTTGTTCTCGTTCGATGCGAGCACGAGCTTGCGAATCGGCACGCCCATGCTCTTCGCGTAGTGACCGGAGAGGATGTTCCCGAAGTTGCCGGACGGCACAGCGAACGAGACCTCGAACTGTGCGCGTTCGCTGTCGGCCACTGCGTCGGTCACACGCAGCCATGCCCACACGTAATAGGCGATCTGCGCCGAGATGCGGCCGAAGTTGATCGAGTTGACGGCGCCGAGGCTGTGCGCGCGCTTGAAGTCGAGGTCTGTCGCGAGGCGCTTGACGAGGTTCTGGCAGTCGTCGAAGACGCCCTCTACGGCGATGTTGTGCACGTTCTCGTCCTGCAGCGAGTACATCTGCGCACGCTGGAACGCGCTCATCCTGCCCTGGGGGGAGAGCATGAAGATCGAGACGCGTTCGCGGCCGCGCAGGGCGTGCTCGGCGGCGGATCCGGTGTCGCCCGACGTGGCGCCGAGCACGTTCAGCACGCGGTCGCTCTTCTCGAGGACGTACTCCAGCGCCTCGCCGAGGAACTGCATCGCCATGTCCTTGAACGCCAGCGTCGGGCCCTCGGACAGGCCGACGAGCGTCATGCCCTCGCCGATCTCGCTGAGCGGGACGATCTCGTCAGCCGCGAACTTGCCGCCCCCATAGGCAGCCGCGGTGAGTCGGGCGAGGTCTTCGCGGGGGATGTCGGTGGCGAACAGGCCGATGACCTCTGTGGCGAGCTCGGGGTAGGTCAATGGGCGCAGGCGCTCGAGGTCGTCGGCGCTGAGCTGCGGCAGCGTCTCCGGGACGGCGAGACCGCCGTTGGGCGCGAGTCCTTCGAGAAGGACGTCGCTGAACTGTCCGAGCGTGCCGCCGCGTGTGGAGATGTACTGCAAGTCCTAAACCTCGATTGTGCTGTGGATGGGTGTCGGGATCGTCGGTTCCATCGTAGAGCGTGGGCTGGGCGTGGTTACGCCCGCGGATGCGGTACAGCGTTCGGGAAGTGCACGGACACGAAGCGCTCGGCGAGGTCGATGCACTCCATCCGGCGATTCTAGAAGTGCCCTGTCATCGGCGGGGGCACAATGGGTCGATGGCAGCAGCGGAGCAGGTGACTCTGGAGGGCATCGCCGCCGAGCTCTATGCGCTCCCGCTCCCGGAGTTCACTGCGGCGCGTAATGCTCGCGCCAAAGAACTGGACGATGCGCGATTGGCCGCGGAGGTGCGCGCGCTGCGCAAACCGCTCTTGGCGGCGTGGGTGGTGAACCTCTTCGCACGCGAGCGCGTGAGTCAACTCCGCGAGGCACTCGATCTCGCCGGTGATCTGCGAGAGGCGCAGGCCGAGCTGGACGCAGCCGTGCTGACGAGCTTGAATCGACAGCGCCGCGCGCTCATCCGTGCTCTCGCGCAGCAGGCGCGGGAGCTGGCTGCAGCACACGGTGAGCAGATCACCCAGTCGACGGCGGATGCCGTGGAGCAGACGTTGAATGCCGCGATGTTCGACGCCGACGCGGCCGCAGCCGTGGCATCCGCACGGCTCGTACGACCACTCGAGGTCGGCGGAGACTCGGCCGACCTCGCGGACTCGGTCGCCGGTGATCTCGGTTCTGCTCCGATCGCGTCTGCGGCGGCGCCCGTCGACGAGGTCAAGGCGCGACGGGAGCGGAAGGACGCCGAACGCGCACTGCGCGCAGCCGAGAGCGCGCTCACCCAGGCAGAACGCGAGAGAGGCGAGATCGACCGAAACCGGAAGCGGGTGAACGATCAGATCGATCGGCTTGCCGAACGAGCAGACGAGCTGGAATCGGAGCTTAGGAGGGTCGCCAAGGAAGCCGACCGTTCCCGGCGCGAGCGGGATGCGCTCGACGACGGTCTGGGTGAGGCGGGCACGCGAGTCGAGGAGGCTCGCGCGGCGGCAGCCGCAGCACAGGACGCGCTCGAGCGACATCAGGACGAGTGAGACGGATCGCGCGTCATTCCTCGGGCGTCGCCGCAAGGATGCCGAGCCCCTCGAGAGCATCGAGAAACACGCGGAAGGCGCGGGCGTCATCGGTTCGTCGTGAAGGTTCGCAGCGTCCTGTCGGTGACGACGATGAGCGTCGCGAGCGTCGCCACCAATCCTGACACGGCGAGCACAGGCCCTGTCCCGACGACGGCGACGAAGAGCCCGATCAGCGGGCTCACGAGGAGCTGCGGCGCCTGCTGCACGAGGATCAGCAGAGCCTGAAACCTCGAGACCATCGCGGACGGTGCGAACAGAAGGTAGGTCGGGAAGACGTGGGCAGTGAACACGACCACGCCGACACCGATGAACGTCGTGCCGATCAGCGCGACGATCCACGCGGGGGCTATGGCGAGCAGTCCGAGACCGGCGGCGACGACAAGCGGACCGAGCGCCATGGGCCGGGACACCTTCGTCGCAGTCCCGCGCCACGCGAACCACGCGCCGCAGGCCAGGCCGCCGGCGATCCAACCGGCCTCGATGACGCCGGCATCGGATGCGGACCAGCCGCGCTCCCGTGCGGCCAGAGGGATGCCCAGCAGGACGGCGGGGATGACGGCTCCCGCGACGATCCCCACACAAGCCAGGAGCGCAGGAACGCCGCTCGTTCGGCGCGCTGTTGCGACACCGGTGACGATCCCGCGCAGCGACACCGCGTCGCGGGCTGGAGCGTTCGCACGCGGAGGTCGGATCAGCAGCAGTGTGCAGAGCATCACGACGGCGCCGACGACATCCAAGAACGCCACTCCGCTCAGGGCGATGAGTCCGACCAGCAGGCCGCCGGCCGGGGGAGCGATCGTTCGCGCGAACTGGCTCGCCATCCCGACACGTGCCATCGCGGCTCCGAGATCGGCATCAGCGACGAACAGACGTGGGAAGACGCCTGCTGCCGGCCGCTGGAAGGCTGCGACGGTGCCGATGAGCGTCGCTGCGATCAGCAGAAGGACGGCGGACGGCATCCAGAGAATGACCGCGACGCCGAGGGCCGCGCTGACGAGGAGCATCGCGAGCGTGCCGGCGATCATGACACGACGCGGTCCGAACCGGTCGGCGACGGCACCCCCGAGCAATCCCAGGGCCACGGACGGAGCGACAGTGAGCGTGAGCACGGCAGATGCGACCTGCGGGCCGATACCGGACGCGGTCCACGTCAGAGCGAAGGCGAGGATCCCTGAGCCGAGTTCTGAACCGACCGTCGCGGCGACCCAGGCGTTGAAACCTCGGGCTGAGCGCAGCGGCGTCATGGCTGGTGCGGCATCACCAGCGCGACGAAGTCCGGCTGGCTGGGGGCCCGCCACACCAGCGCCCGACCGGAGTCATGCATGTCGCACGTGAGTTCGTGACCGACGGAGGCGTCGGCGATGCGGCGCAGAACGGGCCGAGACAGAGCTAGGGCAGCGGTGACACCCATGCCGGCACCTGAGACCGACCGTCGGCCGGACGTCAGCAGCGCGGAGTCACCGTCGACGTTGAGGTGCACAGTGTCGTCCTCCGGCGCTGAGGTGAGGCTCCGCACTTCGTCCAGGGAGAAGAGCGCATTGGTGGGCGGAAACGCAGCCGTCTCGAGCATTCGATGCACGCTCGGGAAAAGGTCCGCTCGGTTCGGCAGTGACAGCTCGTCATCGCGCTCATCGCAGAACCGATTCACTGCGCTCGCCGCATCGTGGTCACGCCCGGACGGGGCATCGATGACGAGATCCACCGACTGCCGACCTCGAAGCCACTCCAGCACCTGTGCTGGAGCGAATCTCACCCGAGCCGGTGGACCATCGATCACCGAGGAGAGTCCTGTTCGCGCCATCAACACGTAGCGGTCTGTCGCGACGATCGCGGCCGATGTGTGACCGACCTCGATGAGTACGCCGTCGTGGTCGTCGTCTCCACCGGCATCCGCACTGGCCGAAGCGACCTGCCGGATGGCGGATGCCAGAGCCGCGGCATCGAATCGGGCCGAGGTGCGTATCGCGGGGTTCTTCTCTACTCGTGCGCGCAGAGTGAAAGTCAGGTCGTCCACCAGTGCCGTGATCACTTCATAGCGCTCGCGAGCGTCGGCACGCCAGGCACGCAGGATGATCTCCGCTCCCGGGAGATCGCTCTCGAACATCGCACTGATGCGCTCCAGAGAGAGCCCTGCATCCCTCAGACGTCGAATCCATATCGCTCGCTGCTGCTGTTCCAGCGAGTAGTAGCGATATCCGGTTCGCTCCTCGACATCGGCGGGTGCGAGCAGACCTGTCTCCCCGTACTGACGCAGCGCACTCGCACTCAGGCCGACTGAGCGAGCGAACGCACTGATCGTCTGCAACGGCGGCTGCTCGACCTCGTCGCGATCGGACTCATGCGACTGCCTCATGGTCCCATGATCGACTCTCACCCCGGCTGAAGGTCAAGCGAGTGCGTGATTCTTCCCTCTTCAACGGACATTGGCCGTACTGTGACCACATGGACAACGGCTCGATCGTATTCGCGTTCTTCGGTCTGCCGCTGGGAATGGGACTGGTCGTGGGCAGCGTGATTGTCGTGCTCGGCGCTCTTATGCGCCTGGCATGGATCGTCAACAGGCTGGCAGTGATATTGATGACTCCCGACCAGTGATATCGTCGTTCGGTACGCCTCCGTAGCTCAGTGGATAGAGCGCCGGTTTCCGGTACCGTAGGTCGCAGGTTCGACTCCTGTCGGGGGCACAGAACAGCGAGAAGGGCCGTCCAACAGGGCGGCCCTTCTCGCGTTGTTCGACATCTGCTCGGTCGCGCTGTCGCCAGATCTGGATGGCTCAAACTAAGTAAGCAGAAACCGACGCCTAGTGTATATTCATGCTCACTTAGGAGGCGCGATGGATGACGTCGAAGTGATCCGCACGATCGAACGTGCTCCGATGCGAACCGTACGCACGGAGGATATCGGAGCGATCGTCACCAACACGACGCGCACCATCGCTCGCCTTATTCGGAAGGGTGCCGTGACTAAGCTCGCGCACGGCGTGTACACGGTCCCACCTGACGGCGCAGATGCACGTGGATGGAAGCCACCGCTCGAGGCGGGAGCGCTTGCCCTGGCCACCGCGCGCTTTGGACCCCGCGCCGTCGTTCTGATGGGCGCTGGTGCCGCGCGACATTGGCACGCGATTCCGCGCGCCATAGGAATCACGACGATCGCAGTGGGGGAGCGCGGCATTAAACCCGTCGAACTTGCGACGGGCGGGCGCGTTCACTTCGTGTTCCGACGCA
Source organism: Microbacterium profundi (assembly GCF_000763375.1). Taxonomy (NCBI): domain Bacteria; kingdom Bacillati; phylum Actinomycetota; class Actinomycetes; order Micrococcales; family Microbacteriaceae; genus Microbacterium; species Microbacterium profundi. The sequence goes on along the minus strand of NZ_JPSY01000001.1, from coordinate 194,196 downwards.
TCGACGAAGTCGACGCAACGCTCGAGCAGACAGTTCTCGGCGCTGCCCTCGTGACGTCCCCTCCGCAGACCTTGTTCGACCTGCTGGCCAATCGCACGGTGCGCGCGGCACTGGGAGAAGGGCAGCACAGTGAGGCCGTTGCGAATCTCGCGGCGCGGGTCACGCGTGCGCAGTTCCAGAGGGTGCTCGAGCAGAGCAGCCGTGTGCCTCCCTCGGCTCGAGCCCTTTTGGCATCACTGGAGGACTGAGATGGCTCGAAGTCGTGGGGCGCCGGGCATCCTCTCGGCCGCGGATCTGAACTCAACGACGGCTGCATTCGGCGTTTCCGCGCACCAGGTGCGACGGGATCACGTGATCTCTCACGCCCTCGCAGCTCTCTCGCGAATCGAAAGCGACCGTCTGCTCTTCTTCGGCGGCACTGCGCTGGCACGCACGTACCTCCCGGACCTGCGTCTATCCGAGGACATCGATCTCATCGCGCTTTCTCCGCGCCCCGTGCTGGCGCGTGATATCCAAGACGTACTCATCTCGGCTCTCGGCAGAGTGGTGGGAACGCCGACCTTCGTTCCGGACATCGTGAACACTCGCCAGGCACAAACATCAGTAATGCTAATCGGCGACGCCTCGATCCAATTGCAGCTGCTCCCTCACACGGGATATCCGCGATGGCCCACAGAGGTGCGCACCCTGGAGCAGAGGTATGCAGACGCCCCACCGGCTGAGCTGCGAGTTCTCACCGCACCGGCATTCGCTGCAGCAAAGCTCGCGGCATGGCACGATCGCCATGCACCCCGAGACCTCTACGACCTCTGGGCGCTGGCCACGCGCGGTCTCATCACCGACGAAGCGCGTCGACTCCATGCACGGTTCGGCCCGACGACGGCCGCGCACTCCGTTGCCTTCGCGCCTCTACCTTCGCAGACCGAGTGGAACGATGCGCTTGCGCATCAGGGCCGCGTGCGTGTGACGGCTGCGGAGGCGGCCGCGACAGTGGCCGACGCGTGGGCCTCCTGACTGACCCTGGCTACGACTTCGTTCACTGCTCGGGTGGGGTCTGCGCACCGCCGGCCTCGGTCACCGGCGCGGCCATGAGCTCGCTCAGCGCCGCCGCGACCTTCTCAGCGAGGTATCGGTGGCCGTCGGTGGACGGATGCCTGTTGCCGAGGTCGACATCGATCACGCCAAGGTAGTTCTGATCGGTGATCCATTCCTGTTGCACGGGGGAGATGTACCACCAGCCCCTGCCGCCGGCCAGCGCAGCGAGGTCCCGATCGATCCGGGCCGTCGCATCGCCGACGGGCAGCTCGTGCGGAGCGGGGCCCAGCACCACGATCGTGGCTTCGGGGTATGTCTCGGCCAGCGCATCCCACGCGGCCGTCACGGCTTCGCGATATCCCGCAGCCCCCGAGGCGCGATCATTGATGGAGCCCTGGATGATCACGAGGTCCGGGTCGAGCGCCGGATCCAGCGCGGCGATTCGCTCACCGAAGGTCGGCCCGTCGATCCCCGGCTTCAGATAGCCGCTCCCGCGCACGCCGTCCACGGTGGTCTCACCGTCCAGCAGATCTGCCAGCAGGTAGGCGTATCCGAGCGTGGGATCGCTCGCCGCGGAGCCGTAGGTCCACGAGTCGCCGAAGACCAGGACCTGCGGATGCTCTGGCAGGATGAGCGGTGCGGGAGCCACGGCGACGACCTCTTCCGATGCGAGGACCGGCGACTCGATCGGGGCCGGAACCCACGGCCGCCAGACGCCGAGGACGACGGCGGTGATCGCAGCCGTGAGCGCGACGAAGACCGTCACCGCACGGGCGCCGCGCGTCATCCTCCCCGAAGCCATGGCAAGAGGGTAAGCGACGCACGCCCGAACGGAGAATTCCGGCGTGCGACGCGCCGTAGACTTGACAGGCTATGAACCCCGACACCCTCGCCGAAGCCCTCCTCGCCGTCGTCACGCCGATCGCCGCGTCCCTGCGACCCGACGAGGCGCTCGGCATCGATGCAGCCGACATCGCGCTGGAGCGTCCGCGCAACCGCGACCACGGCGACTGGGCATCCAATATCGCGATGCGGCTCGCGAAGAAGCTCGGCACGAACCCGCGCGAGCTCGCGCAGCGCATCGCCGACGAGATCGTCGGCGTCGACGGAGTGAAGAGCGCAGAGGTCGCCGGCCCCGGGTTCATCAACTTCCGCCTGGATGCCGCCGCCGCGGGTGTGCTCGCCAAGATGATCGTCGACGCGGGCACCGCATACGGCACGAACGACTCCCAGACCGGCGTCAGCGTCAACGTCGAGTTCGTGTCGGCGAACCCGACCGGGCCGCTGCACATCGCCCACACCCGCTGGGCGGCTCTCGGCGACTCGATCGTGCGCCTGCTGCTCGCCAGCGGCGCGAACGCGATCCGCGAGTACTACATCAACGACGCCGGTGCGCAGATGCAGCGCTTCGCCAACTCGATCATCGCGGCGGCGAAGGGCGAGCCGACCCCCGAGGGCGGATACCCGGGCCAGTACATCGCCACGCTCGCTGCGCGCGTGGTCGAGGCGCGTCCCGATCTGCTCGACCTGGCGGACTCCGAGCAGCTCACGGTCGCCGAAGACCTCGCGTACGAGTTCCAGCTGGCCGAGATCAAGAGCTCTCTCGATCGCTTCAACGTGCCCTTCGACGTCTGGTTCTCCGAGCGCACACTGCATGCGAAGGATGCCGCGGGCGTGAGCCTGATCGACCAGGCGGTGGATCGCCTGCGCGAGCAGGGCCATGTGTTCGACGAGGACGGCGCCGTCTGGGTGCGCACCACCGACTTCGGCGATGACAAGGACCGCGTCATCCGCCGCTCCAACGGCGAGTACACCTATTTCGCCGCCGACGCCGCGTACTACCTGAACAAGGGCGACCGCCGGTTCGAGAACAAGATCTACCTGCTGGGCGCCGACCACCACGGCTATGTGCACCGCCTCAAGGCGATCGCCGGCGCGGCAGGCCAGGACCCGGAGAAGAACGTCGAGGTGCTGATCGGACAGATGGTGTCGATCAACGGCGCACGACTCTCCAAGCGCGCTGGCAACATCATCGAGATGGACGACCTGCTCGACTGGCTAGGCACCGATGCGCTGCGGTACTCGCTGGAGCGTTCGCCGGCCGACTCGCCGCTCGACCTCGATCCGGAGCTTCTTCAGAAGCGCACGAACGACAACCCGGTCTTCTACGTGCAGTACGCGCACGCCCGCACGCACAACGTCGGACGCAACGCCGCCGATTCCGGTGTCGATCGCTCGGAGTTCGCCCCGGAGACGTTGACGCATGAGACGGAGTCCGCGCTCCTCGGTGCGCTGCAGGAGTTCCCGCGCATCGTCGCATTCGCCGCCCAGGTGCGCGAGCCGCATCGTGTCGCGCGCTACCTAGAGGAACTGGCCGGTCTGTACCACCGCTGGTACGACAACTGCCGCGTGACCCCGCTGAGCGACGACCCGATCGAGAGCGTGCACCGCACGCGGCTGTGGCTGAACGACGCCACGGGCCAGGTTCTGCGCAACGGGCTCGGACTGCTCGGCGTGTCAGCCCCCGAGCGCATGTGATGGAGGTCGAGGGAGCACGACGCGCTCGCTGGCCGTGGGTGCTGCTCATCATCGTGCTCGTCGTCGCAGTGCTCGCCGTCGCGGCAGAACTCATCGCGAGGGCTGTGCTGCCCGGCATCGTGCGCGGCATCGTCATCGAACAGCTCGAGCTTCCCGCCGACCAGCAACTCGACGTCGACGCATCGGGCATCCTGCTGCCGCAACTGATCGGCGGCCGACTGGACCGGCTGGATCTGACCACTGAATCAGTGACAATCGGCGGCGTCACGGGTGCAGCCGACGTCACGGCGACCGGAATCCCGCTGCGCGGGGGAGACCTCACCGATGCGCGGGGTACGGTGCGGATCGACTCCGACCAGTTCACCGTGCTCGTCGCGGCATCCGATCTGCCGATCGACTCGGTCGCATTCGCAGAGCCCGATGTCACCGTCTCGGGCAGCGTTCCCGTGCTCGGCCTCTCCCTGCCGATCGCGTTGACGGTGACGCCCGGCGCTGATGCCGGGGAGCTGCTGCTCACGCCGGTTTCCTTGCAGGTCGCTGGCGCGACGCTGGACGCCCAGCAGATCGCCGATCGCTTCGGCACGATCGCCGAGCAGCTCACCGAGACGCAGCGCATCTGCATCGCGGATCAGCTCCCGGCCGGACTCACCATGACGGGTCTCGCAGTCGACGGCGATGAGGTCGTGGTCGACGTACAGGTCGATGGCGCGATCGTCACCGACGAGACGCTGCAGGAGAACGGCGTCTGCCCCTAAGCTTGCCGCTCTGCGGCTGCGGCCTTCTCCGCGGCGCGCAGGGCGCTCGTCGCGATCCGCACATCCTGCTGGGCGCGCTGCACTCGGCGCTCTGCGAGAGTACGCGCGCCGTCCCTGGCCGACACGCGGTCGCGTTCCTCCTCTGCGCCGGTGACGATGTACGCGCACGCGAGGAGCATGACCTGCGCGCTGAGGTTCAGCCAGATCAGCAGGGCGAGCAGCGAAGCGAACGACGCGAGCAGCGGATTGGAGGTCGCACCGCCGACGAACAGACTCGACAGCTCCTGCAGCGCGAGGAGTCCGACGCCGCCCAGCAGCGCACCCGGCCAGATCACGCGAGCCGAGACCCGCTGTCCGGACAGCAGCCGGAACACGCCGAAGATCAGCAATGCGTCCAGTGCGAACACGACGAGGAGCGACACGATCCTGATGCCCACGACGGCGGCGACAGCATCCGAAGGCAGCCCGAGCAGGTCGGTCGCGAAGCCGATTCCGACGCGCGCGACGAACGTGACCGCCGCGGCGGCGAGGAATGACAGCCCGATCCCGATCGCGAGTGCGAGGTTGCGCAGTATCACCCAGAGCCAGAACACATCGTCGAGAACGGCTCCGGCGATCGTGCGCACTGCCGTGCGCAGTGATCCGATCGCACCGAGGGCCGCGCCGACCAGCGCGACCAGTGAGATGATTCCCGCGATCGACAGGCCCCCCACAGCGGCGATCGATGAGGGATCCTCGACGACGCCGCCTTCGCCGACGAGACCTGGGACCGCGGAGTCGATCGCCGCGATGATCGCATCCCACGCCTCGTCGTTGCCTGCCAGCCAGATCGCCGCGATCGAGAATCCGAGCAGCAGACCGGCGAAGACGCTGAAGAGCGCTCGATAGGTGACGCTGTCGGCGAGCATGGGGCCTCGCCGTTCGGAGTAGAGCAGTGCAGCCCGCACGAGCTTCCGCTCGAGTGCCCAGGCCGTCACGGATCTGATCAGTCCGGCGACACCACCCGGATTCCTCCTGTCGCCCGAGACGGTCCCGCGTGTGCTCTCCATGACTCCACCGTAATGAATCGTGATCTGCGCGCGGGAGGGGCTTGCGTATGCGGGCCGCGTCTTCCCGGTGCCTTAGAATCGGGGCAACCTCGTATGGCGTGATCCTGCCCGAGGATCCCTCCTGACGATTGGTGCGTGGTGCATTCTTCCGCTGTCTCGCTCGCCCCCGAGTGGCTCGTCGTGCCGGAAGACCCGAACGCGCTGGCCCCTGCTGTGTGGCCGGCATCCGCTCATCGCGACAGCGGCGACGTCCTGTCGATCGGCGGCGTGTCGGCGACTGACCTCATCCGCGACCATGGGACTCCGCTGCTCGTACTCGACGAGGTCGAGGTGCGCGCACGCGCTCGTGCGTTCCGCTCCTCGTTCGACGCCGCCGCGAAGGCGCACGGAACGACCGCGAGTGTCTACTACGCGGGCAAAGCCTTCCTGTCGACCGCGATCGCGCGATGGGTGACGGAAGAGGGCCTGCGCGTCGACGTCTGCACCCGCGGTGAGCTGGAGGTCGCTCTCGCGGCCGACGTCGATCCTTCGCGCATCGGCTTCCACGGCAACAACAAGTCCGTGAGTGAGATCGAGCGCGCGGTGCAGGTCGGCATCGGCACGATCATCGTCGACAGCGCGATCGAGATCGAGCGCGTCGCGGAGGCCGCGTCGCGCACCGACGTCGTCCAGCGCGTGCTGGTCCGCGTCAACAGCGGCGTGCACGCGGAGACCCACGACTTCCTCGCGACGGCGCATGAGGATCAGAAGTTCGGCATGACCTTCGCGGATGCCGAGACCGCCGTCGCCCGCATCCGAGAGCTGCCAGGACTGGAGTTCCTCGGTCTGCACTGCCACATCGGTTCGCAGATCTTCGGCGTCGCCGGCTTCCGCGAGTCGGCATCGCGCGTGCTCGATCTGCATCACCGACTGCTGGCCGGCGGTGAGGTGCCGCTGTTGAACCTCGGCGGTGGTTTCGGGATCGCCTACACCAGCGTCGATGACCCGACGCCGATCGAACAACTGGCGGCAGAGATCGTCGCTGCAGTCGCAGAGGGTTGCGCGGCGAGGGGCATGTCGATGCCCCAGCTCGCGTTCGAGCCCGGTCGTGCGATCGTCGGCACCGCCGGCGTCACGCTCTACGAGGTCGGCACCACCAAGGAAGTGCGCCTGGACTCGGGCGCGAGTCGTCTCTACGTCAGCGTCGACGGCGGGATGAGCGACAATGCGCGCACGGCTCTCTACGGTGCGCAGTACTCCGCGCGGATCGCATCCAGGGCGGGAACGGGTGTCCCTGTTCTGGCTCGGGTGGTCGGCAAGCACTGCGAATCCGGCGACATCGTCGTCGATCATGAGTACCTCCCCGCCGACATCGGGCCAGGCGATCTGCTCGCCGTTCCGGCGACCGGTGCCTACTGCGCCTCGCTGTCGAGCAACTACAACCATGTCCCACGCCCGCCCGTCGTCGCCGTCTCGGACGGCCGCTCCCGCGTGATCGTGCGCGGAGAGAGCATCGACGACCTGCTGGCGCGGGATGCCGGGATCAGCGCGAATGAAGGAGCACGATGACCCACCCCCAGGTGAGCAGTCCAGCACAGTACCGACGACTGAGGGTGGCGCTGCTCGGCGCCGGCGCCGTCGGATCGCAGGTGGCGCGCATTCTGCTGCAGCACGGCGAAGAACTGGCGGACAGGGCGGGGGCATCGCTCGAACTCGCCGGCATCGCGGTGCGCGATGTCGATGCGAAGCGCGATGTGGATCTGCCGAAGGACCTGTTCACGACCGACGCCGAAAGCCTGATCGTCGGCAGCGACATCGTGATCGAACTGATGGGCGGGATCGAGCCGGCGCGCGGCAGCCTGCTGCTCGCGCTGAGCTCCGGCGCCGACGTGGTCACCGCCAACAAGGCACTGCTCGCGACGCACGGACCTGAGCTGTTCGAAGCCGCCGACCAGGTCGGGGCATCGGTCTACTACGAGGCGGCAGCAGCAGGAGCCATCCCGATCATCCGTCCGCTGCGGGACTCGCTGGCAGGTGACCGCGTCGTGCGGCTGATGGGCATCGTCAACGGTACGACGAACTACATCCTGGACCGCATGGACAGCGAAGGTGCCGATTTCGGCGAGGTGCTCGCCGATGCGCAGCGTCTCGGATACGCCGAGTCCGACCCGACCGCCGATGTCGAGGGCTTCGATGCCGCGCAGAAGGCGGCGATTCTGGCATCCCTCGCCTTCCACACCGCCGTGCCGTTGGAGGCTGTGCATCGCGAGGGCATCACTCGGATCACTCCGTCGATGATCGAAGAGGCCCGTGCCGCCGGATTCGTCATCAAACTGCTCGCGGTGTGCGAGCGGCTCGTCGTCGATGGCGCCGAGTCCATCTCGGTACGGGTGTACCCGGCACTCGTGCCGCGCACGCATCCGCTCGCCTCCGTGCACGGTGCGAACAACGCCGTGTTCGTCGAGGCTGAGGCCGCCGGCTCCCTGATGTTCTACGGGGCAGGCGCCGGCGGCGTGCAGACCGCGTCGGCGGTGCTCGGCGACGTCGTCTCCGCCGCGCGTCGTCACATCGCCGGTGGCGTGGGAGTGGGGGAGTCGACACGTGCGAACCTGCCGACCGTCCCGATCGGGAGCGTCATCACGCGCTACCAGGTCACGCTCGAGGTCGACGACCAGCCCGGCGTGCTCGCCGCGGTGGCAGGCATCCTGAGCGACGGCGGCGTGTCCGTCGCGACGGTCGTGCAGACCGTCGAGGGCGAAGGCGAAGACGACGCGACGGCCCGCCTCATCATCGGCACGCACAGGGCGACCGAGCAGGCGCTCAGCGACACCGTCGAAAAGCTCGCGGCCAGCGCCGTCGTCGAGCGCGTGGTGTCGGTCCTGCGTGTGGAAGGCGAGTGATGGTCGCTGATCTGCGCACCGTCGCGGTGCAGGTACCGGCGACGAGCGCGAACCTCGGCCCCGGTTTCGACACCCTCGGCCTGGCGCTCAGCGTGTACGACGAGCTCACCGTCTCGGCACTCGCCGACGACCGTCTCGAGATCGAGGTGTCCGGTTCCGGTGCCTCGGAGATCTCCCGCGACGAGTCGAATCTCGTTGTGCGGTCGATCGAACACGTCTACAAGGACGTCGGCCGGGTGATGCCGGGACTCCGTATCACCGCCCATAACGGCGTGCCGCACGGCCGCGGTCTCGGATCGTCCGGAGCCGCTGTCACCGCGGGCGTGCTCGCGGCCAAGGGGCTGCTGGAGGGCGAGGTCGACTTCACGGACACCGACCTGCTGCGCCTCGCCACCGAGCTCGAGGGGCACCCCGACAATGTCGCCCCCGCACTGTTCGGCGGGCTCACGATCGCGTGGACCGGCGAGCGCGGCCCGCAGCACAAGAAGCTGCTCGTTCACCGCGGCGTCGCGCCCCTCGTGCTCGTGCCGGAGCGCACCATGTCGACCGTGCTCGCCCGTTCGCTGCAGCCTCCGCAGGTGTCCCGTGAGGATGCGGTGTTCAACGTCTCGCGCTCCGCGCTGCTGATCGCCGCGCTCACGCAGAGCCCTGAGCTGCTCCTCGACGCCACGGCGGATCGCCTGCACCAGGACTACCGCGCGGAAGCCATGCCGGAGACGCACACGCTCGTCCAGGAACTGCGCAGGGCCGGCTTCGCCGCCGTCGTCTCCGGTGCAGGCCCGAGCGTTCTCGTTCTCGCCGACGGGCCGGGCAGCCGACTCGAAGCCGCCGAACTCGCTGCCTCTGTCACCGACACCCCGTGGGAGGCCCTCATGCTGGCCGTCGACGTGCGTGGTGGTACAGTAAGGGATCGAGCGGAGGGCTCCACGTAATTTCGTGAATCTGGCCCCCATCGCAATTCTGCGAGATCCGCACGCAACCGCCAGAACCTCTTTCCTGGTCCTGGCCGGCAGGTGCCGAGCATCTGCCCGTGCGATCGCGCGCAGCACCCGTTGTGCGCGAGACATGCTCATTTCCCACTACATATGAGGGAGTACTCGTGGAGAATTTCTCCGAGACCCAGAACGACCAGGCATCGACCGCCGCTGCTGCAGATGCTGCACCCGCAGTGACCGAGGCCGCGCCCGAGAAGGCTCCGGCACGCAAGCGCGCGCCGCGCCGGGCGAACACCGCGACTGCGGCCGCGAAGGCCGAAGCCGCCGACGCGGCACCCGCTGCCGACGCCGCACCGGCTGCCGCGGCAGAATCGGCACCGGCTGCCGACGCAGCCGCCGCGCCGAAGGCGAAGGCCCCGCGTCGGAGCCGCGCCAAGAAGGCGGACGCCGCAGAGACGCCGGCCGAGGCGCCGGCTGCTGACGCTCCGACCTCTGACACACCGAACGCGGACGCACCGGACGCGGCAACCTCGACCGCACCGCGGGTCGATTCCGCCGCTGACGGCTCCGCATCCGGCGACGCCCCGGCAGAGGTTGCACCGAAGACGACCGGTCGGGGCCGCCGCACCAAGAAGGCCGAGCCGGCTGCCGACGCGACGCCCGCTGCCGAGTCCTCGACCGAGGGATCCTCGACGGACAAGTCCACCGACGCTGCACAGGATGAGAAGGCTCCCGGTCGCAGCACCGGAGGCGCTCAGGCCGACAACAGGCAGGCTGACAGCAAGCAGTCCGAGGGCAACCAGTCGCAGAACCGCCAGTCCGCTGCCAAGACCGACGCGGGCGACAGCAACGGCGCCGATTCCGGCGACGGCGAAGAAGGCTCCGGCCGTGGCCGCAGCCGCAACCGCAGTCGCAACCGTGGCCGCAACGGTGGTCAGGACACCCCGCAGCAGCAGAACGGCTCCTCCTCCTCGGACGACGAGAACGGCAACGGCCGTGGCCGCCAGCGCAACAAGCGCCGCAGCGGCACGACGTCGGACGAGTTCGAGACCGAGATCGGCGAGGATGACGTGCTCATCCCGATCGCCGGTATTCTCGACGTGCTCGACAACTACGCATTCGTGCGCACCACCGGCTATCTCGCCGGCGCCAGCGACGTCTACGTCTCGCTCGGCCAGGTGAAGAAGTACAACCTGCGCAAGGGCGACGCGATCGTCGGCGCCATCAAGCAGCCACGCGAGAACGAGCAGCAGGGACGCCAGAAGTACAACGCCCTGGTGAAGGTCGACTCGGTCAACGGACTGTCGGTCGACGACGCGGCCACACGCGTCGAGTTCGGCGCGCTCACGCCGCTGTACCCGCAGGAGCGCCTGCGCCTGGAGACGGCTCCGGAGAAGCTGACGCAGCGCATCATCGACCTGGTCGCCCCGATCGGCAAGGGCCAGCGAGGCCTCATCGTCGCGCCGCCGAAGGCCGGCAAGACGATCGTGCTCCAGCAGATCGCCAACGCCATCGCGCAGAACAACCCTGAGGTCCACCTCATGGTCGTCCTGGTCGACGAGCGTCCGGAAGAGGTCACCGACATGGAGCGCACGGTGAAGGGCGAGGTCATCGCCTCGACCTTCGACCGTCCGGCCGAAGACCACGTCACGGTCGCAGAGCTCGCGATCGAGCGTGCCAAGCGTCTGGTGGAGCTCGGACGCGACGTCGTCGTGCTGCTCGACTCGATCACTCGTCTCGGCCGCGCGTACAACATCGCGACTCCCACCTCCGGTCGCGTGCTCTCCGGTGGCGTGGACGCCGCGGCGCTGTACCCGCCCAAGCGCTTCTTCGGCGCTGCGCGCAACATCGAGAACGGCGGATCGCTCACGATCCTCGCCACCGCGCTCGTCGAGACCGGTTCCAAGATGGACGAGGTCATCTTCGAGGAGTTCAAGGGCACCGGCAACAGCGAACTGCGCCTGTCGCGTCAGCTTGCGGACAAGCGGATCTTCCCCGCTGTCGACATCAACGCCTCGAGCACCCGTCGCGAGGAGATGCTCCTTTCGGCCGACGAGGTCAAGATCACTTGGAAGCTGCGCCGCGCGCTTGCCGGTCTCGACCAGCAGCAGGCCCTCGAGGTCGTCCTCGGCAAGCTGAAGGAGACGAACTCGAACGTGGAGTTCCTCGTGCAGATGCAGAAGTCGATGCCTGCACCCGCGGCCGGCGGCTCCAGCCACAGCCACGAGAACAACATCCGCTGATCCGACGCTGACCGGAGCATAGGCGTGTTCGAATCCGTCCAGAGTCTCATCGACGAACACCGCCGGGTGCAGGAGGAACTCTCCGACCCGGCGGTGCACGCCGATGCAGCGCGGGCGAAGCGCGTCAACCGTCGCTACGCCGAGCTCAGCCGGATCGTCTCGGCCTACGACGCCTGGACGCTCGCTTCGGATGACCTTGACGCGGCGCGCGAGCTGGCCAAGGAGGACGACGCGTTCGCCGAGGAGGTGCCGGGCTTGGAAGAGGGGCTGGCACAGGCTCAGGAGAAGCTGCGACGACTGCTCATCCCACGTGACCCTGACGACGCCCGTGACGTGATCATGGAGATCAAGGCGGGGGAGGGCGGCGCCGAATCGGCGCTGTTCGCCGCCGACCTTCTGCGGATGTACATCCAGTACGCCGCGCACAAGGGGTGGAAGACCGAGCTGCTCGAGCGCAACGAGTCCGACCTCGGCGGCTACAAGGACGTCCAGATCGCGATCAAGGGCTCCTCGACGGATCCCGCACAGGGGGTCTGGGCGCATCTGAAGTACGAGGGCGGCGTGCACCGCGTGCAGCGCGTGCCGGCGACCGAGTCGCAGGGCCGTATCCACACCTCCACCACCGGCGTGCTGGTCTTCCCCGAGGTCGACGAGCCGGACGAGGTCGAGATCAGTCAGAACGATCTCAAGATCGACGTGTATCGCTCGTCCGGTCCCGGCGGGCAGTCGGTCAACACCACCGACTCGGCCGTGCGCATCACGCACCTTCCCACCGGCATCGTGGTCGCCATGCAGAACGAGAAGTCGCAGCTGCAGAACCGCGAGGCAGGCATGCGCGTGCTGCGTGCGCGCATCCTCGCACGGCGACAGGAAGAGTTGGATGCCGCGGCATCCGACGCCCGAAAGTCGCAGATCCGCGGTATGGACCGCTCAGAGCGCATCCGCACCTACAACTTCCCCGAGAACCGGATCGCGGACCACCGCACAGGATTCAAGGCGTACAACCTCGATCAGGTGATGGACGGCGCGCTCGATCCGATCATCGAGAGCGCGATCACCGCAGACGAAGAGGCGCGCCTCGCCGCGGTGGGCCAGGACTCCTGACGCGGGACCCGCGCGCTAGGATCGGGGCGTGATCACGCTCCTGTTCCGCACGCTCATCTATCTCGTCTCGGCGGGAATCGGGCTCATCGTCGCCGACCTCGTCCTGCCCGGATTCCAGATCCAATGGGACAAGTGGTGGGGCTTCGTCATCTGCATCGTCATCTTCGCGATCCTGCAGAGCATCCTGAGCCCGTGGATCACCAAGCTCGCCGATCGCTACGCACACGTGCTGATGGGGGGCATCGGCATCTTCTCGACCCTGGTCGCGCTGATCGTCGTCGTGCTGCTGCCGATCGGTGGTCTGCGCATCGTCGATGTCACAGGATGGTTGCTGGGCTCGGTGATCGTCTGGCTGATCTCGGCGCTTGGCACCGTGCTGCTGCCGCTGATCTTCCTCAAGCGCGAGGTGAAGGAGCGCCGCGGGCGCTGATTACTCGATCCGCTCAGATCGAGTAGTCGGATACGACGCGCAGGTCCGAGAAGTCGTCGTGATCGCTTCGATGACGGGCCTTGGCGGGGACGCCGACGAGGATGCTGTCGCTCGGAGCATCTTTCGTGACGACGGCGTTGGCTCCGACGACGGTGTTGGTGCCGACCGTGATCGGCCCGAGGATCTTCGCCCCGGCACCGACGATGACACCGTTCGCGAGCGTCGGATGCCGCTTGCCGGTCGCGTCTCGCGTGCGGCCACCGAGCGTGACGCCGTGGTAGAGCATGACATCGTCTCCGAGCTCGGCCGTCTCGCCGATCACGACGCCCATGCCGTGATCGATGAAGAAGCGTCGACCGATCTTCGCGCCGGGGTGGATCTCGATCCCGGTGAGCCGGCGCGAGATCTGCGAACCCGCACGAGCGAGCAGGCGAGCGTCTCGCAGCCAGAGTCCATGCCACACTCGATGCCACCAGATCGCATGCAGCCCCGGATAGAGCAGCACCAGTTCAATGCCGCTGCGTGCGGCAGGGTCGCGAAGGCGCGCGGCTGAGACGTCCTCGCGCATTCGCCCGATCATGCCCATGTTCGTGTTCAGCTCTCGCGCAGATCCTCGAACAGTGCGGTCGAGATGTAGCGCTCGCCCGTGTCCGGCATGACGACGACGATGGTCTTGCCGGCGTTCTCCGGACGTGCGGCGACCTGCAGCGCGGCAGAGAGCGCGGCGCCCGAGGACATCCCGACGAGCAGGCCCTCCTTGGCGGCGAGATCGCGTGCGAGGCGCAGCGACTCCTCGAACTCCACTGCGATGACCTCGTCGAGCACATCGCGGTCGAGCACATCGGGAACGAAGTTCGGGCCGATGCCCTGGATCTTGTGCGGCCCGGGGTGGCCCTCGGTGAGCACGGGGGAGTCCTTGGGCTCCACGGCGATCACCTTCACATCGGGCTTGGCCGCCTTGAGCGCCTGGCCGGTGCCGGTGACGGTGCCGCCGGTGCCGACGCCGGCGATGAAGATGTCGATGTCGCCGTCGGTGTCGCGGAGGATCTCCTGAGCGGTCGTCTCGCGGTGGATCTGCGGGTTCGCCACGTTCTCGAACTGCTTGATCCAGACCGCGCCCGGTGTGTCGGCGACGATCTTCTTGGTCTCCTCGATCGCACCACTCATGCCCTTGGTCGGGTCGGTGAGCACGATCTCGGCACCGAAGGCCTTGAGCAGCACACGCCGCTCCTTCGACATCGACGCCGGCATCGTCAGGATGACCTTGTACCCGCGTGCGGCGCCGACCATCGCGAGGGCGATGCCGGTGTTGCCGCTGGTCGACTCGACGATCGTCCCGCCGGGCTTCAGCTCACCCGACGCCTCGGCAGCGTTGACCATCGCGATGCCGATGCGGTCCTTCACGCTGGACGCCGGGTTGTAGTACTCGAGCTTCGCCAGAACAGTGGCCCCGACGCCCTCGGTGACGCGGTTCAGCCGAACCAGCGGCGTGTTGCCGAAAGCGGTTGTGATGTCGGAATGGATGCCGGACATGTGCTGGCCTTTCGTTCGCGGAACGTTGCACGGCAAGCCTATTCGAGGCGATGCATCCCCGGCGCATTTGTGTCAGGTGACGGCACGGGCCGCACCGTACGCTGAGAGGATGGCCGAAATGACCCTCGCAGCTGTCGTCCGCTCCGCCGCCGAGCGTCTTGCCATGGCCGGCGTGCCAGACCCGCTCGTGGACGCCGAACTGCTGGCAGGTCACATCCGAGGACTGCGCAGGGGCGCGGTGCAGGCTGCGATCGTGCGCGGGGACACCGTCGGCGAGCAGGAAGTCGTCGCCTTCGAGGCTCTGGTCACGCGCCGTGCGGCGCGTGAGCCGCTGCAGCACCTGACCGGCGTGGCGCCGTTCCGGCACCTCGAACTCGCGGTGGGTCCCGGTGTGTTCGTGCCGCGACCCGAGACGGAGATCGTCGTCCAGTTCGCGATCGACGCGCTGTCCAACGCCGCGGACCCGGCGCCGATCGGTGTGGATTTGTGCACTGGAAGCGGCGCCATCGCCATGGCGATGGCCACGGAGGTGCCGCACTCGCGTGTGTTCGCCGTCGAGCTCTCGCCCGACGCTCATGCGTGGGCGGTGCGCAACACGGCGGACGCCGAGAACCTCACTCTCGTGCAGGGAGACCTGACCGACTCCCTCCGAGAGCTCGACGGCACGGCATCCGTCGTGATCTCGAACCCGCCGTATGTGCCGGATGATGCGATCCCTCGGGACCCGGAAGTGCGGTTGTTCGACCCCGCGATGGCACTGTACGGCGGGCCGGACGGCCTCGACATCGTACGGGTTCTGAGCACGAGGGCGCTCGCACTCCTCCGCCCGGGCGGGCTGCTGGTGATCGAGCACGGCGAGCTCCAGGGCGAGGCGGTCCGCAGCCTTCTCGCCGCCGACGGCTGGCGGGTGCCGAGGACGCATCCCGATCTGACGCACCGGGACAGGGCGACGACGGCGCTGCGCCCCTGAGCATTCCGCAGGCTCGGCCGTGCTCGTGCACCTAGAATGGTGGGGTCATGTCCTCTGTCTTCGATTGCCGCGATGAGGCACAGCTGCTCGCCGGAATGCGCCACGCTCGTCAGGCGATCGCCAGGGGCGAGCTCATCGTCATGCCCACCGACACGGTCTACGGCATCGCCGCCGACGCGTTCACGCCGTCTGCCGTCCAGCGGCTGCTGGATGCGAAGGGCCGTGGCCGCAATCAGCCGCCGCCTGTGCTCGTGGCCGGTCAGGCGGCGCTTGCCGCCCTCGTGGAGGAGATCCCTGAGCCGGTGCAGAAGCTCGTCGACGAGTTCTGGCCCGGCGGACTGACCATCGTCCTGCCCGCGCAGCCTTCGCTCGCGTGGGATCTCGGCGACACGCTGGGAACCGTCGCGGTGCGCATGCCCGACCAGCGAGTGGCGCTCGAGCTCCTCGAGGAGACCGGTCCTCTCGCCGTGTCGAGCGCGAACCTCACCGGGGAGTCCGCTGCCATCTCCGCCGAGGGCGCGGAGCGGATGCTGGGCGACAGCGTCGCGGTCTATCTCGACGGCGGCATGAGCGCGACGGGCGTGGCATCCACGATCATCGACGCCACATCGCTCGTTCGTCGAGGCGACGGTGAGGGAGACGCGCGGATCCGGCTCCTTCGTGAGGGTGCCGTGACGATGAAGCAGTTGCGCGGCGTCATCGGCGACCTGCTGGATGCGCCGGACGGCGCGGCGTGAAGCAGTACCTCTTCACGATCATCCTCACCGCGACCGTCACGCTCGTGATGTCATGGGTGGTCTGGCAGCTCAGCCTGCGCTTCAAGCTGTATCCCGGCATCCGGGAACGCGACGTTCATACGACTCCCACGCCGCGGCTCGGGGGAGTGGCGATGTTCCTCGGTATCGCCGCCGCCATCGGCGTGTCCGCGGCGAATCCGTTCTTCAGCATCATGTGGGTGCCGCCGCAGACGATGTGGGCCGTGCTCGGCGCCGCGCTGCTCATCGCCATCATCGGCGTGATCGATGACCTCTGGGATCTCGACTGGTTCATCAAGCTCGGCGTGCAGTTCCTCGCTGCCGGGATCATCACGGTGCTCGGCGGGCTGCAGATCCTCTCGCTGCCGCTCGGAGAGATGGTCATCGTCTCCAGTTGGCTGAGCATCGCCGTGACGATGTTCGCGATCGTCGTCGTCATGAACGCGGTCAACTTCATCGACGGACTCGACGGACTGGTCGCGGGCGTCTGCCTCATCGCCAACGGTGTGTTCTTCGCATATTCGTACATCCTCACGCGCGACACGGGAACCAGCAGCTACTTCAACCTGGCGTCATTCCTCGCCGCCGTCGTGATCGGCGCCTGCATCGGTTTCCTGCCCTTGAACTGGAGCCCGGCGAAGCTGTTCATGGGCGACTCGGGTGCCCTGGTGATCGGCCTGCTGATGGCGACATCCGCGATCGCGCTCACCGGCCAGATGTCCTCGAGTGCGATGGACCCGGAGGAATTCGGCCGCTCGCAGCTGCTCGGCGCCTTCATCCCGATCCTGCTGCCGCTCGTGGTCGTCATGCTGCCGTTGCTCGATTTCGGTCTTGCCGTGTTCCGGCGCATGAGGGCCGGCAGGTCGCCCTTCTCGCCGGACCGCAAGCACCTGCACCATCGGATGCTGGATCTCGGTCACCGCGACCGCGACGCCGTCCTGATCTTCTACGCATGGACGGCCGTGATCTCGCTCGCCGTGCTGCTCATGTACATCGGATCGCGTGAGGACTGGCCAGGCCAGTACCTCCCCGGTGTCGCCTTCGGCGTGGTGGGGGTCGCAGCATGCCTCCTCGTCACTCTGCTTCCCACCCGGCGCGCTCCGAGCGTGCCGACCGATCTGCCACCCACTGATCCTTCAGCCACTGATCCTTCAGCCACTGATCCTTCAGCCACCGTGCCGACACCTTCTCCGGAGAACCGATGAGCGACACACCGAAACGTCCGATGCCCGCGATCACCTCGATGCTGCGGCAGGTGCTGATCTGGACGGGCATCGCCGCGATCGTTCTCGTCATCCTCGGCGGGGGCATCGGCTTCCTCGTCGCGGGCGCTGATGGGCTGTGGAGTGGGCTGGCAGGTGTCGCCCTCGCCATCGTCTTCCTGGCGCTGACCCCGCTGAGCGTGCTGATCGCGAACCGCTGGTACGGCAGGGAGATGTTCGCGACGGTCTTCTTCGGGATCGTGATGGGCAGCTGGTTGCTCAAACTGGTCGTGTTCGTCGTCGCCATCGTGATCCTGCGCGGGCAGGACTGGGTAGTCCCGCTGATCATCTTCCTCGCGCTCGTCGCCGGGATCGTGGTGAGCCTGGTGATCGACGCCGTCGTGTTCACGCGGATGCGCATGCCGTACGTCTCAGACGTCTCGCTGCCGGAATCCAACCCCGAAGACCGCGAGGATTCGTGACGCTGGGAAAATCTTGATAGTCTGATTCCGGGTTCGCTGGGCGAGCTTTCGCGTCGTGCGAGATGCTCCGACTCAGCTAGAACTCCCCACCCAAATCGTCGCGTCGATCCTGGTCGATGCCCCGAAGCTGGAGCAACGTTGACTCACGCCGCGAGCCTCCTCGTCCGTCTCGCAACGGACGAATTCCAACCACCGTCGATCGCAGAGTTCTTTCCGGAGATCCTCTTCTCGATCGGCCCGCTCTCAGTGAACCGCATCCACCTGGTGCAGTTTCTGGCGACGATCGTCGTGGTTCTCATCCTCTGGCTCGGCACGCGCAAGCTCAAGCTGATCCCCGGCCGCGGCCAGGGCGTCATCGAGATGCTCTTCGACCTCGTCCGCGTCAACATCGCGCACGACATGATCGGCAAGAAAGACGGCGACCGCTTCCTCCCGCTGCTCACCACGATCTTCTTCATGGTGCTGTTCATGAACATCACGGGTGTCATCCCGTTCCTGAACATCGCAGGCACGAGCATCATCGCCGTGCCGCTGATGCTCGCGGTGATCTCCTACGTCGCGTTCATCTACGCCGGCGTGCGCAAGGGCGTCTGGCACTTCATCCGCAACTCGCTCTTCCCGCCCGGAGTGCCGCCGTTCCTGTACATCATCGTCGCGCCGCTGGAGTTCATCTCGACCTTCATCGTCCGTCCGGTCACGCTCACGCTGCGACTGCTGATGAACATGATGGTCGGCCACCTCATGCTGGTGCTGTTCTTCGCGGCGACCCAGTTCTTCATCTTCTCGATGGGCGGCTTCTGGTCTGTGCTGGGAGCGGGAACGCTCGCCTTCGGCTTCGCCTTCACGGCCTTCGAGATCCTGGTGGCGTTCCTCCAGGCGTACGTCTTCACCATCCTCACCGCGGTCTACATTCAGCTCGCAGTCGCGGACGAACACTAATCGGGGCGCGCCAGCTCCCCTCAATGAAAGGAAACACCTGTGGATCCCAACTCGGTTCTTGCAGCCATCAACATCGACATCACCGGCTCGATCGCCAACGTCGGCTACGGCCTGGCAGCAATCGGCCCGGCCATCGGTGTGGGCATCGTCGTCGGCAAGACGATCGAGGGCATCGCGCGCCAGCCTGAGCTGTCCGGCAAGCTTCAGGGCACCATGTGGATCGGTATCGCCTTCACCGAGGCGCTTGCGTTCGTCGGTATCGGCGTCGCGTTCCTCTTCGGCTACTGATCCTCTCACCCACACGTAAGGAGACAGGATGCTGAACGCTCTTGTCACGCTCGCAGCCGAGGAGCAGAACCCGCTTCTGCCGGCGACGTACGACATCGTCTGGTCAGCCGTCTGCTTCGTCATCATCCTGATCGTGGCCTGGAAGGTCGCTCTCCCGAATGTGGCGAAGATGCTCGACGAGCGCTCCGCCGCCATCGAGGGCAACATCGCCAAGGCCGACGAAGCGCAGAAGCAGGCTGAGGCGGCTCTCGAGGAGTACACGCGTCAGCTCGCCGAGGCTCGTACCGAGGCCGGTGAGATCCGTGAGGCTGCCCGTGAGGACAGCAGGAAGATCGTCGCCGAGGCGAAGGATGCCGCGACGGTCGAGGCCGCACGCGTCACCGCAGCCGCGCACGCGCAGATCGAGGCGGAGCGTCAGACGACGCTCGTCGCGCTGCGCTCCGAGGTCGGCACGCTCGCGATCGACCTCGCCGGTGGCGTGGTCGGCGAGACCCTCTCGGATGATGCGCGTGCGACCGCTGTCGTGGATCGCTTCCTCGCAGACCTCGAGGCGTCAGATCTTCGACAGGCTCAGGTACCGGGCGGGGCTTCCTGATGGGCAGCGCGACCACTCAGGCGCTCGCGGCTTCGACGGCGGCCCTCGCTCAGGCGAAGGACGTCACCCTCGACACGGCCGGTGAGCTCTTCACCGTGGCGCGTCTGGTGGGCGAATCCGGTCAGCTGAGCGGCGCGCTGGCCGACTCGGCTGCTCCTGCGGGCCTGCGTGAGCAGGTCGTCGCGACGGTCTTCGGCACACTGTCGGACACCACGCGTCAGGTGCTCTCTGCTGCAGTCGGGGAGAGGTGGTCCGACGTGGACGGCCTCGTCTCCGGGATCGAGGAACTCGCGATCCGCGCCGCAGCCATCGCCGAGCCCGCGGTCGACATCGAAGGCGAGCTGTTCTCTTTCCTCCGCGTCATCGCCGCGAACCCGGAGCTCGAGCTCGCGCTCGGAACCCGGTTGGGCGACGACGATGCGAAGGGCGCGCTCGTCGAGAAGCTGATCGGCGGCACGGCGAGTGCACCGACGACGCTGATCGTCTCCTCGCTCGTCCGGCAGCCACGCGGACGTCGCGTCCGTCAGCTGCTGAACCGTGCGATGAAGATCGTCTCGGCGCAGGGCGACCGCATCGTGGCCACGGTTCAGACCGCGACCCCACTGTCCGCCGCGCAGCGCACCCGTCTCGGCGACGCGCTGGCAGCGCGCTATGACGGCCAGGTCTCGATCAACGAAGTGATCGACCCCACCGTCGTGGGCGGACTGCGTGTGCAGATCGCCGATGACGTCATCGACGGCAGCATCTCCGCGCGGCTCGCCGATCTTCGACAGAAGCTCGCGGGCTAATACGACTTCGCGCGGGGAACCGCGCAGACTCTCTCAATACAAAGGGAAGACAATGGCAGAACTATCGATCAGCCCCGACGTCATCCGTGACGCGCTGAAGGACTTCGCCGCTGCGTACGAGCCCACAGGCGCCGCAGCGACCGAGGTCGGCACCGTCATCGACGCGGCAGACGGCATCGCCCACATCGAGGGGCTGCCGGGCGTGATGGCGAACGAGCTCCTGACGTTCGACAACGGCACGCAGGGCCTCGCGTTGAACCTTGACGAGAGCGAGATCGGCACCGTGGTGCTCGGCGACTTCGCCGGGATCCAGGCCGGTCAGGAAGTCCGCCGCACCGGCGAGGTCCTCTCGGTCGCTGTCGGCGACGGCTACCTCGGACGCGTGGTCGACCCGCTCGGCAACCCGATCGACGGCCTCGGCGAGATCGCATCGGAGGGACGTCGTGAGCTCGAGCTGCAGGCACCGGGTGTCATGCAGCGAAAGAGCGTGCACGAGCCGATGCAGACCGGAATCAAGGCCATCGACGCCATGATCCCCGTCGGCCGCGGCCAGCGTCAGCTCATCATCGGCGACCGCCAGACCGGCAAGACGGCCATCGCGATCGACACGATCATCAACCAGAAGGACAACTGGGCCTCCGGCGATGTCGACAAGCAGGTGCGCTGCATCTACGTCGCCATCGGTCAGAAGGGTTCCACGATCGCCTCCGTCAAGGGTGCGCTCGAGGACGCCGGAGCGATGGAGTACACCACCATCGTCGCCGCTCCTGCCTCCGACCCGGCCGGTTTCAAGTACATCGCGCCCTACACCGGATCCGCGATCGGCCAGCACTGGATGTACAGCGGCAAGCACGTCCTCATCATCTTCGATGACCTGTCGAAGCAGGCAGAGGCGTACCGCGCCGTCTCGCTCCTCCTGCGCCGTCCGCCGGGCCGCGAGGCATACCCTGGCGACGTCTTCTACCTGCACTCCCGTCTGCTGGAGCGTTGCGCGAAGCTGTCCGACGAGCTCGGTGCCGGTTCGATGACGGGTCTCCCGATCATCGAGACCAAGGCGAACGACGTCTCGGCGTACATCCCGACCAACGTGATCTCGATCACCGATGGCCAGATCTTCCTGCAGTCCGACCTCTTCAACGCCAACCAGCGCCCTGCGGTCGATGTGGGCATCTCGGTGTCCCGTGTCGGTGGTGACGCTCAGGTCAAGAGCATCAAGAAGGTCTCCGGAACGCTGAAGCTGGAACTTGCGCAGTACCGATCGCTCGAGGCCTTCGCGATGTTCGCGAGCGACCTCGACGCGACCTCACGTCGTCAGCTCGATCGGGGTGCTCGTCTGACCGAGCTGCTCAAGCAGCCGCAGTACTCGCCGTACCCCGTCGAAGACCAGGTCGTCTCGATCTGGGCCGGCACCAAGGGCAAGCTCGACAAGCTCGAGGTCTCCGATGTGCTGCGCTTCGAGCGCGAGCTCCTCGATCACCTGCGACGCAACACCAAGGTGCTCGACACCCTGCGCGAGACGAACGTCCTCGATGACGACACCGCGGCCGAACTGGAGAAGCAGGTCGACGCTTTCCTGCTCGAGTTCCAGGGTGGCAAGGGCCAGTCCATCGGCGCCGTGGGCCATGAGGAGCACGCAGCCCAGGACGTGGACGACGTCAACCAGGAGAAGATCGTCAAGGGTCGTCGCGCGTAATCGCGTGAGGTACTGAAACATGGGCGCTCAACTCAGGGTCTACAAGCAGAAGATCTCTTCTGCTCAGACGACCAAGAAGATCACGAAGGCGATGGAGCTCATCGCGGCTTCGCGCATTCAGAAGGCGATGGCGCGCGTGCGCGCGTCGTCGCCCTTCGCTCGGGCCGTGACGCAGGCTGTCTCCGCCGTCGCGACGTATTCCAATGTCGATCACCCGCTCACGCGTGAGCCCGAGACGATCCGCCGGTCCGCCGTCGTGGTCTTCTCCTCCGACCGCGGACTCGCGGGTGCCTTCAACTCGCAGATCCTCCGCGAGGCGATGGAAGTCGGCGAGCTGATCCGTTCTCAGGGCAGCGAGCCGGTGTACTACCTCGTCGGTCGCAAGGCCGTCGGATACTTCCAGTTCCGTGGCATCAAGGCCGCTGCAGAGTGGACGGGCGACACGGACACTCCGCAGTTCAAGACGGCCGAGGAGATCTCGGCCACGCTGCTCGAAGCGTTCAACCGCGGCGGTGAGGATGGCGGAGTGGACGAGCTCCACCTCGTCTACAA
The DNA here is from genome assembly GCF_000763375.1 of Microbacterium profundi. Classification (NCBI taxonomy): domain Bacteria; kingdom Bacillati; phylum Actinomycetota; class Actinomycetes; order Micrococcales; family Microbacteriaceae; genus Microbacterium; species Microbacterium profundi. The sequence continues at coordinate 171,431 of NZ_JPSY01000001.1, read as the reverse complement.
CCGTTTCGTCAGCATGATGACGCAGTCGCCGGAGACGGTGCGCCTGCTTCCGTTGGAGATCGTCGAGAACACCGAGGCCGCTGAGCCGAGCGGAGCGGTGTATCCGCTCTACGAGTTCGAGCCGGATGCCGAGACCGTTCTCGATGCGATCCTGCCGGTGTATCTGCAGAGCCGCATCTTCAACGCTCTGCTGCAGTCGTCGGCGGCCAAGCAGGCCGCGACGCAGAAGGCGATGAAGTCCGCCAGCGACAATGCCGACAAGCTCATCACTGACTACACCCGCCTGCGCAACAACGCGCGTCAGGCGGAGATCACGCAGCAGATCGCTGAGATCGTCGGCGGCGCCGACGCCCTCTCGAGCAAATAGACCATCAAGAAAGAGACGAAGATATGACCCCCACCGCCACAGCTGAGGCTGGGACCGCGGTCGTCGGGCGCGTCGCACGCGTCACGGGCCCGGTCGTCGATATCGAGTTCCCGCACGACTCGATTCCTGACATCTACAACGCGCTGAAGACCACCATCGTCATCGGCGAGGAGTCGACGGAGATCACGCTCGAGGTCGCACAGCACCTCGGCGACGACCTGATCCGCGCGATCGCGCTCAAGCCGACGGACGGCATCGTCCGCGGCCAGGAGGTGCGCGACACCGGCGAGCCGATCTCGGTTCCCGTCGGCGACGTCACCAAGGGCAAGGTCTTCAACGTCATCGGCGAGGTGCTCAACGCCGAGCCTGGCGAGCAGATCGAGATCACGGAGCGCTGGCCGATCCACCGTTCGGCGCCGCCTTTCGACCAGCTCGAGTCAAAGACCCAGATGTTCGAGACCGGCATCAAGTCGATCGACCTTCTCACGCCGTACGTGCTCGGCGGAAAGATCGGCCTCTTCGGTGGTGCTGGTGTCGGCAAGACCGTCCTCATCCAGGAGATGATCCAGCGCGTCGCACAGAACCACGGCGGTGTGTCGGTGTTCGCCGGAGTCGGTGAGCGCACCCGTGAGGGCAACGACCTCATCGCCGAGATGGAAGAGGCGGGCGTCTTCGACAAGACTGCTCTCGTCTTCGGCCAGATGGACGAGCCGCCGGGAACGCGTCTGCGCGTCGCCCTTTCGGCCCTGACGATGGCGGAGTACTTCCGTGACGTGCAGAAGCAGGACGTTCTGCTGTTCATCGACAACATCTTCCGCTTCACGCAGGCAGGTTCCGAGGTCTCCACGCTGCTGGGCCGCATGCCCTCCGCTGTGGGCTACCAGCCGAACCTCGCTGACGAGATGGGCCTCCTCCAGGAGCGCATCACCTCGACCCGCGGCCACTCGATCACCTCACTGCAGGCGATCTACGTTCCCGCCGATGACTACACCGACCCGGCTCCGGCGACGACCTTCGCGCACCTCGACGCGACGACCGAGCTCAGCCGTGAGATCGCGTCGAAGGGTCTGTACCCCGCCATCGACCCGCTGACCTCGACCTCGCGCATCATGGACCCTCGCTACCTGGGCGAGGACCACTACCGCGTCGCCACCACGGTCAAGCAGATCCTCCAGAAGAACAAGGAACTGCAGGAGATCATCGCGATCCTCGGTGTCGACGAGCTCTCCGAAGAGGACAAGATCGTCGTGTCGCGTGCACGTCGCATCCAGCAGTTCCTCTCGCAGAACACCTACATGGCGAAGAAGTTCACCGGTGTCGAGGGCTCGACCGTTCCTCTCAAGGAGACGATCGAGTCGTTCGACGCGATCGCAAAGGGTGACTTCGATCACGTTGCCGAGCAGGCCTTCTTCAACGTCGGTGGCATCTCCGACGTCGAAGAGCGCTGGGCTCAGCTCCAGAAGGAGAACGGCTGATCATGGCTCTGAACGTCAGCCTCGTCTCCGCGGACGCGGAGGTCTGGACGGGAGACGCGACTCTCGTCGTCGCCAAGACCGTCGAGGGTGAGATCGGAATCATGAGCGGTCACGAGCCGATCCTGGCGATCCTCGCAGAGGGCCAGGTGCGCATCACGCGCGCCGACGGCAGCAAAGTGCTCGCGAACGCGCAGGACGGCTTCCTCTCCATGGAAGGCAGCCAGCTGACGATCGTCGCCGGCAACGCGGCCCTCATCGCCTGAGCGCAATCATCACGGACGCGTCCGCCTGTCACCCTCGAGTTGACGGGCGGGCGCGTTCTCGTCTGCTGCCACCGATCTGATTCGGCATCTCGAGCCCCATGAAAATACTCCTCCCTCCCTCCGAGACCAAGCGCCCAGGCGGGTCGGGTGCCCCGTTGGCGATCGACTCCCTCGCGCTGCCTGCTCTGGCTGCCGAACGAACTGCCGTCGTGACGGCGCTCATAGGACTCGCGGCGGATCCGGCCGCAGCCAGGCGCGTGCACAAGCTCAGCGACCGTCAACTCGGCGACATCGACCACAATGCCGCTCTGGGTTCCGCGCCGACCATGGCCGCGGTCGACCGCTACACGGGCGTTCTCTACGATGCCCTGGATGCGACGTCGTTGGACGCCGTTGCCAGGCGATGGTTGGACAGGCACGTGTGGATCCATTCGGCGCCGTTCGGTCCGATCGCCGCGCTCGATGCGATTCCGACGTATCGGCTCGCGGCGGGCACGTCGCTTCCCGGGATCGCGCCGTTGCGTCGGCACTGGGCGCTCGCGACGTCAGAGGCGATGGCTCAAGACGCGCCAGGGTTCGTCTTGGACCTCCGCAGCGAGGCCTATGTCGCACTCGGCCCGGTACCGGCATCCGTTCCGTACGCGTACGTGCGTGTCGTGACAGGTGAAGGACGTGCCCTCAACCACTTCAACAAGAAGGCCAAGGGCGAACTCGTGCGAGCGCTGGCCGAGGACCGACCCAGGGTGCGCTCCCTCGCAGCCCTGCAGGGATGGGCGCGTGCACGATCGATCATCATCCGGCAGGCGGAGCAGGCAGGCGTGCTCGAGCTCGTGACGGAGACCTGAGCGTCGTGTCGACACATCACGATGCGGGTGAGTGTGTCATTGCCAGTGAGCGGATGACCCCGCTACCATGGCCAATGCGCGAAGCGAAGGCTTCGTAACCGGGGGGCGAGGTTCGCTCCCTGTCTTCAAGGATTGAGAGTCTCATGTCCTCCTACGATTCCCAAGGCCTCGCGATACTCGGGGCGGTGTACCTCGTCGGGTTCCTCGTCGCCGTCGCCATCTACGTCATCGGTTCGATCTTCATGATGAAGATCTTCGAAAAGGCCGGCGTCCAGGGTAAATGGCGCGCGTGGATCCCGGTATACAACAGCATGGTTTTCCTCAAGCTGGGTGACCTCAGTCCGTGGTTGTTCCTCTACGCGATCGGTGCGACGATCGTGCTCGGCTGGATCCCGGTGATCGGCCAGGTCCTCGGCCTCGCATCCTTCGCCCTCATGACTCTCGCGGCTTACCGCATCGGTCTCAAGCTCGGCAAGACTCCGGCCTGGGTCGTGCTGTATGCCCTGGGTATCATCACCGCCGGCATCACGTCCCTCATCTGGCTCGGAATCAATGCGTTCGACAAGTCGCGCTGGAACCCGCAGATCCCGGCCTCCCCTTGGGGCGGCAACGCGTTCTTCGCCGACCGCACCGCGTGGGACGGCATCCCGGTTCAGCCTTCGGCGCAGGTCGCACCCGGTGCGGCCCCCGGCTACGGCGCAGCCCCGCAGGGATACGCACCGCCGCAGGGATACGGTCCGCCGCAGGGATACCAGCAGCCTGCTCCGGGTTACCAGCAGCCCGCTGCGCCCGGCTACCAGCCGCCGGCTGCTCCCGGATACCAGCCGCCGGCCGGCCCCGCGACGCCTCCCGCAGGGCCCGTGACGCCGCCGCCGGCTGCACCGTCCACGCCGCCGGCAGCACCGGCCACTCCGCCGGCCGCACCGACGACGCCGCCCGCGACTCCGCCGGCACCGCCCGCCGCTCCACCGGCACCGCCGACGCAGCCACCAGCCTGATGAGCTGAACGAAGGACCCTCGATCGTGATCGGGGGTCCTTCGTCGTACCCGGCGGAGATTCCGATAGCGTGGACACATGGCCATGTCGTAGTTCCACTACTATGTGTGAGAATCCTGCGGCCACTCGCACCGCCGCATCCAACCCGGAGGAACCCTTTGTCTGAGACGTCCACGCAGACCCATCGCGTCGCGGCCCCGGACGGCGGGGAGATCGTCCTGGTCTGGGCTGGAGTGACCGATACCGGGCGTCGCCGGGACAACAATCAGGATGCGTTCCTGGCGCAGTACCCGCTGTTCGTCGTGGCAGACGGCATGGGCGGGCACGCGGGCGGGGAGATCGCGAGTCAGAGTACGATCACGCGCCTGCAGGAGGTCGTCGACTCCGGCGAGGTCGGCACCGCTGCCATCGAGAATGCCCTCACGCAGGCTGTGGGCGACATCGCCTCGCACCCGGAGACCACTGACGAAGGAACCGGTACTACTCTCACCGGCATCTTCTTCGACACGACGGACGACGAACCCCGGTGGGTTTCGCTCAATATCGGCGATTCCCGTGTCTATCTGCTTCGTGATGAGCGGCTGGTTCAGGTCACGACCGACCATTCCGTGGTGCAGGAGCTGATCAGCTCGGGACGGCTCAGCGCGGAGGAGGCGGAGAGCCACCCCTATAGCAACGTCATCACACGCGCTGTCGGGGCGAGCGAGCTCACGCCGCCGGACTACCTCGGAATCGAGGTGCTCGACGGTGACCGGTTCGTGATCTGCTCCGACGGATTGACCAAGGAGCTCACCGATTACGGCATCCAGCATTTCCTGCGTGAGCAGGCGGACCCCGCAGTCGCCGCTGACGCGATGCTGGCTGCGGCGCTGGAGAACGGCGGCCGCGACAATGTGACGCTCATCGTCGTTCAGGTGGAGCGGCCGGGGCACGCTCCTGCCGCAGGTGATGACGCGGTCACGACCGAAGACGAATCATCCTCCGAATCTTCCTCCACAGCGGAGCCCACCGAAGAATAGCTCCGCGGAGCTGTGGACAACGGCATCCGCCGTGTTCGGATGCCGTGCAATGAGGTCATGGACCTCGAACCGCTCACGCTTCCCGCTGCTGCCGCCGAGCCACGACGGCAGTCCGTACCGGTGCTCGCCGCCGTCGTGCCGATCGCCGCGGGCATCGTGCTCTGGCTCATCACCGGATCGATATTCTCACTCGCTTTCGCGGCGCTCGGCCCGCTGATGATCGGCGCTTCGCTGCTGGACGGTCTGCGCACTCGACGCCGCGAACGACGGGCCGCAGCCGATGACGAGACGGCCGGGTGGCGTCGCGCAGAGCAGGACCTCATGCGACGGCATCAGACCGAACGTCGTGAGCTGCGGCGTGTCCATCCGGACGCGGCCGCGTCCGTCGTGGATGCGCCCCTGCGCGATCTTCGGCCGATCGACGATTCGACACCGATCGTCGTCGGTTCAGGCGCCAGGCGCAGTGCGCTCCGGGTGACCGGCGATGACGGCGAACGCGCACGTGCCTTCAGAGAGCGCGCATCGCAGGTGAAGGGCGTTCCGATCGCCGTCGCGATGGGACGCGGAATCTGCCTGCGCGGACCCGCGGCCGTCGCCGGCGCTGCCGCGAGGGCGCTGGTGGTGCAGCTGTGCCTGCGTCATTCGTCTGGACAGCTCGCACTCATCGGCGGGGGACTGGAGGTGCTCGGGCTCGCAGGCTTTCCGCACGCCGGAAGACCCAGGCGCGGGGCGTGGCGGCTCGCCGTAGTGGTGGGGGATGAGGAATGTCCGGATGCTTCCGCGCAGATACGCGTGTGCGAGACGGATGGCGAAGTGCCTGAGGGGGTGACGACACTCATCGACTTCGCAGATCCGGCACGAGCGCGGCTGCGTACCTCGGCAGGCATCGAGGGGATCGCTGTGGAATGCCTCTCCCGCGCGCAGGCGATGGCGATCGCCGCGGGCAGCGCCGAACGGGAGGGCGAGGCGGCACAGTTGCCGGACGCGGTGGCGCTGGGTGAGCTTGCGATGACTGCGGAGCCGGGCCGTGCAGGTCTTGCGGCCGTGATCGGTCGCACAGAGAGCACCGACGTCGTGCTCGACCTCGTAGAGGACGGCCCGCACGCCATCGTGACGGGGATGACCGGGTCGGGCAAGAGTGAACTGCTCGTGACCTGGATCGCCTCGATGGCGCGCTCGCACGGCCCGGACGAGGTGGCATTCGTACTGGCTGACTTCAAGGGCGGCACCGCATTCGACCCGCTGCGGGCGCTTCCGCACGTCGCCGCGGTGATCACCGATCTCGACGAGGAGGGCGCGCGGCGCGGAGTGGAGAGCCTTACGGCGGAGCTTCGTCGTCGCGAGGCGGTGCTCGCCGAACTCGGCGTGCGAAGTGTCTCCGAGGCGTCTGGTCGGCTCGGCCGACTCGTGATCGTCGTCGATGAGTTCGCCGCGCTTCTGCAGGAGCATCCGGACCTCGGCGCTGTGTTCTCAGACGTCGCAGCCCGTGGCAGAGCCCTCGGGATGCACCTCATCCTCGGCACGCAGCGAGCGGCCGGTGTCATCCGTGACGGGCTCGCGGCGAACTGTCCGCTTCGGGTGAGTCTGCGGGTGACCGAGGCCGCGGACAGCCGACTCGTCATCGGATCCGATGACGCGGCCGAGCTCCCGGGCGGCGCGGCCTCCAGGGGCCTCGCATTCGTCCGGCGTCCGCAGGACACGGCAGCGGTGGCCGTGCGTGTCGCTCTCACGGGTGCGGGCGACCTGCGCCAGATCGGCGCCCGCTGGTCTGACGCCGGCGAGCCGGCGAGCCCGTGGCTCGCGCCGTTGCCACGAAGGCTCGATCTCGATGAGCTGGTCACCGCCTACCCGCACGAGGGCGCATTGCTGGTCGGACTCACGGATGAGCCGGAACGACAGCGTCAGAGACCCATGCTGCTGCGGCCCGGAATCGACCGTGGGCTTGCCGTGATCGGGGGCAGCAGCTCAGGGCGCACGTCTGTGCTGCGCGCCCTGGCGACCCAGAGCACACGGTCGATGCTGTTGCGTGCCGAACCCGAGCGCGCCTGGGATGCGCTGGCCGAGCTGCTCGACGCCGGCGCGGACGCACCGGAACTCGTGCTGTGCGACGACCTCGATCAGCTCCTCGCAGCCTTCCCGGTGGAGTACGCGCAGGCGTTCCTGGAACGGATGGAGAAGCTGGTGCGGTCGGCTGCGGCGCGAGGATGCACCGTCGTCATCACGACAGGGCGCGCGTCCGGCCAGACTGCACGCGTGCTCGAGGCACTGCCGACGCGGATGCTGCTGCGGATGGGTACCAAGATGGAGCACCTCGCCGCAGGCGGGGACAACGACGGCTACCGTCGCGACCGTCCGGCGGGTCGTGCCAGAGTCGATGATCGTGAGGTGCAGGTCGTCTGGGTTGAAGCAACCGGCGAAACGGATGCCTCCGGAACCGGCGCCGTGGAACGGTGGACCCCGACCGCGCGCGTGGTCGGCGTGATCGCACTCGGCGTCCGACGGGTCGTGGAGGGCCTGCGAGCCGCCTATCCCGATCACGTGGTCTCGCCGGTCGCGGATCAGCATCAGGATGCTCCGTCGGCGCTGCCGGTCGTCGGAGTGCCGGGGGCCGCGATCTCAGCCGGGGCCGCGCCGACGATACTGATCGGCGACGCCGACAGCTGGCAGCGCCAGTGGCCGCTGTGGCAGCGGATTCGCCTCGAGGGCGAGATGCTGTTCCTCGCCGAATGCGGGGGAGAGCTGCGGTCATTCGCGAGCATCCGAGAGTTGCCGCCGTTCGCCGAGCCGCATGCGGGCCGGGCCTGGACGATCCATGACGGTCGCGCCCCGCAGCGCGTCGTCATCCCCGAACTGGACGCCTCGCGGTGATGGGCGCGCGCACGGCTGATTCCGCACCGGATCTCACAGCACGGATGCGATCGCGCTCGCCTCCAGGCCGTGGGCGACTGCCACGCCATCGTTGATCACGGCGCCCTTCGCGGTGTTGAGTCCGCTTGCGAGTGCGGCGTCCGCGCCGAGCGCGTCGCGCCAGCCGCGGGATGCGATCTGGCGCACGTAGGGCAACGTCGCGTTCGTGAGAGCCGAGGTCGAGGTGTTCGGCACCGCCCCTGGCATGTTCGCAACGCAGTAGAACACGGTGTCGTGCACCCCGAACGTCGGGTTGTCATGCGTTGTCGGGTGCGTGTCCTCGAAGCAGCCGCCCTGGTCGACGGCGATGTCGACGAGCACGCTACCGGGTCGCATCTGGGCCACCATCTCGTTCGTGACGAGCTTCGGCGCCCGCGCACCCGGGATCAGCACCGATCCGATGACGAGATCGGAGTCGATCACCGCGCGGCGCAGGTCCAGCGGATTGGAGGCCGCCGTCTTCACCCGTCCAGCGAAGTGGTCGTCCAGCATCCGCAGTCTCGGGATGTTCGTGTCGAAGATCGTGACATCCGCGCCCATGCCGCTCGCGATGACCGCGGCGTTCGCTCCGGCCACGCCGCCGCCGATCACTGTGACCGTCGCCGGTCGGGTGCCCGGCACGCCGGACATGAGCAGTCCGAGGCCGCCGTTGGAGCGCAGCAGGGTGTTGGCGCCGACGAGCGGGGCGAGCCGCCCGGCGACCTCGCTCATCGGCGCGAGAAGCGGAAGCCCGCCTCCGGGAAGCTGCACCGTCTCGTATGCGATCGCTGTGACGCGGTCGGCGAGGAGCCGGTCGGTCAGCGGACGGTCGGCGGCCAGGTGCAGGTAAGTGAACAGGGTGAGGTCGTCGCGGAAGTGGTGGTATTCACTCGCGATCGGCTCCTTGACCTTCAGCAGAAGTTCGGCGCGCGCCCAGACCTCTGCGGCGTCGTCCAGCATCGTCGCGCCGGCTTCGGCGTACTCGGCGTCGGGCATGGACGAGCCGACGCCTGCTCCGGACTGCACGAAAACCTCGTGACCGGAACGCACCAGATCGTGCACTCCCGCCGGTGTCAGAGCGACACGGTACTCGTTGTTCTTGACCTCGGTGGGGACGCTGATCCTCATCGTGGCTCCTCTCCTCCCTCGACTCTGAGGGGATACTGCCCCGGGTCAGGGCATCAGACGGCGGCGCCGGGACGGATCATCCCGACGTCGCTCCCTCCGCCGAGGACGGCGAGGGGAAGTGCGTTGGCGAGCGTCGCCAGATCGGCTTCGCTCAGTGCTCCGGCGCGAGCGAGCAGTGTCGCCGCGACGATCACGAGTGCGCGTGCGCCGCCGTCGAGCATCTTGAGCACGACGGTCGTACCGTCAGGGGCGACCATCGTCATGATCCCTTCAGCACCGCTCTTGGCGAACACGCCGAGTGTCTCGATCGCGATCGTGTCCGCTCGTCCGGAGCCCTCGATCGTCCACGGGTTCTCCTTGACAGCGCGGACAAGGGTGCCCGCGACCCGATGCAGGGCGAACGGCGATCGCTCGGAGGCGGACCCGATCCGGTGAATGGCACGTCCGAGCCCGGCGAGGGTGATCGCGTGGATCGGCGCACCGCATCCGTCCACCGCCGTGTGCGCGATCTTCTCGCCGCTCAGGCGTTCGACCACCTCGCGGATGTGAAGCTGCAGCGGATGCGACGGATGCAGATATCCCTCGGTCGGCCAGCCGGTGGCGACGCACGCGCGAAGCATCGCGGCATGCTTGCCGGAGCAGTCCATCCGGATGCGCGTGGGTCGTCCGTGCTCTCGGACGAGTTCGTCGCGCGTGCCGGTGTCTCGCGGCCACGTCGAGGGACAGCCGAGGTCGTCTTCTGTGAGACCGCCGGCGGTCAGGATCTCGCGGACCAGATCGACGTGACGATCGGTGCCGACGTGACTCGCCGTGGAGATCGCCAGCTGTTCACCCGCCAGCTCGGCGCCCGCAGTGACGCATGCGATGGCCTGAAGCGGCTTCAGACTGGAGCGGGGGAGGACCAACGCGTCAGGGTTTCCCAACCGGCGCACGACATCTCCGTCCGGCGACAGGACGATGGCCGAACCGGCATGGCGGGATTCGATGAATCCGCTGCGTTCGACGACGGCGAGTTCGACAGCATCCGCAACAGTGAAAGTCTCCAGCACGCCACCAGCCTAACGCCGACGTCGCCGACGGCACCGAGCCGCACCGAGCCGCACCGTGTCAGACTGACCTCATGACTCTCGGCGAACACCGGTACGCACTCACCGCCACCTGGCAGGGCAACCGCGGCACCGGAACGAGCGGGTACCGCGACTACTCCAGAGACGTCACGATCGAGGTCGAAGGCAAGCCGGTCATGCTCGCGTCGGCCGACAAGCCGTTCCGCGGTGATCCGGAGCGCTGGAACCCTGAGGACATGCTGATCGCCTCATTGTCCGAGTGCCACCTGCTGTCGTATCTGCATGCATGCGTCGGTGCAGGCGTGGTCGTCGTGTCCTACATCGACCGCGCCAGCGGAGTGATGCGCGAGGACGGCAGAGGCGGAGGCGCCTTCACCGAGGTTCTGCTGCGTCCTGAAGTCGTCGTCGCGGATGCGTCGATGATCGAGGCAGCCGAGAGCGCCCACAAGGACGCGCACCGGATGTGCTTCATCGCGAACTCGGTGAACTTCCCGGTCCGCCACGAGGCATCGGTCACGTCTCGCTGAGGGCGCTCGGGCCGGCCGGTCCCTGAGCCCGTCGAAGGGTCAGCGCCGCTCGTGCGGAAGAGCCTGTTTGATCTTCTCGATCGGGCCCTGAGCGGGGGGCTCGTTGTACATGCCGGCGAGTTCCTGGCCGCTGAGCGCGTGGATCGCCGCCATGATCTCGTCGGTCGCGAGACGTCGTGCCTTGCCGCTGCCGGCTGCGCCGTGCACCGTCACATCGATCGGATCCCCGAATCGGACGGTGATGCGCTCGCTGAGCGAAGGCATCTTCGCACCTTTCGGCATTGCCATGTCCGTGCCGACGAGTCCGACCGGAACCACGGGTGCACCGGTCTGCAGCGCGAGGAACGCCACCCCGGTTCGCCCTTTGTAGAGCCGGCCGTCCGTGGAGCGAGTGCCTTCGGGGTAGAGCGCGACGGCCAGTCCCTGCTCGAGCAGCAGACGCTGCTGATCCAGCGCATCGAGCGCGGCCTGTCCGGCGCCGCGGCGCACCGGTATCGCACCGATCGACTGGAAGAAGGTCCGCGACACGGCGCCCTTGAACCCTGGGCCCTCGAAGTACGCCGATTTGGCGAGGAAGTGCACCGGACGTGGCGCCGCGACCGGGATCGCGATCGAGTCGATGAACGACAGATGGTTGCTCGCGAAGATGACCGGGCCGTCGAGAGGGACGCGGTCGCGTCCCTCGACGCGCGGGCGGTAGACGAGCCGTGCCAGCGAGCCGATCACAGCTCGTCCGAACGCGTATGCGGCGCCGGCTCTGCGCGGCGATGATGCTTCCTCCCTGGTCTGCTCCTGATCCGATTCTTCGGTCGGCTCGGGAACGGCAGACTGCTCAGAGGTCATCAGATCAGGCTACTCCGCGATTCATGCCATCCGTGGAATGCGACGCGTGCGGTGCGATGCGCCCCGACGCCGGATGCTTCTCAGCGAGGGCAAAGGCGAATAAGACATCATGGAGTGTCCCTCCCCACGATCACGAGGTCTCACTTTGCGCAATCGCCCGCTCATCGCTCTGTCCACCATCGCCGTCGCGACCATGATTCTGGCCGGCTGCTCTGGCACGAAGGGCACGACCGCAGACGACACCGAGGCTCCGGCCGCCGACCTGTGCTCGGCGACCGTCGAACCGGGTGATGCCTCTGACGGAGTGAAGGTGGAAGGCGACTTCGGCACAGCTTCGACGGCGAACTTCCAGCTCGGCGAGAAGGTTGAAGAGGCGCAGCGGACGGTCATCAGCGAGGGCGACGGTGACAAGGCCGCCAACGGCGACTACGTCAGCTACGCCTTGAGCGCATTCGACGGCGACACGGGCGAGCGGCTCGGCGATGCGGGATACACCGAGGGAGAACTGCTTCCTGCCGCGCTGACCGCTGATGCGCCGCTCGGACAGCTCATCGGCTGCGCGAGTGTCGGGTCGCGCCTGTCCATCGTCTTCCCGACGACCGAGGACGCGGCCGCGCAGTACTACGTGCTGGACGTCCTCGACGTGGTCCCCACCGCAGCATGGGGCGAGGAGCAGGCACCGGTCGCCGGCATGCCCGTCGTCACGCTCGACGATGACGGTGCCCCCACGGTCGAGATTCCGGATGCCGCGGCTCCCACAGAAGTGCAGATCTCGGTACTGAAGCAGGGCGATGGCATCGCGGTGGGCGATGGGGACACGACGCTTCTCCAGTACCACGGCGTCGGCTGGGAGACCGGCGAGACCTTCGACTCGTCGTGGGCGAAGGGCGCCCCGATCACGAGTGAGGGCAACGGCTACGTTCCCGGGTTCGTCCAGGCACTCGCCGGACAGAAGGTCGGCTCTCAGGTGCTCGTCGTCGTCCCGCCGGCAGCGGGATACGGAGAGGGCGAGATCAACGACGAAGACCTCAAGGGTCAGACACTCGTCTTCGTGATCGACATCCTCGCCACGATGCATCCTGCCGCGGCTTAGCACTTCACGGCTTCGCACTTCGCGGTTTCGTCCTTGGCGGCTTCGCCGGGAAGGACGCGCCCGCGCATTAGGCTGACGGTATGCGTCGTATCATCGTCCTCGGCTCGACCGGTTCCATCGGCACTCAGGCACTGGATGTGATCCGCGCCAATCCTCGTCGTTTCGAGTTGGTCGGGCTCTCGGCAGGTGGCAACGCCGAACTGCTCGGCGAGCAGGCTGCGCAGTTCCAGGTCGAAGACACGGCATTGGGCGCGCACGAGTCGGAGCAGCTGGTGCGCGACGTCGAGGCTGATGTCGTGCTCAACGCGATCACCGGATCGATCGGGCTCGGTTCGACGCTCGCGGCGCTCAAGGCCGGTCGCACCCTGGCGCTCGCCAACAAGGAATCGCTCATCGTCGGCGGCGAACTGGTGAAGTCGGCAGCGGCCGAGGGTCAGATCGTGCCCGTCGACTCGGAGCACTCCGCGCTCGCGCAGGCGCTGCGCTCCGGGACGCATGATGAGATCAGGCGCCTCATCGTCACAGCATCCGGCGGTCCGTTCCGCGGACGCACGCGGGACGAGATGGCGGAGGTGACCCCCGCCGAGGCACTCGCGCATCCGACCTGGGCGATGGGGCGTGTCGTGACGACGAACTCCGCCACCATGGTGAACAAGGGGCTCGAGGTCATCGAGGCGCATCTGCTGTTCGATGTCGAGTACGAGGACATCCAGGTGGTCGTGCACCCGCAGTCGATCGTGCACTCGATGGTCGAGTTCATCGACGGCTCGACCATCGCTCAGGCGTCACCGCCGGACATGCGGCTGCCCATCTCGCTCGCTTTGGACTGGCCGCATCGTATCGGCGGGGTCGGACGTCCGCTGGACTGGACGAAGGCGAGCAGCTGGGATTTCGAACCGCTCGACGATGCGGCGTTCCCCGCCGTCGCGCTGGCCAAGAGCGTCGGACGCGCGGGCCGGACCTTCCCTGCGGTCTTCAACGCGGCCAATGAGCAGGCGGTCGAAGCGTTCCATGAGGGTCGGCTTCCATTCCTCGGCATAGTCGACACGATCGCGAGGGTGGTCGATGCCCATGAGTCGCCCGACCAGCTGACGATCGAGTCGCTCGCGCAGGCCGAGACCTGGGCGCGCGAGACCGCGGACCGCCTGATCGCGCAGCAGTAGACGCCTCGGTTCGTGAGCCTGTCGAACGCTCAGTCGGAGTACGGCACCGGCCAGTGCGGCTCCGGCACAGGCCACCCGGCGTCGCGCAGAGCGCGGCGGGCCAGCTCGCGAGCCGAGTACGGCGTGCGGACGCCGCGGATGTCCCGGTAGTCCTGATGTCCCGGGCCCGCCCAGAGGATCGCATCGCCGTCGCCGACAAGGCCCACCGCTGCGATGATCGCCTTCTCCGGCGGGGAGTACTCGTGGATCTCGGCATCCGGCCTGGCCATTCTTGCGCCCTCGATCAGCGTGGCGCGGATCGACTCCGGGTCCTCGAAACGGGGATGGTGGTCGGTGACCACGAGGATGTCACTGCCGAGCACGGCCGTGCGGCCCATGTCGTGACGCTTCGTGGCGTCGCGATCGCCGTCGGCCCCGAACAGCATGAGAGTGCGCCCCGGCGTCACGCGGCGGATCGCAGCCAGGGTCTTCTCGAACGCGTCGGGTGAATGGCCGAAGTCGACGAAGACCGCGGGGCCTTGTTCGCCGGAGACGAGCTCGGTGCGCCCTGGCAGGTACGCATCGATGCGTCCGTCTCGTTCGAGCGCCGCGGTGATGCGCTCCCACTCGTATCCGCCCTCGAGCAGCATGACGATCGCGAGGGCCGCGTTCGCCGCCATGTGCGGGCCGATCACAGGCACGACCGCGGTGAGGGTGCGCCCCTGCGGGCCGGTCATCGTGAAGCGGGTGCCGCGCTGACGCTCCTCGTCGATCGTGACCACCCAGTCGGCGTCACCGGCAACGGATGCGTCCGCGGCGATCGCGGGGGTGCCGACGGTCACGACGGGGATCTCGGCGGCTGCGACGACGTCGACGCCGGACGCCGAGTCGAGGCAGATCACCGCACGCCTGGCGCGGTCCGGCTTGAACAGGGGGAGCTTCGCGGCGAAGTACTCCTCCATGTCGGCGTAGTCGTCGAGGTGGTCGTGGCTGAGGTTCGTGAAGCCGGCGACGTCGAACACGAGTCCGTCGACGCGCTTGCGCGACAGCGCCTGAGCACTGACTTCGACGGCGACGGCTTCGACCGCTCGTTCGCGCATGAGTGCGAGGAGGGCGTGCATCTCGGATGCTTCGGGTGTCGTGAGCCTGGAGACGATGACCTCACCGGCGATGTGCCGTTCCGCGGTGGAGGAGAGGCCGGTCACGACGCCGAGCTGGTCGAGGATTCCCTCGAGCAGATGCGAGACGCTCGTTTTGCCGTTCGTGCCGGTGGTCGCGAACAGCAGAGGCAGCTCGTCATCGGCGCCGGTCCCGTAGACCCAGGCGCTGAGGGCTCCGAGCACACCGCGCGGATCGTCGACGATCACGATCGGCAGACCGATGTTGCCTGCGATGTCGGCGCCGGCCTCATCGGTGATGATGGCGACGGCACCCTTCTCCGCGGCCGCGGGTGAGAACACCGCTCCGTGCTGATTCACTCCCTGGATGGCGACGAATGCCTCTCCGGCGCGGAGATCGGCGGTCGCGAGGGTGATGCCGGTGAGGGTGACGCCTGCGGTGTCTCCGCGGGTGGCGGTGGCGAAGCGGGTGGCGAGATCCGTCAGGTTCCGCTGTGGCGGAGCGTCTGGACGGAGCACGGGAGGAAGGCTGGGCTGTGTGGTCGACATGGCATCACCATGATCTCATGAGCGGGTGCCCGAGACACGTTCAGGCGGGTCCCTCGCTGAGCGTCCTCCTGAGCATTCGAGTGCTCCGTGTGCGCAGCATCCGCCTTGCTCTCGTCGCCTGCGGCCACCGTCACGACCGGCGCCGGCGGATCCCGAGACGGATCGTCGGGTGGTGGCCGCCACTGATATGCGACGGCCGGCGTCAGCGGGGCGGGGCCATGACGCGGTGGCCCCGAATCCAGCCTATGCGGCGGATTCCTAGTTCGCGCGCAGTAGCGTTGGGACGTGGAAATCCTGCTGTACGTCACCGGCATCCTGTTCATGCTGGTCGGGCTCGGTCTGTCGATCGGTCTGCATGAGATCGGGCACCTCGTGCCCGCCAAGCTCTTT
This sequence comes from Microbacterium profundi, assembly GCF_000763375.1. NCBI lineage: Bacteria > Bacillati > Actinomycetota > Actinomycetes > Micrococcales > Microbacteriaceae > Microbacterium > Microbacterium profundi. Next base: position 155,722 of record NZ_JPSY01000001.1, on the reverse strand, counting down.
GGCGTGCGCGTGGGGCAGTACATGATCGGTTTCGGGCCCCGGCTGTGGTCGAAGAAGATCGGCGAGACCGAGTACGGGTTCAAGGTGCTGCCGCTCGGCGGATTCATATCGATGTCCGGCATGTATCCGGCATCCGACGGCAGGCCAGTGCGCGGGCTGTTCCGCACCCTCGTGCAGGACGCCCGATCCGCCAACGACGAGACGATCGCTGAAGGCGCCGAGGAACGCGTCTTCTACAGGCTGCCGATGTGGAAGCGGATCGTGGTCATGCTCGGCGGTCCGGTCATGAACCTGATCCTCGCCGTCATCATCTTCACCGTGCTCGCATCGGGCATCGGCCTCCAGCAGGGAACGACGACGATCGCAGGAGTCAACGAGTGCGTGCTGCCTGCGGGCACGTCACAGACGGAGTGCGAACCCGGCGATCCGGCGACGCCGGCTGCTGGGGCCGGGGTTCTCCCGGGTGACGTGCTGGTCTCGGTCGACGGCACGCCGGTGTCGACCTTCGCTGAGGCGAGCGACATCGTGCAGGCGGCTCCAGGGCAGCGCTTGGACATGGTCGTCTCGCGCGACGGCGAGAATGTGGATCTGACGATCACGCCCATCTCTGCGGAGCGCGAACTCACGGATGCGTCGGGGCAGCCCCTGCTCGACGACGACGGCGAGCAGATCGTCGCCGAGGTCGGCTACGTCGGCATGCTCTCGCAGATGGGGTATGTGCCGCAGCCGATCGGCGTGGGCCCGGAGCTCGCCGGGGAGAACGTCGGACGCGTGGTCGGCCTGATCGGGACGTTGCCGGTGAAGCTGTGGGATGTCGGGGTGTCGCTGTTCACCGGCGCCGATCGCGATCCTGACGGTCCGCTCAGCGTGGTCGGCGTCGGTCGCCTCGCCGGAGAGGTCGCCGCGACGGATGCTCCGGTCCTCAACCGGTTCGTCGTGCTGCTCAACCTTCTCGGGTCGCTCAACGTCGCGCTGTTCGTCTTCAACCTGATCCCGCTGCTGCCGCTTGATGGCGGTCACGTCGTCGTGGCGCTGTGGGACGGGATCCGGCGCGCGTGGGCGAAGGTGTTCCGTCGACCGCAGCCTGCTCCAGTCGACGCGACGCGGCTCGTACCGCTGACCGTGATCGTGGCGGTGCTGCTGATCGGGATGGGTGCGCTGCTTATGATCGCGGATGTCGTGAACCCGGTGGATCTGCTCGGATAGGGGCTCCAACTCTTCCTCCACGGGTGTGGGGTTTCGGGTGGTTGTGCACAGTTCGTGAAGGTGGTCTGATCTGGGGTTTGAATGTCGGTGGCCCCTTGTTGAATGGGGGTATGAGATCACTGGCGGAGGAGTTGGAGGGCATCGATCGGTTGTTGGCCGATGCGATGGGCTCCTCTGGTGCGGGTGGTGATCTTCGCGTCGCTGACGACGCCGAGCTTCTGGATGTGGTTCGGGTGTTGGGGCGTGTGCAGCGGCGGTTGGGTGGGGCGGTCGTCGCGGTCACGGATCAGGTGGTGGGGCGGGATCAGTGCGAGCGTGGCGGGCGGTTGTCGACGCGGGCGGGATGCCGTGATGCGGCCGAACTGCTGCGGCGCACCCTTCTCGTGGATGGGCCTGCCTCGCGCCGGTATGTGGCCGCCGCGGGGGCGGTGCACCGTGAGGTCGACATCACCTCTGGTGCGTTGCTGCCGGGGAAGTTCCCCGAGCTCGCGGTCGCGTTGGCGGACGGGGTGCTGTCGGTGGGCGGGTTCCTGGCATGCACGGTCCCGTTGATGAAAGCGGCGCGGATCGGGGTCGCGGATCGGTTGGCTGCGGATGCGGTGCTGGCCAGGTTCGCAGCCGGGCTGCCGCTGGATGGCACGGTGACGGTAAACGCTGAGCGGGCGCCGTTGCCGACGGTGGATGAGCTTGCCGCCCTGGCCGCGCATATCATCGCGAGGTTGGATCCGGATGGGGCGGAGCCGTCGGATCGTGCGGGCAAGCGGCGCCGGTTCTTCACGATCGGGAAACTCCGCGACGGGTCGGTCCCGGTGCGGGGCGAGGTGTTGCCGGAGGTCGCAGCACAGTTGCAGAAACTCATCGATTCGCTGTTGAACCCGAAAGCCGAAGACAAAGGCAGCAGCAGTACGGTGCGCTTCCGACCCTCAGACGACAGCGGCGACGGCAGCCGCAGCGCCGACGATCGCGACGGCAGCGGCGGCGATAGCGACGACGATGACTGGTTCGATGCGAAGTACTCCAGCAGCGCCGAGTACGGTGCTGGCGAAGACGTCTCGGATCGTGTGGACGGGCTCCCCGAGCACAAGGCGAAATCGCCGCCGGTGGAGTTGGCGGACATGCGCACGCACGCGCAGAAACGTCACGACGCGTTCGCGACCGCCCTGATGGTCGCCGCGGCCTCCGGAGGCATGCCCACCTTGGGTGGTGCGGCACCGACGCTGGTCGTCTCCGTCACCGCAGAGGACTACACGAACCGCACCGGGCGGGCCAGAGTCGAAGGCACCGGCTACGACGTCCCCCTCGGGGCGGCCGATCACGCCGGGTGTGCGGGCGGGATCCAGCGGGTGCTGTTCGACGACAAGGGTGCGATCGTCGCGATCAGCACCAGCGCGCGGTTGTTCACCGCGACCCAACGGCGGGCGATCGTGCTCAGAGACCGCGAATGCCTCATCCCCGGCTGCGACGTCCCCGCCGACTGGTGCGAGATCCACCACGTGCAAGAACACGCCCGCGGAGGGCCCACCCACACCTCTAACGGGGTTCCGTTATGTTGGCACCACCATCACACCCTCGATGAGGGCATCTGGAAGATCCGCATGCGAAACGGCCTCCCCGAAATCCGCGGACCCGGCTGGTGGGACCCCTACGCCAAATGGCGATCCCCCCACCTCGACTACCAAGCCGTCGACGAAGCCCTCGACCACGAACGCCACACCGAACCCGAATCCACGTGGAACACCCCGTGACAGCGTCTCGTGTACACGACGAGACGGTGCGGAATCGTGACCGCATCAGCGCCTTTCTCAGGCGAACGCGTCCGTGATCAGGCGCTCCAGCGTTCGAATGCCGTCGCGCGACAGGATCGATTCGAGGTGCCCCTGCACCGATGCGAACGACGGCCCGCGCAGGGCATAGACGTCACCGGTCGTCGCGTCAGCAGACACCTCCGCTGCGCCTGCAGCGGTGGTTCCGGGGGAGACCCGAGCGGTGAAGGTGTTGTAGAAGCCGATCGAGGCGTCCTCACCGAACACCGGCACGACCTTCTGCAGGCCCTGGTGCGGCGAAGCCAGCGGCGCGAGTTCGATGCCGAGCTGGTCGGCCAGGATCTGGTGGCTGAGGCAGACCGCGAGCAGCGGCGCACTGTGACCCAGGCGGCGGGTGACGATCTCGTGCATGCGCGCTATGCGTGCGATCGTCGCATCACGAGGGTCGCCGGGGCCGGGGCCGGCGACGACAAGCTGGGCGGCATCGACATCCGCATCGGTCACGGCGTGCCAGGGCATGATCTTCGCGTCGAGTCCGAGGTGACGAAGCTGGTGGGCAAGCATCGTCGTGAAGCGGTCCTCGGCATCGATCACGAGCGCGCTGCGCCCTGCGAACGGTCCGGCGGAGCCGTCCTCCTGGGGATTCAGCCAGAACTCGGCCAGCCGTGAATTGCGAGAGGCGAGCAACTCGGCGACCTCGGGATCGTCGGCGAGGGAAGTCTCTGCTGCAGGAGCATCCGGGTCGAGTCTGGTCTCGGCGACGACGTCTCGAGCGATCGCGCCGATGGCGCCGAGCACTCCGGCCGCCTTGCCGTGCGTTTCGCTGACCTCGCCATACGGATCGGAGTGCCGCACGAGCGTCGCTCCGACGGGGACGCGGAGCTGCCCGTCCTCCAGATACACCGTGCGGATGAGGATCGGAGCGTCGACGTCGTGGCCGCCCTCGGCGTTCGGGGTGAAGAGCGCCGCGACGCCCGAGTAGTAGCCGCGCGGCTTGGTCTCGTGACGGCGGATGACCGCACAGGCGTTCTGCATCGGCGAACCGGTCACGGTCGGGGCGAACATGGTCTCCCGAAGGATGTCGCGCGGGTCGAGCCTGCTGCGCCCGCGCAGCATGTACTCGGTGTGGGTGAGCCGCGACATCTGCTTCAGGTGCGGCCCAGTGATCCGTCCGCCGTCGGAGCACACGGCGCTCATCATCTTCAGCTCTTCGTCCACCACCATGAAGAGCTCCTCGGTCTCCTTGGTCGAGGAGAGGAACTCGATCAGCGTCTCCTTGGTCGCACCTCCTGACGGATGGCGGAAGGTGCCGGAGATCGGATTCATGGTGACGATGCCGTCACGGGCGACGACGTGCGCCTCAGGGCTCGCACCGACGGCGATGTGACCCGGCGTGATGACGGCGAATGTCCAATAGGCACCCCGCTCGTGCGTCAACAGCGCGCGGAACCAGGTGAGCGCCGCGGTACGTTCGGCATGCACAGGGTCATCGGAGCCGAGATCGACAGTGGCGGTGTAGTCGCGGCGAATGACGAAGTTCGCTCCCTCCCCACGTCCGATCTCGTCGGCTATCACGCGGGTCACGACCTGTGCGTAGTCCTCATCGCTGATGTCGAAGCCGGCGTCCTTCAGTGGCACAGCATCCTGCGGCAGCGCCTCCACGACATCGGGAAGGGGAAGATGCTCGTGACGGTCGACGACCAAGCAGCGCAGCGGAGTACCGTCATCCTGTGCTTCGAAGCCGCGCTCGCGCACCTGACGGTACGGCACCATCGCGAAGACCTCGCGGGAGACGCCCTCGAGCGAGAGGGGGATGTCAGCGAGCAGATCGACGTCTTCGATGTCACCCGTGAGCAACTCGACGCTCTGAGCTCCGTCCCGTGCGATGAGCACGAACGACGCGTCTGGATCATGCACGAGTGCGGCGAGCAGGGCTGCGGTATCGGTCATCGAGGTCTCCTGTGCAGGGCTCCGGCTCGGCTCAACGAAAAGACCGCCCCGGAGGCGGTCTGGATTCGTGGGAACGCGAACACACCGCCTAAGAGGCGGGCCACCAGGTGAAATTCGCGAGCATGGGCCGAAACTATCACAATGCGGCCGCCTGCTCAGACGCCCCAGCATCCGAAACCTGCCGCATGGAGCCGGGTTCCAGCCTCCGGTCGCCGCGGCGGCGTAACCTGGGTACGTGCCTGCAGTGAATCTTGGGATGCCGCGCGTCCCCGAAGTCCTGAGTCCTCGACGCAAGTCCCGACAGATCAGTGTCGGAAAGGTGCTCGTGGGCGGTGACGCTCCCGTCAGCGTTCAGTCGATGACGACGACGAAGACGACCGACATCAACGCGACGCTCCAGCAGATCGCCGAGCTCACCGCCTCCGGATGCGAGATCGTGCGCGTCGCCGTGCCGCACCAGGACGACGCGGATGCACTGAAGATCATCGCGATGAAGAGCCAGATCCCCGTGATCGCCGACATCCACTTCCAGCCGCGCTACATCTACACCGCGATCGATGCCGGCTGTGGCGCCGTGCGCGTGAACCCGGGCAACATCCGCGAGTTCGACGGCAACGTCGGCAAGATCGCCGAAGCGGCCAAGGCTGCCGGGGTCTCGCTCCGCATCGGCGTGAACGCCGGCTCCCTCGACAAGCGCATCCTGCAGAAGCACGGCAAGGCCACCGCGGAGGCACTGGTGGAGAGCGCCGTATGGGAGGCATCGCTGTTCGAGGAGCACGACTTCCACGACTTCAAGATCTCGGTCAAGCACAACGACCCGGTCGTGATGGTCAAGGCATATCGCCTGCTCGCCGAGCGCGGCGACTGGCCCCTGCACCTCGGTGTCACCGAGGCGGGGCCCGCTTTCCAGGGCACGATCAAGTCGGCGACCGCGTTCGGTATCCTCCTGTCCGAGGGCATCGGCGACACCATTCGCGTCTCGCTGTCGGCTCCGCCCGCGGAAGAGGTCAAGGTCGGGCACCAGATCCTGCAGTCGCTGAACCTGCGCGAGCGCAAGCTCGAGATCGTCTCCTGCCCGTCGTGCGGACGTGCTCAGGTAGATGTCTATACACTGGCGGACAACGTGACAGAGGGCCTGAAAGACATGACAGTGCCGCTTCGCGTCGCCGTGATGGGCTGCGTCGTCAACGGTCCCGGCGAGGCCCGCGAAGCCGACCTCGGCGTGGCATCCGGCAACGGCAAGGGCCAGATCTTCGTCAAGGGCGAGGTCATCAAGACCGTCCCGGAAGCCGACATCGTCGCGACCCTGATCGAAGAGGCGAACCGCATCGCCGCCGAGATGGGCCCGGATGCCAAGACCGGCACGGCGCAGGTCGTCACGGTCTGATCCGGACAGCACGAAGGAGACGAAGTTGTCCGATACTCCGGCACCCGTGCAGAGCATGGGGGCGACGAACGTCACCTTCGCATCCGGTGCCGTCAGCGGCGAAGGCATCATCACACGCGTTGAGCGGATGCCGTCCGGCGCCGTGGTCGTAGTCGATGAGACGCCCTTCCATCCGGTGGATCACACCTGGCCGGATCAGCCAGGGGATGCCGGTGAGCTGAGCTCCGGCGATGAGCACGTCGCTGTCACCGAGGCAGTGATGGCGGCCGTCAGCGATGCGGGCGAGTTCGCACTGGGCGCGGGGATCCCGGTGAAGCGCGGCGTCGAGGGATGGACGTGGCTCGTCGCCCACCGCCTCGACCGCGAAGCGCCGGACTGGCTCGCAAAAGGTACTGAGGTGCGTCTTGAAGTCGATGCCCGCCGCCGCGCGGGGCTGAGCCGGGGACACACCGCGTGCCACCTCGCCTCGCTGGCGCTCGACCTTGCGGTTGCTGATCTGTGGCGCAAGGATCCTGGCACGGATGCGCTGGGCTCGCCTGACTTCGAGAGGCGCGCGAATCAGACCAGCCGCATCGACGAGGACGGCAGCGTCGACGAATACCGCCTCGGCAAGAGCCTCCGCAAAGCAGGATTCGACACTGAGACATTCGCCGGGTCTCTTGCTGAACGCGAGGATGCCATCAACGCGAAGCTTGCGGAGTGGGTGGCGTCAGGTGGTGCGAGTCGGATCGAGGTCGATGGACCCAGCATCATCGATCGTCGCCGCTGGCGCTGCGAACTGCCAGAGGGCGAGGCCGTGATCCTGTGCGGCGGCACTCACGTCGCTTCGCTTTCGGAGTTCTCGAGCATTTCGGTCTCGCTCGACGTCAGCGACCCGCAGCTGCTCGTGATGAAGACGTCGGTCACTTCCGCAGTTGCCTGAAGCGCCTCCCGCTACGGGGTACAGTCACCAGCCGCGCGCCGGCATCCCGCCAGTCGGCCGTCAACGACCCGTCACGGGTGCATCCGCTCCGGCGAACTCCACCTCGCCCTTGCCGATATCCGAACGCACCAGGCGAACCGACACCGTGTCACCGGGCTTCGCACCCGCAGGCAGAGGAGCGGATGCCGTCACGGCAGGATCCGCGATCTGAATCGTGGCGCGATTCTCCCGAACCTCGATCACGGTGGCCTCGATCGTCGAACCGACCAGCGGTGCCAGCAGAGCAGCCTCCACGCGGTTGACGGTGTCGGCGTTCAGCCTGGAGGCGCGCTGGCCCGATGCCTGCATCAGCGCCGGCAATTCCTCGAGCGACTCGCGCACCCACGCGGGAACCTCTTCGCCGCGTGACACTGCGAGACAGATCGCGAGCGCCCAGCGATCCACCAGTCGCCGCAGGGGAGCGGTGGCATGCGCATACGGTGCCGCGATGGCCGCCTGCTCGATATCGGCGGGGACCGAGCCGTCGAACGTCACATAGCCCGCACCGCGGAACAGCGACGCCGCGGCCTCCAGAACCGGCTGCGTGAGCGGGTCGTCACGATCGAGAGAACGGAGGTACTCGCCGTACTCACCGTCCTTCCACGGCCGTCCCAGCGCCTCGGTCTGCAGACGGAATGCCCTGAACGCCTTCTCGTCCGGCTCCGGCATCGTGCGCAGTACTCCCACCTCGGCGTCGATCATCAGCGATGCCGCGGCCATCCCGGTCATGAGCGACAGCTGCGCGTTCCAGTCTTCGAGGGGGAGCGGATGCCGACGGTCGATGTCGTACGTGCCGTCATCGCGCTGCACGACCTCCGAATCGGGAAGGTTCAGGCTGGCGCCTCCGCGCTGCGCCTCGAGTTCCTGACGCAGTCCTCCGATCACGGGAAGCAGTGCAAGAGGAGACTCGTCGCCGCGGTCGAGCGCTTGCTGCGCACTCTCGTAGTCGAGTTGCGCGCGCGATCGGATGAGTGCGCGTTCCAGCCGGAACTCCGACACGACGCCGGCCTCGTCGAGCTCGAATGTCCACACGAGGGCTGGCCGGTCCTGCTCCGGCAGCAGGGACGCGCGATCCTCGCTGAGAACCCTCGGATGCAACGGGATCGACCCGTCTGCCGCATACAGGGTCTGACCGCGCTCACGGGCCGCGGCATCCACCGCCCCGCCGGGCGTGATGAAGGCTGGAACGTCCGCGATCGCGTAACGCACCTCGAAACCCGAGCCGCTTCGGGCGAGATGCATCGCCTGATCGAGATCCTTCGCGCCCAGCGGATCGAGTGTGACGAACGGGACGTCGCGCAGATCGAGATCGGGTTCCGGTGCGGTGGCGGCCTCGGATTCGGCCATGGCTTCCGGCGAGAACTCGGTGGGCGTGTCCAGGTCCTCGCGGAGCGCGGCGAGCGCGGCAGCGAGTTCGCTCTCGACGGCGGACGGAGCGATGTGTGATCGACGCTGAGGCATGACTTCAGCCTAAGCCGACCCGCGCCCGTGTCCGCGGTATTAGCGTTGAGCCATGACCACTGCAGACAAGGCTCAGAAGCTCGTCGACCTTTACAACGCACCGGAGATCCTCCGTGTCGTCAACGTGTGGGATGTGATCTCGGCGAAGGCTGTCGCCGACGTTTCGCAGACCACAGCCCTCGCCACCGCAGGGCACTCCATCGCCGCAACCTTCGGGTATGCCGACGGTCAGATCCCGCGCGAACTCATGCTCGACATGGTCGGCCGGATCGCGGCATCCACCGAGCTGCCCGTCTCCGCCGACCTCGATGACGGCTACGACGACGCGGGCGACACCACTCGTCTCGCGATCGCCGCCGGCATCGTCGGCGCGAACGTCGAAGACCGTCTGAAGCCGCTTGCAGAATCCGTCGCCGTCATGGCGGCGATCGTCAAGGCCGGCGAAGCGGAGGGCGTGCAGTTCGCGCTCAACGCCCGCACCGACGCCCTCGTGCGCGGCGGCGACCGCCCGATCGAGGCGAGCATTGCGGATGCCATCGAGCGCGGCCGCGCGTTCCTCGACGTCGGCGCGACCAGCGTCTTCGTTCCCGGCATCCTCGACACCGACGTCACGCGCCAGCTGGTCGAAGGCATCGGCGAGCGCAAGGTCAGCGTCATCGGCCTTCCAGGCGCCCTGACCGCCGCCGAGTACGAAGCACTCGGCGTGGCACGCATCTCGTACGGACCGATGATTCAGCGCGTCGCGCTCACGGCCGTGCAGGACGTGGCCAGTAGCCTGTACGCAGACGGCGTCATCCCCGCCAGCACCCGCGCGCTGAACTGATCGCAGCGCTGAACAGAAGTCCGAGAACGGGTGACCACGGTCACTAGACTTGACGCGTGGTCACTCGTCTCTCGAAATTCTTCCTCCGCACGCTCCGTGAAGACCCCGCTGAAGCGGAGGTCATCGGTCACAAGCTGCTGCTGCGCGCCGGGTACATCCGTCGCCAGGCCGCCGGCATCTTCGCCTGGCTCCCGCTGGGCCTGAAGGTCAAGGCGAAGATCGAGACGATCGTCCGTGACGAGATGGCGAACGCCGGCGCCCAAGAGGTGCATTTCCCGGCCCTCATGCCTCGTGAGCCCTATCAGGCCACCGGACGCTGGGATGAGTACGGCGACCTGCTGTTCCGTCTGCAGGACCGCAAGGACGCCGATTATCTGCTCGCACCCACGCATGAGGAGGCCTTCACCCTGCTGGTGAAGGACCTGTACTCGTCGTACAAGGATCTGCCGCTGACGCTCTACCAGATCCAGGACAAGTACCGTGATGAGGCGCGTCCTCGCGCGGGTCTGCTGCGCGGACGCGAGTTCACCATGAAGGACGCGTATTCGTTCGACGCCACAGACGAAGGACTCGACGTCAGTTACATGGCGCAGCGCGACGCCTACGAGCGCATCTTCCAGCGCCTCGGCCTGGAGTACGTGATCGTGCAGGCGGATGCCGGCGCCATGGGCGGCTCGCGCAGCGAGGAATTCCTGCACCCGACTCCCGTCGGCGAGGACACCTTCGTCCGCAGCGAAGGCGGCTACGCAGCCAACGTCGAGGCGTTCACCACTGCGGTCCCCGACGCCGTTCCGTTCGACGACGACGCCGCCGCCGCGACGATCTTCGACTCTCCGAACACCCCGACGATCGAGACGCTCGTCGCGCATTCGAACGCCGTGCTCGATGGCGACTACACCGCTGCCGACACTCTCAAGAACGTCGTGCTGGCGCTGACGCACCTGGACGGCACTCGCGAACTCGTAATCGTCGGCCTTCCGGGCGACCGCGAGATCGACGAGAAGCGCGCTGAGGTCGCGTTCTCTCCCGCTGAGGTCACCACTGCAACCGATGACGACTTCGAGAACAACCCGCTCCTCGTGAAGGGCTACATCGGGCCCTGGTCGCCCACCGGCGCCGTGTTGGGTGAGGAGTCGGCCACCGGTATCCGCTACCTCGTCGACCCCCGCGTCTCTGAGGGAACCCGCTGGATCACCGGCGCGAACATCGATCAGAAGCATGCCCACACCGTGATCGCCGGCCGTGACTTCGAAGCCGACGGCATCGTCGAGATCGCGAACGTCCGTGACGGAGACCCTGCACCCGATGGATCGGGCCCCGTCTCCCTCGCGCGCGGCATGGAGATCGGGCACGTGTTCCAGCTCGGTCGCAAGTACGCCGAAGCGCTGGGGCTCAAGGTCCTCAACGAGAACGGCAAGCTCGTCACCGTCACGATGGGATCGTACGGCATCGGCATCACTCGCATCCTCGCGATCATCGCCGAGCTGCACAACGATGACAAGGGCCTGATCTGGCCGGCGTCGGTCGCGCCGTTCGACGTGCACGTCGTGGCGGCCGGTCGCGATCAGATCGCATACGACGTCGCCGAGAAGGCCTCGGCTGATCTCGAGGCCGCCGGGCTCGACGTGCTCTACGACGATCGTCCGAAGGTGTCGCCAGGTGTGAAGTTCGGCGACGCCGAGCTGGTCGGCGTCCCGCGCGTGCTCGTGATCGGACGCGGCGCCGCTGACGGCCAGGTGGAATTCTGGGATCGTCGCACGGGGGAGCGCGACACGCTCTCGCTCGACGACGCTATCGGGAGATTGACCTCCTGACATGAGCGACGCGCAGCCGGACCAACTCACCGCGGCGGTCGATGAGATCATGGCCGATGCCGGGATCACGAGGAACCGTTCGCTGATCCGACGGATGCTCAGCACCGGCATCCTGCTCGGCCAGGAGGACACCGACCGCCTCGATCTCAAGATCGCCTCGGCGGCGCTCGTCGAGATGCGCGATGCCTTCCGCCTGTTCCAGCCGTACGCCGACGTGCCGAAGGTCACGGTGTTCGGCTCGGCCCGCACCACACAGGACGACCCGCTGTATGTGCAGGCGCGTTCGGTCGCATCCGTGCTGGCGGAGCGCGGCTGGATGGTCGTCACCGGCGCAGGGCCCGGCATCATGCAGGCGGCCGCCGAGGGTGCGGGGGAGAAGATGGCGCTCGGCGTGTCGATCCGTCTTCCGTTCGAGGAGAAGCCGGATGCCGTCGTCGCCGATGACACGCACCGCGTCGAGATGAAGTACTTCTTCACCCGCAAGCTCATGCTCGTCAAGGAATCCACCGGCTTCATCTGCCTCCCCGGCGGCTTCGGCACCTTGGACGAGATGTTCGAGCTGCTGACGCTGCAGCAGACCGGCAAGGCGGAGCCCATGCCGATCGTGCTGCTCGACCAGCCGGGCGGCACTTTCTGGAAGGGCCTCGAGCGATTCGTCGTCGAGAGCCTGATCCCGGCACGTGTCATCTCGGCCGACGACTTCGACCGTGTGCTCGTGACCGACTCCGCCGAGGAGGCGGTCGCCGAGATCACCGGTTTCTGGCGCAACTACGACTCGTTGCGGTGGGCCGATGATGTGCTGGTGCTGCGGCTCAAGAACACGCCGACGGATGCCGAGATCGAAACGCTGAACGATGAGTTCGCGTCGCTGCTGGTCGGCGGTCGGATCGAGTCGACAGGAGCACTCCCGATCGAGCAGGCCGACCACGACCGCGTCGACCTGCCTCGACTCGCGCTGCGTCTGCGCCAGCGGGAGGTCGGTGGCCTCTACCGCCTCATCGACGCGATCAACGCACTCGGCTCCGCACGCTCCGACGGCTGACACCCTCGTCTGCTCGAGCGGGTATCGTAGTACGGTGCCGCGCGTGCAGGATGCTGCGGCGAGAGCTGAATAGGGAGGCCGTTATGGACATCGAATTGGGGCTGCTGCGCGGGATCGAGAAGGAGAAGGCGATTCCCTTCGACGAACTCGTCGCGATCATCGAGCAGGCCGTTCTGACGGCATACGGCAAGCACGTCTCGGAAGAGGGCACCATCCCTGAGGGCGTCCGCGTCGAACTCGACCGCAAGACCGGTCACGTGGCCGTGCTGCAGCCGGTCAAGGACGACGACGGCGCCATCATCGGTGAAGAGGACGCCACCCCTGACGACTTCGGCCGTATCGGAGCCTTCGCCGCCAAGCAGGTCATCAGCCAGCGTCTGCGCGACATCGCCGATGAAGCCGTGCTCGGCGAGTTCAAGGGCAAAGAAGGCGACATCGTCGCCGGCGTCATCCAGCAGGGTCCGAACCCGCGCATGATCCACGTCGACCTCGGCAGCGTCGAGGCCATTCTCCCGCCCGAGGAGCAGGTGCCCGGCGAGGACTACGCCCACGGCTCCCGCCTGCGCGTCTACGTCACCGCGGTCGCGAAGGGTCTCAAAGGACCGCAGATCACCGTCTCGCGCACCCACCCGGGGCTCGTGCGCAAGCTGTTCGCGCTCGAGGTGCCCGAGATCGCCGCCGGGCTCGTCGAGATCGTCTCGCTCGCCCGCGAAGCCGGTCACCGCACCAAGATCGCCGTCAGGTCGGACGATCCTTCCATCAACGCGAAGGGCGCATGCATCGGAGAACTCGGTCGTCGAGTGCGGGCCGTCACGGAAGAGCTGTCGGGGGAGAAGATCGACATCGTCGACCACGATCCCGATCTCGCCACCTTCGTCGCCCATGCGCTCTCGCCGGCCAAGGTCACGAGCTCGTTCGTACTGGATGCGAACACCAAGGCCGTGCGCGCTCTTGTGCCCGACTACCAGTTGTCGCTCGCGATCGGCAAGGAGGGCCAGAACGCCCGGCTCGCGGCCAAGCTGACCGGCGCGAAGATCGACATCCAGCCAGACAGCATCTTGGACTGACGGCGGGGGCTTGGAGTTGCCACCCACCGCCGCGGTGTAAGATGGAACCTGTACGAACGTGCGTCGGTTGTCGCGTGCGTGCTTCCCGATCCGCTCTTCTCAGAGTGGTTTCCCATGACGGCGTCCTCATCATCGATGAGCGTGCCGTGATGACAGGGAGGGGCGCCTGGCTGCATCCGACGCAGGAATGCATGGCTGCCGCACTGCGGCGCCGCGCTTTCGCACGAGCCCTCCGTGTGTCCGAACCACTGGACACGCAGACCATCGAGAAACGGCTGAATGGCTATGGAAACAAAGTGAACGGCTCGAAATGAGACCCGTCCGCAACTAGTGGTCTGCCCTGCCTGGGTAGACCGACCCAGACAGGAGAATTGTGGCTGCCAAACCACGCGTACACGAGATTGCCGCTGAGCTCGGCGTCGACAGCAAGTTCGCACTCGCAAAGCTGAAGGAGCTCGGCGAGTTCGTCAAGAGCCCTTCGTCGACCATCGAGCCCCCAGTGGCTCGCAAGCTCCGTGCGGCCATCGAGGCCGACAGTGCTTCCAAGCCCAAGGCTGAAGAGAAGCCTGCCGCTGCGGCGAAGCCCGCAGCCGCGAAATCCGGTGCGGCCAAGCCCGGTGCTGCGACGCCAGGGCCGAAGTCCCCGACGCCGGGCCCCAAGCCCGGCCCGAAGCCGGCGCCCGAGCCTGCACCCGCAGAAGCGCCGGCTGCAGAAGCACCAGCACCGGCTGCAGAAGCATCCGCTGCTCAGGCACCCGCTGCTGCCGAGGCTCCCGCAGCTGCGAAGCCCGTTGCGGATTCCGACGACAAGGGCGGCGCCCCCAAGCCCGGAGCCCCCCGCCCCGGCAACAACCCGTTCTCGTCCGCGCAGGGCATGGGCCAGCGCCCGGCCGGCCCGCGTCCGGGCAACAACCCCTTCGCATCCGCTCAGGGCATGGGCCAGCGCCCGACGCCTGGTAACATCCCGCGTCCGCAGGCTCCGCGTCCAGGAGCACCCCGCCCGGGCGCTCCGCGTCCGGGGGCCCCGCGTCCCGGTGCTCCGCGCTCCGGCGGTCCCGGTCGTCCCGGTGGTGCACCGTTCCAGCAGCGCTCAGGCGGCCCCGGTCGTCCAGGCGCCGGTGCAGGCGCACCAGGCGGCGGTCCCGGTGCTCGTCCCGGCGGCGGCTTCGCTGGTCGTCCAGGCGGCGGCGGTGGCCGTGGTCGTGGACCCGGCGGTGGAACCGCAGGCGCCTTCGGTAAGGGAGGCGGCAAGTCCAAGCAGCGCAAGTCGCGTAGGGCGAAGCGGCAGGAGTTCGAAATGCGGTCGGCTCCGGTCGTCGGTGGCGTCAACGTCACCCGCGGCAACGGAGAGATCATCCGCATGCGCCGCGGCGCATCGATCGCAGACTTCGCCGACAAGATCGAGACGCTGACCGGCTACACCGTGCAGCCCGGAACCCTTGTCACGATCCTCTTCAACCTCGGCGAGATGGCCACGGCCACCGAGTCGCTAGACGAGGCGACCTTCGAGGTCCTCGGCGAGGAGCTCGGCTACAAGATCCAGATGGTCTCGCCCGAGGACGAGGACAAGGAGCTCCTCGAGGGCTTCGGTCTCGATCTCGCCAAGGAGCTCGAAGAGGAGAGCGAGGACGACCTCGAGATCCGTCCGCCGGTCGTCACCGTCATGGGTCACGTCGACCACGGTAAGACGCGCCTCCTCGACGCGATCCGTCAGACCAACGTCATCGAGGGTGAGGCCGGAGGCATCACCCAGCACATCGGTGCCTACCAGGTGTGGACCGAGCACGAGGGCCACGAGCGCGCCATCACCTTCATCGACACCCCCGGGCACGAGGCGTTCACCGCCATGCGTGCCCGTGGTGCGCAGGTCACCGACCTCGCGATCCTGGTGGTCGCGGCCGACGACGGCATCATGCCGCAGACGGTCGAGGCGCTCAACCACGCCCAGGCCGCCGGCGTCCCGATCGTGGTCGCGGTGAACAAGGTCGACAAGCCGGACGCCAACCCGGTGAAGGTTCGTCAGCAGCTGACCGAGTACGGCCTCGTCGCAGAGGAGTATGGCGGAGACGTCATGTTCGTCGACGTCTCGGCGCGTGCAGGCACCGGCATCCAGGAGCTTCTGGACGCTGTTCTGCTCGCGGCCGACGCGGGCCTGGACCTCACCGCGAACCCGAACAAGTCCGCACGTGGAGTCGCCATCGAGGCGAAGCTCGACAAGGGACGCGGTTCGATCGCGACAGTGCTCATCCAGTCCGGAACGCTGCGCGTCGGTGACTCGATCGTCGCAGGCACCGCCTACGGCCGAGTCCGTGCGATGCTCGACGAGAACGGCGAAGCAGTCGACGAGGCATACCCGTCCCGTCCGGTGCAGGTGCAGGGTCTCAACTCGGTGCCGCGCGCCGGTGACGTCTTCATCGTCACCGAAGAGGACCGCATGGCTCGCCAGATCGCTGAGAAGCGTGAGGCCGTCGAGCGCAACGCCCTGCTGGCCAAGGCTCGCAAGCGCATCTCGCTCGAGGACTTCACCCGTGCTCTCGAAGAGGGCAAGGTCGAGACGCTCAACCTCATCATCAAGGGTGACGTCTCCGGTGCCGTCGAGGCGCTGGAGGAGTCGCTGCTCAAGATCGAGGTCGACGACACTGTGCAGCTGCGCATCATCCACCGCGGTGTGGGTGCTGTCACCGAGTCGGATGTGAACCTGGCGACGATCGACAACGCGATCATCGTGGGCTTCAACGTCCGCCCCGACCCCAAGGCCCGTGAGGCTGCGGCTCGTGAGGGCGTGGATGTCCGGTTCTACTCGGTCATCTACTCCGCGATCGATGAGATCGAGAGTTCACTCAAGGGCATGCTCAAGCCGGAGTTCGAAGAGATCCAGTCCGGTGTCGCCGAGATCCGCGAGGTGTTCCGCTCCTCGAAGTTCGGCAACATCGCCGGTGTCATCGTGCGATCGGGAACGATCACGCGAAACGCCAAGGCTCGCATCATCCGCGACGGGGTCGTGCTCGCCGATGGCCTCGCCATCGAGTCGCTGCGCCGATTCAAGGATGACGTCACCGAGGTGCGCACGGACTACGAGGCCGGTATCGGCCTCGGCAAGTTCAACGACATCCAGATCGGCGACGAGATCGAGACCACCGAACTGGTCGAGAAGCCTCGCGGCTGATCTGATCAAATATGAGGGGCGCCCACGGGCGCCCCTCATTCGTCACACGGAAGAAGAAGGAAATGGCTGGAGAACGACAGGCACGCCTGGCGGATCGGATTCGCGTCATCCTGGCGGAGCGTCTCGAGAAGGGCCTGCGCGACCCGCGGCTCGGCTTCGTGACCATCACCGACGTCCGCGTCTCCGGTGACCTGCAGCACGCATCGGCGTTCTACACCGTGCTCGGCACCGACGAGGAGAGAGCATCCAGTGCTGCGGCACTCGCCTCTGCGACCGGCATGCTGCGCAGCGAAGTCGGAAAGCAGCTGAGCACTCGTCTGGTGCCGACCCTGGAGTTCATCCCCGATGCGCTTCCGGAGAACGCCGACAACATCACTGCGCTGCTTCACCAGGCGCAGATGCGAGACGCCGAGGTGGCCAAGCTCGCATCATCAGCCACGCACGCCGGCGACGCCGACCCGTATGTGCGCGCCGATGAGGACGACCAGCAGTAGTCCGCCCGCCGGTCAATGCGGCAGCCGGAGCGACTGCTCCGACGCCTCGGCGAGTCCGTCTGCGATCAGGGAATCGATCGCGCGGTCGCGCTGTGCGCCGTCCCGCCAGTCGTGAATGACCTCATCGAGCGGCATCTCACCGGCATCCGAGTGGCGCAGCGCCTTCAGCACCGCGCCACGGGCCTGCCGATCCGAGCCTTCGTATCGCGCCTGCCGCCGGCGTCCGTCGCCGGTGTCCGGGCGTCCGGATGAGAGCCACGTGCACTGCGTCGCCAGTGGGCACACCTCGCACTTCGGCGCGTGCGCAGTGCACACCGTCGCACCGAGTTCCATCATCGCGGCGTTGAAGACCGCCGACTCGTCGTCGGCGTGCGGCAGCAGCGCATCCATAGCCACGAGATCACGGCGCGCGGCCGGCCCCGGTTGAGACCTACCGTCCACGGCGCGTGCGATGACGCGACGCGTGTTGGTGTCGACGACCGGATGCCGGTCGCCGAAAGCGAACGCTGCGACCGCCCGAGCCGTGTAGTCGCCGATGCCCGACAGCGCGAGCAGAGCGTCGACGTCCCGTGGGACGTCCCCACCGTGACGCTCGGAGATCTCGATCGCGGCGCGGTGCAACCAGAGTGCGCGGCGGGGGTAACCCAGATTCGCCCACTGCATCACGACCTCTGCCGGCGTCGCAGTCGACATCGCGGTCGGTGTCGGCCACCGCCCGAGCCAGGCCTCGAGATGAGGGATCACCCGGTTCACCGGTGTCTGCTGCAGCATGAACTCGCTGACCAGCGTTCCCCATGCACCGAATTGCACATGGAACTCGGGCCGGCGCCACGGGAGATCCCTGGCACCCGAGCGATACCAGTCCGCGAGCACCGGAGACAGGTGCGGGGGAGGTGTCGAGATGGCTTGCACCTCACCAGCCTATGTCGACGGACACGGCGGCGATCTTCATCGGTCGCGGGACCGACACGGCGATCAGACGACTGCCGCAGTCTCGGTAGGCTGGGGGGATGGTCGCACCCGGCATCCTCCTCGTCGACAAGCCCGGTGGGCTCACCAGCCACGATGTGGTCGCGCGTACGCGTAAGGCGTTCGGCACACGCAAGATCGGGCACGCAGGCACCCTCGATCCGATGGCGACCGGTCTGCTGGTGCTCGGCATCGAAGGCGCCACCCGGCTCCTCACGTACGTCGTCGGCGCCGACAAGACCTACGTGGCGACGATCCGGCTCGGGCAGGCGACGGGCACGGACGACGCAGAAGGCGAGATCACCCGCGCAGCAGACGCCGCCGACGTCGATGCAGTGGCGGGCGAGCAGATCCGCGCCGGGATCGCCGCGCTCACCGGCGAGATCTCCCAGGTGCCCAGCGCTGTGTCTGCGATCAAGGTCGATGGTCGTCGGGCCTATGACCTCGTTCGCGCCGGCGAACAGGTGGAGCTCAAGGCGAGGGTGGTCACGGTCTCGAGATTCGACGTCATGGATGAGCGTCGCGGTGACGGTCTCATCGATCTCGACGTGGTGGTGGACTGCTCATCGGGCACATACATCCGTGCACTCGCCCGCGACCTGGGGGATGCGCTCGGCATCGGCGGACACCTCACCGCTCTCCGCCGTACGCGGATAGGACCTTTCGAGGTCGCGGGCGCCGTCGACATCGATTCCCTTGCCGAGGCGGAGACGCTGACGCCCGCCGCAGCGGCGTCGACCATCATGCAGCCGCTCGAGGTCTCTGCAGACGATGCACGAGACCTGCGGCACGGAAAGCGACTGGGAGATCAGGCCGTCAGACTCGAAGGTGCTCTTGCCGCGGCGATCGATCCCGAAGGCGGACTCGTCGGGATCGTGCAGAAGCGCGGCGGCGACCTCAAGAGCGTCATGAACATGCCGGAGGCACGATGATCATCTGGTTCACCACGTTGCAGATCGTGGTCGCCGTGGCAGCCGGCGCGTTCTGCGCGATTGCCGGCCTCGCGGGCCGGCGTCCGAGCGACTTCTCCGTCGGCGCGCTCGCGCTCGTCGAGGTCCTGCTGATCGGGCAGATCGTCATGGCGATCGTCGCACCGTTCGCCGGAAACCCGCCATCGGGCGATCCGCTGGAGTTCTGGGTCTATCTCGTGTCGGCCGCATTGCTGCCGATCGGCGGTGTGATCTGGGCGCTGCTCGAGCGCAGCCGCTGGAGCACCGTCATCCTCGGCGTCATCGCCCTCGCCGTCGCCATCATGCTCTGGCGGATGCAGGTGATCTGGACCGTGCAGGTCGGCTGAGCGTGCGGCCATCGAGCATTCCTCGCGCGCTTAGAATGGAGGATGCTATGAGCACCACTGCAACCCGCAATCAGATGACCGGCATAGGCCGCGTCCTCGTCATCGTCTACGCCGTGATGGCGCTGGCTGCCACCGGCCGCAGCTTCGTGCAGATCGTGCGGAAGTTCGACGAGGCGCCACTGGCGTACTCGCTCTCGGCGATCGCCGCCGTCGTGTACATCCTCGCGACGCTGGCACTGGTGCTCGCCGGCCGACGCGGCTGGTACACGGTGGCCTGGGTCGCGATCGTCTTCGAGCTGGTGGGCGTGCTCGTGGTCGGGGTGCTGAGTCTTGCAGTTCCAGAGCTGTTCCAGCACGACTCGGTCTGGTCGGTGTTCGGCCGCGGCTACCTGTTCATCCCGCTGGTTCTGCCGATGTTCGGCATCTGGTGGCTGCGCACGCATCGCCCTGTCGATGCGGCACGCACCGCGGAGGTGATGGCGTGATCGTCTTCCGCGACCCGAGCGAGGTGCTGGCCGATTTCGGTCCCTCAGTCGTCGCGATCGGCAAGTTCGACGGCGTGCACGCCGGACACCGTGCGGTGATCGAGCGTCTCATGGCGGATGCCGCGGCATCCGGGGCCCGCGCCGTCGCGGTCACGTTCGACCGGAACCCGCTCGCGCTGCTGCGACCGGAGATCTGCCCGGAGAACGTGGTCTCGGTGGAGCGCAAGCTCGAGCTGCTCGGCGAACTCGGACTCGAGGCGACGCTGCTGCTGACGTTCGATCGCGAACTGGCCTCGCGCACGCCGGTCGAATTCGTGGAGAAGATCCTGGTCGACGCGCTGCACGTGTCCACCGTGCTCGTGGGACGCGACTTCCGGTTCGGGCACAAGGGAGCGGGCACCCCCGACCTCCTGCGCGAGCTCGGGCCGCAGTACGGCTTCACGGTTGACGTGGTCGAGGACGTTTACGTCGAGGGCTCCGAGCGCCGCGTCTCATCCAGTTGGATACGCGAACTGCTCGCCGAGGGTGATGTGAACAAGGCCGAGGCGGTCCTCGGGCGCTCGGTCGACGTGCGCGGCGAGGTCGTGCACGGACTCAAGCGCGGGCGTGAGCTGGGCTTCCCCACGGCGAACCTGTCGGCGAGTGTCGATTCGCTCGTGCCGGCGGACGGCGTGTACGCGGGATGGCTGGTGGATCGCGACACGGACATCAGATATCCGGCGGCGGTCTCGGTCGGGACGAACCCGACCTTCGACGATGTCCTGGTGCGTCAGGTCGAGGCGCATGTGCTCGATGAGGACTCCCTCGACCTCTACGGGCACGACGTCACTGTGGAGTTCACCGAGCGCCTTCGCGGCATGGTCGCATTCGAGGGCATCGATGCGCTCATGGCGCAGATGGCGGCCGATGTGGTGGCAGCTCGCGCCCTTCTGACGGGTGACGTGCGGGCATAGTCGTCCGCCGAGCGATGATTTGCCGCGAGAATGACGTAAACTTCTCGCAGAGTCGTTTTCAGAGCGCGCCACACCGGCACCAGGAGAACGACCGCACAACGTTCGCACGGTCCTGGCTGGCGCCACACGCGGACGACTCGTACGGCACGAACCGACCTTCACGGCGGTTCGGTATTCACGCTCAGGAGGAGCATGCCGACTACGGCAACCGCCGCCACGCGGCGCAAGAAGACGTCACGTCGTGATGACGACGCCCCGCTGATCCCGATCCTCGCCCGCAAGGTGCGCGAGATCGAGGCCAAGGCTCAGCGCGGAAAGCTCGGGCCGACGAACCGGGTGAAGTTTCAGGTGATCGCCTTCCTGGTGCGCGAGGAGCGCGCCAGAGTGAAGACGGATGCCGCGTTCGTGGACTCGACACGCGCCGAACTGCTCAAGCGGCTCGACGGCGTCGCGACGATCCTCGCCAAGACCGCCGCGCGCGACACCTCTCTCATCCAGTTGCTCGAGGCGGACTCGGCCACCAGCCCGGTGGCCAAGCGCATGCGTCGCGACTGGCTGCTGGAGTCCGGCGCCGAGCTCGCACCGGAAGAGCTCATCATCACCGACATCGCGCCGGTGCAGGCCCCCGTGGTACCGGCGGCACTGGCCGAACGCCAGGTGATCCCGGCCGCGGTGGAATCACGACAGCTCGCGAACCCTTTCCTGGCACCCGACCTCACGCCCCGGCGCCAGACGGCCCCGCGGCGCAGGCTCGACGACTGGGAGCTGATGGGCCCTCTGTACAAGGCGTTCGAGACAGGTGCAGGCGGGTCGGCAGCGACCATGGAGCTCCCGCCGACACCTGAGTACGATCACATCTCGCCCAGGGGCCTCGAGGTCATGGTGCACCAGTCGCGATTCCTCGAATCCGTGCGTGCAGGTCACCGCAGCTTCCTCCTGGCGGACGAGCCGGGCCTCGGCAAGACCGCGCAGTCGGTTCTCGCCGCATCCATCGCCGATGCATACCCCCTCCTCGTCGTCGTGCCGAACGTGGTGAAGATGAACTGGGCTCGAGAGGTCGAACGCTGGACCCCGCAGCGCAAGGCCACCGTGATCCAGGGCGACGGTGCCGATATCGACGCGTTCGCCGACGTCTTCATCGTGAACTACGAGATCCTCGACCGTCACCTGTCGTGGCTCAGTTCGATCGGGCTCAAGGGCATGGTCGTGGATGAGGCGCACTTCATCAAGAACCTCTCCTCGCAGCGTTCGCAGAACGTGCTCGCGCTGGCCTCGCGCATCCGTGAGCGCTCCCACGACCCGCTCATGATGGCGCTCACCGGTACGCCGCTGATCAACGACGTCGAGGACTTCGACGCGATCTGGCGTTTCCTCGGCTGGACCACAGGCGACAAGCCAGGCGTGGAGCTGATGGAGAAGCTCGATGCCACCGGACTCACACCCGCAGACAAGTCCTTCTACGCCGAGGCGCGCGATGCCGTCATCTCGATGGGTATCGTCCGACGCAAGAAGAAGGACGTCGCCGCCGACCTTCCGGACAAACTGATCGCAGACCTGCCCGTGCAGCTGGACGACGAGTTCGGCCGCGGCATCCGACAGGCCGAGCGCGAACTGGGGGAGCGGCTGGCCGCGAAGTATCGTCGCATCCTGCAGGCCCGTGGCGATCGAGGGCTGGAGCCCGGTGAGATCGACGAGGACATCGTCCGTCTCGTGGCGCACAATGAGCTCGAGGAGTCGAGGGCCGCGGGAACCGGCGGAGACAACGTCTTCACGATGGTCCGCAAGATCGGTCAGGCCAAGGCCCAGCTCGCGGCGGATTACGCCGCCCAGCTTCAGCGGTCGGTCGGCAAGGTCGTCTTCTTCGCCAAGCACATCGACGTCATGGACCAGGCCGAGGCGCACTTCAGGGCATCCGGCATCCGCTACGTCTCGATCCGCGGCGATCAGACGACACCGGCACGACAGCAGGCGATCGACGACTTCAACGCAGATGAGAGCGTCGGCATCGCGGTGTGCTCGCTCACCGCCGCCGGCGTCGGTCTCAATCTGCAGGCGGCGTCCAACGTCGTCCTCGCAGAGCTGAGCTGGACCGCCGCAGAGCAGACGCAGGCGATCGACCGCGTGCACCGCATCGGGCAGGACGAGCCGGTCACGGCATGGCGGATCATCGCCGCGCACACGATCGACACCAAGATCGCCGAGCTCATCGATCAGAAGCAGGGCCTCGCGGCCAGGGCGCTGGACGGCGAAGCGGTGCTCGAGACCCCGAGCGAGTCCGTGCAGCTGGCGGCGCTCATGCACCTGCTTCGGCAGGCGCTCGGCGTCTGACGCGCGGAAGCGTCGCGGCGGAGGGTTAAGAAACACGGTTCTTGAGCGTCGTTTCCGGGTGAATCAGCGACGTTCGCAGAAGATCGGCATGCTCGCGTTTCCGGCGCTGCAAGATCATCGGTTTTCGCGACCCCTGGAATGGCATCCGCCGGTGATGCCCACTAGGGTCGAGAGCAGGCAGCGTCGCCCGTCCCCCTCCCGAAAACGTCTGAAGGCACCAGCATGAAGATCGGCATCCTCACCAGCGGCGGCGACTGCCCCGGACTCAACGCGGTCATCCGCGGCATCGTGCTCAAAGGCACGACTTCGTACGACCTGGAGTTCGTCGGAATCCGCGATGGGTGGCGCGGCGTCGTCGAGGGCGATTTCATGCCTCTCACGCGTCACGAGGTCAAAGGGCTCTCCAAGGTGGGCGGGACGATCCTCGGAACCAGCCGCACCAACCCCTATGAGGGCGAGCGCGGCGGCGCGGAGAACATCGCCAAGACGCTCTACGGCCACAAGATCGACGGGATCGTCGCGATCGGCGGCGAGGGCACTCTGGCTGCGGCGGACCGGCTGGCCAAAGACGGGCTGAACGTGCTCGGCGTGCCCAAGACGATCGACAACGACCTGCGCGCGACGGACTACTCATTCGGCTTCGACACCGCTGTGAACATCGCGACGGATGCGATGGATCGCCTGCGCACCACCGGCGATTCGCACCAGCGCTGCATGGTGGCCGAGGTCATGGGCCGCCACGTCGGCTGGATCGCGCTGCACGCCGGTATGGCGGCCGGTGCACACGTGATCTGCATCCCCGAGGTGCCGATGTCGATCGACGAGATCGCCGAACTCGTCACCAGCGCACACGACCGCGGCCGGGCGCCGCTCGTCGTCGTGTCGGAAGGCTTCAAGCTCGAGGGCATGGACGAGGCGTTCAGCGACAAGGGCATGGACGCGTTCAACCGTCCGCGCCTCGGCGGGATCGGCGATCAGCTCGCCCCCGCGATCGAGCGCATCACCGGCATCGAGACCCGTGCGACGATCCTCGGGCACATCCAGCGCGGCGGTTCGCCGTCCGGCTTTGACCGGGTGCTCGCGACTCGGCTCGGCCTGCACGCGGCTGACGCGATCGTGGAGGGCGCCTGGGGCAAGATGGTCGCGATGAAGGGGACCGACATCGTGCGAGTACCGTTCGAAGAGGCGCTCGGCGAGCTCAACACCGTTCCGCGCTACCGCTACGACGAGGCTGCCGCGCTGTTCGGCTGACAGCCGCGAAGCACTCAGGCTGCGCACAGGCGGCCCACAGGAGCGACGAAAGCTCACCACCTATCGTCGGTTCGATGATGCGCGCCGATTCACGTCTTCCGCACGGCAGGCACTTCGCCCTCACGTGGGGGATCAGCGACCACTACGGCGGCATGACGAACGCCATGTTTCGTCGCTCGCGATCGTTCAGGCGGATCGGCGGGGTCGATGTGGACATCCTCACGCTCGACGATCGTCCCGACTATGCCGAGCTCGATGAGCGCCTCCGTGCTGCGGGGGAGCTGATCGACGGGCTCAGGATCCGCAACATCTGGGATGAGCTGCGCCGGCGCACGCCGCCCGCGAAGGGCACTGACATCGACCCGGTGGCGCTGCTCGTACCGGCCGACGATGACGTCGTCCACGAGCGCGACGGCGTGGTGCTGTCGAGACGGCGCTCCAGGGCCGACGGCGCGCCGACAGCAGTCGATCGGTTCCGGTCGGACGGAACCCTTCTCGCCACCGAGCGAGCAGACACCCCGTCGCGCCGCATCGTGTTGTACGCGGAGGACGGCACTCCCGTCCGTGCATGGAAAACGAGCTGGACTCTCTACCGCTGGTGGTTCGACCGTCTGACCGCCGGCAAGACGAGCTACATGCTGGTGGACTCGAAGACCGCTGCGCGCTGCGTCGCCGGATACCGGAGAGAGAACGTGACGACCGTGCACATCGTGCATGCATCGCACCGGCTCGGTGGACGAGCAGAGACGCTGCGATCGTCGCGTGCCTCAGTGCTGCGTCGCGCGGGGGACTACGACGACATCGTGGTGCTCACCGAGAGGCAGCGCGACGACCTGGTCGACGATCTCCGGGCATTCGATGTCACGGCCAGGGTCCGTGCCATCCCGAACGAGGCGGAGTTCCTGCCGCATTCCGGACGACCGCGTTCGAACACGTACGGCGTCGTCGTCGCGTCGCTCGAGACCCGCAAGCGACTCGAGCACGCAGTGGATGCCGTCGCCAGGGCGAGGGAACTCGATCAGCGGATCGAGTTCGACGTCTTCGGCGACGGCCCTCGCGAGAGTGACATCCGCAGACGTGTCAGGACGCTCGGTGTCGAGGAGCACGTTCGTCTGCGCGGCTTCGACCCCGAAGCACGCGGCGTGTTCCAGGTGGCCGGATTCAGCCTGCTGACATCCACGTCCGAGGGGCTCCCGCTGGTGCTGATCGAGAGCATGGCGGCGGGCTGCATCCCGATCGCATACGACATCCGGTACGGACCGGCCGACATGATCCGCGACGGTGTCGACGGCTTCGTCGTTCCGGAACGGGACATCGAGAAGATGGCGCAGCGGATCGTGGAGCTGCAGTCGATGCCTGCGGCCAGGATCGAGGCGATGCGCAGACGTGCGATGGCCAGGGCCGCCGAGTTCTCAGACGTGGCGGTGACTCGTCAGTGGGCGCGTGAGCTGCGCTCGGCATTCGACGCGAAGCGGATCGAATCCGCGCGGGAGCTGCCGGTGCGGGTGCGACTGCGCCGACGTGCAGGGGTTCTGCGGCGACGGATCCAGTGGATGACAGGACGCTGATCAGGCGGTGCGCGGCTCCAGTCGTTGAGCGACGTACCCTCCGACCCGTCGCGCGATACGGTGCGATGGACGCTCGGCCCACCGGTAGAACGCGGCGGCGACGGCGAGCGAGACCGGCACGCCGATCAGGCATACCAGCCACCACTGCTCGCGTCCGAGCAGATAGCCGAGGGTGCCGAGGATCGGCGCGTGCACCAGGTACAGGCTGAAGGAGACCTTTCCCAGCCAGAGCGCGGTCGGTCGTTCGCATCCGCGGCGCAGCCTCGGCCACACGATCACAAGCAGCACTATGAGGGCGGCTCCCACACCGGCGAGCCCCCACAGCACATCGGCGATGCCGGAGTCGTTTTCGACGAAGGGCCGTGCAAGCCAGCTGGCGATGAGCAGCACTCCCGCGAGCACGGCCAGAGCCGGCCACAGCATCCGCGTGTGCACACGCTGTGCGAAGGCGCGGATGCCATCGAGATTGATCGCGATGATCGTGCCGAGGAGGAACACGGGGAAGTACACCAGTGCATCCATCTCAAGCATCCTGCCCGCGACGGTGGCACCGGCGGCGAGGGCCGCGAGATAGGGACTGGCCCGCCGGAATCGGATCGCGATCCACACGAACACCGGCAGCAGCAGGGAGAAGAACAGCTCCCAGCGCAACGACCACAGCACGTTGTCGATGTCGTAGGACTCCCGCAGGAGCGACGCCTCCGTCAGAAGGGAGACCGGAGTGACCGTGGTCGCCTGTGCATCTCGCAGCCATGTCCCGGTCGGCATCGTCGCCGGATCGCGGGGAATCGCGATGATCAGGACGGCCGCGAGGATCAGTGCGCCGAAGACCGGCAGGTACAGCCGCAGCAGGCGCGACGGGTAGTAGCGCGTCCACGTGAAGTCGGAGCGCAGTGCGGGCAACGCGACGACCAGACCGGACAGGGCGAAGAACACCAGCACCGACTCCGTGCCGGGAAACAAGATCTTGAGCGGACTCTGCGTCAGCCACGCCCACGTCGTCTCGCTCAGCTCGGGTCTGGCGATGAGGGTGAGGTGATAGAGCACGACGGCGAGAGACGCGAATCCTCTGAGCCCATCGAGACCTGTGATTCTGGCGGAGGTGTCGGACATCCCGCGCCATGCTAGACGCCCGATCTGCGAGCGCCCTGATCAGTCGGTGGGCGTCTTCTCAGCGAGACCGAGGGCGTCGAGCATCCAGGCGAGCTCGAATGCACGCTCCTTCCAGGCGTTGTACCTGCCGCTCACACCGCCGTGCCCGGCCGCCATCTCGCACTTGAGCAGAACGTCGTCCGCCCCGGCCTCGCGAAGACGCGCGACCCATTTCGCGGGCTCCACGTAGAGCACCCGAGTGTCGTTGAGCGATGTCATCGCGAGGATGCGCGGGTAGGCGACGCCGTCCTGCACGTTCTCGTACGGCGTGTACGACTTCATGTAGGCGTAGACGTCTGCGTCGTGCAGCGGGTCGCCCCATTCGTCCCACTCGATGACGGTGAGGGGGAGTGAGGGATCGAGGATGCTGGTGAGAGCGTCGACGAACGGAACGGATGCCAGGATGCCGGCGAACCGCGAAGGGGCGATGTTCGCGACGGCTCCCATCAGCAGACCGCCGGCGCTGCCGCCCTCCGCGACCATGCGCTCCGCGGTGGTGATGCCTTCGGCGATGAGGTGCTCCGCACAGGCGACGAAGTCCGTGAACGAGTTGCGCTTGTTGAGCATCTTGCCGTCGTCGTACCAGCCGCGACCCATCTCGCCGCCGCCGCGCACGTGTGCGACGGCGAAGATCACACCCCTGTCGAGTTCCGACAGGCGGGCGACGGAGAAGCCGGGGTCGATCGAGTGCTCGTACGACCCGTAGCCATAGAGGTGCACGGGCCGGATGTCGTCTCCAGGCGCGCCGAACGCCTTCTTCCACACCAATGAGATCGGAACCTGAGTACCGTCCGGGGCAGCCGCCCAGGCGCGCTCCTGGTCGTACTCGGCGGCGTCGTAACCCCCGAGCACCAGCTGGCGCTTGCGCAGCACGAGTTCCCGCGTCGACAGATCCAGGTCGTAGACCGTGCTCGGGGTGACGAACGAGGTGTACCCCAGGCGCAGGAACGGCGAGTGCCATTCCGGATTGCCCGACGGCCAAGCGGAGAACAGCGGCTCGTCGAAGCGGAGCTCTTCCACGCTGTCGTCGGCGTACTCCAGCATGCCGATGCGCTCGAGGCCCTCGCTGCGGTAGCCGACGACGGCGAAGTCGCGGAAGCAGTCGACGCCGAGGATGCGTCGCCCTGCCTCGTGCGCCATCACGACGTGGCGGGCGCCCTGCGGGTCATCTGCGGCGACCGAGACGAGTTCGAAGTCGACGGCATCCTGATTGTGCAGGATCAGCAGCCGATCGTCGCCGTCGATCACGGCGTGCTCGAGCGAGTACTCGACGCCCTCCGTGCGCGGCCAGACGAGTCGCGGTTCCGCGGTGATGTCACCGCGGAGATCGACGAGGTACTCCTCGCTCGTGATGCTGGATCCGACCCCGATCACGAGGTATCGCCTGCTTCGGGTGATGCCGGCACCCAGCCAGAAGCGCTCATCGCCCTCGTGGAACAGCTTCACGTCGTCTTCGACGGGAGTGCCGAGCAGGTGCATCCACAGCGTGTCCGGGCGCCACGCCTCGTCGCGGGTCGTGTAGATGATGCCGGTGCCGTCAGGCGTGAAGAACCCGCCGCCGGTCTTGGGGATCTCATCGGAGAGCGTGTCGCCGCTCACCAGATCGCGCACCTTGATCGTGTACAACTCATCGCCCTCGTAGTCGGGCGCCCACAGCATCCTGGTCCCGTCATCCGAGGTGTCGAAGGCGCCGAGCGAGAAGAACTCGTGGCCTTCCGCTTCGACGTTGCCGTCCAGAAGGATCTGCTCGCCGGGAACAGGCACGCCTGGTTCGAGCACCGGGGGAGTCCAATCGTCCGCTCCGGCTGCGGCGCGGCACTGGATGCCGTACTGCGAGCCCTCCTCGCTGCGGCTGTAGTACCACCAGTCGCCCTTGCGAGTGGGGACGGACAGGTCCGTCTCCTGCACGCGGCCCTTGATCTCCTGGAACAGCGTCTCGCGCAGTTCCTCGAGATGTGCCGTCGCGCTGTCGGTGTGCGCGTTCTCTGCCTCGAGGTGCGCGATGACCTCTGCCGAATCCTTCTCCCGCAGCCACTCGTACGGATCGTCGAACGTGTCTGCGTGGTGAGTGCGGATGTGGGAACGGCGAGCTGCGATGGGGGCGTTGGTCACCACACCACGCTAACCCAGGTCGAGTTGACCGGAGTCGAGCAGGGTGCAAGGATTTGTCGGGGCCGGTTAACGGAAGTCAAACCCACGGTGAACTCTTCGTTCGTCACGCCGATCACGTCGGCAGCTCTCTTCCTTTCACACAACCGAAAGCGAACGGTGGAAACCGCAGCCCTCATCGTCGTGCTGGTCATCGTGCTAGCCCTCTTCTTCGACTTCACGAACGGCTTTCACGACACCGCGAACGCGATGGCGACGCCCATCGCGACGGGTGCCCTCAAGCCGAAGACCGCAGTGCTCCTGGCGGCCGGACTCAATCTCGTCGGCGCCTTCTTATCGACTGAGGTCTCCAAGACCGTGTCGCACGGCATCATCAACGAGGACGCCATCCGGGACGCGGGCGCCGAGCTGTTCTTGTCCGTGATCTTCGCCGGCCTGATCGGCGCCATCACCTGGAACATGCTCACGTGGCTGCTCGGACTGCCCTCGAGCTCGTCCCACGCCCTGTTCGGAGGCCTCATCGGGGCCACGATCGTGGGCGTCGGGCTCGGCGGCATCGACTTCGGAATGGTGCTCTCGAAGATCGTGCTCCCTGCGCTCATCGCCCCGATCACAGCCGGCCTCATCGCGTTCGCCGCCACGAAGATCGCCTACTCGATCACCCGTCGCTACGACGGCAAGCCGGACGGCCGCGACGGATTCCGCTGGGGTCAGATCTTCACGTCGTCCCTGGTCGCTCTCGCCCACGGCACGAACGACGCGCAGAAGACGATGGGCGTCATCACGCTCGCGCTCATCACGGTGGGCTGGCAGAACTCCGAGCAGTCGGACCCGTACTTCTGGGTCATCTTCGCGTGCGCGTTCACGATCGCCCTCGGCACGTATCTGGGCGGGTGGCGCATCATCCGCACGCTCGGCAAGGGACTCACTGATGTCAAGCCCGCTCAGGGTTTCGCTGCGGAGAGCTCGACGGCGGCGACGATCCTCGCCTCGAGTGCGCTCGGCTTCGCGCTCTCGACCACTCAGGTCGCCTCCGGATCGGTGATCGGCTCCGGCCTCGGACGGCGCGGGTCGACGGTGCGCTGGAGGACTGCAGGACGAATCGGCATCGGCTGGCTGCTCACACTTCCCGCCGCCGCGGCGGTCGGTGCACTCGCAGCGCTCCTCGTCGTGTGGTGGGGCAACTGGGGCGTGGCGATCGATGCGATACTCGCGCTGGTCATCATCGTCGGTCTGTTCCTGCGTTCCCGGCGCAACGCGGTCACCGCAGAGAACGCGATGAGCGATGTCGCCGAGTCCGGCCTCGCGATCGAACTGCCCGACATGCCGCCGCCGACGCGGCGTCGGCTGAGGATCGAGCAGGCCCGTGCGAAGGCGAAGGCCGAGCACAAGGCGAAGGTCGAGCACAAGGCGCAGGCGAAGGCAGCGAAGAAGGGGTCAGAGCAATGAGCGTCGTGATCGACTGGCTCGCATTCGTGCAGGTCTTCGCGGCGGCGCTGATCGGCGCAGCCGCCATCGTGACCTTCTACGCACTCGGACTGCGGCTGCTCGTGCGCTCGGGGCGTGCACCGGTCGTGAGCCCTGCCGAGTTCACCGATGCCATCACGGTGATCACCGAGAAGGAGGCCCGCCGCGCTGCGAAGCAGGCGGCGAAGGCGGCCAGGAAGAGCCCGCTCACCGACGTTCAGAAGCGCATCGCGCTGATCGGTGCGTACGGATGCTTCGCCCTCTGCGCCTTGGCCGTGGCAAGCGGCATCCTGCTGATCGTCGTGGGCCGCTGAAGCTCAGACGCGGTGTCTGCGACGCTTCTCGCGGTGTACGCGCGGCATAGACTGGAGACATCCCTCGTTCCCTGATCCGCCACGACCCACAAGGATGTGACATGGCTTCTGCCGCGCCTGCCCCCACCCGTACCGAGACCGATTCCCTCGGGAGCATGGAGGTCCCCGCCGACGCGTACTGGGGCATCCACACCGCCCGCGCAGACGCGAACTTCCCGATCACGAAGCGACCGATCTCGGTGTATCCCGATCTCATCCGGGCGCTCGCGATGGTGAAGCAGGCCAGTGCAAGGGCGAACAAGGACATCGGCGCACTCGACGCCATGCGGGCCGATCTCATCGATGAAGCAGCGCAGCGGGTCATCGACGGCGAGTTCCACGATCAGTTCACGGTCGGAGTGATCCAAGGCGGCGCCGGGACCTCGACGAACATGAACGCGAACGAGGTGATCACCAACATCGCGTTGGAGATCGCCGGGCGGGAGAAGGGCGATTACGATTTCCTCTCTCCGATCGACCACACCAACCGCAGCCAGTCCACGAACGACGTGTATCCGACGGCTGTCAAGATCGGCCTCTCCCTCAATCTCCGTTCCCTGCTTGATGAGCTCGACCTGCTGCGCCGCTCGTTCCTGGCCAAGGCCGTCGATTTCCACGACATCCTCAAGGTGGGGCGCACCCAGCTGCAAGATGCCGTGCCGATGACGCTCGGGCAGGAGTTCCACGGCTTCGCCACGACTCTCGGCGAGGACCACAGCCGTCTCACCGAGAACGCGTCGCTGATGTTCGAGATCAACATGGGTGCGACCGCGATCGGCACCGGCATCACCACTCACGTCGACTACGCACAAGCCGTACTCGACCACCTGCGCGAGATCACCGCCCTCGATCTCGAGACGGCGACCGACCTGGTCGAATCCACCAGTGACACCGGCGCGTTCATGTCGTTCTCGTCGTCGCTCAAGCGCAACGCGATCAAGCTCTCCAAGATCTGCAACGATCTGCGACTGCTCTCCTCCGGGCCGCAGGCCGGTTTCGGCGAGATCAACCTCCCGGCCAAGCAGGCGGGCTCGAGCATCATGCCGGGCAAGGTCAACCCGGTGATCCCCGAGGTCGTGAATCAGGTCGCGTTCGCCGTGGTCGGCGCGGACATGACCGTCACGATGGCTGTCGAGGCGGGGCAGTTGCAGCTGAACGCCTTCGAACCTGTGATCGCGCACTCGATCTTCCAGTCGATCACCTGGATGCGTCAGGCCATGTGGACTCTGCGCGTCAACTGCATCGACGGCATCACAGCGAACACCGATCGCCTCGGAGCGATGGTGGGCGCCTCGGTCGGCGTCATCACTGCGCTGACCCCGTTCATCGGCTACGCCGCTGCGGCCGCTCTCGCGAAGACCGCGCTGCTCACGAACCGCAACGTGGCCGACCTTGTCGTCGAGGCGGGACTGATGTCACGCGAGGAGGTCACGAAGCAGCTGTCGCCGGCGCGTCTTTCGGGGCTCGAGGCGGTCACCGCTGCGATCTCCGTGATCCCGCCGGAGGGCCTGATCGAGATCTGACGTCCCACGAGTGCGGCCCGCGCCCGGATCTCGGATTCAAGGACGGGCACGGGCATCCCTCGTGCACGGCGCTCAGTCGTGAATGCGGCAGTGCGTCGTGAGCTCGCCGATGCCGTCGATGCCGACGGTCACCGTCGAGCGGTCCCGCAGGAAGATCTGCGGCTCGCGCGAGTAGCCGGCACCACCGGGGCTGCCCGTGGAGATCAGCGTGCCTGGCTGCAGGGTGATCGACTGCGACAGATGCGCGATGAGCGTCGCGACCGAGCGGACCATCTGACCGGTCGAGGCGTCCTGCACGGTGTGGCCGTCCACGACGGTCCAGATGTGCAGATCCTGCGGGTCCGGGATCTCATCCGCCGTGACGACGAACGGGCCGGTCGGGGTGAAGCCGTCGAACGACTTGCAGCGCGACCACTGCGCCTCGGAGAACTGGATGTCGCGAGCCGTGATGTCGTTGACGACCGTGTAGCCCCATACGCTGTCGAGCGCGTCTGCCTCGGCCACGTTCTTCGCCGGTCGCCCGATCAGGACGCCGAGTTCGGCCTCGTAGTCGACGGACTCGCTCAGAGTGCGAGGCCACCCCGTCGTCGCCTCATGCGACGTCAGTGAGTTCGGCCAGAGAGTGAAGACGGTCGGTGCGGTGTCGGTCTTCAAGCCCAGTTCGCTGGAGTGGGCGGCGTAGTTCAGGCCGATCGCGAGGATCACAGGCGGATCGAGAACAGCCGATGCGAAGTCGAAGCCGGCGAGCGGATGCCGCGGTGCGGTGCGCTCGTCGAGTGCGGTGCGCAGTGCGTCGAGGCCGTCGTCACCTGCTTCGATGAGCTGCTGGAGGGTCGATGGTGCGGGGTCGATCAGATCCGAGACCAGAATGGCCTCGGCATCCTGGATCACCGCGAGCTGGGCATCAGGGGAGTCCGGTCGACGCAGATGGGCGAAACGCATGTCCCCTACGCTACCGTCCTGTCGCCCGGAGCAGAGTGGAGGGTACCTCTAGGCTTTGGCTATGTCATTCGGAGGACCCTCGGAGCCGCAGCACTCGCCGCCCCCGGCCCAGCCCCAGCATTCGCAGCAGCCGAATTCGCAGCAGCAGTACGCGCAGTCGCCGTACACGCCGGCTCAGTTCAACCAGCAGCCGGTGTATGCGTCCGCGCTCGCACAGCCGACCAACTATTCGCCGCCCGCTCCTGCCGCGCCCGCTCCTGCCGGAGCGCTGCCCATGCTGCCGGTTCCTTCGAAGAAGGGCAGGACGGTGTCGATCTGGCTCTTCGGCGTGCTCGGCTTCGCACTCGTGGCGCTGATCGGCTACTTCGTGTGGGCGCTCGGAGTCGTCGCATCCGGCATGGGACTCGTCCTCGCGCTCATCCCGCTCGCGATCGTCTTCCTCGGCGTCCACATCATCGACCGCTGGGAACCGGAGCCGAAGCTGCTGATCGTGTTCGCGATCGCATGGGGCGGCATCGCAGCAGTCGGACTGACACTGCTGGTGGACCTCGGCATCACGCTCGCAGTCGGCATGCGCTCGGAGGTGCTCAGTGCGATGATCCAGGCGCCGATCGTGGAGGAACTAGCGAAGGGTCTCGGGATCTTCATCATCTTCCTCATCGGCAGACGTGCTTTCGACGGCCCGATCGACGGGATCGTATACGGGGCGCTGATCGGCGGGGGATTCTCCTTCACCGAGAACATCCAGTACTTCGCGATCAGCCTGATCGAGGGCGGCGGTGAACAGCTCACGGCCACGTTCGTGATGCGCGGTCTGCTCTCGCCGTTCGCGCACGCGATGTTCACCGCTCTCACCGGCTTCGCGATGGGGCTTGCAGCCAGGCGCAGTGCGTCGAAGGGCGCGGTGCTCGGTGCTGGACTGCTCGGGCTGCTGGGCGCCATCATCCTGCACGGATTCTGGAACGGCTCGGCCACGTTCGCCGACTTCTTCGCGCTCTACATCACGCTTCAGGTGCCGCTGTTCATCGGCTTCATCCTGGCCATCGTGGCGTTGCGCAAGGAAGAGGCCCGCGTGACGAGGGAAAGGCTGGGCGACTACGCGGCAGCCGGATGGTTCACGCCGGAGGAGATCACGATGCTCGCGACTCCCGCCGGGCGCAAAGTCGGACTCAGATGGGCCGCGAGCCTGCGCGGTGACCGCAGGTCCTTGATGAAGAGCTTCATCAAGGATGCCGCAGCCCTCGCCGCAGTGCGCCAGCGGGCTATCGTCGGCCGCGACCCCCTTGCCGCGGATGACGAGCGGGCATTGCTCACGCGCACCCAAGCGACGAGAGCGGCCCTCCTGGCGTATTGACGAGCGGCATCGCGTTGACTCTTGACACCCGTGGAGTAGGGGTGCAATCTGAGTACAGATCAACTCAGCGCCCGGTAGACATGCAGGCATCGCCGCAGCACCGGGCGCTGAGTCTTGATATGGGCCGGGGCTGTTCGCTCTGAGCAGGCGCCCTCGCATTGACCACGTCCGAGCGCTCCGGTTGTATGGAGTCATGACTGATCGCACAAAGCCCGAGTTCGACGCCCCCACAGCTCCCGCTCCTGCAGAGCTCGTCACCCGAGACATCATCGAGGGCGACGGCGCAGCCGCGAAGCCCGGCGACACCGTGACCGTGCACTATGCCGGTGTCGAGTACGACTCCGGCGAGGAATTCGATTCCTCCTGGGGGCGTGGCGAGACCATCCAGTTCCCGCTTCGCGGATTGATCCAGGGCTGGCAGGACGGCATCCCCGGCATGAAGATCGGTGGACGTCGTGAGCTGATCGTTCCTCCGCACCTCGCGTACGGCCCCGCGGGTTCAGGACACTTCCTCTCCGGTAAGACCCTCATCTTCATCATCGACCTGGTCGCCGTCGGCTGATCGGACTCACAACTGCGGAGGGCCTCTGTTCCACATCGGATCGGAGGCCCTCCGTTTTTTTGTCGACAGACTCGGAATACATGCGCTCGCATACGAGTTGTCTCCTTGTGAACGCAATGAGACCCCACACTTCAAGGAGAGAACCCGCATGACCACGATCGACATCCCCGGCTACCGTGCAGGCACCTGGATCCTCGACCCCGCCCACAGCGAGGTCACCTTCAGCGTCCGCCACATGATGATCTCGAAGGTGCGCGGCTCGTTCGGCATGAAGAGCGCGACGCTGGTCGCCCCGGAGAACCCGCTCGACGCGAAGGTCGAGGCGACCGTAGACGTGACGTCCCTCGACACCAACGACGACGGTCGCGACGGACACCTGCGCTCAGCGGACTTCTTCGACATCGAGAACTTCCCGACGATGCAGTTCGTCTCCACCGGCGCACGTGTCGCGTCAGATGACTTCTTCATCGACGGCGACCTGACCATCCGCGGCATCACCAAGCCGGTGAGCTTCGCGTTCGACTTCGGGGGATTCGGCACCGACCCCTACGGCAACTACAAGGCCGGCGCGTCGGCGACGACCACCATCAACCGTGAAGACTTCGGCCTCACCTGGAACGCCGCACTCGAGACCGGCGGCGTCCTGGTCGGCAAGGACATCACGATCAACCTCGACCTGCAGGGCGCTCTGCAGCAGGACTGATCTTCGTCATCGAGGACCCCGTGCCGTCAGGGCACGGGGTCCTCTGCGTCATATGCGCGGAAGCTCGGCGTGAGGCGCACCAGCACACCGACCAGCGCGATGACGAGCAGTCCGCCCAGAAGCGGGGGGAACCAGAGCACTGTGAAAGTGGCGAGCGCGCCCGCATAGAGTGCGCCGAGGCGAGGTCCTCCGGCGACGACGATGATGAAGATGCCCTGCAGTCTTCCGCGAATGGCGTCCGGCACCGACGCCTGCATCATCGTGTTGCGGTAGATCGAGCTGATGTTGTCGGCAGCTCCTGAGAGAGCCAGGGCCGCGGAGGCCGCGACGATGAGTGCGATGTTCGCATGGGTCTCGTCGGCCCCCGGCGCCCACGTCGCGATCAGGAGAACCACCCCGAAGAGCAGTATCGCCGCACCGTAAGCCTGAACTGCACGTGCGATTCCTCGTCCGTGCCAGCGGTAGCGCACGATCCGGCCGGAGAACAGGCTGGACAGGAACGTACCGGCCGCGACCGCTGCCGTGAGCGCACCCGTGGTCACGGCGCCTCCGCCGAGAAGCACCGCGCCCAGCGCGGGGAACAGCGCCAGCGGCTGCCCGAACGTCATCGCGACGATGTCGACCAGATACTGCATCCGGATGTTGGCCGCACGCTTGAGGAACCGCCAGCCGTCGACCAGCGACTCCAGTCCTGGGCGCACGATCTCGCCCTCCGGCCGCAGGACAGGCAGGGTCCAGAGCCCGAGGAACATCGCGAGCATGAGGACGACGTCGATGGTGTAGGTCCAGCCGTAGCCGGTGAGGGCGACGAGGATGCCGGCGAGTGCCGGGCCGACCATGACCATCACTCCGATCGTGATGCCGTTCAGAGCGGATGCCGCTGCGAGGAGCTCGCGAGGGATGAGGCGCGGAACGATCGCCGTGCGCGTTGCCATGCCGACCGAGTTCGCGGCTGAATTGATCATGCTCAGCGCATACAGCCACCAGATGGTCTCGAGCTGACCCCACGTGAGGACGGCGAGCAGAAGGGTCGAGACGAAGGTGACGATCGCCGCGACGATCGCGACCATGCGGCGGTCGAAGGCGTCGGCGAGCATCCCGCCGTAGAGGCCTGCGAGGATCATCGGGATGAGCCCGGCGACGGCGACCATCGAGACCGCGAACGTGCTCTCAGTGAGCTCGAACACATGCAGCATCACAGTGACGATGGTGAGTTGACCGCCGAGTCCGGCCAGCGTCGACCCGATCCACATCCTCGTGAACGCACCGCTGGCGCGGAACGGACGAAGGTCGATGAGTGCCCCGCGGGCACCGCCGCTCACGCGTCGACCTCGACCGGCGATCTCCGGTCGGTTGCGGGATCATCCCGCATCTTGCACTGCACGTTTCGAGGCTATCGGCTCATCGAAGCTCGACGGCTCATAGCGAGGCCTGGATCGGCCGTCGGGGCTGGTAGACTCTACAGGTTGCCGTTTGATCGGCCGCGGATAAAGAGAGCCCACACATCAGGTGTTGGGCGCCGCGCAACGAACTGAAAGGGGATCCCATCTATGCCACTCGAGTCTGACGCCAAGAAGGCGATCATGGAAGAGTACGCGACGCACCCCGGTGACACCGGATCCCCCGAGGTGCAGGTCGCGATGCTGACGCAGCGCATCAAGGACCTCACCGAACACCTCAAGGATCACAAGCACGACCACCACTCGCGTCGTGGCTTGTTCCTCATGGTGGGTCAGCGCCGTCGTCTGCTCGGCTATCTCCAGGACATCGACATCGCGCGTTACCGCACGCTGATCGAGAAGCTTGGTCTTCGCCGCTAAGGCAGCGCACCAGCGTAAAATCGCACTTCTTTCGAAGGCCGTCCCAGGTGTGGGGCGGCCTTCGTCGTCTCCAGAACCTCGAGAGAAGGATGGCTTTCCTGATGGAAAGCGCGTAGTCTCCTTCGGGATTCCAGTTTCCAGGTGGAAAGCTGACGCGGAGGTGCAATGGATCAGCGACCGATCGAGGGAGCCGCGCCGTTGCCGGTGCCGAACTCCGATATCGCCCAGGCGTACCTCGACCAGGTGAGGGCCGTGCGTGAACGGCGGGAGGCAGGTGTCGACCGTCGCGGTGCGGCGTGGATCGGACTGGTGAATGCGATCACGCTCGCCGTGTACATCACCGTCATCTCGCCGCGGTGGGGCATCGCGATCGTGCTCGGTGTCGTCCTGCTGGTCGCGCTTGCCGTCTTCTTCATCGCGGGCATCCTCGGCGTGGAGATGCCGTTCTTCGTGAGGCTGATACCGGGGGCGCTGGCGCTCGTCGTGCTGGGGGCCCCGGCGCTGCGCAGCATTCTCGGGTACGGCCCGATCGGCGCGGCCGTCGTCTTCTGCCTGTATGCCGGCAGTGCATTCCTGGACGGGCGCGATGGCTGACAAGCACCCGCGCCTGCGTCTGGACGACAACTTCGCCAGCCCGATCCGCTTCTCGCTCATGGCTGCGCTCCTCGACGGGAACGAGCTCGACTTCGCCACTCTCGCCCGGATCCTGCAGGTGGGCGACTCGGCGTTGAGCAAATCCATCTCGCACCTGCACGTGACCGGTTATGTCGCGACGCGCAGAGGGGACGTGGGAAGCCGGCCCCGAACCTGGGTGCGATCGACGGCGAAAGGCGAACGCGCCTTCGCCGCGCATCTGCACGCTCTGCAGGAGATCGTCGAGTTCGGCGGTCGTGCGCCAGCCCACAACGTATCGACGAACGCCTCGATCGTCCGATTCGAGTGAGCGACGGTGAGCAGCGGCGACGGGATCCGACCGCCTGGTCGTGGTCTACGTCGCCCGTGACGTCAGGCGGATGCCCCCGCGAGGTCGGAGTGGTGGATCGCGGCGACGTCAGGATGCGCACGGAGCCGTGACTTCAGGGCGTTCTCGCCGTACAGGCTGTGGATCGGATTGCGGGGATCCTCAGTCACTCCCTGCGCCTCGGCGGCCAGCTCCGCCGGCAGCTCGATGAGAGGGAGCTTCGCGTCGAGGGCAGGGCTGAAGAAGAACGGCACCGAGATGCGGTCGGCGGGAGCCTTGGGGGAGATCACCCGGTGATTGGTGGCCTTGAGGTAGCCACCGGTGGCGTACTCGAGCATCTCGCCGATGTTCACGATGAACGCGTCGTCGACGGGCGGAGCATCGACCCACGCCCCGTCGCGTTCGACCTGCAGACCGCCCTTGCCGGGCTCCACCCAGAGCAGCGTCAGCACGCCGGAGTCCTTGTGCGCGCCGACGCCCTGCTGGGGCTCCGGCGCATCCGTGCCGGGGTAGCGCACGATCTTCATCAGGCTCGCCGGATCGCCGAAGTCAGCGTCGAAGTGCGTCGGCTCGGCGCCGAGCGCTTCTGCCCAACTGCGAAGAAGCCTGCGGGAGATGCCGGTGAGGTGCTCGCGCCATGTCTCTGCGACCTCGCGCAGCTCGGGCTGCGCCGCCGGCCAGAGGTTCGGGCCGATGAGGCGGTTGAAGGCCGGGCCGTCCGAGACGGGCTCCCGTTCCGGTCCGATGTCGATCTGCTCGCGCCAGTCGACTTTGCCCTGGGTGAGTTCGCCTCCGATGCGGGTGTAGCCCCGGAATTGCGCGCTGTGCACGTTCTCGATCGCGAGCTTCTGCTCCTCGGGCAGGGCGAAGAAGTCGCGGGCGGCCTGCTGCAGCCCACGGAAGATCTCGGGGGCGATGCCTGTGCCGATCAGATAGAAGAATCCGACGTCATGGGCGGCGGCGGCCAGCTCGCTTCGGAACTTCGCGGCGGCGTCCGGGCCGTCGTCCAGCTGGGAGAGGTCGAGGACGGGGAGGTTCAGTTCAGCCATAACACGAGCGTACGACCAGTTCGCACGGTCGGAGTCATGTGTTTCAGACGGTTACCACCTGATAGCGGGTACATCGTTCAGATGGCGGGTCGACTCCGAACTCAGCGAGCGATCAGCGCACATCCGGGATGATCAGCCCTCGCGCGAGCGCCGAGACCCCGTCGGATCGTTCCGACGGGACACATCCGCCGACAGCCGTGCATCGGAGAACAACCAGCGTGCACGTGGCTCCACCAACGGTCGGACCAGCCACCGTACCGGCCGCGTCGCGAGGAGGAGCGCGATGAGCACCGACAGCAGGATCAGAGCGGGCAGCCAGACCCACGTCGGTTCCGCATCACGCAGGATGCCTGACTCGCGGAACGGGTACAGCACGAACGAGTGCAGCAGATAGACGTACATCGTGTACTGGCCGAACTTGGTCCACCAATACCTGCCTCGCGGGATCAGGACGAAGAACGCGGCGCTCAGCACCAGACCGATCGCGATGAGCAGCAGGCGGATACCGCCTGACCACCACGCATCACCGCCGAGATCCACGTACGTGTCGTTGTAGAAGAACCACTTGTTGAGATTGATGCTCTCCCACAGGTCGACCCAGTTCCATGCGGCGAACGCCCCCACGGCGAAGATGAGCACCGCGATCGCGCGGAGCCACCAGGGCCGGAAGTCGATCAGGCGGAAGCGGTTGACCAGGTCGTGCTCCCGCAGCCACCACCCCAGCACGAAGAACGGCAGGAAGCCGAGGGTGCGCGAGAGCGAGAATGTGCTGTCGACGTTGCTGAGGTAGCCGGCGCCCACCGAGATCAGCACGCTCCACACCAGCGGCCAGCGCAGCAGTGCGAGGTACGGCAGCACCAGTCGGAAGATGCCGAGGGCGAGCAGGAACCACAACGTCCATGACGGCGTCGTCAGGTTCGGCTGGACCTCTTGCCCTTCGACCAGCCATTTCGTGAGGGTCCAGAGCAGCTCGAAGATCACGTACGGCACCAGGATGTCGGTGATGACCCGCGCCATCTGCTTGCGCGTGGGCGGGGCGGACTTCGAGAAGTAGCCGGCGACGATCGCGAAGGCCGGCATGTGGAACGCGTAGATGGCCAGGTAGAGTGCCATCGCGATGCTGGAGTCGTAGGTGAGGCGCTGGATGGCATGGCCGAGCACGACGAGCACGATGCAGGCATAGCGCGCGTTGTCCCAGAACGGCACGCGTCGACGAGGCCGCGCGATCGCCCCGGTGATCGGGCCAGTCGGAATCTGTGCGGCGGTGCTCATCCTCCGAGGCTACCGGCCTCTCCTTGGCGGGCAGGGAATAATGTGGCGCGGGTTGCGTTGTGACATATACATGCATTTGAATAGAAGCGTCATGCCAGCAGCATCCGCCTCGAGAACCCGGGAGCACCACATGAGCGAGCACGCCGACACCTCAGGCATCCAGTTCGGCCTCTTCACCGTCAGCGACATCACCCAGAACCCCGTGACGGGCGAGACGCCTAGCGAACGGCAGAAGATCAAGGACGCGATCACGATCGCGAAGCACGCCGAAGAAGTCGGCCTCGATGTCTTCGCCGTGGGCGAGCACCACAACCCGCCGTTCTGGTCCTCGTCGCCCACCACCACCCTCGCCGCGATCGCCGCGCAGACCGAGCGCATCATCCTCTCCACCTCCACGACACTGATCACGACGAACGACCCGGTGAAGATAGCCGAGGACTTCGCCATGCTCCAGCACATCTCCGACGGGCGCACCGATCTCATGCTCGGCCGAGGCAACACCGGCCCCGTGTACCCGTGGTTCGGCAAGGACATCCGCCAGGGGCTGCCGCTGGCGATCGAGAACTACGCGCTGCTGCGCAAGCTCTGGGATGAGGACGTCGTGGACTGGGAGGGCAAGTTCCGCACGCCGCTGCAGGGCTTCACCTCGACTCCTCGCCCGCTCGACGGCGTAGCTCCCTTCGTCTGGCACGGGTCGATCCGCACCCCGGAGATCGCAGAGCAGGCCGCGTACTACGGCGACGGCTTCTTCGCGAACAACATCTTCTGGCCCAAGGAGCACTACCAGCGCCTGATCGAGCTGTACCGCCAGCGCTACTCGCACTACGGACACGGCACGCCTGAGCAGGCCATCGTCGGCATCGGCGGACAGGTGTTCATGCGCGCGAACTCTCAGGATGCTGTGAACGAGTTCCGTCCGTACTTCGACAATGCGCCGGTGTACGGCCACGGCCCGAGCATGGAGGACTTCACCGAGATGACTCCGCTCACGGTGGGATCGCCGCAGCAGGTCATCGACCGCTACGCCGCGATGCGCGACACGTTCGGCGATTACCAGCGTCAGCTCTTCCTCATCGACCACGCCGGTCTCCCGCTGAAGATCGTGCTCGAGCAGCTCGACATCCTCGGCGGCGAGGTCGTGCCTGCGCTGCGCAGGGAGCTCGCGAAGAACCGTCCGACGAGCGTTCCGGATGCTCCGACCCACGCGTCGCGCGTCAAGGCGGTGTTCGGCGACGGACCCGCGCGCGAGGCGCGCCCCGGTGCGAACCGCGGAGACAACCTGACAGCCGGCTCCCCGTATCAGGACACGCCGGCACCCGCCGGAGCCGCGTTCGGCGTCGGCCGGAAGGAAGCGTGATCATGACTGATCGTCGCATCGCCGTCATCTCGGCGGGTCTGTCCAACCCGTCCTCCACGCGCATGCTGGCCGACCGCATGGCTGCGGAGACCGTGAAGCAACTCGCCGAGCGCGACATCGAGGTCACCGTCGATGTGATCGAGTTGCGCGACCTCGCGCACGACATCATGAACAACCTGCTGACCGGGTTCGCGCCGGCGGCGCTCGAATCGGCGCTCAACTCGGTGTACTCGGCGGATGCCGTGATCGCGGTGACGCCGATCTTCTCCACGAGCTATTCGGGACTGTTCAAGTCGTTCATCGACGTGCTCGATCCTGACGCGCTCACCGGCAAGCCGGTGCTGATCGGTGCGAACGCGGGAACGCCGAGGCACTCGCTGGCGATCGACTACGCGATCCGTCCGCTGTTCGCCTACCTGCATGCCGAGACCGTCTCCACCGGAGTGTTCGCGGCATCCAGCGATTGGGGCGGAGCCGGCGACGATGTGGCACCACTGGCCAAGCGGGTGGAGAAGGGGGCACGCGAGCTCGCGGACGCCATCGCCCGCAAGGATGCCGCGACATCGAGCGACCCGTTCGACCCGGCGAACTACCTGGGCGAGGGGCGGTCCTTCGGCCACCTGCTCGGCGGGCTCGCGGGGGAGTAGCGCCTTCAGCGCCACCGGTACTCGGTCTCAGGGCGACCGCGACCGCGGTACCGGGCGGCGCGCTCGAGCCTGCCCTCGTCGGCGAGGTGCTCGAGGTAGCGGCGCACGGCCACACGCGACATCCCGAGCTGTTCTGCCGCCTCGCTCGCCGACAGCACCCCGGCATCGCGGGCCGCCGCGGTCACACGTGCCAGCGAGGCGGCGGACAGCCCCTTCGGCACCCTGATGCTGCCGGTGGGCCGCGATGCGCCCAGGAGCGCATCGATCTCGGCCTGGCTCGCCTGCCCGGCCGCCGCGACCGCCTGTGCGCTGTAGGCGCGGTGCTGCTCGAGCCGTTCCCTGAACGTGGCGAAGGTGAAGGGCTTGACGAGGTACTGCATGACGCCGAGGGCGGCCATCTGACGCACGGTCTCGGCATCGCGCACAGCCGTGATCGCGATCACATCGACGACTATCGATCGTGCGCGCAGATGACGGAGGACGTCGAGCCCTGAGCCGTCCGGCATCGTCATGTCGAGCAGGACCAGATCGATTCCCTCCTTCGGAGGGCTCTCGATCAGCGCGGTGAGGGCCGCACGGGCGCCGCTGCATTCTCCGACCACCGCATAGCCGTCGATCCGCTCGATGTAATCCCGATGCAGTTCCAGAGTCAGCGCGTCGTCGTCGACGAGGAGCGTGTGGATCATGGCAACGGTCCCTTCGTCTCCGCGCGGGATGCACGTGCACCGGGCAGTGTCACACGGAACGTCGTCGGCTCGTCGAGGATCTCCACTGTCCCTCCTGCCTCGTTCACGATCGATCGCACCAGTGCGAGTCCCACTCCTCTGCCCTCTGCGCCGGCGGGCTTCGTCGAGAATCCGTGCTGGAAGATCTGCTCGCGCACGGCTGCCGGAACTCCTGCGCCGCTGTCGGAGACCTCCAGCACGAGCCCGCCGCCGTTCGATGCGGAGCGGAGCACGACACGCAGCCAGCGCACGGGGGCGGCTGCGGCGGCATCCAGAGCATTGTCGATGAGATTGCCGAGCACCGCGATGCTGTCCATCGGCGCGAGGACGGAGCGGGGTGCGTCGGGGGCGATGTCCGCTGACCACTCGACTCCGCTCTCCTTCGCCTGAGAGGCCTTGTCGAGCAGCAGCGCTCCGACGGTCGGATCGCCGTCCCGCCGTGCGGTGACCTGATCCACGAGCGACTGGCTCTGCTGCGACGTCTCCGCAAGGATGTCGATGGCCTCACGGGTGCGGCCGAGCTCCAGCAGCGCGATCGCCGTGTGCATGCGATTGCCGTGCTCGTGCGTCTGTGCGCGCAGCGCCTCGCCGAGGGTGCGCACCGACTCGTACGACGCGACCGCGTCCCTCACCCGGCCGGCCGGCAGATCGCCCGCTATGCGGCGCGTATAGCGGCGCGCGAGGAAGGCACCCAGAGAGCCGGCGGCGATGATGAGTGCCGCGATCGCGACCGCAGATGGCAGCCGCCCGAGGAACGATTCGGCGACGGACTCGACCGTGACGCCTGCCGCGACCCACCCGACGCTCTCACCAGCCGCGTTCGCGACCGGCGTTATCGTGCGGATCGAGGCGCCGAGCGTGCCGGTGAACTCCTCGGTGAGCGTCGTGGGCGTGGCGGGGATCGTGCCGAGGTACTGCTCGCCGAGCCGGGCGGGGTCGGGATGGGTCACGCG
Organism: Microbacterium profundi; assembly: GCF_000763375.1. Lineage (NCBI taxonomy): Bacteria > Bacillati > Actinomycetota > Actinomycetes > Micrococcales > Microbacteriaceae > Microbacterium > Microbacterium profundi. Next base: position 110,788 of record NZ_JPSY01000001.1, on the reverse strand, counting down.
CACTCCCGTCGACGTCATCACGGTGATGAAGTCGAGCGCGGAGTGCTCGACGACCGCGGTGGCGTAGGGCTGCAGCGCTGCGGAGGCGGCATCCGCGTCTGCACCGTCGAGCGCCTCGATCACGCTCGGCGAGTCGGCGAGGGACTGAGCGAGCGCGCGTGTGAGCTGCTCGGCCTCGGCTCGGGATGAGCGCTGAGTCTGAAGTGCGAGGATGGCCGCCGCGATCGCTCCGACGAGGACCGCGGCCACGAGGAGGACGACGAACACGTGTGATGCCGCACTGCGGCTGCGCTCCGAACGCACCATCGCGATCTCCCTCTGCTTACTCGGCCCGGTGGGCCACGACCAATACGACCACAAATGGTCAGCGTCTGAGAACCCAGGGAGGGTGAGTTCCGTTCACCCGGCGCTTCGCCGGACGTCATGTGACGACGCAGTTCATGATCACGGAGGTAACCCATGGCCATCACGACGAGCTTCTCGCTTCCCGGCTACAACTGGCGAAAAGGCAAACGCTCCTGGGACAAGCACACCTGGTTGTACGTGTCCGTCCTCATCGCCGTCGTCCTCGGCGCGGCCGTCGGCCTGATCTGGCCGGAGTTCGCGCAGAGCCTGGAACCGCTCGGCAAGGGCTTCGTCTCACTGATCAAGATGATGATCGCACCGATCATCTTCTGCACGATCGTCGTCGGCGTCGGATCGATCGCGAAGGCGGCCACCGTCGGGAAGATCGGCGGTCTCGCGCTCCTGTACTTCATGCTGATGTCCACGTTCGCGCTGGCGATCGGTCTTGTCGTGGGAAACATCATCCACCCCGGCACCGGGCTGAACATGGCCGGCGCGTCGTACGACGCGACCACCACGGAGGCGAAGTCCACGCAGGACTTCATCCTCGGCATCATCCCCACCACGTTCTTCTCGGCCTTCACGGGTGAGAGCGTGCTGCAGGTGCTCTTCATCGCGCTGCTCGTCGGATTCACCGTGCAGGGACTCGGCGAGAAGGGCGCGCCGATCATGGCCGCGGTGAAGCACCTTCAGGTGCTGGTGTTCCGCATCCTCGGCATGATCCTGTGGCTCGCGCCGATCGGTGCGTTCGGTGCGATCGCCGCTGTCGTCGGCAAGACCGGCATCGCGGCGATCTGGGGACTGGGCCTGCTGATGGTCGCGTTCTACATCACCTGCATCGTGTTCATCATCGGTGTGCTCGGCACGCTGCTGTACGCGGTGACGCGACTGAACATCTTCCAGCTCATCAAGTACCTGGGCCGCGAGTACCTGCTCATCGTCGGCACGTCGTCGTCGGAGTCGGCGCTCCCGCGGCTCATCGCGAAGATGGAGCATGTCGGGGTGTCCAAGCCGGTCGTGGGGATCACGGTGCCGACCGGGTACTCGTTCAACCTCGACGGCACGGCGATCTATCTGACGATGGCGTCCCTGTTCATCGCGGCGGGCATGGGGCAGCCCATGTCGATCGGCGAGCAGATCGGACTGCTGCTGTTCATGATCATCGCGAGCAAGGGGGCCGCAGGCGTCACCGGTGCGGGCCTCGCCACTCTCGCCGGGGGTCTGCAGGCGTACCGCCCCGACCTCGTCGACGGGGTCGGCGTGATCGTGGGCATCGACCGCTTCATGTCCGAGGGCCGCGCTCTCACCAACTTCACCGGCAACGCCGTGGCCACTCTGCTCATCGGAACCTGGACCAAGCAGATCGATCCGGCGCGAGCGCGGCGCGTGCTCGGCGGGGGCGAGCCGTTCGACGAGTCGATGCTGGACGGTTCGTCCCACGACGGGATGTCCACCGCGACGGATGCTGTCGGCACTCAGGGCCTGGAAGAAGCGGCCGTTGCAGAACTGGCGGCGAAGGAGACCAGGGCCAAGGCGCGCGCGCAACGCTGAACCCGAGCGTCCGCAAGAGGAAGAGGGCCATCCCGATCGGGGGTGGCCCTCTTGGTGGTCATCCGCTCTTGCGTCGGAACTCACGTCGCGTCTGCGGGGCATTCGCCGCGTGGACGGCGGAGTCGCCGTCCAGATGTGATTCACCGTTGCGGTGATGTGCGTTCTTCTTCTCGAGCGCTTCCTTGAACTTGCGCTTCATCTCCTCGGACGAGGAGGTTGCGCCTTCTTCGGTGCTCATGACGCCAGCCTAGCCGGACGGCAGACGAGTCGCGACAGGATTTCGTCGGCGCGCACGCCTGCGGATGAGCAGATCGATCAGCGCGCCGAGTCCGATGGCGACGACCACGGATATCAGCACCGACACGATCGGCGCGTCAGGGAGGATCGCAGCGAACAGGGCGCCGATCGCGGCCTGGTACGTCGCCCACCCCGTGGCCGCGAGCGCGACCAATCCCAGATAGCGGGGGAACGGGATCCGGGTCGCGCCGGCGACGAGGTTGATCGCGAGTCGCGCGAAGGGGATGAACCTCGCGGTGAACAGCACGACCGCCGTTCCCGCCTCCAGTCGGCCCCGCGCCCACCGCTGCGCGCGCTGCAGACGCTCGGTGCGCATCCATCGCCACCTGTCGAGCCCCACCCATCGGCCGATCCCGTAGCAGAGCAGATCCCCGCAGGCAGCGGCGACGGCTGCGCACAGGATCACCGTCCACAGCGGCGGCGTCCCGGTGGAGGTCGAGAGCGCACCCAGCGCGGTGACCGCTATCTCGCCGGGCACGATCACGAAGAACGCATCGCCGAAGACCAGCAGGCCCATCACCACGAGGGACCATGGGCCGGTCACCGCATCAGCGAGCGCTTCCGGAATCACGCGTCAACTCTGCGCGCCGAAGGTGAACGGAAACGGAATCGGGGACAGCCGGTGAAGGTCAGTCATGCAACAGGTGAACACTCGGGTACAGGGCCCGCCGTTGTCGGATGCGTGTGATCGGCGGCGTCATCCTGAGATCGTGAGAGTCGCAATCGTGACCGAATCCTTCCTGCCGCACATGAACGGCGTGACAGGGTCTGTGCTGCAGATCCTGCGCCACCTCGAGCGCAACGGCCACGAGGCCCACGTGATCGCGCCTGACGCTGTCGGCATCCCCTCCCGGGTGCACGGCGCCCCGATCGAGCCGGTGGCGAGCCTGGCACTGCCCGGCTATCGCAACGTCAGGATCGGCGCCGCGACCACTCGGCGCGTCGCGGCGTCACTGGAACGATTCCGCCCCGATGTGGTGCACCTCGCGTCACCGTTCGCGCTGGGATGGCGTGGTGCGCTCGCCGCATCCAGTCGCGGCATACCCGCTGTCGCCGCGTATCAGACCGACATCGCCGCCTACACGGAGCGCTACCGGCTCCCCGCGACCACGACGTTCGCGCGCAACCACATCGTCCGCCTGCACCGCCGGGCGACCCTCACGCTCGTCCCCTCGACCGAATCCGAGCATCAGCTGACCGGGCTCGGCGTCGACCGCATCCGCCGCTGGGGGCGAGGAGTGGACGCTGAACGCTTCCACCCTTCGCGTCGCGACGAGAGTTGGCAGCGGTGCATGACGAAAGAGGTCATCGTCGGCTACGTCGGACGGCTGGCGGCAGAGAAGCAGGTCGAAGACCTCGCCGTGTTGCAGCAGGTGCCCGGCGTGCGCCTCGTCATCGTCGGAGACGGGCCGTCGAGGGCGCGCCTTCAGGCGGAGATGCCGGATGCCGTGTTCCTCGGCCATCTCGACGGCGATGCCCTCGCACAGGCGATCGCGTCGTTCGACATCTTCGTGCACCCGGGGGAGAGCGAGACGTTCGGGCAGACTCTGCAGGAAGCCCACGCGAGTGGCGTGCCGATCGTCGCGACGGGGCGGGGCGGCCCACTCGATCTGGTGCGGATGGGCATCGACGGATGGCTGTACCGGCCGGGGGACCTGGATGACCTTCGCATGCGGGTGGCCGATCTCGCTGGCGACGGTCGCAAGCGCCGTGCATTCGGGGTCGCCGGCCGGGCCGCCGTCGAGGGACGCAGCTGGCAGGCGGTGTGCGGCCAGCTGCTCGGGCACTTCGAAGAGGCCCGCGGGCTGCACGGTCTCGATCGGCAACTGCGCAGCGCGCGCGTCCGCAGGCCGGAGCCCGCGCCGCCGACGGCGGGGCGACGCTGGCAGCGCTACGTCGCGCTCGGCGACTCGTTGACCGAGGGACTCTGCGACCCAGCGCCCGACGGCGCGCTGCGCGGGTGGGCAGATCGCATGGCGCTCCTGCTGGCTGCCCGCGGCGGCCTGCACTATGCGAATCTCGCCGTGCGATCCCGGAGGGTGCGCGATGTGTCCGGGGAGCAGCTCACCAAGGCGCGCGAGCTGCGGCCCGACCTCGTGTCGATCCTGATCGGTGCCAACGATCTCGTGAAATCCCACGCCGACGTCCCTGCGCTCGCCGCACAGGTCGAGCAAGTGGTGCAGACACTCCGCGACGACGGGGCGGACGTGCTGCTCGTGACACCGTTCCTGCCCGACCGGAGGGCCGCGCGGCTGTTCACCCGCAGATTCGCCGACTTCGCCAGTCGGCTGGCCGGTGTCGCGGAGCGCACGGGAGCGATGCTCATCGACACCGATCTGCACCCGGAGCTCTCGTCCAGGCCGAACTGGGGCGAGGACCTGGTGCATCTCAGCAGCCGCGGACACCGTTTCCTCGCCTATCAGGCAGGAGAGATGCTCGGTGTGCCGCACGCAGACACCCTCGGCGCGCTGGATCAGGTGCTGCACGACATCGATGCCACGACCCGAGCCGCGTGGTGGCAGCACCACGCCCTGCCCTGGGTATGGCGGCGTCTGCGTGGTCGGGTGGCCGGCGACGGACGTGTGGCCAAGCACGACGACTATGTCTACATCGGCCGTTCGTCGTCGATGCGGAGCGTCGAAGTCCATTGAGGCGCCCAGGTCATCCGCGAATTCTGCATGCGCTGGTAGGCTGGGACCGGACTGCTGTGTGCAGTTCGCGCGCCGTGTTGTGCGCGCTGACGTATGATCTCGCCCGTCACACGGACGGACGAGTCTAAACAAAGAAGGAGAGACCTCTTGGAAGGTCCTGAAATCACTGCCGCCGAGGCCGTTCTTGACAACGGCCGCTTCGGCACCCGCACCATCCGCTTCGAAACCGGCCGCCTCGCTCAGCAGGCGCAGGGTTCGGTTGCGGCCTACCTCGACGGGGAGACGATGATCCTCTCCGCCACCAGCGCGGGCAAGCACCCTCGCGAAGGATTCGACTTCTTCCCGCTGACCGTCGACGTCGAAGAGCGTTCGTATGCAGCAGGCAAGATCCCCGGCTCGTTCTTCCGCCGCGAGGGCCGTCCCTCGACCGAGGCCATCCTGGTCTGCCGTCTGATCGACCGTCCGCTTCGTCCGTCGTTCGTCGACGGCCTCCGCAACGAGGTCCAGGTCGTCATCACTGTGCTGTCGATCGCTCCCGGTGAGTACTACGACGCTCTGGCGATCAACGCGGCTTCCGCGTCGACCCAGATCTCGGGTCTGCCGTTCTCCGGCCCCATCGCCGGTGTGCGCCTCGCGCTCATCCCCGGCCAGGGCGAGAACGCCGACCAGTGGGTCGCGTTCCCGAACCAGGCTCAGGTCGAAGAGGCCGTGTTCGACCTGATGGTCGCCGGTCGGGTCGTCAAGAAGTCGGACGGCTCAGAAGACGTCGCGATCATGATGGTCGAGGCCGAAGCCACCGAGAACAGCTGGAACCTCATCAAGGGCGGCGCGGTCAAGCCGAACGAGGAGGTCGTCGCCGGTGGCCTCGAAGCCGCCAAGCCGTTCCTCAAGCAGCTCGTCGAGGCGCAGGCCGAGATGGCTTCGCACTCCTCGAAGGCTCCTGGCGTCTACCCGGTCTTCCCGGCGTACGAGCAGGCAACCTACGACTTCATCGCCGCATCCGCGACGGCTGATCTCGAGAAGGTCTACCTGATCGCCGACAAGATCGAGCGTCAGAGCGCCGATGACCAGGTCAAGGACCGCGTCAAGGCCGAGGTCGCCACCGCCGTCGAGGCCGGAACCCTTCCTGCTTCCGCCGCCGGTGAGGTCTCGGGCGCATACAAGTCGCTGACGAAGAAGATCGTGCGCGGTCGCGTGCTGTCCGAGGGTGTCCGCATGGACGGCCGTGGACTTGCCGACATCCGCCCGCTGGACGCAGAGGTGCAGGTCATCCCGCGGGTGCACGGTTCCGCGATCTTCCAGCGCGGCGAAACCCAGATCATGGGTGTCACCACGCTGAACATGCTCAAGATGGAGCAGCAGATCGACTCGCTGTCCCCGACGACTTCCAAGCGCTACATGCACCACTACAACTTCCCGCCCTACTCGACCGGTGAGACCGGCCGAGTCGGGTCGCCGAAGCGTCGCGAGATCGGGCACGGCTTCCTGGCCGAGCGTGCGATCGCGCCTGTGCTGCCCAGCCGCGAGGAGTTCCCGTACGCGATCCGTCAGGTGTCCGAGGCGCTCGGCTCCAACGGCTCGACGTCGATGGGCTCTGTCTGCGCCTCGACCCTGTCGCTGCTGAACGCGGGTGTGCCGCTGCGCGCAGCCGTCGCCGGCATCGCGATGGGCCTCGTCTCCGACGAGGTCGACGGCCAGACGCGCTACGCCGCCCTGACCGACATCCTCGGCGCGGAAGACGCACTGGGCGACATGGACTTCAAGGTCGCGGGTACCAGCGAGTTCATCACTGCCATCCAGCTCGACACCAAGCTCGACGGACTCCCGTCCGACGTGCTCACCGGTGCGCTGACGCAGGCGAAGGACGCGCGTCTGACGATCCTCGGTGTTCTGAACGCCGCGATCGACGCTCCTGACGAGATGGCGCCCACCGCGCCGCGCGTCATCAGCGTGCAGATCCCCGTCGACAAGATCGGCGAGCTGATCGGCCCGAAGGGCAAGACGATCAACGCGATCCAGGACGAGACCGGTGCGCAGATCTCCATCGAGGAGGACGGCACCGTCTACATCGGCGCAACCGACGGTCCCTCGGCCGAGGCTGCTCGTGCCCAGGTCAACGCGATCGCCAACCCCACCAACCCGGAGATCGGCGAGCAGTTCCTCGGAACTGTCGTGAAGATCGCATCGTTCGGTGCCTTCATCTCGCTGCTGCCCGGCAAGGACGGACTGCTCCATGTCACCGAGGTGCGCAAGCTCGCCGGTGGCAAGCGCGTCGAGAACGTCGACGACGTGCTCTCGGTCGGCCAGAAGATCCTCGTGAAGATCACGAAGATCGACGACCGCGGCAAGCTGTCGCTCGAGCCCGTCCTCGACGACGCAGCCGCTGAGGCACCGGTCGCCGAAGCCGCGCCCGAGGCGGAGACCGCCGAGGCGTAAGCCACACGGAAAGGCCCGGATTCCGCTCCACGTGAGCGGGATCCGGGCCTTCTTCGTATCTGATGTGACCGAAACGTTATGCAAAGTTTGCCGAGCGTTACCGCCAATGGTCAGAGTCGTCTCCGACGTCGCTTACTCTCGAAATACGCACCGGGGGGTGCACACAGATCACGCAGTTCGTAGCTACAGGACATGTGCGGGGGTGATGAGGATGCGATTGTTCAGCGCAGACGCTGCTGATCAGCAGGCGAGCCTGCAGGAGCATTCGCTCGTGCATCCGTCCGCCCCGATCCCCGTGGTCGGTCCAGGGGTCGGCGAGGGCATCCGCGTACCGCTCGGCGAGACAGGCTTGGAGACGTTCCCGCTCATGCTGGGAGCGGCCGAGTTCGGTTGGAACGTCGACCTCGAGACGAGTCATGCGATCCTCGATCGCTATGTGGAGTTCGGCGGCAACGCGATCCACACGGCAGACGGCTTCTCCGGCGGTCGCAGCGAGCACATCATCGGGCAGTGGCTGAGCTCGCGCGGGCATCGGGATCGCACGCTGCTGAGCGTGCGCATCGGCTCACACGCCGATAACCCGGGTCTCGGCTCGGTGAACCTCGTTCGTGCGGTCGAAGGGTCACTCACCAGACTCGGGGCGGAGCGTATCGATGTGCTGCACCTCGATGCGACCCTCGATCAGCAGACGAATCTGGAAGACACGCTGGCCACGGTCGAGTGGCTGCGCGATGCGGGCAAGATCAGCGCGGTCGGGGCTTTCGGCTTCGCGCCTGAGCGACTGGTCGAGGCACGCATCCTCGCGGCCGCGGGGTACCCGCGCATCGAAGTGCTCGACGAGCCCTACAACCTGATCCGGCGACAGACGTTCGAGGGCGACCTCCGACTGGTGGCCGGCGCGCAGAGCCTGGCCGTGACTCCCTCTCACGCGCTGGAGCACGGTTTCCTCTCCGGCAGGCACCGCAGCAAGGCGCTGATGTCGCAGGGCGTGCGTGGGGAGCAGCTGCGCGGACACCTGAACCGTCGCGGCATCCGGATCCTCCGCGCGCTCGACCAGGTGGCGACCGAGATCTCGGCCCCAGTGGCTGCCGTCTCGATCGCCTGGCTGCTCGCGCAGCGCACGATCGCCGCTCCCATCGTCAACACGTTCGCGACGCAGCACGTCGAGGAGCTCATGCAGGGCGCCGGCATCACCCTGTCGCGCACGCAGATCGCCGACCTGACGCGCGCCGGGAACTGACGCGCGTCGATTCGTAGCCGCTTGTCACAGGGGTGACATAGGGTGGAATGACGCCTGGGCGAAAGCCAACGACGACGAAGCGAGTGGGTCTTGACGCATTACCTATACCTGGTCAGACATGGTGAACAGCAGGACGCGGAACACGGACTCGATGACGGACCCCTCTCGCCTCGGGGCGTTCGTCAGGCGGAGCTGATCGCCGACCGGCTCTCCGGTCTCCCTTTGGATGCGGTGTGGCATTCTCCTCTGATCCGCGCGACGGAGACGGCTCGGACGATCGCAGAGCGTTTGCCGGCGGTGACTCCGAAGCCCTCGGCACTGCTGTTCGACTGCGTGCCGACGGGTATGACAGACGAGACGCCCGCGGCGTACGAGCCGTTCTTCGGATCGGTGACGGATGCGGAGATCGAGGCGGGCAGCGCTCAGATGGCGGATGCCGTGAACGAGTTCCTCATTCGCAAGCAGGGCGATGTGCACGAAGTGCTCATCACGCACAACTTCGTGATCTCGTGGTTCATCCGCGAGGTGCTCGGTGCACCGGCGTGGCGATGGATGACGATGAACCAGGCCAATGGCGGACTCAGCATCATCGCGCAGAAGCAGGGCCGTCCGTGGACGATGCTCACTCACAACGATCTCGCGCACCTGCCGGTCGAGCTTCGCACCGGCCTGCCCGACCCGATGCCGGTGTGAACTGCATGCCGGTGTGAGCTGCATCGCCGTTCAGAGCATCTTGCGATACCAGCGCGTCGCATTCTGGTTGTCGTTGTAGGCGTCGATCCGTGCGAAGCCGCTCCTGGCGTACAGCCCGCCCGCGGCTTCGAGCGTGTGGTGCGTGTCGAGCACGAGCTCCACGGCATCCCACTCGCGGGCGCGGCGTTCGAGTTCGCCCAGAATCGCACGCCCCCACCCCTGGCCACGCGTCTCCGGCTTGAGGAAGAGATGCTTGACCTCGTAGCGGACGCCGGCATCGCTGTCCTCCAGACGCCTGATCCCGCCGCAGCCCACTGGTGCGCCTTCGGGGCCGGCCAGCAGGAAGACGCCCGCCGGAGCCTCGAACGCCTCTGGTCTCGGGAACACCGTGGTGTACGAACCCCCGGGGAACTCCTGCGCACGCAGCGCGAAGTACTCGGCGAGGATCGCATGGGATTCGGCTGTCGCGGGTGAGGCCGGGCGCAACTCGAGCATGCTCTCAACGCTACCCGCCGCGCCGTGCTCGGGTGTCACTCGGCGATCAGTCGCTGAATAGACTGGAGGCATGACCAAGCAGGTGGCACTCGTCGGTGGAACCGGCAGACTCGGCACGATCATCGGGCAGGTGATCGACGAGCTCGAGGGTTTCGAAGTCGTTCGCGTGCTCACCTCGTCCAGTGACCTGGCAGAGCTGGATGGATCGGACCTCGTCGTGGACGCGTCGACGCCGCAGGTGAGCATCGACGTCGTGCGCGCATCAGTCGAGCGCGGCATCAACGTACTTGTCGGCACGTCCGGCTGGTCCGCTGAGCGCATCGCACTCATGCGTCCGCTGGTCGATGCAGCGGAGACAGGCGCCGTCTTCATCCCGAACTTCTCCCTCGGCTCGGTCCTGGGCTCCGCTTTGGCGGCCGCTGCCGCACCCTTCTTCCCTTCGGCGGAGATCGTCGAGGCGCACCGCGACACCAAGACCGACTCGCCGAGCGGCACCGCGGTGCGCACCGCAGAGCTCATCGCCGCCGCGCGCGCGGATCTGGGCCCCGTCAACGCCCCGCACGCGGACCAGCGTGCCCGTGGGCAGCAGGTGGCCAGCGTGCCGATCCACTCGCTCCGACGCCCCGGCGTGATCGCTCGCCAGGACATCGTCCTCTCCGGCGCAGGTGAGTCGCTGACGTTCACGCACGACACGGTGGATTCGGCTGAGGCTTATGCACCAGGCATCCGGCTGGCTGTCCCGTTCGCGCTCGACGCGCGCGGCGTGTTCGTCGGGCTCGAGAACATGATCGACATCGGGATCCAGGCCCGATCGTGATGACGCGCATCGCGGTCACCCTCATCGGGGTGTCGCTGGTCCTCTACTTCGTGCTCATAGGGCAGAAGGCGATCCTGTTGATCGCGAGCGGGGAACCGGTCGGCGTCGCCATGGGTGTCGCCTTGATCGTGCTTCCGCTGATCGGGGTCTGGGCGCTCGCGCGCGAGATCCAGTTCGGCGTTGAGGCCGAGCGGCTGGGGACGAGACTCGACTCCGAGGGCGGGATGCCGGCGGCGGAGACCGACCTCACTCCGAGCGGTCGCATCGCGAAAGGCGACGCGGAGACACTGGTCGAGCGCTATACGGCCGAGGCGGATGCCGCCGACGACGATTGGCGAGCGCGTTACCGGCTCGGCGTCGTCCAGGATGCGGCGGGCCGTCGCAAAGATGCTCGTGCGAGCATCCGTGCGGCGATCCGCCTCGCCAAGCAGAAGGCTTGAGCGGAGTTCCTCAGGCGAGTGTCGCCTCGAGGGTGATGTCGATGCCGGCGAGCGCCTGAGACACCGGGCAGCCGGTCTTCGCGCCCTCGGCGATCTCCTGGAACTTCTCGGGCGTCAGACCCGGAACGGACGCGTTCACGTTGAGATGGCTGCCGGTGATGCCGACGCCGGGCTTGAACGTGACGGATGCCGTGGTGTTGACGCGCTCCGGCGGGGTGCCGTTGTCAGCCAGGGCGTTGGAGAGCGCCATGCTGAAGCACGACGAGTGCGCGGCGGCGATGAGCTCTTCCGGCGTGGTCGTCGTGTCGGAGCCCTCGCTGCGGGCCTTCCAGTTGATCGGGAAGGTTCCGAGGTTCGAGGAGGAGAAGGCGACGTTGCCTGACCCCTCCATCAGGGAACCGTTCCAGGTGGTGGTGGCTTCGCTGGTGACAGGCATGGTTCCTCCAAGGTTCGTGGCGGGGTGTGCGGCCAGCCTATCGACCAGGAGCCCGGTGGGGAACCTTCGGCTCAGGCAGCAGCCGCTCTGCCGATGATGCCTGCTCGCTGAAGGACCAGGTAGATCTGGCAGCCGAGGCAGAAGTCGAACGCGGCATTGAGGAACGCCGCGATGAAGGCCGCACCCGCCGCGACGGGCAGCGCCCACGGCACGCCGGCCAGGTGCAGCACCAGACCGATGCCGACGACGAAGAGTCCGACGCCCTGCGCGAACCGAGGCGGGCGCGGATCCTCCGACTCGGTCGGAGGAGTGAGCCGCGGCCGCACGGCGCGGCGGAACAGCACGCCCCACGGGGCCGTGCGCGGCGAGAGCACGCCCCACAGGAAAAGCAGCGCGATCACGACGAGGAGCAGGAAGCCGGGATCAAGGGCACGCTGTGCCAGCGCTGAGGCCGGAAGCGCCCAGCCGCTGGTGTCGGGCACGAAGACGGCGTCAGCGAGCGGCTGGTACGCGAACCAGGTGGCGTCCGCCCGTGCCGTGGAGATCCCGATCAGGCTCAGCACCAGAGCGATCAGCAAGAGCGTCGCGGTGATGGAGGCGGCGAAGCGCGGCCCTCGTGGGTCGATGCCGGCGGGCGCGGTCATGCCTGCTCCTGAGGTTGAAGGGTGAGAACGTTCGCCAGCGCATCTTCGATCGTGCTTCGTTGCGGAACTCCGCCCCAGCGCGAGAGCACCGTCCCGGATGCGTCGACGAGGAAGGTCGTCGGCGTCTGCAGCACGTGATAGCGAGTCGCGAGGTCGTTGCGATTCGTGAGATCGATCTCGACGCGTTCGACGCCGGGGTGCTCGTCTGCGATCTGGCCGAGCAGTCGCCGCACCTGCGGGCACCGAGCGCAGAATTCGGTGCTGAACTGCACCAGCGTCGCCGTCTCCGCGAGCGATCGCCCGCTGAGATCCTCCGATCGGACCGCGAGGTGTCCGCCGGAGCGCCGCCGACCGTCCTGCGCGCGCACGATGAGTCCGCCGGCGATCGCAAGCGCGACGACGGCGCCGGTGATCAGGAGCGCGATGGAGACGGGCATTCCATGAGAATATGCCGCCCGGCCACGGCTGCGGCGGATATGACGGAGGATGACGCACGACCCTCGCCACGGCATCCGCCTGCGTTGCCTGCGAGCCGGGTATCGTGGCAGATATGAGCGCAGCCGTCCCCACGCCGTACGAAGATCTGCTCCGCGAAGTGCTCGAGAGCGGCACGCACAAGGACGACCGAACAGGCACCGGCACGACCAGCGTGTTCGGCCGTCAGATCCGCTTCGATCTGTCGAAGGGCTTCCCTCTCATCACGACCAAGCGCGTGCACTTCAAGTCGATCGCGTACGAGCTGCTGTGGTTCCTGCGCGGCGAATCGAATGTCAAGTGGCTGCAGGACAACGGCGTCACGATCTGGGACGAGTGGGCGGATGCCGACGGCGATCTCGGACCGGTGTACGGCGTGCAGTGGCGCTCGTGGCCGACGCCGGACGGCGGCCACATCGACCAGCTGTCGCAGGTGATCGAACAGATCAGGGCCACTCCCGATTCGCGGCGCCTCATCGTCTCCGCCTGGAATCCGGCAGACATCCCCGACATGGCTCTGGCACCCTGCCACGCCCTGTTCCAGTTCTACGTCGCCGACGGCAGACTGTCGTGCCAGCTCTATCAGCGCAGCGCCGACATGTTCCTCGGCGTGCCGTTCAACATCGCCAGTTACGCGCTGCTGACCATGATGATCGCTCAGCAGGTCGGCCTGGAACCGGGCGACTTCGTCTGGACCGGCGGCGACTGCCACGTTTACGACAACCACATCGAGCAGGTGCGCGAGCAGCTCACCCGCGAGCCGTACCCGTATCCGACGCTCAGCTTCGCGCGGAAGCCCGAGTCGATCCTCGATTACGACTTCTCGGACTTCGTCGTCGAGGACTACCAGCACCACCCGCCGATCCGCGCGGCGGTGGCGGTGTGAACGCGGTGCCTCTGGAGCTCCCGTGGGTCGGTCTGATCTGGGCCGAGGCAGCGGGCGGTGTGATCGGCGCATCGGGCGGTATGCCGTGGCATGTGCCGGAAGACCTCGCTCACTTCAAGGAGATCACTCTCAGCGCTCCCGTCGTGATGGGACGCAAGACCTGGGACTCACTTCCGGAGCGCTTCCGTCCGCTGCCCGATCGCGACAACGTCGTCATCACGCGCCAGCAGGACTGGACGGCAGACGGAGCGCGTCGCGCGGCTGATGCGGCTGACGCCGTTCGAGGCCTGGACAAGGTCTGGATCATCGGCGGCGCGGAGATCTTCGCACAGGTGATCGCCCACGCGGATCGGCTGGAGGTCACCGAACTCGATCTCGAGGTCGACGGAGACGCCTACGCGCCCTCCAAGGAGGGCTGGCGTCTCGTCGATGAGGGGGAGTGGCAGACCTCGCGCACCGGCATCCGATTCCGCTTCCTCGGATACGAGCGCTGATGCCCACCGCGCTGATCACGGGTGCCAGCGCGGGCCTCGGTGCGGAGTTCGCTCACCAGCTCGCCGAGCGCGGTGCTGACCTCGTGCTCGTGGCCCGTTCTCAGGACGCGCTGGACACGTTCGCCGCTGAGCTGCGAGCGGCCTACGGTGTCGTCGTCGAAGTCGTCACGGCGGATCTGGTCGTCGAGGACGACGTGAAGCGAGTGGCCGCGCGGATCTCGGCGCCGGAGCATCCGATCGACCTGCTCGTGAACAATGCCGGTTTCGGGTTGCCGCTCCAGTTCGCCGACAACGACATCGAGGACGAGGTGCGCCATCTGCGCATCCACGTCGAAGCTCCGATGAGGCTCATGCATGCCGCTCTCGGCACGATGCGCGGCCGCGGCGGGCGCATCATCAACGTCGCCTCGGTGGCGGGTTTCATCTCGCGCTCGACCTATTCGGCATGCAAGCAGTGGCTCATCGGGTTCAGCCGGTGGGCGAACTCCGAGTACGCATCGGACGGCGTGACGGTGACGGCCGTGTGCCCCGGCTTCACGCACACGACGTTCCACGAGCGCATGGGCCTGCAGAAGGGCCATGAGGGCATTCCGGAGATCGGCTGGTTGCAGGCGCGCGACGTGGTGCGGGAAGGGCTGAGCGCGGCCTCCCGCGGCCAGGCCGTGTGCGTTCCGTCGCTGAGGTACAAGCTCGTCGTGGCGGTCACCAAGGTGCTGCCGTCATCCCTCACCGCGCGCGCAGCCAGGCGCGGACGAGTCTGAGCAAGGCCCGAGAGCGGGACCGATCAGCCGAAGCGGCCGAGGTGGATACCCGCATATGCGAGTGCGGCAACCGTCTCGCCATCGCTGATCCGGCCGTCCGCGACCATCGTGATCGCTTCGGCGAACGGCACCCAAGAGACTTCGTCGATGCCCTCCTCCTCGCGGGCCTCGCCTTCGGCGTCATGCAGTCCGCGGGCGAGGAAGACGTGCTCGGGTGCGACGGTCACACCGTTCAGGGCATTCATCGTGCCGATCATGCGCCACTCGTCGGCGCGCATCCCGGTCTCCTCGAGCAGTTCTCGCTGTGCCGCGGTCAGGGGGTCCTCACCGTCGCTGCCACCGGCGGGAACCTCGATGGATCGCCCGACCGTGTAGCGATCGAGGGACACCAGGCACACCCGCTCGTGCTCATCGAGGGCGACGATGAAGACCGCAGGATGGCGCAGCGTCACAACACCGTAGACGCCGGCGCCTGCGGGGCCGGTCACCGCGTCCTCGCGAACCGAGATCCATGCGTTCTCGTACACGATTCGGGAGTCATCGGTCCGCCACGTCATGCCCAGGAGCCTATCCGGCGCGATGCGACGGGACGCGAACCGATACGCTGGAGCAATGACGCATTCGGGCAATCCTTTCGGACAGGTTCTCGTCGCGCTCGTCACTCCGATGACGCCCGACGGCGAAGTCGACTGGCCCGCCGTCGAGAAGCACATGGATGACGTCATCACCGCGGGTGCGGACGGCATCGTCGTGACGGGAACGACCGGCGAGACCTCGACCCTCACGGACCCCGAGAAGCTCAAGCTCGTCGAGGTCGGCAAGTCAGTGGCTGCCGGACGCGCCAAGATCATCACCGGTGGTGGCTCGAACGAGACCGCGCACGCGATCGAGCTGTACAAGGCCAGCGAGAAGGCCGGCGCGGACGGCATCATGATCGTCACGCCCTACTACAACAAGCCGACACAGGCCGGAATCCTCACGCATTTCCGCCTCGTCGCTGATGCCACCGACCTCCCGGTCATCCTGTACGACATCCCCGGCCGCACCGGAGTGCCGATCAAGTACGAGACCATCCTGCGTCTCGCCAAGCACCCCAACATCCTCGCCGTGAAGGACGCCAAGGGCGACTTCAGCGAGGTCAGCCGCGTGCTGAACCAGACCGATCTGATGTACTTCTCCGGCGATGACGCCAACGCGCTGCCGCACCTCGCGATCGGGGCCACCGGACTGATCGGCGTCACGGCGAACATCACGGCGACGCCGTACCGCACCATCGTGGATGCCGTGAACCGCGGTGATCTCGCGGCCGCGACCGCTGAGCACAAGCGTCTCGAGCCGCTCGTGCGCGCGACCATGACCCATGTGCCAGGCACGGTGTCGGCGAAGTACATCCTGCACGGCCTCGGCCGTATCTCCAGCCCCCGCGTCCGCCTGCCCCTGGTGGGGCCGGAGGAGTGGGAAGCCGCGCTCATCGAAGACGAGCTCGCCCTCGTCACCGATGTGCCAGGCGCCGATTTCTCGAACTTCCGCCCCGACCGCAACGCGGCCGCCGGCGGCGCGTTGCCGAAGGTGCATGGCACGACGCGCTGAGACGACGGGCGCGTCGCGCGCCCATAAGCACGAACGGGCACGACGAGTGTCCGACTGAGGAGACATCAATGTCCATTCCCATCTCCGTCCCCGCACCGCTCGCCGAAGGCGCGCTCCGTGTCATCCCTCTGGGTGGTCTCGGCGAGATCGGTCGCAACATGACGACCTTCGAGTACGACGGCAAGATCCTGATCGTCGACTGCGGCGTGCTGTTCCCCGAGGAGCACCAGCCGGGCGTCGACCTGATCCTTCCGGACTTCGAGCCGATCAAGGACCGCCTCGACGACATCGTCGGTGTCGTGCTCACGCACGGCCACGAGGACCACATCGGCGCCGTGCCCTATCTGCTGCGTCTGAAGAGCGACATCCCGCTGATCGGATCGGGCCTCACGCTGGCGCTCGTGGAGGCGAAGCTCAAGGAGCACCGCATCCGACCGTTCACGCTCACCGTGAAGGAGGGCCTGGAAGAGAAGGTCGGCCCCTTCGATCTCGAGTTCGTCGCGGTCAACCACTCCATCCCCGATGCCCTGGCCGTCGCCATCCGCACCCCGGCCGGTATGGCGCTGGCGACCGGCGACTTCAAGATGGATCAGCTGCCGCTCGACGGTCGCATCACCGACCTGCGCGCGTTCTCCCGCCTCGGCGAAGAGGGCGTCGACCTGTTCCTCGTCGACTCCACGAACGCCGACGTACCCGGATTCACACCCACAGAGCGTTCGATCGGCCCGGTGCTGGATCAGGTGATCGCGAAGGCGCCGCGCCGCGTCATCGTCGCCAGCTTCTCGAGCCACGTGCACCGCGTCCAGCAGGTTCTGGATGCCGCGCACGCCAACGGTCGCCGCGTCGCGCTACTCGGGCGCAGCATGGTGCGCAACATGACGATCGCCGCCGATCTCGGTTACCTCAAGGTGCCGGAGAACGTGCTGATCGACTACAAGAAGGCCCGCGACCTTCCCGACGAGAAGATCGTCTACATGTCCACCGGCTCGCAGGGCGAGCCGATGGCGGTGCTGAGCCGCATGGCCAACCTCGACCACGCGATCGAAGTGGGCGAGGGCGACACGGTCATCCTCGCCTCCAGCCTGATCCCCGGCAACGAGAACGCCGTGTACCGCGTGATCGACGGACTCACCAAGCTCGGCGCGAACGTCGTGCACAAGGCCAACGCCAAGGTACACGTCTCAGGGCACGCAGCAGCGGGCGAACTGCTGTACTGCTACAACATCCTGCGACCGAAGAACGTGCTGCCCGTGCACGGCGAATACCGTCACCTGGTGGCGAACGCCAAGCTCGCACAGGACACGGGTATTCCCGAGGCGAACACGATCCTCGCGTCCAACGGCACGATCATCGACCTCAAGGACGGCCGGACGACCATCGCCGGTCAGCTCGACATCGGCTTCGTGTACGTCGACGGCTCGACCGTCGGTGAGATCACGGATGCCGATCTCAAGGACCGTCGCATCCTCGGTGAGGAGGGCTTCGTCTCGATCATCATCGTGGTGGATGCCGCGACCGGACGCATCATCACCGGGCCGGAGATCCACGCCCGTGGCATCGCCGAGGACGACTCGGTCTTCGACGACGTGGTCCCGAAGATCGTGGCGGCGCTCAAGGAGGCCTCCGGCAACGGCGTGCGCGACACCCACGCGCTCTCCCAGGTGGTTCGGCGCACGATCGGTCGCTGGGTGAATCAGAAGCTCCGCCGCCGTCCGATGATCGTCCCGCTCGTCATCGAGGCGTAGGTCATTCGGCGGGAAAGCCGCGTCATTACGCGGCTTGTCGGCGCCTCGCCGTAGGCTTTCACCATGGCCAGGAGCACCACCAAGACCTCGCGCGCGTCCGAGAAGTCTCCCGCGCGCTCGAAGGCGCAGACGGCCCCTACCAAGAAGCTGCCGGCGACCCCGAAGAAGTACATCGACGATGTCGACAGACCCCCGGTCGCCGTGCGCGCCTGGCTCGGCCTGGCACACGGCGTCGGTGGGCTCTTCCGCGCCTTCGGGCCAGAGGCGCTCGAGAAGGACCAGCGGCGCGACGGGTTCCCGTTGTTCCTGGTGCTGCTGGCGTGCCTGGGCGCGGTCACCGAGTGGTTCTTCATCGGCAACGAGATCGCTCAGAACATCAGCGCCTACTCGGTGGGCGGTCTGATCGGTCGTACCGCCTTCCTGATGCCGGTGCTGCTGCTGATCCTCGCGGGCTGGCTGTTCCGGCATCCCTCGTCAGTGCACGACAACGGACGCATCGGGATCGGCTTCGGCCTGTTCGTGCTCACGATCGCCGGAATCTGCCACGTCGCGGGCGGGCAGCCGGAGCCGAAATCGGGTATGCCGGCACTCAGCGCGGCCGGGGGACTCTTCGGCTGGATGCTGGGGGAGCCGCTGTCGTATCTCACCGACATCGTCGCCTACATCGTGCTGGGGCTGCTGGCCGCGCTCAGCATCCTGATCATCACGAAGACCCCGCCGAACCGCATCGGCGCGAGGCTCGGAGACCTGTACGCCTGGATGTTCGGCGCGGAGCGCGTCGAGAAGCCCGCTTTCGACGAGAAGGCCGCCGCAGACAAGGCGGAGGGCTCGTTCGACGAGGACGACGATCCGAACGTCCTCCCGTGGTGGCGCCGGAACAAGACCGGTCGCGAAGAGGATCCCGACGAGGGGATCGGCTCGCAGGACCTCACCGAGCTGCTGTCGCCGAATGACGGGCCGGTCGACAACACCGCCTATGACCAGGCTGTCATCGTCGCCGACCCCGCGGATGCCGCCACCGAGGTGCTCACCGACGTGCAGAGCGTGATGGACAAGCTCGGCGCCCAGGGGAGCACCGCACTGCTCGACGACTCCGGCGACACTGGCGAGCAGCCAGAGCTGCCAGGACTTTCCGGCTTCGGGACCGACGGTCCGGGAGAGCGCGGTCTGCAGGCTCCGAGCGCCCCGTACTCCCTGCCGTCGCCCGGCGTGCTCAGCGCCGGTCCACCCTCGGTCGCCCGCTCCGAGGCGAACGACAAGATCGTCGAGCAGATCACGAGCGTGCTCTCGCAGTTCAAGATCGACGCCAAGGTGACCGGATTCTCGCGCGGACCGACGGTCACGCAGTACGAGGTCGAGGTGGGCCACGGGGTCAAGGTCGAGAAGATCACGCAGCTGAGCAACAACATCGCTTATGCGGTGGCGTCGAACGATGTTCGCATCCTCTCGCCGATCCCCGGCAAGAGCGCGATCGGCATCGAGATCCCGAACACCGACCGCGAGACGGTCGCCCTCGGTGACGTCATCCGCTCCGCGGCTGCGCACAAGAGCACTCATCCGCTGACGGTCGGCGTCGGCAAGGACGTCGGCGGAAACTTCGTCGTCGCGAACCTCGCGAAGATGCCGCACCTGCTGGTCGCCGGATCCACCGGATCCGGTAAGTCGAGCTTCGTCAACTCGATGATCACCAGCCTGCTGATGCGGGCGCGTCCGTCCGACGTGCGCATGGTGCTGATCGACCCCAAGCGCGTCGAGCTCACGAGCTACGCCGGTGTGCCGCACCTGATCACGCCCATCATCACCAACCCGAAGAAGGCCGCAGAGGCACTCCAGTGGGTGGTGAAGGAGATGGACATGCGGTACGACGACCTGGCGTCGTTCGGATTCCGCCACATCGACGACTTCAACAAGGCCGTGCGCGCCGGTGAGGTCGAGGTTCCCCTCGGCAGCGAACGCGTGCTCAAGCCGTACCCGTACCTGCTGGTCGTCGTCGACGAGCTCGCAGACCTCATGATGGTCGCCCCTCGTGACGTCGAGGACTCGATCGTGCGCATCACGCAGCTCGCCCGTGCCTCCGGCATCCACCTGGTGCTCGCGACCCAGCGTCCGAGCGTCGACGTCGTCACCGGTCTGATCAAGGCCAATGTGCCCTCGCGTCTCGCCTTCGCGGTGACCAGCGTCACCGACAGCCGCGTCATCCTCGACAGCCCCGGCGCCGACAAGCTGATCGGCCAGGGCGATGCGCTCTTCTCGCCGATGGGCTCATCCAAGCCGTTCCGACTGCAGGGCGCGTGGGTCGAGGAGAGCGAGATCGACGCGGTGGTCAAGCACGTCACTGCTCAGGCTCGGCCCGAGTACCGGGTGGATGTGCAGGAGGCGCTGGAGCCGACCAGGAAGAAGGAAGTCGACGAGGACATCGGCGACGACCTCGAGGTGCTGCTCGCCGCCGCAGAGCTCGTCGTCTCGTCCCAGTTCGGCTCGACCTCGATGCTGCAGCGCAAACTGCGCGTCGGCTTCGCGAAGGCCGGGCGTCTGATGGATCTCCTCGAGTCCCGCGAGATCGTCGGCCCGTCCGAGGGCTCGAAGGCGCGCGATGTGCTTGTGACGGCCGAGCAGTTGCCGGACGTCATGGCGAAACTGCGCGGCGATGACCCTCCGGCCGCTGCGCCGGCACCCTCGCCGGCTGCGGCGCAGCCAGGACCCGCTCACGACCCGATCGAAGAGCAGTTCCGCGGACTGCCCGTGGTCGATGAGGACGATGCCGGCGAAGACGCCTGGGGATTGACGGGTCGCGACTGATGGCGATTCCGCGGCAGTTGCCGAACGCGATCACGATCGCACGGATCCCGCTCGCCGTGGTCTTCTTCGTCCTGCTGCTCCTCGGCGGGACGTACGGCCTCGACGACCTCGTGATCCGCTGGATCGCCGGTGTCCTGTTCATCGTGGCCATCTCGACGGACTGGGTCGACGGATATCTCGCCCGCAAGTACGACATCGTCAGCGACTTCGGAAAGCTCTGGGATCCGATCGCCGACAAGCTGCTCACCGGCGCAGGCTTCGTCGGACTCGCGATCCTCGCCGAATGGCCCTGGTGGATCGTCATCATCATCCTCATCCGTGAATGGGGCATCACGATCCATCGCTTCATAGTCGCCAGCAGCCACATCGTGGCCGCCGCGTGGTTGGGAAAGGTCAAGACCGCGGTGCAGGGCATCGCGCTCGGCTGGTGGCTGCTGCCTCTTCACCAGCTGATCGGCATGGATTGGTGGATCGGCGTCGGCATCGTGCTGATGTACGTGACACTTGCGCTCACCGTCGTCAGCGGGATCGACTACGTGCTCTCACAGGTGCGCGGATCACGCGCCGACAGATCATGACCGTGGCGGCGGAACTGGTGGCCGCGCTCACTGCGCGCGGATGGACACTGGGAATCGCCGAATCGCTCACAGGCGGGGCACTGGCAGCAGAGATCGTGTCGGTTCCAGGCGCATCGGCGACCCTGCTCGGAGGGGTCGTCGCATACGCGACGCCCGTGAAGGCCTCGCTGCTCGGAGTGGATGCCGCGCTGCTCGAGGAGCACGGGCCGGTTCATCCGCTCGTCGCGGAGCAGATGGCCGGTGGCGTGCGCGATGCCGTGAGCGTCGCAGGCAGATCAGCGGACGTGGGTCTGTCCACGACGGGGATCGCCGGTCCGGATTCGCCTGACGGGCAACCGGTGGGAACCGTGCACATCGGCATCGCCACGCCCATGCGCGTGCGTGCGTTCTCGCTGCGGCTCGATGGCGATCGCGCATCGATCAGAGCTCAGACCGTGGATGCGGCGATCGAGAAGCTGCTCGAAGAGATGGGGGAATAGCACACCGCCCATGATCGTTGTGAGAAGTGTGGCGATGGAAGATGTGCTCACAACGAAAGCACAGCGTGAAACGGTAGTTTTTTATTCAGAGAGTCGGGTTAGACTGGCGATCCGTTCGGAGCACGCTCCGATGAGGGGAATCGAGAGGAGGTTCCGATGATTCTTGTACGACAGGAAATCGGCGATGTGCTGAGGGACTTCCGCCTGCAGAAGGGGCGTACGCTCCGGCAGGTCGCGGGCAAGGCCTCCGTGGCGCTCGGATATCTCAGCGAGGTCGAGCGCGGTCAGAAGGAGGCCTCGAGCGAGATCCTCGCTTCGGTCGCCGAAGCGCTCGACGTGCCCATCTCGATCATCATGCGTGAGGTGGGCGACCGCATCTCCGTCCTCGAGGGCATCCAGGTGTTCCCTGATGTCGTTCCGGACGACCTGGTCGCGTCCATCGAACCCGAACTCTCACTGCACTGACCTGCGGCTCCTCGGGTAGACCTTCAATGCGGCGCAGTGAGTTCCTTCGCGCGGTCGACGACGAATTCGGTGCGCGCGCCGCGATGCTGACGACGGATCTCGTCCTGGATGCTCTCGGCAATCGGACGGCAGCAGAGGCCCTGGATGCAGGCGTCGCGCCGCGTGAGATCTGGCTCGCCCTCTGCGCCGAGACCGATGTGCCGGCGGAGCGTCGCTACGGAGTCGGACGGCTCGAGCCGCGCAGGCACTGAGGGCGCGGAGCTGCACTCGATTCTCTGATCGCGTCCGCTCTGTGCCGGATCGGCGTGTCGTCGAATATGTGTTCGAAGTGCGCGTAACGTTCTGCACAAGTGGTTTCGAGGTGAAGTCATCCCCGATTCGTGGGGCAGCCGATGCAATGTCGGAGGTCGCTCGTACGGTGATGACAGGCCGAAAAAGCCATACGCCTTGTCGGAGAGTTCGCCCCAGTCGGGGTGGCCGCGACAGCCTACAGGCGGCACCATGCGAATACATAGGAGCACGTCATGCCATCACCCGCAGACCGCGAGAAGTCCCTGGAATCAGCCCTCGCCCAGATCGACCGGCAGTTCGGGAAGGGCTCGGTCATGCGACTGGGCAGCGATGAGCGCGCCCCTGTTGCTGTCATTCCGACGGGCTCCATCGCCCTCGACGTCGCTCTTGGCGTCGGCGGCCTGCCGCGCGGCCGAATCGTCGAGATCTACGGCCCTGAGTCGTCGGGTAAGACGACGTTGACGTTGCACGCGATCGCCAACGCCCAGCGTGGCGGCGGCATCGCCGCCTTCATCGACGCCGAGCACGCGCTCGACCCTGAGTACGCGAAGAAACTCGGCGTCGACATCGACGCACTCCTTGTGTCTCAGCCGGACACAGGCGAGCAGGCACTCGAGATCGCCGACATGCTCGTGCGTTCCGGTGCCATCGACCTCATCGTCATCGACTCCGTCGCTGCGTTGGTCCCGCGCGCCGAGATCGAGGGCGAGATGGGCGACTCGCACGTGGGTCTGCAGGCGCGACTCATGTCGCAGGCGCTCCGCAAGCTCACGGGCGGTCTGAGTCAGACCAACACCACCATGATCTTCATCAACCAGCTGCGCGAGAAGATCGGCGTGTTCTTCGGGTCCCCCGAGACGACGGCCGGTGGTAAGGCGCTGAAGTTCTACGCTTCCGTCCGCCTCGACATCCGTCGCATCGAGACCATGAAGGATGGCACCGAAGCGGTGGGAAACCGCACCCGCGTCAAGGTCGTGAAGAACAAGATGGCACCGCCCT
The DNA here is from genome assembly GCF_000763375.1 of Microbacterium profundi. Lineage (NCBI taxonomy): Bacteria > Bacillati > Actinomycetota > Actinomycetes > Micrococcales > Microbacteriaceae > Microbacterium > Microbacterium profundi. The sequence goes on along the minus strand of NZ_JPSY01000001.1, from coordinate 87,182 downwards.
TCAAGCAGGCGGAGTTCGACATCCTGTACGGCACTGGCATCTCGCGTGAAGGCAGCCTCATCGATTTCGGTGTGGAGCATGGGCTCGTGAAGAAGTCGGGTTCGTGGTACACCTACGACGGCGATCAGCTGGGTCAGGGCAAGGAGAACGCACGTTCGTTCCTCATCAAGAACGCTGACGTCGCCCTGGAGATCGAGACGAAGATCAAGCAGAAGCTCGGCATCGGCGGAGCGGTCGCCGACGAGGCTCCTGAAGCTGCGGCCGAGCTCACGCAGCGTATTCCGGCCTGATGACTGTCGGTGACGGGGGCGAGGCGCGCCTCGCTCCCGTGATCCCACTCTTCGGGGACAAGGTGGCGCCGGCGTCTGCACTGCCGCACCAGCCCTCGCACGGGCCCTCGCACGAGGCGGCTGCCGTGAACGAGCGATCGGAAGTTCTGCACCGCTCAGAGGTTGCGGTCGCGGGGGAGCAGCCACCAGAGCGCGACCCGGATCAGATCCGTGCAACCGGTGAGGAGTCACTGCTGCGCAAGCTGCGGGCGCGCTCTCTGTCGATCTCCGAGGCACGGCAGGTGCTGCGCGGCCATGATCTGGACCTCTCGCAGATCGACGACGCGGTCGACGACTTCTGCAGGCGTGGCTACCTCGACGACCTGATCCTCGCTGAGCAGCTGGTGATATCGGGCATCGAGCGCAAGGGACAGGGGCGCGTCGCACTGTCGAGGGCTTTGGCACAGCGTGGCATTCCGCGCGACGTCATCGACACCGCGCTCGGGGATCTGCCGGATGACGATGCCGAACGGGCGCTGGAGTTCGCCAGGACCAAGGCGCGTTCGATGACCCGGCTCGACTTCGAGACCGCGCTTCGGCGACTCATGGGCCAGCTCGCGCGACGCGGATACGGCGGCTCCGTCGCCATGAACGCGGCGAGGACGGCGCTGACCGAGACGTCGCTGGGCAAGCCGACAAGCGGCGTGCGGTTCGTCGACTCGGAGTGACCCGGCCCGAACGCTCGTAGAATGGGTTCACCATGACTATCCTCAGCAGCGAACCGACGATCATCCAGGCCTCGTCGGCGGCCGTCGACGCCGACGGACGTCAGCGGACGTACGAGGTGCGCACCTTCGGGTGCCAGATGAATGTGCACGACTCCGAACGTCTCTCCGGCTCGCTGGAGAGCGCAGGCTACCTCCGAGCCGATTCCGGCGCGGAGGCGGATGTCGTCATCATCAACACCTGCGCCGTTCGTGACAACGCTGCGGGCAAGCTCTACGGCACGCTCGGGCACTTGGCATCCGTCAAGCGTCGCAAGGAGGGCATGCAGATCGCCGTCGGCGGCTGCCTCGCCCAGATGGACAAAGACGCGGTCCTCGACAAGGCGCCCTGGGTCGACGTCGTGTTCGGCACCCACAACATGGGCTCGCTGCCCGGACTACTCGAACGCGCACGCCACAACGGCGACGCCGAACTCGAGATCCTCGAATCCCTCGAGGTCTTCCCCTCGACGCTGCCGACCAAGCGCGACTCCGCTCACAGCGGATGGGTGTCGATCTCGGTCGGCTGCAACAACACCTGCACCTTCTGCATCGTGCCGAGCCTGCGCGGCAAGGAGAAGGATCGTCGCCCCGGCGACATCCTGAACGAGATCCGCCTGCTCGTGGAAGACGGCGCGATCGAGGTCACGCTGCTCGGTCAGAACGTGAACTCGTACGGCGTCGAATTCGGGGATCGTCAGGCCTTCGGCAAACTGCTGCGCGCCGCCGGCGAGATCGACGGACTCGAGCGCATCCGGTTCACCAGCCCGCACCCCGCCGCCTTCACCGACGACGTCATCGACGCCATGGCGGAGACACCGGCGGTCATGCCACAGCTGCACATGCCGCTGCAGTCGGGCAGCGACCGCGTACTCAAGGCGATGCGCCGCTCGTATCGCAGTTCGAAGTTCCTCGGCATCCTCGATCGCGTTCGTGAGCGCATGCCGTACGCGGCGATCTCCACCGACATCATCGTCGGTTTCCCTGGTGAGACCGACGAGGACTTCGAAGACACCATGCGCGTCGTGGAGCAGGCCCGTTTCGCCAATGCCTTCACATTCCAGTACTCCATCCGCGAGGGCACGCCTGCGGCGACCATGGAGGACCAGGTCCCCAAAGAGGTGGTGCAGGAGCGGTACAACCGGCTCCTCGCCCTCCAGGAACGCATCTCTCTGGAAGAGAATCAGAAGCAGGTCGGCCGCGAGGTCGAGGTGCTCGTCTCCGTCGGCGAGGGCAAGAAGGACGCCGAGACGCATCGGCTCACGGGGCGCGCCGAAGACAACCGCCTCGTGCACTTCGAGGTCACCGAGGGTTCTGACATCCCGCGTCCTGGCGACGTGGTGACGGTCACGATCACGCACGGCGCGCCCTTCCACCTTCTCGCCGACGACGCGAGCGGCGCTCCGCTGCGTATCCGGCGCACGCGCGGTGGAGACGCGTGGGATCGCGCGCAGGCGGAGTCGTGCGGCGTCCCGGCCCCGTCCGGAGACACCGGTGCACCGCGAGCGGTTTCGCTCGGTCTCCCCACGCTCCGCGTCGGTGTCTGATTCGCCCGCAACCCGCCTGTGGGCGATCGTCGGCGCGACGGGAACCGGCAAGAGCGACCTGGCGCTGAACCTCGCAGAGCTGCTGCGCGAACGCGGCAATCCGGCCGAGATCGTCAATGCCGACGCGATGCAGCTGTACCGGGGCATGGACATCGGCACGGCCAAACTCTCGGGGGCCGAGCGTCGCGGCGTTCCCCACCACCTGCTCGACGTCCGCGATATCCGCGATGAGGCCGCTGTCGCCTGGTATCAGCCGCTCGCGCGCACCGCGATCCAGGGCATCCATTCCCGCGGTGGCGACGCGATCCTGGTGGGCGGCTCCGGCCTCTACATCTCCAGCGTGATCTTCGACTTCCGCTTCCCTCCACGCGACGCCGAGACGCGAGCGCGTCTCGAGCGCGACCTCGAGACGCACGGTGCCGCTGCACTTTTCGCGCGTCTGGAGGCGGCGGACGCTGCCGCTGCCGCACGGATCGATCCGAAGAACGGCCGCCGCGTCGTCCGTGCACTGGAAGTTCTCGAGCAGGGGGAGAAGACTCACGGTGCTGCTCTGCCGGAGACTCCTGAGCTCTGGCATCCGACCACTCGTATCCTGGGGCTCCACGTCGACAGACCCGAACTGGTCGAGCGTCTGGACAGGCGAGTCGAGCGGATGTGGGCGGACGGGATGCTGGAAGAGGTCGAGCACCTGCGTCAGAGGGGGCTGGAGGAAGGCGTCACGGCGAGTCGCGCGATCGGCTATGCGCAGGCGCTCGCACAGCTGAGGGGTGAGCTGACCGAGGCTGAGGCCGTGGCGTCGACTCAGGCACTCACCCGTCGCTACGCGCGCCGCCAGGTGTCGTGGTTCAAACGCTATCCGGAGCTCACCTGGCTCGCTCCGGGAAGTGATCCCGCAGAACTGCTCTGAGCGATGTCGGTGCCCGGGTTCATCATGGAGTCATGAGCACGCATTTCTTCACCGCCTCCAGTCTCGACGGTTTCATCGCAACGCCAGAGCACTCGCTCGATTGGCTGCTGACACAGGACATCGATGCCGAAGGACCGATGGCCTATCAGCAGTTCGAGAAGACGATCGGCGCCCTGGCGATGGGGGCATCCACGTACGAATGGGTACTCGATCACGAGCAGGGTGTCTGGGGGTACTCGCAGCCGACGTGGGTGTTCACCCATCGCGAGCTGGCGATTCCCGACGGGGCCGAGGTGACACTCACCAGGGACGCGATCTCCGAGGTGCACGCCGCGATGACCGCGGCCGCAGGCGGTAAAGACCTGTGGGTGGTCGGCGGTGGTGATCTGGCCGGCCAGTTCGCCGACGCCGGGCTCCTCGATGAGGTCTGGGTGCAGTTCGCGCCGGTCACTCTCGGCGGTGGAGCGCCGTTGCTGCCGCGAACTCTCGACCTCGAGCTGCTCGACGTGGCGCGCAATCGCAACTTCATGTGCGGCCGTTACCGCGTGGTTCGTGGCTGATCGATCGCCGCCGATCTCTCTAGACTGTTCGCATGGTCGCATTCACCAAGGGGCACGGTACCGGCAACGATTTCGTCATCATCCCTGACGCCGACGGTGAGCTGGATCTCACGGCCGCGCAGGTCGCGGTGCTCTGCGACCGCCACTTCGGCATCGGCGCTGACGGCGTCCTCCGTGTGGTGCGCTCGGCAGCTCTTCCGGAGGGCGCGGCAGCGCTCGCTGAGGAACCTGCTGCTGAATGGTTCATGGACTATCGAAACGCCGACGGATCGATCGCCGAGATGTGCGGCAACGGCATCCGTGTCTTCGCGCACTATCTGGTCGGTGCCGGCCTCGCGGTGATCGAACCAGGTACGACTCTGCCGATCGGCACCCGCGCCGGTGTGCGGGATGTGACGGCCAGCGGCACCGGGTATCAGGTGGATCTGGGACGCTGGCGCCTGTCCGGCGACGACCCGCTCGCAAAGGCGCGTGGCCTTGATGTCGCTCGCCCCGGGCTCGGAATCGACGTGGGCAACCCGCATGTCGTCGTCGCTCTCGCATCGGACGAAGAACTCGACGGTCTCGAACTCGAATACATCCCCGAACTCGAGCCGCCCCTGCCCTCCGGCGCGAACGTGGAGTTCGTCGTGCCGGGAGAACCCCTCGTGCGCGACGGGATCGGGCACGTCAGGATGCGGGTGTTCGAGCGAGGGGTGGGGGAGACGCTCAGCTGCGGCACCGGTGTCGCGGCTGCCGCTCTCGCCGTGCGGTACTGGGCGGGTGACCGCGCCCCGGACAACTGGAGCGTCGAAGTGCCAGGGGGCACACTGGGCGTGCGGATGTTCCCCGCAGAAGACGGCGAGCACGTCGCACTCTCAGGGCCGGCGCAGCTCGTCTACAGCGGCACAGTCGACCTCGTGTGAGTCGCCCGTTCGCCTGCGATTGAGTCGTCGCGTTACAGCCGACAAGAGATCGAGGCGCGTCGTGGTTCACCATGGTGCGTATGAGCAAGCAGATCCGCTTCAACGCGTTCGACATGAACTGCGTGGCGCACCAGTCCTCCGGCATGTGGCGGCATCCGCTCGATCAGTCGGCGCGCTACAAAGAGCTCGGCTACTGGACTGAGCTCGCACAGCTCCTCGAGCGCGGCAACTTCGATGGCCTGTTCATCGCCGACGTACTCGGTACGTATGACGTGTACGGCGGCTCCAACGAAGCCGCGGTCCGCCACGGCGCCCAGGTGCCCGTCAATGATCCCGTACTGCTGGTGAGCGCCATGGCCGCTGTCACCGATCACCTCGGCTTCGGCGTGACCGCTGGCACCGCGTACGAGCACCCGTACCCCTTCGCCCGGCGCATGTCGACCCTCGATCACCTCACGAACGGCCGGGTCGGCTGGAACGTCGTGACCGGATACCTGCCCTCCGCAGCCCGGAACATGGGGCATGACGACCAGCTCGAGCACGATCAGCGCTACGACGTGGCCGACGAGTACCTCGAGGTCACGTACAAGCTCTGGGAGGGCTCCTGGGAAGACGACGCGGTCATCCGCGACCGTGAGTCCGGGGTCTTCACCGATCCGTCCAAGGTTCATGACATCGGCCATCACGGTGAGCACTTCACTGTTCCCGGCATCCACATCTCCGAACCGTCGCCGCAGCGAACGCCGGTGATCTTCCAGGCCGGCGCATCACCGCGCGGTATCGCGTTCGCGGCGGGCAACGCGGAGGCGATCTTCGTCGCCGCACCCACCAAGACGGTGCTCGCTGGAACAGTGAAGCGCATCCGCGACGCCCTCGAAGAGGCGGGGCGCGACCGCTACTCCGCGAAGATCTACACGCTTCTGACGATCATCACCGACGAGACGAGCGAGAAGGCGCACGCCAAGCACGAGGACTACCTGCAGTACGCCAGCGATGAGGGCGCATTGGTGTTCATGTCGGGATGGATGGGCATCGACCTGTCGCAGTTCGACCTCGACGAGCCGATCGGCAACGTCAAGAGCAACGCGATCCAGTCGACCGTGGCGAATTTCCAGCAGGCGAACGACGACGGCAAGGAATGGAAGGTGCGCGACATCGCCCGACTGGGCAACATCGGCGGTCTCGGCCCGCGCGTGGTCGGCTCGCCTGAAGAGGTCGCCGATTTCCTGCAGGACTGGGTCGACGAGACCGACGTCGACGGATTCAACCTCGCCTACGCGATCACGCCCGGAACGTTCGAGGACATCGTCGAGTTCATCGTGCCCGAACTGCAGCGCCGTGGCGTGTATCAGACCGAGTACGTTCCGGGGACGCTTCGTCACAAGCTGCACGGACGCGGCGACCGGTTGCCCGATGAGCATCGCGGTGCGGGCTACAGCGTGCGCCGCATCGCCAAGGTCTGACGCGCTCGGCCCGCTCGGCCGGTGAGTCCGTCCGGTGCGCTCAGGTGAGGGAGATCGGTTCCGTCGGAGGATTGCCGTGCTTTCGCACCTTGAGCACGCGATATCCCTTGCCCGTCGCGGTGCGGAAGACGCTGTACCCGGGGTGGAACGTCGATCCGAGCCATCGCTGGAGTGAATCGGCGCCGAGGTTTCGCTGCACCACCAACCATGCATCGCTGCGCTCGTCCAGACGGGGTATCCACCGCTCGAGCATGTCGTGCAGCACGTCCTTGCCCACTCTGATCGGCGGATTCGAGCGGATGGTGCGGAACACGACGTCATCGGGAACATCGTCGGGCAGTACGGCGTTGACATTGGTGATGCCGAGAGCCTCGGCATTTCGACGGACGAGGTCCAGCGCCCGCTCATTCACGTCGACAGCCCATACCGTGGCGTGGGGCGAGGCGAGAGCCATCGTGATGCTGATGGGCCCCCAGCCGCTTCCGAGGTCGAGGAAATTCCCGCTCGGTGGCAGCGGAGGCATGCTGGCGAAGAGGACTGCGGTGCCGGCATCCACGCGGTCGGGGCTGAAGACGCCACCGGCAGTGGTCACTTCGAGTTCACGATCTGCGAGCGTCACACGAATGGTTCGCAGGTTCTCCGCGCTTGCCGGGGCCGCAGTGAAGTAGTGATCAGACCCCATACGGCGAGCGTACCGGACAGCAGGGTTAAGGTTAAGGCGTCGAACACAGAAGGCAGAGGATGACGAAAGCCACAGACGAGACAAGTGCTGAGCAGACACTCGATGACGAGAGACTGGATCGGGTGCTTGCGAGCGCACAGCCGCGCACCCAGGCGCGGGTGTTCGGTGCCGCACAGGCGCTGCAGGACTCCGGCACGGCCGCGTACTCGGATCGAGACGGCGATCAGTGGGATCTGGAGGACCGCCACGCCCTGCGCCGCGTCGCCGGTCTGTCGACCGAACTCGAAGACGTCACTGAGGTCGAGTATCGGCAGTTGCGACTCGAGAACGTCGTGCTCGTGGGCGTGTATCCGCAGGGTGCCCAGACGGATGCCGAGAACTCGCTTCGCGAACTCGCAGCGCTTGCCGAGACGGCAGGAGCGGTCGTGCTCGACGCCGTTCTGCAGCGGCGTCCGAATCCGGACCCGGCCACATATCTGGGCCGTGGCAAAGCGCAGGAGCTCAAGGATCTCGTCGCAGCCACCGGTGCTGACACCGTGATCGCCGACACCGAACTCGCACCCAGCCAGCGGCGTGCTCTGGAAGATGTCGTCAAGGTGAAGGTCATCGACCGCACCACCGTGATCCTCGACATCTTCAGCCAGCACGCCAAGAGCCGGGAGGGCAAGGCGCAGGTCGAGCTGGCGCAGCTCGAGTACCTGCTTCCGCGTCTGCGCGGCTGGGGTGACTCGATGAGCCGCCAGGCCGGTGGCCAGGTCGGAGCCGGCGGCGCCGGCATGGGTTCGCGCGGTCCAGGTGAGACCAAGATCGAGCTCGATCGACGCCGCATCCGCACGAAGATGGCGCTGCTGCGCCGTCAGATCCGTGATTTCGGCCCGGCACGAGAGGCCAAGCGCGCCGAACGCAAGCGCAACACGATCCCCTCGGTGGCGATCACCGGATACACCAACGCCGGCAAGTCGAGCCTGCTCAACGCGCTGACCAGCGCAGGCGTCCTGGTCGAGAACGCGCTGTTCGCGACGCTGGATGCCACGGTGCGACGCACCGAGACCTCCGACGGACGTGTCTACACGTTCACCGACACGGTCGGCTTCGTACGCAACCTGCCGCATCAGCTGGTCGAGGCGTTCCGCTCCACGCTGGAGGAGGTCGGTGAGGCCGACATCGTGCTGCACGTCGTCGACGGGGCGCACCCAGACCCAGCAGGTCAGCTGCAGACTGTCCGTGATGTGATGGGCGATGTCGGAGCACGCGACCTTCCCGAGATCGTCGTCTTCAACAAGGCCGATCTCATCTCGGACGACGACCGGCTGGTGCTGCAGGGCCTCGAGCCACGCGCGCACTTCGTGTCGTCACGATCCGGCGAGGGGATCGAAGAGCTACGGGCCGCGATCGACGAGGCACTGCCGAAACCGGCCGTCGAGGTGCACGCACTCGTCCCGTACGAGCGCGGTGACCTGGTTGCGGCCATTCACGAGACCGGGATGCTGCTGTCGGCGGAGCACGGTGAGAAAGGCACGGATGTCCGTGCGCACGTCTCAGAGCGGTTGGCAGCGGAACTGGCGCAGTTCGCGGTCTGAGCGTCGTCGCTCAGTGGGCGTTGAAGCGGGCCTCAACGGTCGCTGACACGACGATCTCGTCGGGTTCGTATTCCATCGACGGTGCGGAATCCGCCGCGGCGAATGCGGCGCCGCGCGCCTTGAGAATCTGTGGTGCGCCTGGTGCCTGGCCCTGAGAGATGAGTCCGACATCGGCGATCTCGATGGGTGTGACGTCGGTGAGACCCAACGCGGCGGCGTATGCCTCCGCTCGTGCGACGGCGACGCTCACGGCTGAGGAGGCGACGTCGCGTTCGACGCGGGCACGCGTCTCCGGCGTGAGATGCCAGTTCACCCAGCCGACCTCGACGCCGTCCCAGGCGGAGATGTCCGACACCCAGATGGAGAGCTCGGATGGATCGGTGAACGTGGCGCTGAAGTCGACGCTCGCGCGGTAGACCAGCGCCAGGCGTTTGCCTTCGTTGTTCCAGGGGCGTTCTGCGCTCACCGCGAGACGCTTGCTGGTCCACTCGGCCACGGTCCCGGCATCCTTGCGGTCGGTGATGCTCTTCCGCAGCGGTTCGGACAGTCGCATCACCTGGTCGACCACCGATGCGCGCTCCGCGCCTTCGGTTCGTACCGTGACGCGGATCGTGGCGCGCTCCGGGGCAAGGCGCGACTCGTTCTCGCCGCGGACTGTGATGACGACATCGCTCATGAGAGCGACTCTACGCCAGAGCATCCTGTTCAGACCGGTCGCGGAATAGCATGAAGCCCGGATCCGTTGTATCCTGTGATGCTCGGGTGTTTCGACATCCGAGCTGATAAATCCACAGAGTGACAGTGGTTCCTTCGAAAGAAGACACACGGGGCTGATCGGTTTCGACAGTGCTTGTGAATTCACGTGAAGCGGGCCGAGGATGCAGGGTTATCTCGTGAACGCTCCCTGCAAAACTATAGTTGCCGAAACAAAGCGCAACGACTTCGCCCTCGCTGCATAAGCGAGCCCGAGTCCGTCAGGCCGTATGTGATTCCGATACGGATCCTGGCGTCATCTAGGAATCTTGCTGTGTGACGGCGTCTGGACGTCACACGGGACTCTTCCCAGGCTGGGCTTGTCGACTTAGGTGTCTGTGACAAAGGTCGGAGCCGAGTAGAACGTCTGCACAGACTGCGCCCGGAGAAGCCGTGGATACTCAGCGTTGGACGGGGGTTCGATTCCCCCCAGCTCCACAAAGCCGCTGTCACAGAACAAGCCCCACCATCCGTACCAGGATGGTGGGGCTTGTTCGTGTTCTCGCGCGGGCTCGGCCCGGTTCACTCGAAATCGACGAGGACGAGACTCCGCCGCGTGTCGGCGACCTTCACCCAGCCGTCACCGAACTCGTACGTCATCCCGAAGCCGTCCTCATCCGGCGCCATCGCGGTATCGGGGTTCTCGGTGATGTACACGCGGCCGTCGGAATCCGCGCGCTGCCAGCCTTCGTCGAGAAGCTTCTGCTGCCCGTCGCCGGATGCCGCCTGATCGAGCGGCGCCCATCCGAACACCTGAACATGGTCCGACGGCACCGTGTAGTCGCCCCAGACGCACTGGATGCCACCTTCGACTATGTGCTCGCCGAAGCGGAATTCGTGTTCCCGGTAGGTCCAGCCTTGCTCGGTCAGCGCCGCGACCGTGCTGGGCGCGATGATCGTCTCGCACGTCGGCGCGGCGCCGGGAGTCTCTTCCGGCTCTGGTGTCGTGGTCGGCGTCGGTTCGGGCGACGGGCTTGTGGTCTCTGTGGGCTTCGGCGTGGTCGTCGGAGTAGTTACGGGGTCGGCCGCGGCGGAGCATGCCGACAGCGTCAGGGCGATCGTCACGGCCGCGAGCACGGCAAGGGAGGTACGGCGGATCATCGCTGCTTTCGGGTCAGGTGTTCGTGGGGGAGTGAGCGAGTCGGAGGAAGGCTTCGTGAAGCAGACCGTTGCTGGCCAGTGTCGAACGGGCCGCGATCGTGTCGACGCCGTCGAACGACGTGAACCTCCCGCCCGCTTCGCGCACGATCGGCACTGCGGCGGCGATGTCGTATTCCTTGACATCGAACTCCGCGACCATCTCCAGACGGCCCTCGGCAAGCAGCATGTACGAGTAGACGTCGCCGTAGGCGCGGTCTCGCCAGACGCGGTCCGCGATGCGCAGCAACGCGGGCAGCTGTCCGGCATCCGCCCACTGGGTGATGCTCTGGAAGCTCACGGACGCGTCATCCGGGGATGAGACCGCCGACGTCTCAAGGCGCCGAGGTGCGGCATCGGTCGCCGTCCATGCGCCGGCTCCGGTCGATGCCCACCATCGGCGGCTCAGCGCAGGCATGCTGACGACGCCAACCTGAGGTACGCCGTCGACCGCGAGCGAGATCATCGTGCCCCAGAGCGGAACCCCTCGCATGAAGTTCGCCGTGCCGTCGATCGGGTCGATGATCCACTGGCGATGGGCGTCGCCCTCTGTCCCGAACTCCTCGCCGAGAATGCCGTCGTCGGGACGCTCCTGGGCGAGGAGGGCGCGGATGGCGCGTTCCGTCGCGAGATCGGCATCCGTCACATGGGAGCGGTCCGCCTTCGTCGACACCTTCAGGTCGCTCACATCGAATCGGGGGAGCGACTGCTCGTCGGCGACGTCTGCCAGCCGGAGGGCGAGTGCGAGATCGTTCGTGAAATCGGCGGCTGCGGGGGAGTCGGTCACCCCTTCAGGATAGTCGGCGCCACGTGCCTGCGAACGCTGGTTCGATTTCGCATGATGCGCCGCAACTGGTAATGTAATTCCTCGGCCGGGGAAACCGGGCCACGCACCTCTAGCTCAATCGGCAGAGCAATTGACTCTTAATCAATGGGTTCAGGGTTCAAGTCCCTGGGGGTGCACGGATCAGCCTCAGACTCTCTCGCCAGAGTCTGAGGCTTTTCTGCTTGTCGGGTGCCACGGGGCGATCGATTCCGATGATCCGGCGCGACGCACCCCTCCGGGATCTGAAGGCGACGACGTCGATGAGCGAGCCGTCCGGCAGTTCCACGATGTGCCAGGTTCCGCTGGCCAGATCGTCCATGCGGTCAGCTCCTCAGACCTGTCATCGCGGCGCTTCGCTCCCAGAGCTCACGAGCCAGATCGTCCCTCGTGCTCTGCGGGTTCACTCGCGCCGCGATCGAGCGCTTCTCGTAGTAGAGGCCCGGCACCCACGCCTCGCCTGGAGTCGTCTCGGCCAGCCACACGAGCTGGTCGGCGCCGGATGCCGGAGTGCCGAGGAATCTGCGTGTGAACGAGTTGTTGTACAGGAAGCCCATCGCCCTGCTGCTCGTATCGGCGGCGAACGCAGAGGCGATCACCCCGGGGTGAAAGGCCGCCGCGTTCAGCCCCAGCGGGTGGAAGCGGTTGTGCAGTTCGCGCGTGAAGAGGATGTTCGCCAGCTTGGCTGCGCCGTACGCCTTCGTCGGCGTGTGGTCGCGAGGGTTGTCGAGGTCGCTCAGATCGATACTGCCGAACAGGCGTGCCGCAACGCTCGAGGTCTGGATGATCGTGGCGCCGCTCGCGAGCAGCACGTCCTGCAGCAGATTCGTGAGCAGGAACGGGGCCAGGTGGTTCACCTGGAGCGCCTGCTCGAAGCCGTCGACCGTCTCGACTCTCGCACCGAACATGCCACCCGCGTTGTTCGCGAGAACATCGATCCGCGGATACCTCGAAGCGAGCGTGGCAGCGAGTTCGCGCACATCATCCAACCGCGAGTAGTCGGCCACGACGTGATCCGCCGACAGCTCAGCGGCGATCGCGCGGGTCTTCGCCGGCGAGCGCCCCACGATGACGACCTCGTGCCCATCAGCACGTAGTCGCCGCGCAGCGGCCGCACCGATCCCGTCGCTGGCTCCGGTGATGACGACCGTCTTCTGTTCGCGCAAACTGCTCTCCTTCGGCTCGCCCGCGACTCTCGCGGTCCACACCGGCTGCAGCGAGATGCTGTGTGACGATGATGCTGCGCTCAGGAAGTTCTGGGTCGCTCATGGGCCCAACCGTACCGAATCAGACGCGGTGCGCGTCGGTCAGGCTGCGTCCCCGACCGTGATCGCCTCAGCATCCTCGATCGCGGCATCCGCCGGTTCGTCATCGATGTGAGCGAGCGCTCCGCGACCGAGGAAGATCGTCAGCGTCGCCAGCAGGACCGATGCGGCGGCGAAGAGATACGGCACCGTCGAGTTGAACGCGTGCCACAGCAGCGCGGCCACGGGCGGTGCGATCGCGCCGCCGATGAAGCGCACGGCCGAGTACGCCGACGATGCGACTGAACGAGGCAGATCGGTCGCTTCCATCACGGCTTCGGTGAGCACTGTGTTCATCACGCCGAGCAGCAGTCCACCCACGATGATGCAGGTGACGAGCGCGGGGGCGATCTCTGCCACGAGGCCAGCGACGATCAGGTCCAATGCGAGCAGCGGCAGCACGGTCATGATGACAGTCGTCCGCCGCATCCGCCGCATCATCCACGGGGCGACCCACACGCTGGTGATCGCCAGCGCGACACCCCAGCCGAAGAAGGTGAAGCCGATGCCCATCGCGCCGAAGCCGAGCGGGAAGGGCGAGAACGCCAGCAGCACGAAGAAGCCGATGTTGTAGAACAGGGCGGTGACGGCGAGGATCGCCAGGGCCGGGCGGCGCAGCGCCTTGAACGGCGCGGAGAACGGCACCGGCCGGCGCTTCTCCCGCGGGCCTCGCAGCAGCGTGAGGATCGCGATGAATGCGATCGCCATGAGTGCGACCACGCCGAAGAACGGTCCGCGCCAGCTGACCTCGCCGAGGAGTCCGCCGAGAAGCGGCCCGATCGCGATTCCGAGACCGAGCGCGGCCTCGTACAGGACGATCGCGGCGCCGCTGCCACCCGAGGCGGAGCCCACGATCGTCGCGAGTGCGGTCGAGATGAACAGCGCATTGCCCAGGCCCCAGCCGGCGCGGAAGCCGATGATCGCGTCCACGCTGTCGCTCAACGCGCACGCGAGTGCGAAGGCGACGATGAGGGCGAGCCCGATCATCAGCGTCGCCTTCGCGCCGATGCGGCTCGAGATCCAGCTGGTGAACAGCATCGCGACGCCGGTGACCAGCAGGTAGCTGGTGAACAGCAGCTCCGTCTGTGTCGGGCTCGCCTGGAGGGAGTCGGCGATCGCGGGCAGGATGGGGTCGACGAGGCCGATGCCCATGAACGCGACGACACTGGCGAACGCCACGGCCCAGACCTGCGCGGGCTGTTTCCAGACGGAGGTGACGGCCTTGCCGCCGCTCACTCGCCTGCCTCCTTGGTCGTGAGGGTCTCTCTGCTGTGGGTGGTGAGGATCTCGGCGGCGCGTGCCAGCGTCGCCCAGTCGACGACGTCGAGGTCGTCGAAGTGCGGCGCGAGCGTGATGCGGAATTCATCCCGCCATCCCCGCAGGGCGGCGAGTCCGGCATCAGTGATGTGCACCACGGTCGCCCGTGAGTCCCCGGCGTCTGCCGTGCGGGTGACGAGCTCGGTGCGTTCGAGATCGCCGAGCAGTCGGGTCATGCCCGGTTGCGTCGTGCGGGCGGCGGTTGCGAGCGTGCCGACGCGCTGGCCGTTCTCGCGTTCCAGGATGCTGAGCACACGCCACTGGGCGGAAGGGGTGTCATTGTGCGCCTGCCGCGCCGCGATCCGCGCGAGCGCATGAGCGGAGATGACGATCGAAGGGATGATCTCGTCACGATTCATATCCGCAAGTATATACCATGAGGTATGTATCTGCTTCAGCGCCGAGAGCTCGCGATGCGTGACGAGAGCTGGTGGGCGTGCGCCAACAGCGTACGCCCGAGGTGCGCGATCCGATCGGGGCCGAATCGGAACTCCACGCCTGTCAGGCTCAGTGCCCACTCCGGGCGGCCCGCGCGATCGAACACGGCGGCGCCCATTCCCCAACTGCCCTCCACGATGAGGCCGGGGTTGATCGCGTACCCGCGTTCTTTGGTCTCGACGAGCCTGGTGCGCAGCGGCTTCACCCCGTGGGTGCGGCCCCAGCGTTCGCTGAGCTCGGGATGCCGATCCAGATACGCATCCACATCGTGGTCAGGCAGGAACGATAGGATCGCGAGGCCGGCACTCGCGACCCCGAGCGGGAAGCGGACACCCTCGCTGAGCACGAACGAGCGGATCGGGAACGACCCCTCCTCGCGAAGCAGGCACACCGTCTCATCCGCGCGCCGCACCGAGAGGAAGGCGCTCTCCTCGGTCTTCACCGCAAGGGAACGCACGATGTCACGCGCCAGCGCGGTGATGTCGTATCGGGCGGCCGCCAGGGATCCCATGAGGAACAGCTCCGGTCCCGGCATCCATCTGGCAGTGTCCTCATCGCGGTCGACGAGCCCCTCCGCGCGCAGTGCGCTGAGCAGCCGGTGGGTCGTCGAGCGGGAGAGCCCGGCGGACTGCGCGAGTTCGTGCAGGTTCGTGCCTTCCTCGCCGCTCGCTGTCACAAGACGCAGCAGACTCGCGGCACGAGCGACGGCCTGCGCACCGGGAACAGATCGGGATGTGTTCATAATGTGGACGCTATCGATGCAATCGCCCACATCGCAAGACCGGGTTTCGATTCCGCTCTCGACAGGCGGATGCTGGAAGAAGACCTCACACGAAGGAGTGCTGCGTGATCGACAAGCAATGGGCATCGGCTGAAGAGGCCGTCGCCGACATCCCCGACGGCGCATCTCTCGCGGTCGGAGGGTTCGGACTCTCCGGCAATCCGATCGCCCTCATCCAGGCGCTGCTCGCCCAGGGGACCACTGACCTCAGCGTCGTCAGCAACAACTGCGGAGTCGACGACTGGGGTCTCGGCGTCCTGCTGAACGCGCAGCGCATCCGCAAGATGACGTCGTCCTATGTCGGCGAGAACAAGGAGTTCGAGCGTCAGTTCCTCTCCGGTGAGCTCGAACTCGAACTCACGCCCCAGGGCACTCTCGCCGAGAAGTTGCGGGCAGGTGGATCAGGCATCGCCGGGTTCTACACCCAGACGGGCGTTGGCACTCAGGTCGCAGAAGGTGGGCTGCCTCGGCGCTACAACTCGGACGGATCCATCGCTGTCGCGTCTCCCGTCAAGGACGTCCGCACGTTCGATGTGAACGGCACTCCCAAGGAGTTCGTCCTCGAAGAGGCGATCACGACCGACTTCGCGCTCGTGCACGCGATGGCGGGGGACCGGCACGGCAACCTCGTCTTCAACAAGGCCGCTCGCAACTTCAACCCGCTCGCGGCGATGGCGGGCCGCGTGTGCATCGCGCAGGTCGAGCAGCTCGTCGAACCGGGCGAGATCGACCCCGACCGGGTGCACCTGCCTGGCGTCTTCGTGCACCGCATGGTCGAGGTCGGCACCGACATCGAGAAGCGCATCGAGCGTCGCACCGTCTCCAAGAGCACCGTGACGAAGTCCGCAGACACCACGGAAGGGGCCTGACATGGCACTCACCCGCGAGCAGATGGCCGCGCGCGCCGCGGCCGAACTCACCGACGGCTCCTACGTGAACCTCGGCATCGGCCTGCCCACCCTTGTCCCGAACTACGTGCCGGACGGCGTAACCCTTGTGCTGCAGTCCGAGAACGGCATCCTCGGAGTCGGTCCCTACCCGACCGAGGAGAACGTCGACCCCGACCTCATCAACGCGGGCAAGGAGACGGTCACGACGCTCCCCGGCACCGCCTTCTTCGATTCGGCCACGAGCTTCGCAATGATCAGAGCAGGCAAGATCGACGCCGCGATCCTCGGCGCCATGCAGGTGTCGGCGACGGGCGACCTCGCGAACTGGATGATCCCGGGGAAGATGGTCAAGGGGCCAGGCGGCGCCATGGACCTCGTGCACGGCGCTGACCGCCTCATCATCCTCATGGAGCACGTCGCCAGAGACGGCTCGGCGAAGATCGTGAATGAATGCTCTCTGCCATTGACCGGCAGGGGAGTGGCACACCGGATCATCACCGACCTCGCCGTGATCGACGTCACCGACGCCGGACTCGTGCTGGTCGAGACGGCACCCGGAGTGAGCGTGCAGCAGGTCATCGACGCCACCGAACCCCCGCTGATCATCGCGGACGAACTCAAGGAGAACTCATGACCGACATCGTCATCGTCGCGGCGGCACGCACCCCGCAGGGGCGTCTGAAGGGAAAGTTGTCCTCCTTCACCGCACCCCAGCTCGGCGCCTTCGCGATCAAGGGTGCTCTCACGCAAGCCGGCGTCGACCCGTCCGCCATCGACGCCGTCATCGTCGGACAGGTACTGTCCGCCGGCTCCGGTCAGAACGCCGCCCGTCAGGCCGCGATCGGCGCCGGCATCGGATGGGACGTCCCTGCGCACTCGGTGAACAAGGTGTGCCTGTCAGGACTCACCGCCATCATCGACGCCGCGCGCATGATCCGCACCGGCGATGCCACCACCGTGGTGGCCGCCGGAATGGAGTCGATGACGCGCGCACCGCATCTGCTCATGGGCTCGCGCGACGGCTGGACCTACGGCAGCGTCGAGGTACTCGACCACATGGCCTTCGACGGACTCACCGACGCCTACGACAAGGAGAGCATGGGCGCGTCGACCGAGCGTCACAACGAGCGCTACGAACTCACCCGCGAGGCGCAGGATGCTGTGGCAGCCGCCTCGCATCAGCGCGCGGCGGAAGCCACCGATTCCGGTGCCTTCGACGCCGAGATCGTGCACGTCGAGGTGCCGCAGCGCAAGGGCGCCCTTCGACAGGATCAGGGACCGACGTTGCTGACGAAGGACGAGGGCATCCGGCCGGAGACCACCGTCGAGACGCTCGGAAAGCTGCGGGCGGCGTTCGCAGAGGGCGGCTCGATCACCGCGGGCAACTCTTCGCAGATCTCGGACGGCGCATCAGCGGTCGTCGTGACCACGCGCGAGAACGCCGAGGCGCAGGGATGGCCGGTGCTCGTGACCGTGGGCGCAAGCGGGCAGACCGCAGGGCCGGACAACTCGCTGCAGGCGCAGCCGGCTCGCGCGATCGAGCGCGCACTCGAGAAGCAGGGCATCGCCGTGGCCGATCTCGATCTCGTCGAGATCAATGAGGCATTCGGTGCTGTCGTTGCCCGTTCCACGGCCGAGCTCGGCATCTCGGACGACATCGTGAACATCCATGGTGGCGGCATCGCGATCGGACACCCGATCGGCGCATCGGGCAACCGGTTGGTCGTGCACATGGCTCACGAGCTCGCACGTCGTGGCAGCGGCACGGCGGCTGTCGGTCTGTGCGGCGGCGGCGGTCAGGGCGAGGCGCTGATCCTCACGCGCTGACCATCGAAGGCGGAGGGCCAGGAAGAGGTCAGCGCTTCTGCGCGGCCTTGAGCCGCTTCTCGAGCTGCTTCGATTCCTTCTTCGACCGCTTCGACTGCACCTTGGCGAAGGGGGAGTCTGCGGCGACCTCGACACCGCGTTCATCGCGGCGCATATCGACCGCGGCGCCGATCGCCAGGGCGAGGCTGATCCCCCAGCTCAACCAGGCGAGCGCCGCACGCCAGGTGATCGGCGTCTCGCGTGTGCCGCGGATCAGAGACACACCGGTGGAGATCGCTCCGAAAAGTCCAGTGCTGAAGACGTAGCGCATACCGTCCAACCTACTCGCACTCGCTTCGATAGAATCGATGCGTGCGAGAGTCATGACCCAGACACACCCCGTCGGTCCGACGAACCTGTTGCGCGAGGCCGGTCTCGCATACTTCATCGTCGCGTTCGTCGCCCGTCTTCCCTTCGCGATGATGGTCGTCGGCGTGCTCACAGTTGCGGTCTCGGCCCGCGGCTCGCTCTCCCTCGGCGGACTCACATCCGCAGCGGTGGGCATCGGCACCGCGTGTTTCGGCCCGCTGCTCGGCGCGGCAGCAGATCGCTTCGGGCAGCGTCTCGTGCTGCTGGCGCTCGCGATCGCGAACGCCACGATGCTCGTCGTCTTCACGGTCGCCATCTACAGCGCGGCCACCGATCTCGTGGTGCTGGCAGCCGCATTCGGGATCGGGGCCACAGCGCCGCAGGTTGCTCCGATGTCACGTTCTCGCCTCGTCACGATCATCTCGGAGCGGATGCCGGAGGCTCTGCGCCCCCGCACTGTGTCGACGACCATGGCCTACGAGTCCGCCGCAGATGAGACCGTGTTCGTGTTCGGTCCGTTCATCGTCGGAGTGCTCGCATCGTGGATCGCACCGTGGGCACCTCTCGTCGGAGCCGCGGCGCTCACCGTGATCTTCGTCGGCGCGTTCGCGCTGCACCCGAGCGGCAGGTACATCTCCAGCCACCGCGACGCGGACGGACGCGCCCCGTCGCGCGTGACCGAGCTGTTCCGCCCGGAGCTGCTGGTCGTCGTGGCAGGCATCCTCGGGGTGGGCATGTTCTTCGGCACCATGCTCACTTCCCTGACGTCGTTCATGGCCGATCGCGGAGTGCCGGAACAGGCGGGCCTGCTCTACGGCGTGATGGGCGTTGGGTCGGCGATCCTCGCGCTTGGCATGGCCTGGCTGCCACCGCGCTTCTCGCTGCGGGCCCGCTGGTTGGTGTTCTCGGCAACGCTCCTGCTCGGATCGCTGCTGCTCACCCTGGTCGACACGACGGCAGGTATGACGGCGGCGCTGGCGATCATGGGTGTCGGCATCGGGCCGACGCTGGTCACGCAGTTCAGCTTCGGTGCGGCGCGGAGCCCGCTCGGAAGGACAGCCACCGTCATGACGATGCTGGGCTCGGGCGTGATCGTCGGACAGTCGATCGGCGCGGCCGCCGCGGGTGAGATCGCCGAGTCCGCCGGCACTTCCTCTGCGCTGCTGCTGCCGATGCTCGCCGCCGTCATCACATTCGCCGCCGGCATCCTGAACTGGCACCTCAGCCATAAGCGTCCGCGCAGTCGATAGCCTGGGAGAAACCGACCGCCGACGTGAGGAGTCCCCATGACCACCGCTGATTTCGTCGTCGTCGCCAACCGGCTGCCTGTTGATCGCGTGGTGAGCGCCGACGGCGAGGAGATCTGGCGGACCTCCCCCGGTGGACTGGTCGCGGCGCTCGAGCCCGTCATGAAACAGGTCGACGGCGCATGGGTCGGGTGGGCCGGTCAGGCCGATCTCGAACTCGCGCCCTTCACGGCGAACGACATCCGACTGATCCCGATCTCGTTGAGTGCTCAGGAGGTCGCCGAGTACTACGAGGGCTTCGCGAACGACACGATCTGGCCGCTCTATCACGACGTCATCGCGCCACCGCAGTTCCACCGTGAGTGGTGGGACGCGTACGTCGCGGTCAACCGGCGATTCGCAGAGGCCGCGGCCGCCGCGGCGGCAGAGAACGGCACGGTGTGGGTGCACGACTATCAGCTGCAGCTCGTCCCCGAGATGGTGCGGGCGCTGCGGCCCGACGTGACGATCGGATACTTCCACCACATCCCGTTCCCGATGCACGGGCTCTACGCCCAGCTCCCGTGGCGTGATCAGGTGCTGCGCGGACTGCTCGGGGCGGACGTCGTCGGCTTCCAGCGCGCACAGGACGCGACATACTTCCTCGCCGCGGTGCGCCGCCGGCTCAAGTACGAGGTGAAGGCGACGACAGTCGCAGTGCCGGGTGAGAACGGCCACCGCACGGTCATCGCCAAGGCCTTCCCCATCTCGATCGACACCTCTCCGTATCTCGAGCTCGCAGCACGGCCGGACGTGCAGGCCCGCGCACTCGAGATACGTGAGAGTCTCGGAAATCCGAAGCGCATCCTGCTCGGCGTCGACCGTCTCGACTACACCAAGGGCATCCGGCATCGGATCAAGGCGTATGGCGAGCTCCTCGCGGCGGGGAGGCTGAAGGTCGAGGACGTCACCCTCATCCAGGTGGCGAGCCCGAGCCGCGAGCGCGTGGACGCGTACATCCACCTTCGCGACGAGATCGAGCTCGCGGTCGGTCGCATCAACGGCGACACCGACACGATGGAGCACACGGCCATCCGCTACCTGCACCAGGGGTACCCGCGCGAAGAGATGGTGGCCCTCTATCTCGCAGCGGACGTGATGCTCGTCACGGCCCTCAGGGACGGCATGAATCTCGTCGCCAAGGAATACGTCGCGTCCCGCATCGACAATCGTGGCGTGCTCGTGCTGAGCGAGTTCACCGGCGCGGCGGACGAACTGCGGCAGGCCGTGCGCGTCAACCCGCACGACATCGAGGATCTGAAGGATGCGATCATCACGGCCGTCGAGATGACGCCGGGGGAGCAGGGCAAGCGGATGCGCTCGTTGCGGCGCCGTGTGCTCGAGCACGACGTCGTCGCATGGTCCGCGTCGTTCCTCGAGGCACTGTCCGCCGCGCGAGCTTCCCGACCGTGACAACACCGGCACCCGCACCGATCCCGACGAGGAGAGACGCTGTGACCCGCACCTGGACACCCGGATCCGCCGACGACGCACTGACGGCCATCGCCGGCACGCCGCGACTGGTCATCGCGCTCGACTTCGACGGCACCGCGTCGCCGCTGGTCGACGAGCCCATGGCCGCACGCGCTCTGCCAGAGGTGAAGACCCAGCTCGACCGGCTTGCGGCGCTTC
This sequence comes from Microbacterium profundi, assembly GCF_000763375.1. NCBI lineage: Bacteria > Bacillati > Actinomycetota > Actinomycetes > Micrococcales > Microbacteriaceae > Microbacterium > Microbacterium profundi. The sequence continues at coordinate 65,969 of NZ_JPSY01000001.1, read as the reverse complement.
CCGACACCTTCATCGCCTACGTCTCCGGCCGCAGCATGAACGATCTGCAGGAGATCAGTGAGCACACGGCCGATTCGCTCGTCGCCCTCGCCGGATCGCACGGCGCGCAGTACTGGTTCCCGGGGGTCGGCGACGCGGACGTGCCAGAGGTCCCCGCCGCAGAAGGCGCGCTTGACGCACTCTGGGCCGCTGCGCAGCCGATCGTGGATCGCCACGAGAACGTGCGGCTGGAGCGGAAGACCTTCGGCATGGGCATCCACACCCGCCTGGCGACGCCAGAGGCCGAGACCGCGGCCTTCGCCGAGATCGACGCGATGATGGCCGAGCGATTCCCGCATTGGCGCCGCAGGGCAGGGCACCGGGTGCTGGAGTTCTCCTCGCGGGCCGAAGGCAAAGACGCCGCGATACATGCCCTGCGGGGGCACTACGACGCCACCGGCATCGTATTCGCGGGCGACGACGTCACCGACGAAGACGCGATGCGCGTACTGCAGCCGGGCGACCTCGGCGTGCGCGTCGGACCGGGGGAGAGCGCCGCGACCCTGCGTGTGGAGAACCCACAACAGATGGCTGCGCTTCTGGGGGCGCTCGTGGCCGAGCGGGCTGCCGGACGGGAATAGACTGCCGTCATGTCCCCGCAAGATCCTTCTTCGAACGCGCCCATCGACATCAAGCCCCGAAGCCGAGTCGTCACCGACGGCATCGAGGCCACCACCTCGCGAGGAATGCTCCGTGCCGTCGGCATGGGCGACGCGGACTGGGACAAGCCCCAGATCGGCATCGCATCGAGCTGGAACGAGATCACGCCGTGCAACCTGAGCCTGGACAGGCTCGCCCAGGGGGCGAAGGAGGGCGTGCACTCCGGTGGCGGCTACCCGCTGCAGTTCGGCACGATCTCCGTCTCGGACGGCATCTCGATGGGCCACGAGGGCATGCACTTCTCGCTCGTCTCCCGTGAGGTCATCGCCGACTCGGTCGAGACCGTCATGATGGCGGAGCGACTCGACGGCAGCGTGCTGCTGGCAGGATGCGACAAGTCGATCCCCGGCATGCTGATGGCCAGCGCGCGCCTCGATCTCTCCAGCGTGTTCCTGTACGCCGGCTCCATCGCACCGGGTTGGGTGAAGCTCTCGGACGGCACCGAGAAGGACGTCACCATCATCGACTCGTTCGAGGCCGTCGGCGCCTGCCGCGCGGGCCTCATGAGTGAAGAGGACCTCAAGCGCATCGAATGCGCGATCGCACCGGGCGAGGGTGCCTGCGGCGGCATGTACACCGCCAACACCATGGCGTCCGTGGCCGAGGCGCTCGGACTCAGCCTGCCCGGCTCCGCCGCACCGCCCGCCGCCGACCGCCGCCGCGACTACTTCGCGCACCGTTCGGGTGAGGCCGTCGTGAACCTGCTGCGTCAGGGGATCACCACCAGGGACATCCTCACTAAGGAGGCGTTCGAGAACGCGATCGCACTCGCCATGGCCCTCGGCGGCTCCACCAACGTCGTGCTGCACCTGCTCGCGATCGCCCGCGAGGCGGATGTCGAACTGAATCTGCACGATTTCAACCGCATCGGCGACAAGGTCCCGCACGTGGCCGACATGAAGCCGTTCGGCAAGTACGTCATGAACGACGTCGACCGTCACGGCGGCATCCCCGTCATCATGAAGGCCATGCTCGACGAGGGACTGCTGCACGGCGACGCCCTCACCGTCACGGGCAAGACGCTCGCCGAGAACCTCGCAGACCTCGACCCGCAGCCGATCGACGGCGAGGTCATCCACACCTTCGACAACCCGATCCACGCCACCGGCGGCCTGACGATCCTGCACGGATCCCTCGCCCCCGAAGGCGCGGTCGTGAAGACCGCCGGCTTCGACGCCACGGTGTTCGAGGGCCCCGCGCGCGTGTTCGAGCGCGAGCGCGCGGCGATGGATGCCGTCGCGAACGGCGAGATCAACGCCGGTGAGGTCATCGTCATCCGCTACGAGGGCCCCAAGGGCGGCCCCGGCATGCGGGAGATGCTCGCGATTACCGCGGCCATCAAGGGCGCTGGGCTCGGAAAAGATGTACTACTCTTGACTGACGGACGATTCTCAGGCGGCACAACCGGCCTGTGCATCGGCCACATAGCACCCGAAGCGGTGGACGCAGGTCCTATCGCCTTCGTGCGCGATGGTGATCTGATACGGGTCGATATCGCAGCTCGCTCTCTTGACTTACTCGTCGATGAGGCAGAGCTCGCCTCCCGCCGCTCTGGCTGGGAGCCGCTTCCCCCGCGCTATACCCGTGGCGTTCTTGCCAAGTACTCGCGACTCGTGCGTTCCGCTGCAGAAGGCGCGACGACCGGTTGACACTTCGACAGGCTCAGTGACCGAATTCTGGTTTGCCTGACGACTTCTCAGATCACCAAGGAAAGACATGACTGCTGATTCTGTTTCGGCCGTTCCACGGCCACCGTCCCAGAAGGCCGCCGCTCCCGAGATCACGGGGGCTGAAGCCGTCGTCCGCGCTCTCGGGCTCCTCGGCGTCACCGATGTGTTCGGCATCCCCGGCGGCACGATCATGCCCGTCTACGATCCGCTCCTCGACGACGACACCGTCCGGCACATCCTCGTCCGCCATGAGCAGGGCGCAGGCCATGCGGCAGAGGGATACGCCGCGGCGAGCGGCCGAGTGGGCGTGGCGATCGCGACCTCCGGCCCCGGTGCGACCAACCTCGTGACCGCCATCGCGGACGCCTACATGGACTCGGTGCCGCTGGTGGCCATCACGGGTCAGGTGTTCAGCCACCTGATGGGAACGGACGCGTTCCAGGAGGCCGACATCGTCGGCATCACCATGCCGGTGACGAAGCACTCCTTCCTCGTGAAGCACCCGGAGGACATCCCCGGGGCACTTGCCGCGGCGTTCGAGGTCGCTTCGACGGGCCGCCCCGGTCCTGTACTCGTGGACATCACGAAAGACGCGCAGCAGAAGTCGGCGCCGTTCGTGTGGCCGCCCAAGATCGACCTGCCCGGCTACCGACCGGTGACCAAGGCGCACGGCAAGCAGATCCAGGCGGCTGCCGCGCTGCTCGCTGAGGCGAAGAAGCCGGTGCTGTATGTCGGCGGTGGTGTCGTCCGCGGCCGTGCCGCGGCCGAATTGCTCGCTCTGGCCGAGTCGAGCAACGCTCCGGTCGTGACGACACTGATGGCACGTGGAGTCTTCCCCGACTCGCACCAGCAGCATCTCGGCATGCCGGGCATGCACGGCACGGTTCCCGCCGTGCTCGCGCTGCAGGAGTCCGACCTCATCGTGGCTCTCGGTGCACGCTTCGATGACCGGGTCACCGGTAAGGCTGCGGACTTCGCTCCCAACGCGAAGGTCGTGCACGTCGACATCGATCCGGCCGAGATCTCGAAGATCCGCAACGCGGATGTGCCGATCGTCGGCGATGTCCGCGACGTGCTGATCGACCTGGACGCGGCATTCCGCGGAGCCGTCGGCACCACGAAGCCGGACATCGCCGAGTGGTGGTCGTACCTGGACGGACTGCGTGAGGAATTCCCGCTCGGGTTCTCTCCCACGGAGGACGGCCTGCTCGCCCCGCAGCACGTGATCCAGCGGATCGGCGAGCTCACCGGACCCGAGGGCATCTACGTCGCCGGGGTCGGACAGCACCAGATGTGGGCCGCGCAGTTCATCAAGTACGAACGCCCGAACGCGTGGCTGAACTCCGGTGGTGCCGGCACCATGGGCTACTCGGTTCCGGCCGCCATGGGCGCCAAGGTCGCCGAGCCCGACCGCGTCGTGTGGTCGATCGACGGCGACGGATGCTTCCAGATGACCAATCAGGAGCTCGCCACCTGCGCGATCAACAACATCCCGATCAAGGTCGCTATCATCAACAACTCCTCGTTGGGCATGGTGCGTCAGTGGCAGACCCTGTTCTACGACGGACGCCACTCCAACACCGACCTCAACACCGGCCACGGAACGATCCGCATCCCCGACTTCGTCAAGCTCGCCGAGGCGTACGGCTGCCTCGCCATCCGGGTGGAGAAGGAAGAGGAAGTGGATGCCGCGATCAAGCTCGCACTCGAGACCAATGACCGACCGGTCGTGATCGACTTCGTCGTCTCGGCCGACGCGATGGTGTGGCCGATGGTGCCGCAGGGCGTCAGCAACAGCTACGTCCAGTACGCGCGTGATCATGCGCCCACGTTCGATGAGGAGATCTGAGCCATGTCGACCCACGTACTGAGTCTTCTCGTCGAGGACACCCCTGGTCTTCTGACGCGTGTCGCGGGGCTCTTCGCGCGCCGCGGCTTCAACATCGAGTCTCTCGCCGTCGGCGTGACCGAGGTGCCGGGTGTGTCCCGCATCACGGTCGTCGTCGACGTCGACCAGTTGCCGCTCGAGCAGGTCACGAAGCAGCTGAACAAGCTGATCAACGTGATCAAGATCGTGGAACTCGATTTCGCCACGTCCGTGCAGCGTCATCATGTGCTGGTCAAGGTGCGCACGGACAACGCGACCCGCTCGAACGTGATCGAGATCGTGAACCTGTTCCGCGCCTCGGTCGTCGACTACGCCTCGGATGCGCTGGTGATCGAGGTCACCGGCGACAAGGGCAAGGTCGAAGCGATCCTGCGAGCCCTCGAGCCGTTCGGTGTCAAGGAACTCGCACAGTCCGGGCTGCTCGCCATGGGCCGAGGCGGCAAGAGCATCACCGAGCGCGTCCTGCGCGGCTGACCACATCTGAACTTCACGAACCACAATCAAGGAGAAACACAACGTGAGTACTGAGATCTTCTACGACGCCGACGCCGACCTGTCCCTCATCCAGGGCAAGAAGGTCGCGATCGTCGGCTACGGCTCGCAGGGTCACGCCCACGCGCAGAACCTGCGCGACTCGGGTGTCGAGGTCGCGATCGCGCTGAAGGACGGCTCGAAGTCCGCAGCCAAGGCTGAGGAGGCGGGCTTCCCCGTCAAGTCCGTCGCGGATGCCACCACCTGGGCCGACCTGATCATGATCCTCGCGCCGGACCAGCACCAGCGCACGATCTACTCCGAATCGATCGCCCCGAACCTCGCGGAGGGCAAGACCCTCGCGTTCGCGCACGGCTTCAACATCCGCTTCGGCTACATCGACGCGCCGGAGGGTGTCGACGTCATCCTCGTCGCACCGAAGGCGCCTGGTCACACCGTGCGCCGCGAGTTCGTCGCCGGCCGTGGCATCCCGGACATCATCGCCGTCGAGAAGGATGCGTCCGGCCAGGCCTGGGCGCTCGCGCTCTCGTACGCCAAGGCCATCGGCGGCACCCGCGCCGGCGTCATCAAGACCACGTTCACGGAAGAGACCGAGACCGACCTGTTCGGCGAGCAGGCCGTGCTCTGCGGTGGCGTCAGCCACCTCGTGCAGGCCGGTTTCGAGACGCTGACCGAAGCGGGCTACCAGCCGCAGATCGCCTACTTCGAGGTGCTCCACGAGCTCAAGCTCATCGTGGACCTCATGTGGGAGGGCGGCATCGCCAAGCAGCGCTGGTCGATCTCCGACACCGCCGAGTACGGCGACTACGTCTCCGGCCCCCGCGTCATCGACTCGGCAGTGAAGGAGAGCATGAAGGGCGTGCTCGCCGACATCCAGTCGGGTGCTTTCGCGAAGCGCTTCATCGACGACCAGGACAACGGTGCCAAGGAGTTCCAGGAGCTGCGTGCCAAGGAAGAGCAGCACCCGATCGAGGTCACCGGCAAGGAGCTGCGTTCGCTCTTCGCCTGGAAGCAGCAGGATGAGGACTACGTCGATGGCAGCGCTGCGCGCTGACCGACCTTCGTCACACAGAACGGGCGCCCCTTGCGGGGCGCCCGTTCTTGTTTCATGGGGGAAGTCGGCTTCGACTCACTGCGTTCGCTCAGCCCGTTTCGTCTCCTCGCTTCGCTCGTCGCTCAACGCCCCGCGGGTTCCGCCACTGCGGGTCGTTGAGCGAGCGGAGCGAGACGAAACGCGTTGAGCGAGCGGAGCGAGTCGAAACGGTCACTTCACCGGGTGAGCTCCTCCAGCACCTCGACCACGTGGCGGTAGGGCCAGCCCACCTGCGTTCGGCCGAAGAGCGTCTCGTAGAGGCGCTGCTGGGGGAGTAGGACTACTCGGAATCCGACTCCGGCGCTGCATCCTCCACCTGGATCGGAGCGTCAGCCGGGTCTGCCCACACCGGCGCAGGCAGGAGCGTGTCGGTGGCGCCGGCCTGGATCTCGCGCAAGGCGTCGGCGATCTCGTCCGCATTCTCCGGCACGGCCAGTCCGCAGGTGTTCAACTCCGAGGCGAACTTCAGTGTGAGGCGGATCTTGCCCGCCTCCACGGCTTCGGCTGTGGTGCCAGTGCGCTTCTCGCTGCCGGTCTGGATGTCGGAGACCTGGCCGCACACGTGGTAGACGGCGCCTCCGTCGACCCAGACGACCTCGTCCTGACCCAGCAGCTGGATGACGGTCGACTGGTCGGCCGTGTACTGCTCGACGGACGGCGGGTTGTAGTCGATGCCGAGCGCCACGGCCACGACGGCGAGGACGACGCCGATGATCCCGGCCGTGGTCTTCTGACCCTTGTCCATGTCCTTGTTCAGGAAGATGAGGATGATGAGCGGAAGGAATGCCACGACGGCGATGATGGCGCCGAGCTGGTTCTGTACGAAGAAGCGCAGTTTGTCGGACTTCTTCGCGGGATCGAGTCGGTTCGCCTTCTTCCAGAGGAAGGATCCGGTGATCGACAGCGCAGCGATGACGACGAGAGCCACGATGAGCGTGATGAACGCCCACTGCGGGAACACCGCCGTGACGTTCTGCTCCTCCAGAAGGCCGGTGTCGGGGTTGCGGACGAGTCCGCCGTCCTCGCCGACGAACTCACGCTGACGAAGAAGCCAGAAGATCGCGACGGCCTCGGCGGCGATGGCGACGAACCAGAGCACCGCCGCGATCCAGCGCAGCGTCGTGGCCTTCTGCTTCGAGCCTGCCGTCGGCTTCCAATCCGCTGCGGCCGCGCCGTCGGCGTCCGCCGCCGGTGATGCGACGGACTTCTCATTGCGCTCAGCCACGTGAGTTCCCCTCTTTCTGTGAACGCCCTGAGCATATCGGGCGTGACGAGGCCTCGCTACGCTGGGGTCATGACATCGGATGCTGACGACGCCCTCTCCTGGGAGGGCGATGACGATCGGCCGACGCAGAAGCCTGTTGCGGAGCCGGAGCAGAAGGCGGCGCTGCCGCGCGGCTGGAACGCCGTGGGCAAGCGCAGCGAGACCGTGGGCCGCATCCGAGAGGACGGGACCGTCCTTGATCCTGCAGAGAAGCCACCCCTCAGTACGCCCATGCTGCTGCTCGTCGGCATCGTCGGCGGCATCTACCTTCTGTACACGATCGGCTGGATCATCGGCGGGCTGACGCTGCAGAGCAGCGCGATGTTCCTCATCCCCGATGTGATGTACCAGGTCGCCCTGTGGGCCGCCGTGCTCGCCCCGGCCCTCTGGTTCGGCGCTGTGTGGTTGCTGACGAGGCGTTCAGCGACCTGGGTGCGCGTTGCGGGGTTTCTCGCCGGAGTGCTGCTGCTCGTGCCGTGGCCGTTCGTGATGACAGGGGCGGTGGGCGCATGACCGAAAACATCGTCGCAGCGAAGCAGCCGCTCGGGCTGTGGAAGAGCATCATCGTGGGCATCGCCGGCCTCTTCTACGCCTACGCGGTCTGGAATGCCCTGTCGTACACGTTCACGGTCGCTCCCGCCGGGATCAATACTTACGGCTGGTTCGTGCTCATCTTCTCGGTGCTGTTCCCGATCCTCGTGTTCGTCATCGTGTACGTGCTGGCCCGCCGCCGTACCGCGGCCGAGCTGACGATCGCGATGATCGCCGGGCTGGCCCTCGTCGCCGTGTTCTGGATGAACGTCGCGGCGCTGAGCATGCTGACCACCTCGTTCCTCTCGCTCTGATCATCCCCGTCACACGGCACGGGGCGGCGCGCGCCCTCGGGTAGGGTGGAGACGATCGCGCCCCGACGGTGTGCGGCGCATCGATCCCACCCGCGCGTACTCACGCTCACCCCGAAGGATCCTCTGTGCCGAAGACTGCCGTGCCGAAGACAACCGTGCCGAAGCCCGTCGTGCTCATTGCCGAAGTTCTCTCACCCGCCACGATCGACGCCCTCGGGCCCGACTTCGACGTCCGTCAGGTCGACGGCACGGATCGCGAGGCGCTGTTCTCCTCGCTGGCCGACGCGGATGCCGTGCTCGTGCGCTCCGCGACGAAGATCGACGCTGAGGCGCTCAGCCACGCGCCGAAGCTGAAGGTCGTCGCGCGCGCCGGTGTCGGACTCGACAACGTCGACATCCAGGCATCCACCAAGGCCGGCGTCATGGTCGTCAACGCGCCCACCTCGAACATCATCTCCGCCGCTGAACTCACCTGCGGCCACATCCTCAGCCTCGCCCGCCACGTGCCGGCCGCGCACGCCTCGCTGGCCGCCGGCCAGTGGAAGCGCAGCGCCTACACGGGCACCGAGCTGTACGAGAAGACCCTCGGCATCGTGGGCCTCGGCCGGATCGGCGCGCTCGTCGCCGCCCGTATGCAGGGCTTCGGCATGAAGATCGTCGCGTTCGACCCGTACGTCACCGGCGCACGCGCGCAGCAGCTCGGTGTCGAACTGCGCACTCTCGACGAGCTCGTCGCCGAGGTCGACTTCCTGACCATCCACATGCCGAAGACGCCCGAGACGACCGGCATGATCGGCGCCGAGCAGTTCAAGGCCATGAAGAAGACGGCCTACGTCGTCAACGTCGCGCGAGGCGGCCTGATCGACGAGGCGGCTCTGCGTGAGGCGCTCGTGGCCGGCGAGATCGCCGGTGCCGGCCTCGACGTGTTCACCTCCGAGCCTCCGGCAGAGGGGGGCTCGGCGCGGGAGCTGCTGGATCTGCCCAACGTCGTCGTCACCCCGCACCTCGGGGCGTCGACCGACGAGGCGCAGGAGAAAGCGGGCATCTCCGTGGCCCGCTCCGTGAAGCTCGCGCTCGAGGGTGACCTGGTTCCGGATGCCGTCAACGTCGCAGGCGGTGTGATCGATCCGTTCGTCCGCCCCGGCATCGCGCTCGTCGAGAAGCTCGGACAGATCTTCAGCGGTCTGACGACCTCGGCCCTGACGAGCCTCGACATCGAGGTGCGCGGGGAACTCGCCGACTACGACGTCAGCGTGTACCGCCTGGCCGCGCTCAAGGGCGTGCTCTCCAACGTCGTCAGTGAGAACGTCTCGTACGTGAATGCGCCGCTGTTCGCCGAGCAGCGCGGCATCGAAGCCCGCCTGATCGTCGAGAAGGAGAGCCCCGAGTACCGCAACCTGACCACGCTTCGCGGTGCTCTCGCCGACGGCACGGTGCTCACGGTCGCCGGTACACTCGCCGGCACCCGCATGGTGCAGAAGATCGTCGGAATCAACGGTCACGACATCGAAGTGCCGATCGAGACGCACCACATCGTGATGCAGTACACCGATCGCCCCGGCATCGTGGCCGTCTACGGCCAGAAGTTCGGCGAGGCGGGTATCAACATCGCCGGCATGCAGGTCGCGCGTCGTGAGGCCGGCGGCCAGGCGCTCACTGTGCTCACCGTCGACTCGCGTGTGCCGGAGGAGCTGCTGGCCGAGGTCGGCGAGGCCATCGACGCCAAGGTGATGCGCTCGATCGAGATCACCGAGGTCTGACCGGCGGGCGCCGTTCTCGGCGTGCCGGGGCCGGAGCTACGAGGTCGCCAGCACGACGAGCTGCACGAGCGCGCGCAGCTCGTCGTCTCGCGGGACCAGCCGGTCCGGACCGTTGATGTCCAGTGAGTTGTTGAAGTACAGCCCGTCGCCGACGAGCAGTACGAGGTCGAGCGACGCCTGATCGCGCACGTGCGGGCGGATCGTCTCCGCCCAACTGCTTCGCGTCTCGCGCAGCGCATCGCCGGCGGAGCTCGAGCCGCCCTGCGCGAGTCGTGAGACGGCGATGAGCGCACGGTCGAGCGGCGCATTCTCCATGACCGAGGTGCGCACGTAGTACGCCACGGGGCCATCCGGTGCCTCGATCATGTCGGCCAGGTCGTCGTCGACGAGACGCTTCAATCGCTCGATCATTCCGTCCGCGAGGTCGTCCTTCGAGGCGAAATGGTAGAGCAGGCCACCCTTGGACACAGCGGCGGCCTTCGCCGTGGCATCCAGGGTCGCGGTGCGCTCGCCCGATGAGATGAGGATCTCCTCGAAGGCGTCGAGCACGCGTTCGCGCGCGAGGGGAGGTCGGGCCATGTCTGTTACTATACCATCTGGACGGTTTACTATCGAAAGAGGATGCGATGGCCCAGATCGGGGTCGAGACGAGCGGGATCAATGCGCCGCGTGCGGGCGCACGGGCGTGGCTCGCGCTCGTCGTGCTCATGCTGCCGGTGCTGCTGGTCTCAGTCGACAACACGGTGCTGAGTTTCGCGTTGCCTGAGATCGCGATCGCCCTCGCGCCGTCGGGGGCGGAGCAACTGTGGATCATCGATGTGTATCCGCTCGTGCTGGCGGGGCTGCTCGTCACGATGGGTACCCTGGGCGACCGTTTCGGCAGGCGCCGGATGCTGTTGATCGGCTCCACCGGATTCGCCGCGGTCTCCGTGCTCGCCGCATTCGCGCCGACTGCCGCTCTTCTGATCGCCGCGCGAGCGCTGCTCGGGTTCTTCGGAGCGATGCTGATGCCGTCGACCCTGTCGCTGCTGCGCTCGATCTTCCTCAATCGCGACCAGCGACGCATGGCGATCGCCGTGTGGGCCTCTGCGTTCTCAGCGGGTTCCGCGTTGGGGCCGATCGTCGGCGGGTTCCTGCTTGAGCACTTCGCCTGGGGCTCGGTGTTCCTCATCGCCGTGCCGGTGCTGATCCCGCTGCTGATCGCGGCGCCGTTGCTCGTCCCCGAGAGTCGTGATCCGGCTCCGGGAAAGATCGACCCCATCAGCATCGCGCTGTCGATGGCGACGATGATCCCGGTGGTCTACGCGATCAAGGCGGTGGCTGTCGACGGCGTCACGGTGTTCGCGGTGCTCTGGGCTCTGCTGGGCGTCGGGATGGGCTGGCTGTTCGTGCGCCGACAGGTGCGCGCGAAGACGCCGATGCTCGACATGGCGCTGTTCCGTCGGGGGTCGTTCTCCGGGGCGATCCTGGTGAATCTGCTCAGTGTGGTCGCGCTCGTCGGGTTCCTGTATTTCGTGCCGCAGCACCTGCAGCTGATTCTGGGGCTCTCGCCGATGATGGCGGGGCTCGCCCTCGTACCGGGAATGCTCGCGGTGATCGTCGCAGGATTGAGCGTCGTCCCGATCTCTCGTCGGGTTCCGCCTCATGTGCTGGTTCCTTCCGCCCTGGCCTTCTCCGTCGTCGGGTACCTGCTCGTCGCCTTCACGACCGCTGGGCACGGCGCCCTTCCGCTGATACTCGCCTTCGTCGTGCTCGGTATCGGCATCGGGGCCGCGGAGACCATCTCGAACGAGCTGATCCTCTCCAGCGCTCCGGCTGCGAAGGCGGGTGCGGCGAGTGCCGTCTCCGAGACCGCGTACGAACTCGGCGCGGTGCTCGGAACCGCGGTGCTCGGCGGCATCATCACCGCGTTCTACCGCTCGGCGCTCGTGGTTCCGGACGGTGTTCCTGCTGACGTCTCCGCAGCCGCGCGGGAGACGCTCGCCGGCGCCTACACCGCAGCCCAGGATCTGCCGGCCCCGTTGGGATCCGCGCTGTGGGAGGCCGCGGCATCCGCATTCGATTCCGGTGTGCTGGTGACGTCGCTGATCGGCGCCGTGCTGGTCGTGGGGGCCGGGACGATCGCGGCCGTCACACTGCGCATGAAGGCCGCACGCTGACCAGTACGCTGGTGAGTACGCGCCCGCGCGAAGTCGCGCCATGGGCGATCCCGGTGCAAGGAGTGTCATGTCGCGTGTCGTGAAGCTGGCCGTCATCCCCGGTGACGGCATCGGACCAGAGGTCGTCACCGAGGCCGAGAAGGTCCTCGATGCCGTCACCATTCACAGTGATGTCACCTTCGAGAAGAAGCACTTCTCGCTCGGTGCCGGGCGATACCTCGAGACCGGCGACACGCTGACCGACGACGACCTCGCCGCGATCTGTGCGAACGACGCGATCATCCTCGGAGCCGTCGGCGGCACACCCGGCGACCCGCGACTGAAGGATGCGAACATCGAGCGCGGGCTGCTGCTGAAGCTGCGCTTCACCCTCGATCACTATGTGAACCTGCGTCCTTCGAAGCTCTACGCCGGGGCTCCGGGGCCGCTCTCCGCGCCCGGCGATATCGATTTCGTCGTCGTCCGCGAGGGCACCGAGGGTCCTTACGTCGGCAACGGAGGCGCGATCCGTGTCGGCACGCCGCACGAGGTCGCGAACGAGACGAGTGTGAACACGGCCTACGGAATCGAGCGCGTCGTCCGCTACGCGTTCGAGCTCGCTGGGCGTCGTCGGCAGAAGCTCACGCTGGTGCACAAGACCAACGTGCTGGTGCACTCGGGTGGCATGTGGCAGCGCATCGTCAACGAGGTGGCGCAGGAGCACCCCGCCGTGGTCGTAGACTATCTCCACGTCGACGCGGCCACGATCTTCCTGGTCACGAACCCCTCCCGCTTCGATGTGATCGTCACCGACAACCTCTTCGGTGACATCCTCACGGATCTGGCAGGCGCCGTCACCGGTGGCATCGGCCTCGCCGCATCGGGCAACATCAACCCCGACGGCACGTTCCCCTCGATGTTCGAGCCTGTTCATGGTTCAGCGCCCGACATCGCAGGCCAGCAGAAAGCCGACCCGACGGCGGCGATCCTGTCCATCGCGCTCCTGCTCGATCATCTCGGGCTCCCGGAGGAATCGATCCGCGTCACCCGCGCGGTCGAGGCGGACATCGCCGCAAGGGACGGTTCTCGCACCACAAGCCAGACGGGCGACGCCATCATCGCCAGACTCCAGGCGTAGCGCTCCAGGCGTAGTCTGAGACCACGCGAGCGCCGCCCGCAACGAACGCAGGATGTGACATGACAACGACTGAGACCGAACTCGCTCCTCTCGAGTTCTCTGTGACCAAGAACCTCGCTGCACGCTCCGCCGCGCAGCGCGACGAAGCTCTCGCGAACCCGGGCTTCGGGACGATCTTCACCGACCATATGGTCGACATCTGCTGGTCGGCACGCGGCGGATGGCATCGCCCGCGCGTGCAGCCGTACGGTCCGATCTCGCTCGACCCTGCGGCCGCGGTGCTGCACTACGGTCAGGAGATATTCGAGGGCATCAAGGCGTACCGCCATGCCGACGGCTCGATCCACACGTTCCGTCCCGACCAGAACGCGGCCCGGCTCCAGCGCAGTGCTCGCCGGATGGCGCTGCCGGAACTCCCTGCCGAGTACTTCATCCAGTCGCTGCGCGAACTCATCGCAGTCGACGGGGCGTGGGTGCCGTCAGGGGAGGACCAGAGCCTCTACCTGCGCCCTTTCATGTTCGCCAAAGAGGCGTTCCTCGGCGTGCGTCCTGCGCAGAAGGTCGCGTACTACCTGATCGCGAGCCCGGCCGGTTCATATTTCACGGGCGGCGTGAAGCCGGTGCGCATCTGGCTCTCCGAGACACACGCCCGTGCGGGCAGAGGCGGCACGGGCGCGGCGAAGACCGGAGGCAACTACGCGTCCAGTCTGCTGCCGCAGTCCGAAGCGTACGACAAGGGCTGCGATCAGGTCGTGTTCCTCGACCAGGACGGCAACGTCGAAGAGCTCGGCGGAATGAACGTTGTCTTCGTGTTCAAGGACGGTCGCATCGTCACCCCCGAATCCGACAGCATCCTCGAGGGCATCACGCGCAACTCGCTGCTGCAGCTCGCCGAGGACCGCGGCCACACCGTCGAGCGCCGTCCGGTGTCGCTGCAGGAGTGGCGCGACGGTGTCGCTTCCGGCGACATCGTCGAGGTGTTCGCCTGCGGCACCGCTGCGGTCGTGACGCCCATCGGTGCGCTGGTGACGGCGGACTACGAGGACGTCCAGCCTCTCGGCGATCTCGCCCTGTCGCTGCGCGAGGAGCTCACCGACATCCAGTACGGCCGCGCCACGGACAAGCACGGCTGGCTCTACCGTCTCGACGCCTGACGCTTGACCCCAGACCCCGCCCTCGCCCATACCCCTACCTTCGCCGAGACCCTACTTTCCTGCCGAGACCCCGTCGTATTGACGTGATTACGACGGGGTCTCGGCACTAATCAGGGGTCTCGGCGATCGGTGACTTGCTCTGCACAGGCAGAGCGAGGGCAGTCCAGGTGGGGATAGCAGGGGAGCCGGGTCTGTAACGGGCATGATCGCTGGATGCCGAGACGGATCACCTTCGAACAAGCCGACGCGTTGCTCCGGTCCCGCGACGACATCGTCGCGACGGGAATCACGGACCGGCAGCTGCGCAGTCTCGTCGCCACGGGGACGTTCGTCCGCGTGCATCGGGGGTTCTACGTCGACGGCACGTCGTGGCGTGAACTGTGGGCTGAAGGACGGCACCTGCTGAGGGTCATCTCCCACGCGCGATCAAGCCCTGGTGAGTCTCCGGTATCCATGCAGATGTCGGCGGGAGTGCTCTGGGATCTGCCGCTTTACCGTGTTTCCGATCAAGTCGTCCACACGCTCATCCGAGGCGCGCGGCACACGCGTACGGTAGCGGGTATCGCGCGCCATGACGTCGAGGTCGCGGACAGCGACATCGTCGAGCGACACGGCCTGCGCTGCACCTCCTTGACGAGAACGGTGTTCGACATGGTCCGCAGCATGCCTCCTGAGGCCGCGATCTCCGCTGCGGACGCAGCGCTCAGAATGATGACCGTGTCGGGTCAGCGTCAGGATGCTGCGGCTGCAGAGCAGTGGCGGGAAGAGCTGCTGCGGTTGGCGGCGCCCGGTCTTCGCGGAGTTCGCAAAGTGCGCTGGGCAGTGGGCTTCGCAGACGGTCGAGCACAGCTGCCTGGTGAAAGCGTGAGTCGGCTGCAACTGTCTCGCCTGGGGTTTCACGACATCCATCTGCAGGTACCTGTGGTCGGGTCGGAAGGCGACCGCTATTTCATGGACTTCGGCTTTCCACGGTCGCGGATGTTCGGGGAGTTCGACGGCGAGGGCAAGTACCTTGAGCCGGAGTTGCGCGAGACGCCGACGCCTGTCGATGCCGTCCTGGCGGAGAAGCGACGCGAGGACGACGTGCGCGGTGTGACTGGGTGGGGTGTACGCCGCTGGGGCAGCGTCCACATCAAGAGCGTCGATGCGCTCGGCGCACGACTGACCGCGTTCGGCATCCACCCACCCGGATAATTCCTCGCCGACACCCCAGGTTCCTGTCGACACCCCAGGGTCCCGACGCGAACAACCTGGGGTCTCGGCAAAGACCTGGGGTCTCGGCGAAGCACTGGGGCTCGGCGAAGCCCTGGGGGCTCGGCGGATCGAAGCGGATGGTCGCTAGGCTGGAGCGGTGAAGATCGCTCGGTTCAGCCACAATGACGCCATCCGCTACGGCATCGTCGACGAGCAGGAGCTCGTCGTCCTCGCCGGTGACCCGATGTTCGCGGGGTACGAGACCACCGGCGAGCGCGTGCCGCTCGCGGACGCCGCGCTGCTCGCGCCCGTGATCCCTCGGTCGAAGGTGGTCTGCGTGGGCAAGAACTATCACGATCATGCCGCGGAGATGGGGGGAGTGGCGCCCGAAGAGCCGCTGCTGTTCCTCAAGCCCAACACCTCTGTGATCGGCCCGGGCGACACGATCTTGCGGCCGACGCTGTCCGAGCGTACGGAGCACGAGGGAGAGCTCGCGGTCGTCATCGGCCGGATCGCGAAGAACGTCAAGGCCGAGAACGCGCTCGACTACGTGTTCGGCTACACGGTCGGCAACGATGTCACCGCCAGGGACCTTCAGAAGAGGGACGGCCAGTGGACGCGCGGAAAGGGCTTCGACACGTTCTGCCCGCTGGGTCCGGTCATCGAGACGGACTTCGATCAGGCGGATGCCACGATCGAGACCCGCGTGAACGGCGAGGTGCGCCAGCACGCACCGCTGAGCGACATGATCCACTCGGTCCCGGCGATCATCGAGTACGCGTCCGCCGTGTTCACCCTGCTGCCGGGTGACGTCATCCTCACCGGCACGCCGGCCGGTGTCGGCCCGTTCGTCGCCGGCGACACCGTCGAGGTCGAGGTCACCGGACTCGGCGTCCTGCGCAACTCAGTGCGCGACGCGATGCCCGTGGTATGACGACTCTGCCGGTCGTCGACCAGGCGGCGATCCAGCGGCGCACGGTGCTCGTGCTGTCGCTCGGGCAGGTGCTCGGCGGCATCGCGTTCGGCGCCACTGTGTCCCTCGGGGCGCTGCTCGCGGCGGATCTGTCCGGTGACGATGCGCTGTCGGGACTGGCGACGGCTTCGGTCACGCTCGGGGCGGCGCTGTGCGCCATCCCGCTCGCACGACTCGCGAGCCGCGTCGGGCGCCGACGGGCCCTGACCCTCGGGAACCTGTTCGCGCTGGTCGGCATCGGTGTCGTCATCCTCGCTGCGGCGCTGCGGATCTTCCCCTTGCTGCTGGCCGGCATCCTGATGATCGGCGCTGGCAACGCGGGCAATCTGCAGTCCCGGTTCGCGGCTACCGACCTCGCTGTGCCGAAGCACCGCGGACGCGACCTGTCGGTGGTCGTGTGGGCGACGACGATCGGCGGTGTCTCGGGTCCGCTGCTGCTGGGGCCAGGAGAGATCGTCGGCCAGGCGATCGGCATGCCGCCGCAGACTGGCTCGTACCTCTTCTCCCTGATCGCCCAGACCGCGGCGTTCATCCTCTACCTCGTCGCGCTGCGTCCTGACCCGCTGCTCACCGCGCAGAGGCTGGCGAAGGATGCCGCGGCATCACTGTCTGCGCCATTGACCGTGCTCGACCGGCCGACAGTCGCTCGCTATGCGATCTTCGCGATCGCAGGATCGCACGTCGTCATGGCGTCGGTGATGGCCATGACGCCCATTCATCTGTCGCACATGGCCCACGGGATGCATGCGGGCCACGCGTCGACCGCTGATGTCTCCCTGCTCGTCGGCTTCACGATCGCTCTGCACGTCGCCGGCATGTACGGTCTGTCGCCCGTCTTCGGCATTCTCGCCGACCGGTGGGGGCGGCTGCGCGTCGTGCTGCTCGGGCAGGTTCTGCTGGCCGCAGCACTCGCGTTCGCGGTCTTCGTGAACGATCAGGCGTGGGGCGTGATGGTCGCGCTGATCCTGCTCGGGCTCGGCTGGAGTGCAGCGACCGTCGCGGGCGCGGCACTGCTCACCGAGGCGAGCGCGCTAGAGCTGCGCACGCGCCGCCAGGGCCGCAGCGACTCGCTCATGAGCCTGTCCGCCGCAGCCGGCGCCGTGCTCGCCGGCGTGGTGCTGTCGAACTTCCAGTACGCGGGGCTGGGGATCGCGGCATCCGTTCTCGTCCTCGTGATCGTGGTGCTCGCGCCGCTCGGGCGGACCAGGACGTGAGGACGGTCACGGGGTGAAGGCGTGGGAGGGCGTCGGTGAGGCTTACGCGGCCTCCTATGCCTCGCTGTGCGCTGGGACTCACGATGAGATCCTTCGCCGTCTCGGGACGGCCCACGGTCGTCGAGTGCTGGATGCCGGGTCGGGGACCGGCGCGCTCGCGGCACGACTGATGGACGCCGGCTGGTCGGTGACGGGCTGCGAACCGGAGGCGACGATGCGCGTCGTCGCCGCGCGGAATCATCCACAGGTCTCCATGGTCGAGGGCGCGTTGCCCGCACTGCCGTTCGACGACGCCGCTTTCGATGCCGTCACGGCGAACTTCGTGCTCAATCACGTGTCCGATCCACGAGCGGCAGCACAGGAGATCGCCCGTGTAGCGGCGCCGGATGCTGTGATGATCGCCACGATCTGGATCGTGTCGCCGTCGTGGTTCTGGCAGAGGGTCTGCGACCGCGCGGGCCTCGTCGTGTCGCCGACCGGGAGGCTGGCGCCGGAGAAGGATTTCGAGCGCTCCTCGGCCGGATTCGGAGGGATGCTGTCGGAAGGCGGCTGGCCCGCGGTCGATGTCGCCGAGTTCAGCTGGACGTGGCGTCCCACGACGGCCGAGCTCTGGCGATCAGCCGAGGGCGGCGTCGCCTCGGCGGGCGCCTTCTATCGATCGCTCGAAACTGCTGAACGGGAAAGGTTCGCTCGAGCCTTCGATCGGTTGTGCGAGGAGTGTTCGGACGACGGACGAGTCGCGCTCGATCACACGGCTGCCGTGGCCGTCAGCCGCAGGGGTGAGCGGGCAGGCGAACCACGGCCGCACGCGTAGGATTGAGGGGATATGGCTACTCCGCATCCCCTCACCACGACCGCTTCAGGTGCCGACGTCCGCGTCCGCTTCTGCCCCTCGCCGACAGGCCTTCCGCACGTGGGGATGGTGCGCACCGCTCTCTACAACTGGGCGTACGCACGCCACAACGGCGGCAAGCTCATCTTCCGCATCGAAGACACCGATGCGGCGCGCGACAGCGAGGAGAGCTTCCGGCAGCTCGTCGACGCTCTGACGTGGTTGAAGATCGACTGGGACGAGGGCGTGCAGGTCGGGGGACCGCACGAGCCGTATCGCCAGTCGCAGCGTCACGACATCTACCGCGGCGTGATCGAGAAGCTCCTCGCGTCAGGTGCTCTGTACGAGAGCTACTCGAATGCTGAGGAGATCGACGCACGCAACGAGGCGAACGGACGCGCGAAGCAGCTCGGCTACGACAACTTCGACCGCGACCTCACAGACGAGCAGAAGGCGGCCTTCCGTGAGGAGGGCCGTCAGCCCGCCTTGCGCCTGCGGGTGCCGGAAGAGGATCTGACGTACGTCGACCTGATCCGTGGGGAAGTGACCTTCCCGGCAGGGTCCTTCCCCGATTTCGTGGTCGTGCGTCCGAACGGCGTGCCGCTGTACACGTTCGTGAACCCTGTCGACGATGCCCTGATGGGCATCACGCACGTGCTGCGCGGCGAAGACCTGATGCCGTCGACGGCACGCCAGCTTGCGCTGTACGCCGCGCTGATCGATGCGGGCGTCACCACTTTCGTCCCGCGTTTCGCGCACATGCCGTTGGTGCTGGGAGAGACCGGCAACAAGAAGCTGTCCAAGCGCGACCCGCAGGCTGATCTGTTCCTGCACCGCGACCGCGGATTCATCCACGAGGGACTGCTCAACTACCTCGCGCTGCTCGGCTGGTCGATCGGACCGGACCGCGACATCTTCTCGCTCGACGAGTTCATCGCCGCGTTCGACATCGAGAATGTCAACCCGAACCCCGCGCGCTTCGACCAGAAGAAGGCCGAGTCGATCAACGGCGACCACATCCGGATGCTGGATGTGAAGGACTTCGCCGAGCGCACGATCGCGTACCTCGCCGCAGCTGGACTATTCGATGAGCCGACTCACGAACAGCTCGTGCTGGCGTTCCGCGCAGCACCGCTGGTGCAGGAGCGCGTTCAGCTCCTCGGAGAGGTGCCCGGCATGCTCGGATTCCTCTTCACGGACGAGATCTCGTACGACGCGGACGCGCTCAAGGGTCTGCCTGCCAACGCCGCGGAGGTGCTCGCGGCGTGCATCGCAGCGCTCGAGCCGGTGACGGAGTTCACCCCGGAGAAGATCCAGGATGCTCTCGCCACGGCACTGGTCGAGAAGCTCGAACTCAAGCCGCGGGTGGCCTACGGGCCGCCGCGCGTCGCGATCACAGGTCGCCGCATCTCGCCGCCGCTGTTCGAATCGATGGAACTGATCGGCAAGGAGATCACGCTGCAGCGTCTTGCAGCCCTTGTGCAGGCGCTCGGCGCGTAGCGCGACCGAAGCGGAGCCAGGCGATGTCATGAAGACGCGCCGGACAGCCCCTCGCGTTTTGGCTGCACCGTGAACATCGGGTAGAGTTGTCTCTCGGTGCGAGGCTCTGGTTTTGCCCTTGGGGTATGGTGTAATTGGCAACACGGCGGTTTCTGGTACCGTTGTTCTTGGTTCGAGTCCAGGTACCCCAGCCAAAGAAAAACCCCCGCTCGTGCGGGGGTTTTCTTGGTTTACAGCACCATCGCGAAAGCATCCGGAGCGCCGTCTTCACAGGTGAGGATCCCATGTCACGACTGCCCGTCACCCGTGAGCAGGATGGCGAGAACACCGTCTACCGCAATGCGGGGCGTCGCATCAGGAATGCACGCGAGATCGCCAGGATCGAGGCGCTGGCGATACCGCCGGCGTGGACGGACGTCGAGATCTCGCGCTCATCATCGGCGAAGGTGCTGGCCAGGGGAGTGGACGAGGCCGGTCGCCACCAGGCCGTATACAGCCCCGCGTATGTCCGCCACCAGGAGAAGAAGAAGTACGCGCGCGTGCTGCAGTTCGCCGAACGACTACCACGGCTGCGGAAGCAGCTGGACCACGACCTGCGCAGGCGCAGACTCAGCGAGGACAAGGTCGTCGCCTGCATCGTCAAACTGATCGACCAGGAGTTCTTCCGTGTCGGCAATCCCGAGTACGCCCGGAAGTACGAGCACTACGGGATCACGACGCTCCGGCGCAAGCACACCGACGTCTCCTCGACCAGCGTGACCTTCGACTTCATCGGCAAGAGCGGTAAGCGCCACGTCAAGACGGTCCGCGATCCGCAGCTCGTCAACGTGATACGCCGACTCAACGAGATGCCGGGGCACGAGATCTTCCGCTTCCTCGATGAGGACGGGACCATCCACGACATCGACAGCAGGAGAGTGAACGCGTACGTCAAGAGGCATATGGGCCGCGACTTCTCTGCGAAGGACTTCCGCACGTGGGGAGGCACGCTGCTCGCCACCTCCGCTTTGCTCGCGGTCGAGCGCGAACGGGGCGACGCGGGAGAAGACACCGCGGTGGTCCGCGACGTCGTGGAGCGGGTGGCCGACCGACTCGGCAACACTCCTGCGGTGACGAAGGACTCGTACATCGACCCGCGCGTCTTCGCCGCATTCGAGGACGGCGTGACGATTCCCGCGGTCCACCGAGCGATGAGCCGGATGCGGCCCCGCAAGTACCTCACCGTGGAGGAGCAGTGCGTTCTCAAGGTGCTGCGCAAGGGCTGAGCCACTCGCGTCATCGGCGGCATCGGTGCGATCGACGCGGTGACCGATTTCCCGGCACGCCGCGGATCGCGTGCTCGAACTGCATGACGGGATCCTCAGGGAACGTGTGTCCTGAGCCGAGGCGCCTCAGCCGACGCGCGCGGTGAGCCAGGGCATCGGATCCACCGGCACCCTCGAGATGTGCACCTCGAAATGCAGCACGGAGCCGAACACGTAGCCCGTCGAGCCCACGTCGCCGATGTACTGGCCGGCAGTGACGCACTCTCCGACCTGTACAGCGCGCGTGCCGTAGATCATATGCGAGTAGACGGTGCTGACGGCCTCGCCGTCGATGACGCTCTCGATCTGGATCGTCACGCCGTAGCCCTCGAAGCTTTCGGTGGAACGCGAGACGCAACCGGCCATCGCGGCGTTGATGGGCGTTCCGACGGGCGCAGCGAGGTCCAGTCCCATGTGCGATCGTCCTGGACGTGACGCGCCGAAGCCGTCGGTGAAGGAATAGCTTCCTGCGGCCAACGGCATCACTACCCGGTCGGCGATGGGGATCTCCACTGCACTGCCGAGTGGCATCCCCGCTGCGAGTGCGGCGGCGACGGCTCGCGAGCGCGTCTCATCGATCTCGGTCGGCGTCGTCGCGGAGAAGTTGCCTCGTGGAGCGATCTCAGCGCGGATCTCGTCGGTGGAGCTGTAAGACTGCGCGGCATCCTTGAGCGCCGAGACGCCTTCAGCCGTGGCGCCAAACGACTGGGCGTCCGGATTGAGGGAGGGAAGCGCCATGCCCGTGATCAGCGCCCCGACGGCCAGCGCGGCGCTGAGTGCCTTGGTCTTAGCCCAGGCGCGATGCGTGCGCGGATGCGTACCGCGGGGTATCGTCGCGGTCGGTGTCGCACTGCGAGAGTGCTCTTTCGGTTCGCTCTGCGCGGCAGCTGGAGCCGCGGTTGGCGGGACAGCCGGGGTCGCGGCCGGCACAGCAGCAGATTCTGCGGTCGGGGTCGCGCGCCGACGCAGGTCGCGCCGCAATTGCGGTCGAGATGCGTTGAGGGGGTCTGATGTAGCCGAGGCGGAATCGGGGGCGCGCTCGGGTCGCACTGAAGTCGTGAGGGATCCTTCCGACACAGAACGGGTTGTTCTGCTCACAGCCGGTCCCTTCGGGTGGGACCGTTACCGATCTGTAATTTACGGGGCAACCGGCGGTCTCGTCAAATCGAACCGATTGTCAAGGCGCGGGTGACAGCAAAAGGCCCGACCCCGCGTTGCAGCAGGATCGGGCCTTGAAGCTCTGATTCAGAGCGCGGTGATGTTCGTCGCCTGGGGGCCCTTGGGACCCTGCTCCGTGTCGAACTCGACCTTCTGTGCTTCCTCGAGGTTGCGGTGTCCGCTGCCCTGGATCGCGCTGAAGTGCGCGAAGACATCGGCGGATCCGTCATCGGGAGCAATGAAGCCGTAGCCCTTGTCGGAGTTGAACCATTTGACAGTGCCAGTGGCCATGCTGTGTTTCCTTTGTGTTCGTGGGCCGAGCTTCGACCCGTAATGCCTCGACGATGTTCGGCTCGGCAGCTTGCGGGGCTCTCAGTGGGACGGCGGAGATTCGCTGCGTCTCGTGGCTGGGAGCGTGAGGTAGATGAAGGACGATGATCGAGTGGCCACCATGCTGGTTGCAGTCGGGCCGATGAACAGCCGGAGATTCCGGAAGTCAACGTGAAGGTGTCGCTCCAGCTTAGCCCATTGCGTGGACATCTTGTTGACCGGTGTGGAGTCCGCCCATGAAACGATGGACGCCATGAGCTCTGCGAACCTGACCAGGCAGGAGACCGCCGCACGATCGGCGGCCGTGAACGTGCGCGAGGTCCGAGTCGAACTCGATCTACAGGGCGCGCGGAACTCGGAAGAGCGCGGGTTCGGGACGACGACGACGCTGGCGTTCGACGCCTCAGAGCCCACGACCTGGATCGACTTCATCGGTGAGTCTGTCGACCATGTCATGGTCAACGATGTCGAGGTGCCCATCGAATACGACGGTGCGCGGATCACGGTCAGGGGGCTCGCAGCATCCAACACCGTCGTGATCGAGGCGACCGGCGTTTACAGCCGATCCGGCGAGGGGCTGCACCGTTTCATCGACCCCGTCGACGGTGAGACCTACCTCTACACGCAGTACGAGCCTGCCGACTCGCGCCGAGTGATGGCGTGCTTCGAACAGCCCGACATGAAGGCCTCGTACACATTCGTCGTACGTGCACCGTCCGACTGGCTCGTGCTGTCGAACCAGAGCGTCGCGAACGCCCGGGAGGAGGACGGAGCGCAGATCGTCGAGTTCGCTCCTACTCTGCCGCTCTCGAGCTACATCACAGCCGTGGCCGCGGGGCCGTATCACCGCATCGACAGCACCTGGACGCGAGGGGAGCAGCAGGTCGCACTCGGCGTTCTCTGCCGGGCATCGCTGGCACCGCACCTCGAGGCGGATGAGATCATCGAGATCACCCGTCAGGGTCTCGACTTCTTCACGGAAGCCTTCGCGTTCGCGTACCCATGGGGCAAGTACGACCAGATCTTCGTGCCGGAGTACAACCTCGGGGCGATGGAGAATCCGGGACTGGTCACCTTCACCGAGGCGTACATTCCCCGCGGAGCGGCGACCGACGCCCAACGAGGGGCTCGAGCGAACACGATCCTGCACGAGATGGCGCATATGTGGTTCGGGGACCTCGTCACGATGCGCTGGTGGGACGACCTGTGGCTGAAGGAGTCGTTCGCCGACTACATGGGCTCGCATGCCTCAGCGGCAGCGACGCGGTTCATCGACGCGTGGGAGCGCTTCGCCGCCAACCGCAAGGCGTGGGCCTATCAGCAGGATCAGCTTCCGACGACCCATCCGATCGTCGCCGACATCCCCGATCTCGAAGCGGCCAAGCTCAACTTCGACGGCATCACCTATGCGAAGGGCGCGGCCGTGCTCAAACAGCTCGTGGCGTTCGTCGGCGAGGAGGCGTTCTTCGAAGGAGCCCGACGGTACTTCGCCGCGCACGCATACGGGAACACGACGCTCGACGATCTGCTCGTGCAGCTCGAACAGGTATCCGGTCGTGACGTCCGTGCCTGGTCGCAGGCATGGTTGGAGACCAGCGGTGTCTCGACCCTTTGGCTTGAGACCGACAGTGCAGGGCAGCGGATGCTGGTGCAAAGCGATCCGCGGCCGCACAGGCTGCGCGTGGGGCTGTACGACTTGAGCGACGGCCTGCTTGTGCTGCGTGAGCAGGTGGAGCTCGATATCACCGAGGAACGGACACCGGTCACGCTCCCGGATGCGGATCTCGTGCTGCTGAACGACGCAGACCTGAGCTACGTCAAGGCGCGACTCGATGAGACCTCGCTGGCCGCCGTCAGCACTGCGCTCTCGACCCTTCCGCATCTGCCACGAGCCCTGGTCTGGTCGTCGCTGTGGAATGCCACCCGTGACGGGGAGTTGGCGGTCGCGGACTACCTGGATATCGTGCGCCGTCACGCGCCGGCGGAGGAGAACATCGCGCTCCTGTCCGGTGTGCTCGCGAATGCGGCGTACACGATCGGGCATTTCGTGCCCGCCGACGGGCGCGGTGCTGAGCGTGAGGCATGGCTGATCGCCACTGAGACGGCGATGGATGCTGCTGCCGCAGGGAGCGACGCGCAGCTGGCATGGGCACGTGCGTTCGCTTCCGCTTCCGCGACGAGCGACGCGAGCACCACCAGGGTGCGTGCGCTCCTGGACGGCCACGGCCCGGCAGGTCTGCCGATCGACCCGGAACTGCGCTGGTCGCTGATCGCGGCACTCGCGACGACGGGCGATTTCTCGGAGGCGGACATCGCTCGCGAACTGGAGAACGATGACACCGCAGATGGACGCACTGCGGCGATGCGTGCGTCGGCATCTCGGCCCACGCCGGACGCCCGCGCCGAGGCATGGGACCGAGCCTGGAGCGATCACGGCCTGAGCAACGATCACCTCGACGCGATCATCGCGGGCGTGCGTGCCGGTGCCCGTCGGGACCTCATCGCCCGATTCGACGACGAGTACTTCGCGTGGATCTCCGGAACGTGGGGTTCGCGCAGCATCGAGATCGCCAAGCGGCTCGTGCTCGGTTTGTTCCCCGCAGCCGACACGACGGATGTCGTCGACGCATGGCTCGCGGGGAATCCGACCGCACCTGCGGCACTACGTCGCTTGGTGATCGAACAGCGTGATCATCTCGCGCGCGAGATCAGGGTGCGAGCGGCGCAGCCTCAGGTCGTCGGAGACTGATCGAAGGAGTCACGGTCATTCCCATGACCGTGCGCACCGGCGTGTCGTTGTAGGACTGCCAGGTGATCCCGCAGTCGCCGATGAACTCGCCGCTGTGAGTTTCGATCAGCCAGAGGCCGTGTCCGTCTCTGGCATATCGCGTCTGCATCCGGGCGATCCACCCGGCGCGGGCAGCAGGCGGCGGATCACAGATCCAGGGAGTCGCCAGGGTCGAGCTCGAAGAACTCGCCACCGTGCTGCTCGGTCGCCCATTTCAGGCGCGAGCGGTGCATGCCGCGTCCGATGACCGAAAGCGTCATGTCGTGCACGCCGAAAGCTCGGCGAGGCTTCACGGCGAGTACGAAATCCATCGCCTCGCCGATCTTCAGCCAGGGTGCACCGAGAGGCGCGGCGAGGGCGTCGACATCGACTCCTTCCGGGACGGCGTACGAGTCGCCGGGGTAGTAGAGCGCGTCGTTGATCAGCACCCCGAGATTCTGAACGCGGGGGAGTGAGGAGTGGATCACCTCGTGATCGCCTCCGAAGAACCGCAGTGTGAACGCGCCGGCGCTCATGCTGTCGCCGGGCTCGACGACCGTGATCTCGTACCCGGTTGCGGCGGCGGCGACGCCCGCAGGCGCGAAGATCCGGGTGCCTGGAGCATCGCGGAGGATGCGGTCGAGGTGATCAGGCGTCCAGTGATCCGGATGCTCATGTGTGATCACGATGGCGACGAGGCCGGACAGATCGACGAGAGGGCTGGTGAACGACCCTGGATCGACGATCAGAGTCTCGCCGCTGAGGTCGAGGCGGAGGGTGGCATGTTCGAACTTCGTGACGCGCATGGCACGAGTCAACTCCTACTTCGGCCGAGCGGCAAACGGCGTTGACGTCGTGACGCGCCCGGGATCTCTGCGCGGCCGACCGTGATTTTGCGGAGTGCGAAATCCCATGGCATACTTGAACGGTTGTCGCGGGGCTGAAACGCTCCGCAAGACGGCCCCATCGTATAGCGGCCTAGTACGCTGCCCTCTCACGGCGGTAACGCGGGTTCGAATCCCGCTGGGGTCACACGACACGAGAAAACCCCCGGATTTCCGGGGGTTTTCTGCGTATCCGGCAACTTCAGGAAATGATGACCACCTCGGCCGACTCGCGCAGGAGAACACCGGCGGCGTCGGAGAGGCGGCGACGCGGATGACAGACGTACTGCTGGACGGGCTGTTCCTCAAGCGCTGACCCGGTCGACACGTTCGTCGCGTGCTGTTCAACGTCGTAGCGCCATGTCCCGCAACTGCCGGTTGCGCAGCGGGAACACCATCATCAGTATGAGCGCGCCGCCGAAGACCACGAACGGCACCCACGTGGCCGTCACGGATGCGAGCGCTCCGAAGGCCGCCATCGCCAGCGGCATCAGCACGTCGTCGCCCAGCCGGGTGATCGAACTCATACGACCCAGATAAGCCGTATCGATCGTGGCGGCGAAGGTCGCGCCGAGCAGGACCGAGGCGAATCCCGCGGTCACCCCGATCACGAAGCATCCGATCGCCGCAGCCCACGCAGGGCCGACGCCGATCAGGATGATCCCCGCGCCCTGCACGACCAGCGCCCAGAATCCGCCGCGCGCCTCATGGGTAGGGCGCCATCTTGCCACCGAGATGGCGCCGAGAGCCGCACCGAGGCCGATCAGTGCCTCGAACAGCCCCACCGCCTGCGCTCCCCAGCCCTCGTCGTGGGCCCGCAGTGCGATCCCGATCCCGGTCGCAGGGCCGACGGCGAGATTGAGACCCGACAGAGCGATCACCAGAGTGCGCGTGGTCGGAGCGTTCCGCAGGTGGGCGAATCCGTGCTGGACGCCGCGCAGTGCTGATTCTCGTGCCGCACGGGCCAGAGCGAACCGCGGACGCAGGAAGATCGCGATGAAGGCGATCACCAGGGTGAAGGTCAGCGCGTTGAGAGAGGCGCTTGCGCTCAGCCCGGCGTATGCGACGAGGAATCCGCCGATCGCGGCGCCGCCCATGGTGCCCAGACGCGTGGCGGTCTGCATCACCGCGCTGTACGACGGCAGGTCGGAGGTGCGCACGAGCTGTCGGCCTATCGTCGCGGCCGATGGCTCGTAGAACGCATCGCACACGCCGAAGGCGATCGCCGCGAACATCAGCAGGAGCACTGACGGCGGCGATGCCAGCACCCAGAGCGCCACGAACACCAGCAGCACGACCCGCAGGGCGTTGAAGACGATCATGACGGTGCGGGCGTTCGCACGGTCGGCGAGCACGCCCCCGAACAGCAGCACGACGGCGCGGGGGATGGTGCCAGCGGCGACGATGACGCCGGCGATCGCCGGAGAGGTGATCTGCACTGCCGTCCACGCGAGCGCGATGGTCCAGATGGCGTCCCCTGCGTCCGACAGCGCCTTGACCGCGATCCAGGCGTGGACGGTGAGGTCTTTCGAGAACCGCGGCGGCTCTCGCAGCAGCGTGGGCTCGGCGATGCTCATGGCGTCGTCGGGAATCCGTGTGCGAAGACGAAGACCGGGCGTCGTTCGGCGCCGTCCTCCCGGTCGATGGCCGTACGCCAAGCGTCGATGGTGTCGCGCAGGGCCTCGGAGAGCTGGGTGAGTTCCGCGGCGCTCGCCCAGGCGAGGGCGTCAGTACTGAACGCGGCGCGTGACCATTCGGGCTCGGGGCGCCGCTGCTTGCCGCCGTGCCACGATTTCAGCCGTTGCAGCTGCGTGGAGATGTTGGTCCGCTCGGCCTCCCGCGCCAGCAGAGCGTTCGAGGGGGAATCCTCGAAGTCGTCAGCAGACCAGGTGAAACTGCGGCGCGTGGGCTGCCACCAGCTCGTGCGCTTGTCGGCGTTCGGCGCGTCGGCGCGCTCCACGATGCCGGCCCGCTCCAGCATCCGCAGATGATGGCTGATGCTGCCGACCTGCTGGTCAAGAGCGCGAGCCAGGGTGGTCACCTGGCTCGCGCCGTAGAGTCCGAGGTAGTCGACGATCCGGCGCCGTACCGGATGGTGCACGGCGGTGATGGCCCGGATCTCTTCCATGCCGCCAACGCTATGGTCGTTTGACCATCTTCACAAGGCTTCTTGTATACCCCGGAAAATCAGGGTTTCTGCGTCTTGGAGTGGTTGCGTCGCGCGCGGCGGATCATCCAGATCAGGAGAAACACGCCGCCGGCGATGACGAGCCAGGGGAGGAGGAAGCCGATCGTCACCACGAGTGCGTTCAACGACACGATCAGCCCGTTCCATCCGGCGAGGAGTCCTGCGCCGAACCCGTCGGGCTCCGGCGTCGTGGCCGATGCCTCGGGAGCGAGCTGAACCTGCAGTGACGACATCGCCACCTGATCTTCCAGCGCGGCGAGCTGCTGCTCGTACGATTCCAGCTGAGCCTGCCGATCCGTCAGAGCGATCTCGGCCTCGATCAGCTCGGACACGCTGCCGGACTGCGACATGAGCTCCGTGAGCCGAGTGACCGACGCACGCGTCGCCTCCGCCCTCGCCCGCAGATCGATCGCCGTCGACGTCACGTCCTGCTTGGACAGTGAGGACGACACGACCTCGCCGGTGTCGCCGAGATCGTCGATGACGCTCGTGAGTTCGGCGGACGGCACGCGGATGCTGATCCAGCCGTAGCCACCGGCCGGCTGCGCCGGAAGGGTCATGTCCGTGGCCAGCGGCTCGGCGGAGACATCGGTGCTCTCCACATAGCCCCCGCGTGCCTCGGCGAGTGCGGCGATCGCGTCGACTGCGCCGTCGATGTCGTCGACGCGCACGGTGGCCTGGGCGGACGCGATGATCTCGCGGTCGGCGCTGTCGGCCTCCGCGCCGACGATCGAGGTCGACGATGCGTCGACGCTCTCCGGTACCGCCATGTCGACGGCGGAGCTGTCGGAGACTCCGACGACGCTTCCGCCTCCATCCGCAGTCGAGACGCCGACGGTGTTGAGAAGCGGCGGCGTGATGAGCACGCCGGCGACGAAGGCGGCGGCGATCCCGAACCCGGTGAGCCATCCACGTCGTCTGCTCTTCTCACGGGGCCGAGCCCGTTCGGGAGAGCGCTCCCGCTCGATGTCGGCGAGCACCGCGCGCTCGATGCGGTCGATGCTCTCCTGGGATAGTTCGGGAAGCTGTGTCGTGGGGTCGGTCGGGGTCTGATCGTTCATGCGTCTCTCACTTCTTCATCGACAGCGCCTCGCAGCTGCGTGCGCACCCGTGAGAGACGGTTTCGAACGGCACTGTGGCTGATGCCGAGTTCGTCCGCCGCGGCCTGATAGGCGAATCCCTCCGTCGCGCACAGGCGGAAGATCTCCTGATCGAGCGCGCTCAGCGTGCCGATCTCGGCGGTGATCCGCCCAGCCAGTTCCGCGGAGATGACCTGATCCTCGACGCTCACCGTAGCGGCGAGCCTCTCGTCCACAGCATCCGTCGTGTGCGCCTGGTCCCGCCGTCGCTGACGAAGGCGATTGGCCGCCTGGAAGCGGCAGATCGTCGCCAGCCATGGCAGGATCGACGCGCTGTGAAGCTGCAGTCCAGGGAGCTTCCGCCACGCGACGACGAAGGTCTCCTGCGCCACATCCTCGGCATCGACCGCGGACCCGAGGATCCCGTGGGCGATCCAGTAGACGGGACGGACGTGCACGCGGTAGAGCGCGCGGAACGCACCCTCGTCGCCCGACGCGGCGCGCGACACCAGGTCCTGATCTTCGGATCGTGCGTGTTCTTCGGCTGGCTCGGACATCCTGCTCCGTTCGGTGTCTCTCACCAGAGAAGTGTCAAGAGATGTCCCATCGTCTCAGATTCGCACGAAGTGCGGCTGAGGCTCCGCTACCATTGAGTTCGCGAGAGGGAGTATCCCGACATTCACGCGATCGTCATCACGAGCATCAGATCTGCTGCTCCGGGCGCGTGACGCACTTCGGTGCGGGGGAGAGACTTTCGGCTGTTTACTGACCTCTCTCGAAAGGTGCTCTGCGCCCGTGAACATCCCCGTATGGTTCGAGATCACCTCACTGGTGGTCCTGACCGTCATCCTCATCGCCGACCTGCTTCTCATCCTGAAGCGTCCGCACATCCCATCGACGAAGGAATCCAGCCTCTGGGTCGCGTTCTACGTGACTCTCGCGCTGATCTTCGCGGCTGTGCTGTTCTTCGTCGGCGATGCGAAGACCTCCCTGGACTTCCTCACCGGTTGGGCGATGGAGTACAGCCTCTCCATCGACAATCTCTTCGTGTTCGTGCTGATCATGACGCAGTTCTCTGTGCCCCGTCGCTATCAGCAGGAAGCTCTGATGGTGGGCATCATCATCGCCCTCGTGCTGCGTGCGGTCTTCATCCTCATCGTCGGCGCGGCCGTCGAGCAACTCAGCCCGATCTTCTACCTGTTCGGCGCCTTCCTCGTGTTCACCGCGATCCGCCAGGCGATGCCGGACAAGCACGAGGAGGACGAGCAGACCGAGAACTTCATCATCCGGATGCTGCGTCGCGGAATCGACATCAGCGATGAGTACGACGGGTCGAAGATCCGCACCGTCGTGAACGGCAAGAAGATCTGGACGCCGATGCTGATCGTCTTCGTCTCGCTCGGCGTGACCGACCTCATGTTCGCGGTCGACTCGATCCCCGCGATCTTCGGTGTCACGCAGGACCCCTTCATCGTCTTCACCGCGAACCTTTTCGCGCTCATGGGCCTGCGCCAGCTCTACTTCCTGCTCGGCGATCTGCTCGAGAAACTCAAGTACCTGCACTACGGCGTCGCATTCATCCTCGGCTTCATCGGTGTCAAGCTCATCCTGCACGCCATGCACGAGAACGATTTGCCGTTCATCAACGGCGGTCAGCCGATCGAGTGGGCGCCGGACATCAACAACTGGGTTTCGCTCGGCGTGATCTTCGCCTCGATGGCCGTCGCGACCGTGGCGAGCCTGATCTCGTCCTCGCGCGAGAAGAAGCGGATCGCGATCACCGACTGACGCGCCGACCGGGTGCCACGTGGCCTGTCATGGGGGACCGCCGGCCCGCGAAGCGGTGGTAATCTGACGACATGCGGTGCGTGCTCCTTCTTAGCGGCCGCGGCGAGTCCTCGTTCTGAGCCCCTCCTCGTCGCGGAGTCCTTTGTGGGCCTCATCGCCATCCTCAGGAGATAAGACATGAACAGCCCTGCAGTCGACACCTCATCCGCTCGCCCCCGCACACTCGCCGAGAAGGTCTGGGATGACCATCTCGTCGTGAAGGGACTCAACGGCGAGCCCGACCTGATCTACATCGACCTGCACCTGGTGCACGAGGTGACCAGCCCTCAGGCTTTCGACGGCCTGCGCGCCGAAGACAGGCCGCTGCGCAGGGTCGACCTGACGATCGCGACCGAGGACCACAACACGCCGACGCTCGAGATCGACAAGCCGATCGCCGATCTCACCAGTCGCACCCAGATCGAGACGCTGCGGCGCAACGCCGAGGAGTTCGGCGTCCGCATCCACTCCCTCGGCGACGCGGAGCAGGGCATCGTGCACGTGGTCGGGCCGCAGCTCGGCCTCACGATGCCGGGCATCACTGTCGTGTGCGGCGACTCGCACACCTCGACGCACGGCGCGTTCGGCGCCATGGCGTTCGGCATCGGCACCAGCGAGGTCGAGCACGTCATGGCCACGCAGACGCTGCCGCTGAAGCCGTTCAAGACGAT
The DNA here is from genome assembly GCF_000763375.1 of Microbacterium profundi. NCBI lineage: Bacteria > Bacillati > Actinomycetota > Actinomycetes > Micrococcales > Microbacteriaceae > Microbacterium > Microbacterium profundi. The sequence goes on along the minus strand of NZ_JPSY01000001.1, from coordinate 33,907 downwards.
GGCGATCACGGTCGAGGGCGAACTCAACTCGGGCGTGAGCGCGAAGGACATCATCCTCGCGGTGATCGCGAAGATCGGCACCGGCGGTGGGCAGGGCTACGTGCTCGAATTCCGTGGCAGTGCGATCCGCGCCCTCTCGATGGAGGGGCGGATGACGATCTGCAACATGTCGATCGAGGCCGGCGCCCGCGCAGGAATGGTCGCACCGGATGAGACGACCTTCGCCTACGTCAAGGACAAGGCGCACGCTCCGCAGGGTCAGGACTGGGAAGACGCGGTGGCCTATTGGCGCACGCTCCCCACCGACGACGGCGCGACGTTCGACGCCGAGGTGCTGATCGATGCGAACGAACTCGAGCCGTTCGTGACGTGGGGCACGAACCCCGGCCAGGGCAGTTCGCTCTCGTCTTCCGTGCCGAACCCTGCCGATTTCGAGGACCCCAACGAGCGCGTCGCCGCCGAGCGCGCACTGCAGTACATGGATCTCACTCCTGGAACGCCGCTCAAGGAGGTGCCGGTGGATGCCGTCTTCATGGGATCGTGCACGAACAGCCGCATCGAGGATCTGCGGGCGTTCGCGTCCGTGATCAAGGGACGCAAGAAGGCCGACGGCGTGCGCGTCATGGTCGTCCCCGGTTCCGCTCGCGTGCGTCTGGAGGCCGAGGCTGAGGGCATCGATCAGATCGTCAAGGACTTCGGCGCCGAGTGGCGCTTCGCCGGATGCTCGATGTGCCTCGGCATGAACCCGGACCAGTTGTCGCCGGGGGAGCGCTGCGCATCCACGTCCAACCGCAACTTCGAAGGGCGTCAGGGCAAGGGCGGACGCACGCACCTCGTCTCGCCGCTGGTCGCCGCAGCGACCGCCGTGCGCGGCACGCTGTCGAGCCCGAGCGACCTGGACGCTTCGACAGACTCAGTGACCGAGTTCGATCGAGTAGGAGCCTGATCATGGAGAAGTTCACCACCCACACGGGCATCGCCGCTCCGCTGAAGCGCTCGAACGTCGACACCGACCAGATCATCCCCGCCGTGTTCCTCAAGCGGGTGACGAAGACCGGCTTCGAGGACGCACTGTTCCACGCCTGGCGTCAGGACCCGGACTTCGTGCTGAACCAGCCGGCTTTCCAGGGCGCCTCGGTGCTGGTTGCCGGTCCGGATTTCGGCACGGGATCCAGCCGTGAGCACGCGGTGTGGGCGCTGCGCGATTTCGGTTTCAAGGTCGTGCTCAGCACGCGTTTCGGTGATATCTTCCGCGGGAACTCGGGCAAACAGGGCCTACTCGCGGCGACCGTCTCCGAAGCGGATCTCGACGCGATCTGGGCGGAGATCGACGCTGATCCGGGTGTCGAGATCACGGTGGATCTCGAGGCGCGCACCGCCGTTGTCGGCGACCTCCGAGCCGCCATCGAGATCGACGATTACACTAGATGGCGGCTCCTCGAAGGGCTCGATGACATCGGGCTCACGCTGCGCAACGAAGACAAGATCGCGCAGTTCGAGGCCCGCCGCGAGTCGTGGCGGCCACGTACGCTCCCTGTTCGCTGACACACAGTCCGCCGACACCGAGCACATCGTGAGCCTGGAGCATCCGCTCCGGCGGCTGGCGCCGCGTCCATGACCATGAAGTGAGGCTCCTCGAATGACGACAACCGTGCGCGCTGAGCTTCCAGAGGGAGTTCCTGCTTTGACCGGAGACGTGCTGGCCATCCGAGGTGGAAGGCCGCTGCGCGGCCGTGTCGATGTGAAGGGGGCGAAGAACCTCGCCACGAAGGCGATGGTCGCATCCCTCCTCGGTGAAGACACGAGCATCCTGCGCGACGTACCTGGCATCAGCGATGTCGCCGTCGTGCGCTCGCTGCTCGAAGTGCATGGTGTCCGCGTCAGCGAAGGCGACGAGGTCGGCTCGCTCGTCTTCGACCCCAGCGACGTGGAATCCGCGCACATGGAAGAGATCGACGCTCACGCCGGTGCCTCGCGCATTCCGATCCTGTTCTGCGGACCTCTGCTGCATCGCCTGGGCCAGGCGTTCATCCCCGACCTCGGCGGCTGCCGCATCGGCGACCGCCCGATCGACTTCCACCTCGATGCACTCCGCAAGTTCGGCGCGGTCGTCGAGAAGCTGCCCAGCGGCATCCGCCTGTCCACGCAGGGGGGCCGCCTGCACGGCGCGAACATCCACCTGCCGTACCCGAGTGTGGGAGCCACCGAGCAGGTGCTGCTGACGGCCGTGCGCGCCGACGGCACCACCGAACTGCGCAACGCAGCCATCGAGCCGGAGATCATGGACCTGATCGCCGTGCTGCAGAAGATGGGCGCGATCATCTCCTACGAGCCGAACCGCGTGATCCTCATCGAGGGCGTGGAGACGCTGCGCGGCTACGACCACCGTTCGATCTTCGACCGCAACGAGGCCGCATCCTGGGCGTCTGCCGCACTCGCGACGGACGGAGAGATCTTCGTCGGCGGCGCCAAGCAGCAGGAGATGCTCACCTTCCTCAATGTGTTCCGAAAGGCGGGTGGCTGGTTCGACGTGAAAGAGGACGGCATCCTCTTCCGTCGCGGTGGCGACCTCCAGCCCGTCGTCATCGAGACCGACGTGCACCCCGGCTTCATGACGGACTGGCAGCAGCCCCTCATCGTCGCGCTCACGCAGGCCGAGGGTCGCTCCATCGTCCACGAGACCGTCTACGAGAACCGCTTCGGCTTCACGGATGCGCTGGTCAAGATGGGCGCCGACATCGTCGTTCACCCGCACGGGCTGCAGAACGGGCCGCGGCGCGTGCCGCGTCGCGAGCTCGAGCAGGCAGCGGTCATCACCGGGCCGACGCCGCTGCACTCCGCCGACATCGTCGTACCCGATCTTCGCGGTGGATACAGCCACGTGATCGCCGCGCTCACGGCCGAGGGTCAGTCGCAGGTGTCCGGCGTCGACATCCTCAGCCGCGGATACGAGAAGTTCCTGGCCAAGCTCGACGCTCTCGGCGCCGACTTCGACGTCGTCCGGTGACGCAGATGGGCTCCCGGTCACCCGAGAAGTCCCGCCCGAGCGCGTTCTGGCCGCTCGCGGCTGTCGTGGTGCCCGCTGTCGGCTACCTGGCGAGGATCGAGATCCTGGGCAAGGAGAAGCTGCCCGTCCAGGGCGCATTCGTGCTGGCACCGAATCACTACTCAGAGTTCGATCCGCTCATCGTCGCGGTGGCGGTGTGGCGCCTCGGGCGTGCGCCGCGCTTCATGGCGAAGGAGAGCCTGTTCCGCGCTCCGGTCCTGGGCTGGCTGATGCGCAAGACAGGGATGGTCCCGGTCGCCAGGGCGACCTCCGCGGCCGCCGCGAAGCAGACGATAGAGCAGTCGCGGACCCTCGTGAAGAACGAGCGCGGTGTGATCGTCTACCCGGAGGGCACCCTCACACGCGACCCCGACCTCTGGCCGATGCGGGGGAAGCCCGGCGCCGTGCGCCTTGCGCTCGCGGGCGGCATCCCGCTCATCCCGGTCGCGCAGTGGGGTACGCAGCACGTCATGGGGCGCTATCAGAAGGGGCTGAGCCTCTGGCCGCCGCGCAAGCGCGTCCAGGTGCTGATCGGCGACCCGGTCGACATCTCCGACCTCACCGGTCGAGCCGGAGAGCAGTCGGCGCTCAACGAGGCCACCAATCGACTCATGAACGCCATCACCGCGCTGCTCGAGGAGCTGCGTGACGAGAAGGCGCCCGCGACCCGCTGGAACCCGTCCGATCACGGGCAGAAGGAGACCGGTCGCCTTGACTCGTAAGAACGCCTCGGCCTCGGGGCCGCGCGTCACCGTGATCGGATCCGGCAGTTGGGGAACCACCTTCGGCAAGATCCTCGCCGACGGCGGCGCCCAGGTCACCATGTGGGCCCGCCGGCCGGAGCAGGCTCTCGAGATCTCCGAAGGCAAGCGCAACTCGAAGTACCTCTCCGGCATCAACCTCCCGCGCAGCATGACTGCCACGCACGACCTGTCGACGGCGCTTGCCGGTGCGGATCAGGTGTATCTGTCGGTGCCCAGCCAGTCGCTGCGTGAGAACCTCAAGGCACTGCGCCCGCTGCTCGACGGTCGAGAACCGCCGATAATCAGCCTGATGAAGGGCGTCGAGCGATCGAGCGGCCTGCGCATGAGCCAGGTGATAGAGCAGGAGCTGCGCTGCGACCCCGCGCAGATCGCTGTGGCCTCCGGACCGAACCTCGCGCTCGAGATCGCGCGCGAACAGCCCACTGCGGCCGTGATCGCCTCGCTCAGCCAGGAGACCGCGGAGACCGTCGCCCGGGCGGCCCGCAACTCCTACTTCCGCACGTTCGTGAACACCGACGTGATCGGCACCGAGTTCGGCGGCGTGCTGAAGAACCTGATCGCCGTCGCGATCGGCATCGTCGACGGCGTCGGCTACGGAGAGAACACGAAGGCCTCGATCATCACCCGTGGTCTGGTCGAGATGACCGACTTCGCCGTGGCGAACGGCGCCCAGCCCGAGACGCTGCAGGGCCTTGCCGGTCTCGGCGACCTGATCGCGACATGCCAGTCGCCGCTGAGCCGCAACAACACGGCCGGCAGGCTGCTCGGCCAGGGGTACAGCTACCAGGACGTTGTCAAGCAGATGAACCAGACCGCCGAAGGTCTGGCATCCGTCGCTCCGATCCTGCAGTTGGCCCGCGAATCCGGTGTGCACATGCCCATCGTCGAGCAGGTGAAGATGGTGCTCGACGGAACGATGAATCCGCGTGACATCGCGCCGCACCTGACGACCGACGACGACACTCCCCAGGAGGAGAGAACCAATCATGGACAAGCAGACGGTGGTGGTGCTCTTCGGAGGGCGTTCCAGCGAGCATTCCATCAGTTCCGCGACCGCGGGCGGGGTGCTGCGCGCGATTGATCGCGAGCGCTACGAGGTGATTCCGGTGGGGATCACTCGTGAGGGCGCGTTCGTCCTGGAAGAGGACCGGCCGGACAAGTTCGCTCTGGATGCTGCGCGCCTCCCGGAGGTCGATGACAACGGCACGCGCGTGCTGTGGCCGGAGCCCGGTGGAGACCGGACGCTGCGGGTCACGCGGGCTGACGGCTCGGTCACGGGCCTGGGCGAGATCGATGTGGTGCTGCCGCTCCTGCACGGGCTGCACGGCGAAGACGGAGCGATTCAGGGGTTCTTCGACGTACTGGAGGTGCCTTACGCGGGCTGCGGAATCCTCGACTCGGCGATCTGCCTGGACAAGCACTTCACGAAGCTCGCGCTGTCCGCCGCCGGGATCGCCGTGTCGCCGGGCATCACGATCCGCCGTGCGCAGTGGGAAGCTGACCCCTCACGGCTTCGCAGCGACATCGCAGCCCTGGGCTCGGTCGTGTTCGTCAAGCCCGCCAGCGCCGGTTCCAGTGTCGGCGTATCGCGAGTCGTCGACGGCGACGGGCTGGACGAGGCGATGCGCATCGCCTTCGCCGAGGACGAGAAGGTGCTCGTGGAGTCGAAGGTGGACGGTCGCGAGATCGAGGTCGGCGTGCTCGCCGGTCGTGCCGGCGAGGGAGCACGGGCGTCGCTTCCGGGCGAGGTCGTTCTCACATCGCGCAGCTTCTACGACTTCGAGGGAAAGTACCTCGGCGGCGACGGCGTGGACATCGTATGCCCGGCTGATGTCGATGACGCGCTCATCCGACGACTGCGCGAGGTCGCTCTGCGCGCATTCGAGGCGGTCGATGGCAAGGGCTTGGCGAGGGTGGACTTCTTCGTCACGCCCGAAGGCGAACTCGTCGTGAACGAGCTCAACACGATGCCGGGCTTCACGCCGATCTCGATGTTCCCGAAGTGCTGGGTCGCATCGGGCCTGAGCTACAGCGACCTCATCACCGAACTCGTCGAGGTCGGCATGCAGCGCTGAGACTCAGCCGAGTTCCAGGAGTTCCTGCGCGTCTTCGTCGAGTTCATCCGGTGCAGGGCAATTTCCGTCGGCGGGGATCGTGGTGATCGCCGCGACCAGGGTGCGGGTGCTGATGACGTCGTTCGAGCTGACTGCTCCGGTGTCGATGTACAGCTGAACCGCCGGGTCACGGCCGTAAGTGGTGAGACGCAGCAACGGCGTCTCCGACGCGTCTACGAGCCAGTCGACGCCCTCGAGCGTCACGCACTGCAGGGCGCTCGTCGGAGCGGGTACGGCCACGCCGCATCTCAGGATGATCGCGGATGCTGCGCCCTCGTCGCCCCACGCACCTGTGGCCTGCGCATCCGTCCAGCGACGATCCTTGTCGGCGAGGTTCCCGACATTCTGCAGGCCCACGGAGACCTCGGCGCACAGCGGGTTGTTCGCGTCGTCCGCCGGCTCGATGTGCACCGTGGTCGCGCACCCGCCGAGCAGGGCCGCGCCGAGGACGACGACGACGGCTGCGGCAAGACGACGAGACATGATTCCAGGCTACCTTTGACACCATGCCTTCCCGTTCAGCAGACGATGATCCGCGCCTCGGGGACGTGTCGGAAGGCACGATCCTGCGCGCCATCCTCGCTCGCACCGCTCCCTCCTCGCACACGATCCTCGGGCCGGGTGACGATGCTGCGGTGATCAGAACGCCGTCGGGCTCGGTCGTCGCAACGACTGACACGCTGGTGCACGGACCGGATTTCCGACTCGCCTGGTCGGGTGGCTACGACCTCGGGTGGAAGTCGGCGGCCGTGAACCTGGCCGACATCGCGGCGATGGGCGCGCGCCCGACGGCTCTGCTCGTGGCGCTGGCCGTGCCGCGCGATCTGCGCCTGTCGTTCGTGGAGCGGCTCGCGGACGGACTCCGCGAGGCCTGCGAGGCTCTGGCGCCGGGTTGCGCAGTCGTCGGGGGAGATCTGACGGTGTCCGATGTGCTCACCGTCGCAGTCACCGCGCTCGGTGATCTGGAGGGCCGGGATGCCGTCACCAGGGCCGGTGCGCGCCCGGGTGATGTCGTGGCGGTGGCAGGTGAGCTCGGGCATGCCGCGCACGGACTCGCCGTGCTCTTCGGCCGATTCCGTGACGGCGACACCCCAGTGGCCGTCGACCCCGCTCGACTCGAGACGGGCGAACGCGCGGCACTGGCCGCTCAGTTGCGCCCTGCACCGCCGATCGGGCTCGGGGTGATGGCGTCCGTCGCCGGTGCGACCTCGATGATGGACATCTCGGACGGCCTCGCCCTGGACGCCGGGCGCCTCGCCACCGCATCCGACGTCACCCTTGAGCTCTCCCGCGCATCACTCGGCGACAATCCGGAACGCGCGCTGGCCGGCGGCGAGGATCATGCCCTGCTCGCCACCTTCCCACCCGACGTTCTGCCGTCCGGCTTCCGCGTCATCGGCACTGTGCGTGCGCGTGGCAAGGACGGCGTGCTGGTCGACGGCGCGGCGGTGTCGATCGACGGATGGGATCCCTACCGCGACTGGGATTCGACTGCCGGCTGAGCCCACCAGAGCACTGTGTCTCCGTAGGTCTTCTCGCGGAACACCTCGAGTCCGGCGGCGCCGACGTCGGGCGGCGTCGAACGGCGTGCGCGCTCGATGACCACCACCGCATCGTCGGAGAGCAGCGGAGCCAGCGCGATCAGATCGGCGGTCATCGCCTCATCGTCCACGTCATAGGGCGGATCGGTGAAGACCAGGTCGTACGGACCTGTCGCGCGTCTGAGGAATGCCAGGACCGCGCTTTCATGCACGCGCGCCGTGGCATCGGTCATCGACCGAACGACCGTGCCGATGTTGCGGCGCACGATCGCGGCTGCCGGTCGGGAGCGCTCGACGAGATCGACGCTCCTGGCACCTCGGCTCAGCGCTTCGAGACCCAGTGCGCCGGAGCCCGCATACAGATCCAGCACTCTGGAGCCGACGATGGCGTCGGAGGACTCCAAAGCTCCGAAGAGGGATTCGCGGACGCGATCGCTGGTGGGGCGCGTGCCGCTGCCCGGCACGTCCAGGCGCAGTCCGCGTGCCTTGCCGGCGATGATCCTCGTCACCCGAACAGCCTATGGCTGTCTGCGGTGTTCTCTAGACTTCAGACATGGTCTTCTCCCTCGACACGAGTCTCGCCGAGGCGATCGGCCCGGCTACGGCGAAGAAGGTTGAGCGGGCGTTCGGCATGACGACGGTCGGGGAGATGCTGGCGCACTATCCGCGCCGTTATGCGGACCCAGCCGAGCTCACGCCCATCCGGGATCTGCCAGTGGGCGAGACGGTGACCATCGTCGCCGAGGTGCTCTCATCGTCGGCGCGTGAGATGCGCAATCGCAACGGCGCCATGACCGACGTGATCATCGGCGATGAGCACGGTCGTGTCTCGCTGACGTTCTTCGCGAAGAACATCAAGCAGGCACGATGGCGTGCGAATGAGATGCGACCCGGCCGGCGCGGTGTGTTCTCCGGCAAAGTCGGCATGTACAACGACACCACCCAGTTCGCCCATCCGCAGGTCGAGCTCTTCGACGACGAGGAGAGCGCTCAGGCCCGTGCTGATGATCGTGCGCACCGGCCGATCCCGATCTATCCGGCGACCTCGGCGGTCTCCAGCCAACAGTTCCGCGAACTGGTCGAGAGGGTGCTGCCCGACGTCGGCGACGTGCCGGATCCGCTGCCGGACGAGATCCGGGTGCGCGAGGGGCTGCTCGAGGCGCGCGCGGCTCTGGTGCAACTGCACCGCCCGCAGGCGCGCAACGACGTCGATCCCGCGGTTCGCACTCTTCGCATGCACGAGGCTCTCGTGCTGCAGACCGCGCTGCTGCAGCAGCGCGCCGCCGTGCGGTCGCTGAACGCCACGCCACGTCAGGCGAAGCCGGGCGGGCTGCTCGAGCGCTTCGACGCCATGTTGCCGTACACTCTCACAGCCGACCAGCAGAGCGTCGGCGACCAGATCGCGACGGACCTCACCGGGGCCTGGCCCATGAACCGGCTGGTGCAGGGCGAGGTCGGATCTGGAAAGACGCTCGTCGCACTTCGCGCCATGCTGCAGGTCGCCGAGTCCGGCGGGCAGGCCGCGCTGATCGCGCCGACCGAGGTACTCGCATCCCAGCATCTGCGATCGATCACGAAGATGCTCGGACCCGATCTCGCACCGCTGCTCATGCCCACGCTGCTCACAGGGCAGATGTCGGCACCGGCACGCCGTAAGGCCGCACTGAGGGTCGCTGCCGGTCAGGCGTTGATCGTCGTCGGCACGCACGCGCTGCTGGGAGAGAAGACGACCTTCGCCGATCTCGGTCTCGTCGTCGTGGACGAACAGCACCGCTTCGGTGTCGAACAGCGTGAAGCGCTGCGCGCGAAGGGTTCCAGCCCGCACGCACTGGTGCTCACGGCGACTCCGATTCCCCGCACCGTGGCGATGACCGTGTTCGGTGATCTCGACACGTCCGTCATCCGCACCATGCCCGCTGGCCGCGCCGGTATCGAGTCCTTCGTCGCGCCGCTGGCGGAGCACCCCGACTGGTTCCGTCGTGTGTGGGACAGGGCTGCGGAGGAGATCGCGCAGAAACGGCAGGTGTTCGCCGTCTGCGCGGCGATCGACACCACGAAGAAGGCGGCCGGTGAGGAAGACCAGGCCGCGCTCGTGCCCACGGAGGAGGGCGCCTCGGGCCCGCGTTGGGGTGTCGTGCAGCTGGATGCCGCTCTCGAGACGCATCCGACCGTCGGCACGCTCCGACGTGCCGTGCTGCACGGGAAGATGCCGTCGGAGACGAAGGATGCCGTGATGCAGGCCTTCGCACGCGGCGAGATCGACCTGCTGATCGCGACGACCGTGATCGAGGTCGGCGTCGATGTTCCGAACGCCTCGACGATGATCGTGCTCGACGCCGACCGGTTCGGCGTCTCGCAACTGCACCAGCTACGAGGGCGAGTCGGTCGAGGCGAGGTCCCAGGGCTGTGCCTGCTCGTCACCGAGGCGGAGGCCGGCTCGCTTGCCCGCGAGCGCATCGATGCGGTGGCCGCGACTCTCGACGGCTTCGCCCTTGCGGAGGTCGATCTCGAGCTGCGCGGGGAGGGCGACGTGCTCGGCTCGACGCAGTCGGGTGTGAGGTCATCGCTCAAGCTGCTGAGGGTCGTCAAGGACTCGAAGCTGATCGCACGCGCGCGGGAACTGGCGGAGGGTATCCTCGAGGCCGACCCGCAGCTCGCGGCGCACGCAGGTCTTCGCGAGGTGATCGCCCGTCGCGTCACGGAGGACGACAGGGCCGCTCTCGCGAAGAACTGACATCGCGGTGTGCCATAGGCTGGTGGTATGCGATGCACTGAGCGAACGAAGGAGTCGAAGTGAGTAGCCGGATCGCCGTCGTCCCAGGTTCATTCGACCCGCCCACCCTCGGTCACCTCGATGTGATCCGCCGGGCGGCGAAGCTGTATGACGAACTGCACGTTCTGATCGTGCACAACCCGGGCAAAGAGGCGATGCTGCCGATCTCCCAGCGGCTTTCGCTGCTCGAGCAGTCCATCGCGGAAGACGGCATGGGCGGCAATATCGTCATCGGATCTTGGAGTATGGGACTTCTGGTCGACTACGCCCGCGACGTCGGGGCCGGGGTGCTCGTGAAGGGCATCCGCTCGCAGATCGACGTGGCCTACGAATCGCCGATGGCGATCGTGAACCGTCACCTCGCCGACATCGAGACGGTGTTCCTGCTGCCCGATCCGTCGCACGCGATGGTCTCGAGTTCGCTCGTGCGCCAGGTCGCAGGTCTGGGCGGCGACATCTCGCCGTTCGTGCCCCGCGCTGTCGCCGCTCTCCTCGACACCGGAGCACGCGGTCTCTGACGCGCGGCCCCTTTCTCAGCATCCGCGGGTAGCATGAAAGCGTGAAGACCCGACTGAACGGCCCATTCGTGGTGCCCGTACGCGACATCGTCCGACACCCCGGCGAGATGCGGGAGCACCAGTTCTCCGTCACCCTGAAGGAGCAGTGGGGTGAAGGCATCGTCTCCTACGAAGCCGGCTCCGAGATCGACGTCGACGTGCGTCTCGAGTCTGTCCACGAGGGCATTCTCGCGTCCGGAACAGTGGATGCCGACTACAAGGGCGTCTGCGGAAGATGCCTGAAAGACATCGCTGAGCCTGTCGAAGTCGAGTTCCAGGAGCTTTTCGCGTATCCTGGTGATGAGGAAACTGACTTCGAGGTTCAAGACGACCACGTGGATCTTGAAACTCTTGTCAGGGAAGCGGCAGTATTGTCACTTCCATTTCAGCCGGTGTGTCAGCCGGATTGCCCGGGGCTCGACCCGAACACGGGTGAGCGACTGACCGAAAGCACCGGGGCGGAGACAGACGCTCCCATCGATCCTCGGTGGAGTGCGCTCCAACAGATCACAGACCAGGGGAACGCGGCAGAGAGCCGTGGGCCCGAGAATACAGAAGAGAGTTAGCCATGGCTGGTAACCCCCCGAAGCGCAAGGTATCCCGTTCCAACACCCGCTCGCGTCGCGCGCAGTGGAAGGCAGCGCCCATCGCGCTCGTCAAGACCGTCGAGAACGGCAAGACCGTCTACAGCCGCCCGCACCAGGCGAAGGTCGTCACCGACTCGCAGGGTACCGAGCTGTTCATGGAGTATAAGGGCCGCAAGGTCGCTGACGTCTGAATCACGTTCTCGCGATCGTGACAGGGGTCCCAGGGGGGACGGCACCTCTCGCCGAGAAGCTCAGGGTCGATATCGACCCTGAGCTGCTTGCGTTGGCGTTGACCCATCGCTCGTATGCGTACGAGCATGGGGCGATCCCGCATAACGAGCGGCTCGAGTTCCTCGGTGATTCGGTGCTGGGACAGGCGGTGACGGTCATGCTGTTCACGACGCACCCGACTCTCGACGAAGGTCAGCTCGCCAAGCGGCGGGCGAGCGTGGTCTCCACGGTCGCCCTCGCAGAGGTCGCCCGTGGCATCGGCCTTGGGGAGCATCTTCTTCTCGGCCGGGGCGAGGAGCAGACCGGCGGCCGCGACAAGGATTCGATCCTCGCCGACACCATGGAAGCCGTGTTCGGTGCCACCTACCTCTCGGCAGGACCAGAGGCTGCGACGGAACTGGTGCTGCGGCTCACGGAGCCGTTGCTCGAAGATCCTGAGCGGTACGGCGCGGCGATGGATCCGAAGACGAGCCTTCAGGAGCTCGCAGCTCGTCAGGGCTCCACGCCACCGAGTTACTCAGTGACATCCAGCGGGCCCGATCACGATCGACGATTCATCGCCACTGTGCAGGTGGGCGACGTGAGCATGACCGGCGACGGCACCAGCAAGAAGACCGCCGAGATGGCTGCAGCGCTCAGCGCCTGGCGATTCCTCAGCGAGAGTGCCTGAGCTCCCAGAAGTCGAGGTCGTGCGCGCCGGCCTCGCGCCCGCCGTCATCGGCGCGACGATCATCAGCGCGTCGGTGTTCGACGAACGCGCGCTGACGCGGCATCCTGCCGGCGCCGCAGACTTCGTCGCGAGGCTCGAGGGAGCGATCGTCTCAGGTGCCTCGCGCCGGGGCAAGTTCCTCTGGCTGCCGCTCGGCGGCTCGGCGGCGCTGACCGCGCACCTCGGGATGAGTGGGCAGCTTCTGCTGCGCACTCCGGATGCACCGGCCGAGCGCCACGAGCGCGTCCGCATCGGCATCCGGCATCCGCGCCACGGCGAACTCGCCGTCGTGTTCGCCGACCAGCGCACCTTCGGATCGCTCGCCGTCGATGCACTCGTCGCCGACGGGACGGATCTGATCCCTTCGCAGGTGCAGCACATCGCCAGAGACCCGATGGACCCCGCGTTCGATGACGCGGTGTTCATCGCCGCCGTGCGTCGGCGCGCGAGCGCGATCAAGCGCATCCTCCTCGATCAGACCCTGATCAGCGGGGTCGGCAACATCTATGCCGATGAGGCGCTGTGGGCCGCCCGCATCCATCCGGAATCCCACGGCCGCGCGCTGTCGGTCCAGGCCGTGCGCCGACTTCTCTCCGAGGTCCGTCTGGTGCTGGAGAAGGCGCTGGCCGAGGGCGGCACGAGCTTCGACGCGCAATACGTCAACGTCAACGGTCAGGCCGGTTACTTCGCCCACTCGCTCAACGCCTACGGCCGGGGTGGGCAGCCCTGCCCGCGCTGCGGCGGCGAGATCGTGCGCGAGGCATTCATGAATCGTTCGAGCCACTACTGCCCGCGGTGCCAGCGTCGCTCGCGTAGCGTGTACGGATGAAGTGGATCCTCTACGACATCGGCGGCGTCATCGAGATCGTCGACGATCACTCCTGGCCGGCCGAGCTGCGAGCCATGTGGAGCGCGCGATCCGGGTTGACCCCCGAGGAGTATGACGCGAAGCTGTCCGCCGCTGATCTGCCGGACACCACCCTCAACGAGGGCGTCCTCGAAGAGTATTGGCGCGGCGTCGCCGAAGCGCTGAGCCTCGACGATGCGGCGATCGAGTCGATGCGGGTGGAACTGTGGGACGCCTACTGCGGTGAGGAGAACTCCGAACTGCTCGACCATGCCCGGTCTCTGCGCGGCCGCTGCGGCCTGGCGATCCTCTCGAACTCCGGAGACGGAGCGCGCGAGGAGGAAGAGCGCCGCTTCGGGCTCTCCGCCGTCTTCGACCCGATCTGCTACAGCCACGAGCAGGGCGTGCTCAAGCCCGACGCTCGTGCATTCGAGCGGGCGCTCGAGCGGATGAAGACCACCGCCGACCGGGTGTTGTTCATCGACGACAACGCTCCGAATATCGACGCGGCCGAAGCCCTCGGCATCCGCGCCGTGCTGCACTGCGACAACACAGCGACCATCGACGCGATCGAGAGGTTCCTCGCGGACTGAACCCTGGCATCCTCAGGCGGGCTGAAACGCCGTGCTCAGCAGGGGCCGCGTCACGCGCACTCCCAGCCAGACGAGGGCGATCCCCAGCGCTACCACCGCGGCGATCGTCACGAGCGACAGCGGCGCGACGACCACTGCGATGCCGACGAGCGGGAACACCAGCACGGCCGCGCACAGCGCGGAGCCGACAGCAGTGAACAGCAGCGGGGACATGATGGCGCGGGTGCGCGCGGCATCGACGGTCTCCACCGGCACTCCGAGGAAATGCAGGCTGCGATGCAGTTCGCGCTGATCCAGGATGCTGGACGCCTGGTTCACGCCGATCGAGACGGCGACCATCAGGAACGAGGCCACCAGCGTGATGATCAGGCCGGTGCGGATGTCGACGGCCAACGTCAGATTCTCCGTCGATTCCGTCGCGCTCATCGTGTTCATGAGGGCGACGCCCGTTCCGGCGAACACAGCCATGAAACTCGCCATCGCGATGCCGCTCACCTGGCGCCATGCGGCCTTGGGGGACTCGAGCACCAGACGCGCGGAGAGCAGTCGTGACGGATGTTCGGCACGGCGCAGGCCGCGCTGGGCGTGGACCTTCAACGCCCACGGGCCGACGAGGTTCAGCACTGCGAGAGCCACGGCGAACATCCCGGCGAGCACAGCGATCGTCATGACGAGACCCGCCGTACCGGGGAAGACCTGTACGAACACGAACGCGCCGGCGATGACGAGCCCGGCCAGTACAGCGCGCACCCAGTGCACTCGTGGCACGGATGTGCGCATGCGCACGCCCAAGGGTGAGATGACGACCTGCCGGAGGCCGACGACGGCGCTGATGCCGGCGAGCAGGACGACACCGGCGCCGACCGCCAGAATGCCGATCGGCGGGAGCAGGATCGCCGCTGCCCCGAGGATCTCACCTCGGAACGGGATGAGGCCGACCAGCGGAACCAGTGCGAGGTAGCCGAGCACGCCGACGAGGGATCCGACGGCGGCGACGATCGTCGATTCGAGCACAGTCGCGCCGGTGACACCGGCGGGAGAGACCCCGAGCAACCGCAACGTCGACAATCGTTCGTCACGTCTTCTCGCCGAGAGTCGCGCGGCTGCGCCGCCGAGAGTGGCCAGCGGCACGACCAGCAGCACGAGTGCGATCGCGGCGAGCGCCTGATAGAGCCCGGCATCCGGGTCTGTCCAGCTCCAGAACTTCTGCGCGCCGCCGACCACGGTGAGTACGAGCGCCGTCACCATCGCGAACGCGGTGGCGGGCAGCGCCAGCGTGCTGCCCTGCCCGGGCGCAGGCCGCAGCAGGAGTGCGAGCACGCGGGCGTTCATGCGGTCACCCCCGTGTTGACGATCTCTGTGCCGATGACATGGCCATCCCGCACGTGCACCGTGCGTGAGCACCGTGCGGCGACCTCGCTGTCGTGGGTGACGACGAGCAACGTCCGGCCCTGACCGGTCGTCGACCACAGCAGCGCATCCATCACGTCATTCGAGGTCTGAGAGTCGAGCGCTCCGGTGGGCTCGTCTGCGAACACGAGTTCTGCGCCGGTGACCTGAGCGCGGGCGATGGCGACACGTTGCGCCTGCCCGCCGGAAAGCTCCCCGATGCGGCGCTCCTCCATCCCCGCCAGCCCGAGCGACGCCATCCAGCCCGCTGCGTGTTCGAGCGCGACGCGACGGGACGTGCCGTTGATCATGAGCGCGAGCGCGATGTTCTCGATCGCGGTGAGCTCCGGGATGAGCAATCCCTGCTGGAAGACGAAGCCGAACGACTCTCGGCGAAGCTTGGATCGCTCGCGTTCGTTCCTCGTGGTGATGTCGACGGGCGCGCCATGCGCTGGGGCGTAGTGCACGCTCCCGGCGTCAGGCGCGGTGATGCCGGCGAGTACGTGCAGGAGCGTCGTCTTGCCCGAACCGGACGCACCCATGATGGCGACGGATTCACCGCGCCCGACGATCAGATCGACCCCGGCAAGGGCCGTGGTGGTACCGAACGTCTTGGTCAGCGACTGAGCATGGAGGACGGGAGTGTTCATGTCTCAAGCCTCGCCGCCGTCGTCGCGGCCGTCGTCGGCCTGTGGGAGGAACTGGGCCGGCGGAAGATACATCTGGGGGATGATCCTCAGCCGGCCCGGCTGCTCAGGCGAGCTTCTTCTGCCAGCCGCCCGCAAACGAGGCCGGAACGAAGCCGATGGCCTCGTTGATGTCGAGCATCGGGCGGTTCTCCTCGGCATTGAACGTCGAGATCTTCGGCGAATCCGGGGCGATCTCGCGCCAGCGCAGCAGATTCGCGCACTTCACGATCGTGCCGAGCCGCTTGCCACGGTGCTCCTTCACCACGAGGGTGCCGAACTGATGGGTGACGCCGGTGCGGTCCGATCCGATCACCAGTTCGTTGAACGCCACCAGCGTTCCGGTCGAGACATGCTCGACCGCTGCGACGGAGAGCAGCTGGCCGCCGTCGGCGATGTTCTTGTCGTGGCGTACGACGCGATCGGCGTCCCACACCTCCGCGTCGATGTCGAGATCCCCGCTGGGCACGTCGGTGGCCATCCTCGAGATCACGTCGGCGTATCCGGCGCGCAGATGCTCAGGCGTCGGCAGGGTCCACGACACGACGCGGTAGTCGTCGCCCGCGAATGCCTTGGCCGCGCGCAGCTTCTCCTCGGCCAGCGTCAGCGGTCCATCCAGCGGGAGGATGCTGTTGCGCTCCACCTGCTCGAGCACGTAGTCGTTCGCGGTGAGGAGGTCGCTCAAGGCCGTGGCGGCGACTGACCCCCACCCCGTGGCGGGGGTCAGCATCCGTTCGTTCGACGTGGCCGGATGCAGGGTCCACGACTGCACACTCGTGCGGCCGAGGTCGCGTGCAACCCGTTCGACGCGTTCCAGGAGAGCCTGTTCCACTCCCACGCCCCAGCATGCGGACTCCACCATGATTCCCATCTCCGCCGAGGTCGCCTCCGCGTCGTTGGCAGTGGACAGATAGGCGGCGCCGACGATGTCACCGTCTCGGTGTGCGATGAATCCGCGCTGGCTTCGATCCGTCTGATCGCGCCATGACGGCAGCATCTCCTCGGCCGTCTCGACGAGATCGTCGATGCCGGCATCCTCCTCGGCCTGTCGGTTGCCGATCGCCACCATCGCGTGGAATCCGGCGGCGTCGGGAGAATCGAGTCGCTCGGGCACGACGAGGTCGGTGATCGTGATCTCGCTCATGTCAGTTCCTTCTTCCAGACGCCCTCGTAGGCGATCGGGGTGAATCCGATCGCCTCGTTGATGTCGAGCATGGGGCGGTTCTCTTCCGCGTTGTAGGTGATCACGCCCGGTGATTGCGGATGCTGCTCGTGCCAGCCGAGCAGCCCTGCTGCTTTCACGAGCATTCCGAGCCGATGCCCGCGATGATCGGCGAGTACGAGCGTGTCGTACTGGTGCGTGACGTCGCTCGGGTCCGACCGGCGGATCGCGAGTTCGTTGAAGGCACAAAGCTCGCCGGTGGTGATGTGCTGCGCGGCAGTCACCTGCAACGCGAATCCCTTCGCAGCCTGTCGTCGTTCGAGTTCTCGCACGCGGTCGGCATCCCAGATCTCCTCCGGAATGCCCAGATCCGCATCAGGAACATCCGTCGACATGCGCGATTTCATCCATGCGTAGCCGTCGACGTATTCGACGGGCGTCGGGAGCATCCACTGGACGACGCGATAGTCCCGAGCGTGAGACTGCGCGGTTTCGAGCGCGTTCTCGAGAACAGATGTCGAATCACCGTCCCACGTCAGCGTGCTCGCGCGCTCGATCTGCTCGAGGACGAAGCCGTGGCGTTCCAGGAATCGTGCTGCCCCGTCACGGGGGATGGTGCCGAAGCCGGTGGGAGCGGCAAGAACGTCGTCGGCGCCTGCGCGATGCTCAACCCAGCAGAGGAGTGCTCGTGCGCCTGCCGCGCGCGTCTCGGATTCCAGGTGGCGCAGGGCCGCGGTACCGATGCCGCGCCCGCTGTGCGCGTGCAGAAGCGCAATGACGCCGATCGCGGTGTCGGCGTCGGCGTCCTGCAGCATGTCCACGGCCATGCAGCCGACCATCTCGCCGAACTCCTCGATGTACCACTGCCGCTTCTGCGATGCGCGTGAGCTGTACAGCACCGGCAGCAGCTCCTCAGCGGTGAGGACATCATCGTCGCGGCCGGTCGTCTCACGTATGGACGTATTGCGCACGTCCGCGTAGGTGCGGATCACATCGGACGGCACTGCATCCGCCCGTGCGGGAAGCACGAGCGGATGCAGCGTCGCGGTATCTGTCAGTCGGATGTTCATGTCGTTTCTCCTGATGTGCTGATCGAGATCAGCGCAGATGACGCTGCATCTGGTAGGCGAGCATCGTCAGAGACTCACGCTCGGTGGCGTGCTTGGTCTCGAACATCCGCATGACTTCTTCGTTGGTCATCGTGCGGGTTGTCGCCCTGCGCGGACGCTGGGTCCTCAGCAGCAGCCAGAGGCCGAGGCGGAGGGAGAGCCGGTCCGAGAGCGCGAGCTCGGTCCGGTCGGACGGCAGCCTGACTTCGAGGGTCTCCTGGTCCTCGGGACATGGTGGGTGGGCAGTGCTGCGAAGCAGCGTGTTGTTACTCACGAGAGGTCTCGTTTCCTGTCGATTTCCTGTGGGGTGTCCGCCGACGTCGATGCGTCGGGGGCGCGAGAGGCGAGCGGTCTCGGAAGGGGAGACGTCGCCAGGGAAGGCAGAGGTCGAGAACATCGACCGATGCGTGACGGCGGTGCATGACCGACGTGTCAGCGGCGGGAACCGGCGGAGAAGGCCCACTCGGGGCCGGTGATCTCAGGCTGCGGTTCTACGACAGCTCATTGCGGAGGGCGTCAAACGAAGAGGACGGCTGATCCGCGATATGCGTCGCGCCGAGCGTGAAGCCGGCTGCGGTGTTATGCGTGGTGATCATGAGCGTCCTCCTTTCGTGAGCTTTCCGGTTTGCCAAGTTACTGGGCGAATGGTGTGAACGTCAAGCATCGATGCTGTCACCGGCGTGTCGCCGCGCGCTTCGATCGACCGGTGCACCGCGCGGGATGTCGGAATTCACCCGGCGTTTCGGTAGCGTTGAGGCGTGATTCTCCCCGGACGAGCGGTGCCCGCATGCATCTGAAGAGCCTGACCCTCAAGGGCTTCAAATCGTTCGCGCAGCCCACGAGCTTCGTGTTCGAACCCGGCGTCACGTGCATCGTCGGACCCAACGGCTCCGGCAAATCGAATGTCGTCGATGGGCTCGCGTGGGTGATGGGGGAGCAGGGCGCGAAGACGTTGCGCGGCGGCAAGATGGAAGACGTCATCTTCGCGGGAACGTCCACGCGCGGACCGCTTGGTCGTGCGGAGGTGCAGCTGACGATCGACAACAGCGACGGTGCTCTGCCGATCGAGTTCGCTGAGGTCACGATCAGCCGCACGCTGTTCCGCAACGGCTCCAGCGAGTATGCGATCAACGGTTCGGGTTGCCGGCTGCTCGATGTGCAGGAGCTGCTCAGCGACTCAGGCCTCGGCCGCGAGATGCACGTCATCGTCGGGCAGGGACGACTGGATACCGTGCTCCAAGCGTCACCGGAGGATCGCCGCGGATTCATCGAGGAGGCCGCCGGCATCCTCAAGCATCGCCGGCGCAAGGAGAAGACGCTCCGCAAGCTCGACGCGATGGAGAGCAACCTCACGCGTCTCAGCGATCTTGCCGGCGAGATCCGACGTCAGCTCAAGCCGCTCGGCAGACAGGCCGAGATCGCCCGTGAGGCGCAGACCATCGCGGCCGTCGTGCGCGATGCCAAGGCACGCATCTTCGCCGACGACGTCGTCGCCCTGCGCACGGCACTCGCCGACCACACACGCACCGAGCAGGAGCGTCATACCGAGCGTCTGGTGCTCACGGACCAGGCCGACACTGTGCGGGCGGGTATCGCGAGGCTCGAAGCGGATCAGAATTCGGCCGGCGTGGACGAGGCGCGCCGGGTGGCGTTCGGACTCGAGCAGGCGCAGGAACGGATGCGTTCGCTCTACACGCTTGCGAACCAGCGGCTCGCGCTGCTCGGTTCCGAGGAGGACGATGCGGCGGTCACCTCGGTGACGGTGACGCAGGCGACGATCGACGAGGCCAAGGATGAGATCACGACGATCTCCGCGGGACTCGGCGATGCTCAGGATGCCGCGGTGTCGGCGAGCCGCGAGGTCGTCGATGCGCGAGCGGAGCTCGACACGCTCGACGTGGACATCGCCGAGCAGAGCGCGCTCGTCTCGCAGCACGACATGCGGTTGACGGCGTTGCGCGGCACGGCCGAGGCCGCGGCATCCGCTCTCGCTGCAGTGCGCGGTGCGGTGCTGCGCCAGGTGGCTGCGCTCGAGGCCGCCGACGAACGCCGTCGAGAGGCCGCAGACGCCCTGGAGCAGATCGACGACGCGGAGGCGCCGGAAGGCACTGCGGCCGAACACGCTGCGGCATATGAGACCGCGCAACGCGAGGCGACGGCGGCCGAGACCGAACTCGAGGGACTGCGGGAGCGGCTTCACTCCGTGGAGCGCGAGGCGGAGTCGTTGACGGCGAAGGCGTCGGCACTGAGTAGTGCGCTGTCCCTGTCGGGCGGAGCCGCCGAGGTCGTGAAGGCCGGCGGCGCCGGTGTCAGAGGTCTCGTCGGCGATGCCGTTCAGGTGACGGCCGGCTACGAAGCCGCGATCGCCGCTGTGCTGGGGCCGCTCGCGGAAGGCGTGCTGGTCGATGATGCGGCTGCGGCGTTCGCGCTGGCTGAGGAATCAGCGCAGCAGCAGCGCGGCATCATCGATTTCGTCCTGGCGGACGCACTTCGACCGACCACCGACCTTCCCACGATCGACGGCGTGACACGCGCGACCGACGTCGTGAGCGCACCGGACGGTGTGCTCGGCGTGCTCTCGTACGTGCTCATCGCGGAGGATCGTTCTGCCGCCCGCCGTGCGCGCGCTGCTCTGGACGCACTCGGCGACACGGCGGTGACGATCGTCACGACCGGTGGGGACGTGGTGACCGCGCAGACGCTGCGGACAGGTTCCGGTGGTGAGCGATCCCGGCTCGAACTGACGGCTGAGCGCGATGCGGCCAGGGAACGCCTCGACGAGGTACGCGTGATCGTGGATTCGCTGCGTGAGGCGCGTGAAGAAGCATCGGAACGCGTGGAGGTCACCCGTCGTCAGGCCAAGGAGTCGTTGCGGGCGCTGCGCGAACACGATGCGGCACTGGCGACGCACGCCGAGCAGTTGAATCGCGTCACGGTGCGACACGAGTCCGCGGTGGCCGAGTGCGAACGGCTCGAGGCCGGTGTCGCGCAGGCGCAGGCCGCGGTGGCGGACGCCGAGGCGGGATCGGCCGCAGCAACGGCAGCCCTCGAGGAGGCTCAGGCGACACCTCGACCCGTACTGGACGCGTCGGCACGCGATGGGCTGCTCGAGGCGCTGGAGACGGCGCGCGAGGGTGAAGTACGTGCCCGATTGGAGATCGAGACCCTGCGAGAGCGCGTGCGCGCGGCACAGGCCAGGGTCGCGAGTCTCGAGCGCCAGCGCGAGCAGGAACGGGATGCCGCTGCAGAGGCGGCTCGCCGGGCGGTGATCCGGCGTGCGCAGCGTGAAGCGGCAGCTGCTGTCGCTGCGGAGCTCCCACGCATACTCGACTCGCTCGACCGCTCGGTCACAGAAGCGCGCGTCGGTCTCACAGAGGCGGAGAACGCCAGATCGGCCCAGAACGAGGAACTCACCGCGCTTCGGGTGCAGGAGAGCTCGCTGCGCGAGCGACTGTCCGGGCTCACGGAGAGCGTCCACGGGCTCGAGCTTCAGATCCATGAGAAGAAGCTGCATCTGACGAGTCTGCTGGAGCGCGTGGCATCCGAACTGGCGCTCGACGAAGATATTCTCGTTGCGGAATATGGTCCGGATCAGCCGGTGCCGCGCGATCCGCTGGCAGAGGCGGACCCCGAGGCGATCGACGACATCGACCCGACCGCCATTCCCTACGACCGGCGGATGCAGGAGCGACGTCTTGCGGAATCGGAGCGCAAGCTCACGCAGTTGGGCCGGGTGAATCCGCTCGCCCTGGAGGAGTTCGCCGCCCTCGAGCAGCGGCACGCGTTCTTGACCGAGCAGCTCGCCGACCTCACTCAGACTCGGCAGGACCTGCTGACGATCATCGGCGACCTCGACGAGCGGATGCAGACGATCTTCGCCAGCGCATTCGAAGACACTCAGCGCGCGTTCGGCGAGGTCTTCCCGCTGCTGTTCCCCGGCGGCTCGGGCAGCATCTCGCTCACAGATCCGGAGAACATGCTCACGACCGGCATCGAGGTGTCCGTGCGTCCAGTGGGAAAGAAGATCGAACGCCTGTCGCTGCTGTCCGGCGGGGAGCGCTCACTTGCCGCCGTCGCACTGCTGGTGGCGATATTCAAGGCCAGGCCGAGCCCGTTCTATATCCTCGACGAGGTGGAGGCGGCGCTCGACGACGCCAACCTCGGCCGTCTGCTGACGGTGTTCGAGCAGCTCCGCGAGAGCTCTCAGCTGCTGATCATCACCCACCAGAAGCGCACCATGGAGATCGCTGACGCCCTGTACGGCGTCTCGATGCGCCAGGACGGCGTCTCGGCAGTGGTCGGCCAGCGCGTGGGGGACAGGGCCGCTGCGGCGAGCTGAAGCTGCCAGCATCCGCCGGCCTGTTCCGAATCTCAGACGCCCCGCGAATCTCACGGCGTGTCGCGGCGCATCTGGCTGTCGACACGCCGTCCGCTCCTATCCCGTCTGGGATCTGGGACATCAAAGCGCCATCGAGCGCGGAGCTGCTGCATCCCGCGATGCTACCGGCATCGTAGGCTGGACGCATGGCGGAGAAGTCCTGGTCCCTCGGCCGCGCGCTGCGCGGGATGTTCGTCAAGCCCACGATCGATGAGACGACCTGGGAAGACCTCGAGACCGCGCTGATCACTGCAGACTTCGGCCCCGACATCTCGGAGCGGATCGTCGACGAGCTGCGCGAGAAGGTCGATCGCTACCGCACCACCGATCCTCAGGACCTGCAGCGCATGCTGCGCGAGACGCTCGAGGAGCACTTCGCGAAGTTCGACACGACCCTCAAGCTCACCGAGCGTCCAGCGGTCGTGCTCGTCGTCGGAGTGAACGGCGTCGGCAAGACGACGACGATCGGCAAGTTCACCAAGTTCCTGCGCGGTTACCAGCGCAGCGTGGTCGTCGGCGCCGCCGACACGTTCCGTGCGGCCGCCGTCGATCAGCTCGCGACCTGGGCCCAGCGCGGGGGAGCGGCGATCGTCCGTCCGCAGCAGGAAGGCCAGGATCCGGCATCCGTCGCCTACCAGACCATCGAGTACGCCCAGCGCGAAGGCATCGAGATCGCGATCATCGACACCGCGGGTCGCCTGCACACCAAGGGCGGGCTCATGGATGAGCTGTCGAAGATTCGCCGTGTGATCGAGAAGCAGGCGCCGATCAGTGAGGTTCTCCTCGTGCTCGACGCGACCACGGGACAGAATGGCGTCATGCAGGCTGAGGCCTTCCTCGAGCACGCCGGTGTCACCGGTCTCGTGCTCACGAAGCTCGACGGTTCGGCCAAGGGCGGCTTCGTGCTCGCGGTGCAGGAGCGCACCGGCATCCCCGTGAAACTGCTCGGTCAGGGTGAGGGAATCGACGACCTCACCGGCTTCACGCCGCACGTCTTCGTCGCATCCCTTGTCGGGCAGTGATGGGACTGGTTTCATAGCGTTATGGCGATCGAACACGACTACTTCGGCCTCCTGTCCTCGGGGCCGGACGGATCGATCTTCTGGTCCGAGACGGTGGAGTTGGGCGACCAGGCGGTGACGGTCGACCTCACCGCGCCTGATCAGGATGACGTCTCTGCAGACGCGCTCGACATCGCCGCCGCGCTCATCTCCGGGCTCGAGCAGGTGGATGGCGCCGCGCGCCGCGGCATGCTCGCCGAGGTCGACGACCGTGCGAGCGAGGTGACCGAGTACATCCTGCAGCAGCAGGAGGCTTACGGCGACGAACTCGAAGACGTGCTCGTCGACGTCAGCGCGGATCCGGCGGTCGACATCATCCGCTCGATGCGTCTCATGAGCATGACGATCCTCGCGGACGAGCACGGCGGGTCAGAGCCGTTCGCGGTTCTGGAGTATGCACTCGACCCGGACAACACCGATGACGTGCTCCTGGTGAACCTGTCTTCTGACGGCTCAGTGCAGTCGGTCATGAGCGGCGACTGAGGTCAGCCGCCGCTCGTCGCGTAGCGTTCAGACCGCCTGCGCGAACCCGAGGTCCGCGCTGTCAGCGATGTGCGATAGGTGCGGCGGGATCTCGCGTCCCTTCGAGAGCATGGACTGCGCCCACAGGCGGCCCGCACGGTAAGACGAGCGCACGAGGGGACCGGCGAGGACGCCGAGGAAGCCGATTCGCTCAGCCTCTTCCTTGAACTCCACGAACTCGGCGGGCTTCACCCAGCGCGCGACCGGCAGATGACGGGGAGTCGGGCGGAGGGACTGCGTGATCGTGATGATGTCGCAGCCTGCGTCGTGCAGATCCTGAAGGGCCTGCACGACCTCTTCCGGTGATTCACCCATGCCGAGGATGAGGTTCGACTTCGTGATGAGACCGGCATCCCGAGCCTGGGTGAGCACTCCGAGCGAGCGTTCGTAGCGGAAGGCCGGCCGGATGCGCTTGAAGATGCGCGGCACCGTTTCGACGTTGTGCGCGAACACCTCCGGACGGGCGTCGAAGATCTGACCGAGATATGCCGGGTCGCCGTTGTGGTCGTTCGCGAGCAGTTCGACACCGGTGTTGGGATTCTCGGCGTGGATCCGACGCACCGTCTCGGCGTTGAGCCAGGCGCCGGTGTCGGGGAGATCATCTCTGGCGACGCTCGTGACCGTGGCGTAGCGCAACCCCATCCGGGTCACGCTCTCGGCGACGCGGCGCGGCTCGTCGGTGTCGTAGTCGGCGGGCTTGCCCGTGTCGATCTGGCAGAAGTCGCAGCGTCTGGTGCACTGTGAGCCGCCGATGAGGAACGTCGCCTCGCGATCCTCCCAGCACTCGAAGATGTTCGGGCAGCCGGCCTCCTGGCAGACGGTGTGCAGACCCTCCTCTTTGGCCAGCGAGTGCAGCGCGGTGTACTCCGGTCCCATCTTCGCCTTGGTCTTGATCCACTCCGGCTTGCGCTCGATCGGCGTCTCCGCGTTGCGGATCTCCAGCCGGAGGAGTTTGCGTCCTTCAGGAGCGGCGGCGCTCATGCGGGTACTCCTTCGTACTCAGCATCCGAGTACTCAGCATCCGAGTATTCACCGACGAAGGCTTCCGCGACCGCGTCCACGATGTCGGCGGGGGACACGTCGCGCCCGAGCACCTCACTGACCGTCGTGACTCCGGCATCGGTGATGCCGCACGGGATGATGCCGCGGAAGCCTGCGAGCGTGTTGTCGCAGTTGATCGCGAAGCCGTGCATCGTGACACCCTGCTGCACGCGCACGCCGATCGCCGCCACCTTGTCCTCGGAGAGCGGACGCCGCACCCACACACCGCTGCGCCCTTCGACCTGATATCCATCGACGCCGAACGGACGCAGGATGTCGATCAGTAGTCGCTCGAGGCGACGCACGTGCGCGACGACGTCCATGGGCTCTGGCAAGCGCACGATCGGGTATCCGACGAGTTGGCCGGGCCCGTGCCAGGTGATCTTGCCGCCGCGGTCGACATCGACCACAGGGGTGCCGTCCTGTGGGCGCTCCTGCGGCTCGGTGCGCTTTCCTGCGGTGTACACGGCCTCGTGCTCCAGAAGGATCAGCGTGTCGGGGCGAGTGCCGTCTGTGACATCGTGATGGATGCTGCGCTGCAGCTCCCAGCCGTCGAGATAGGGGACGTATGCCGGTGCGAGACCGGGCGTGAGGATGTCGAGCATGTTCGCCTTTCATCTATTGTTGGATGCCGTCTAATAATACCCTTTCTGAGGGAGAACGCACGCGCGGTACGGTAAGTGGATGATGGTCGAACCCCGCGCCGGACGCCCTCGCGCCTCATCGCGTGAGGTGCTCGCCGAGGCGGCCTGCGAGTTGTTCCTCGAAAAGGGCTACGAGTCGACATCGGTGGCCGACATCACTCAACGCGCCGGAGTGAGCCGCTCGAGCTTCTTCAACTACTTCTCCTCGAAGAGCGACGTGCTCTGGTCTGGACTCGATGCCAGGATCGACGGCGCCATCGGCGCGCTGAGGGAACTGGGGGCGGATGCGGACGCCGCTGCCGTACGCGGCATCCTGCTGACCGTCGTCCACGATTTCGCGCCGGACCCGTTGGCGCTCGCACTGCGCAACGCGACCGCGATGGGTCTCGAGGACGAGCTGGTCCGCGATACGGGTCTGCGCCACGCCCGCCTTGCCGCAGGAATCGCGGATGCTGCACGACGAAGCGGCATCGGTGCGATCCGTGCCGACATCCTCGGTGCCGCTCACGCGGCCGCCGTGCTGTCGTCTCTGCGCGTCTGGGCCGAGCGCGGTGCCGGACACGGCTCGCCCGAGTCGCTGTTCGAGGAGGCGCTGGCGGGGATCCACGATCTTCCGTGGCGTGCCTGACGCCGAGACAGCGTTCACGGCATCCGCTCGCGTAGAATCGAGAGCACCATGGCTACCTTTGGCACGCTCTCCGATCGGCTCACCGAGACATTCCGCAACCTTCGTACGAAGGGAAAGCTCAGCGCAGCCGACGTCGACGGCACAGTGCGCGAGATCCGTCGCGCACTGCTGGATGCCGACGTTGCGCTCGTCGTCGTCAAGGAATTCACCGCGAAGGTGCGCGAACGCGCGCTCGGCGACGAGGTCAGCAAAGCTCTGAACCCCGCCCAGCAGGTCGTGCAGATCGTCAACGAGGAGCTCGTGCAGATCCTCGGCGGCGAGCAGCGTCGCCTGGAGTTCGCGAAGGCACCGCCGACCGTGATCATGCTCGCAGGTCTGCAGGGATCCGGTAAGACGACGTTCGCCGGAAAGCTGGCCAAGCAGCTCGAGAAGGACGGTCACACTCCGCTCCTGGTCGCCGCTGATCTGCAGCGTCCGAACGCCGTCAACCAGTTGCAGGTCGTCGCGGAGCAGGCCGGCGCCACGATCTACGCGCCAGAGCCGGGTAACGGCGTCGGCGACCCCGTCAAGGTCTCCCGCGACGGCGTCGAGCACGCCCGCCGTCAGCAGCATGACGTCGTCATCATCGACACGGCGGGACGCCTCGGCGTCGACGCCGAACTCATGAAGCAGGCGTCCGACATCCGCAAGGCCACGAACCCCGATGAAGTGCTGTTCGTCATCGACGCGATGATCGGTCAGGATGCCGTCAACACGGCCAAGGCCTTCCAGGAGGGCGTCGACTTCACCGGAGTCGTCCTCTCCAAGCTCGACGGCGACGCCCGAGGTGGTGCCGCGCTGTCGGTGGCATCCGTCACCGGCCGCCCGATCATCTTCGCCTCGACCGGCGAGGGTCTCGACGATCTCGAGCCGTTCTACCCCGACCGCATGGCGAGCCGCATCCTCGACCTCGGTGACATCCTCACACTCATCGAGCAGGCCCAGCAGGCCTTCGACGAGGAAGAGGCGCAGAAGGTCGCCGAGAAGTTCGCGACCGATCAGTTCACGCTTGAGGACTTCCTCGGCCAGCTTCAGCAGATGAAGAAGATGGGCTCGATGAAGAAGATGCTCGGGATGCTCCCCGGCATGGGCCAGATGAAGCAGCAGCTGGAAGACTTCGACGAGAAGGAGATCGATCGCACCGAAGCGATCATCCGGTCGATGACGCCAGGGGAGCGACAGAACCCGAAGGTTCTCAACGGGTCGCGCCGGGTGCGCATCGCCAAGGGCTCCGGCATGACCGTGACCGACGTGAACCAGCTCGTGCAGCGTTTCGATCAGGCCGCGAAGATGATGAAGACCGTCGCCCGCGGCGGCACCCCGAACATCCCTGGCATGGGTGCGATGCCCGGCATGGGCCGCCCCGGTGCATCGTCGAAGCGTGGCAAGAAGGGCAAGTCGCAGGGTGCTTCGCGCTCGGGCAACCCGGCGAAGCGGGCGGCTGAGAATGCCGGCCTTCCGTCCGGACCTGCGACGGGCTCGGGCTTCGGTCTCGGCGGTCAGAAGGCGCCGACCGAAGCAGATCTGGCAGAGATCCAGAAGCTGTTCGGCAAGAGCTGACGGGGAGTTCAGGTTTCGGTTCGCCTGCGGCTCGCTCAACCCGTTTCGTCTCGCTCCGCTCGCTCAACGACCCGTGGGGGGAACGCTCGCTCAACGAGCCGCGGGGGGAACGCTCGCTCAACGACCCGTGGGGGGAACGCTCGCTCAACGAGCCGCTGGGGGAACGCTCGCTCAACGACCCGCGGGAACGCTGCCAGCGTCGATGTCCACGCCGTGCGCCTCGCGCAGCTGGGTCGACGTGTCCACGATCTCGGACTCGATCCGTGCGGCGTCCCAGCCGAGCAGTGGTGCGAGTGCCTCGGCGATCGCCTGCACGGTCGCGCCATCCGCGTCGCCGGTGAAGGCGAGACTCGTGCGGCGGAAGATGACGTCTGCGACGTGGCGGACCTGCTCGCGCTCGACCATCCATGCGAGTTCGCGGGTCGACAGCGCATCTCCGACGACTGGTGCGTCATCTCCTTCGTCGATGAAGGCCGCGACTTCCGCGGCCCGCGTGCCGTAACGGACGAAGAGTGTACGACCGCGTTCGGTGTCACCGACGTTCTGGCGCAGCCACTCCATGCGGCGCCGTGGTGTGCGCGGATATCCATTGCCGCCGCCGATGCGCACCCCGACCGTACTCGCCACGCGCTGGCGTCCGAGCTCGGTGAGCACGTGATCGGCGAGGTTCTCGCCCAGAGCGCGGAACGTCGTCCACTTTCCGCCGACGAGGCTGAACACGGTGGGGGAGCCGTCCTCCTTGCGCCGTTCGATCCGATAGTCGCGCGAGACGAAGCCGGGAGCGGTGTCGTCATGGTGCGGCAGCGGGCGGATGCCGGAATACCGGTACACGATCTGGGAACGGTCGACGGCGATCGTGGGGAAGACATGACCGATCAGATCGAAGAAATAGTCGACTTCCTCTTCCGTGCAGCGGGCAGGCTGCCTGGGGTCGGCCTTGAGATCGGTCGTGCCGACGAGTACTCGCCCCTTCAGCGGGTAGATGAGGACGATGCGGCCGTCGGAGTGCTCGAAGAAGATCTCACGGCCGCCGGTCGCGTCGAGCAGTTCAGGGTGATCGAGCACGATGTGCGAGCCCTTGGTGCCTCCCATGAACGCGGTGTCGGTGCCGAGCGACTCGTTCGTGAGGTCTGTCCACGGCCCTGAGGCATTCACGACGACATCGGCTGCGATGTGGAAGTCGAGGCCGGTCTCGCGGTCGCGCAGGTGCACGCCCTCGTCGTCCAGTCCGATGGCCTCGACATAGTTGAGCGCGCGTGCGCCCGAATGAGCGGCCTCACCGTCGCGCAGCACATC
Organism: Microbacterium profundi; assembly: GCF_000763375.1. NCBI lineage: Bacteria > Bacillati > Actinomycetota > Actinomycetes > Micrococcales > Microbacteriaceae > Microbacterium > Microbacterium profundi. Next base: position 4,630 of record NZ_JPSY01000001.1, on the reverse strand, counting down.
GAGCGCGAGACGTTCGGGGTCGTGGACGGAAGCGTCGTAGTAAGTCGCGGTGTACTTGATCTCCCTGTCGAGCTTCGGGAGCTGCTGCAGCGACTTCTTGCGGCCGACGAAACGGTGACGGGGAACGCTGCCGCCGTCACGGGAGAACGTGTCGTACAGCATCAGCCCGATCTTGATGAGGAACGCGCCGCGTTCCTGCGGCTTGCCCTGCTTGTGCGTGAGGAAGCGGAGCGGGGCGGCGAACACCCCAGAGAATGTCGAGTAGATCGGGATCGTCGTCTCAAGCGGCTTGACATAGTGCGGCGCGATCTTCAGCAGACCGTTGCGTTCCTGCACCGACTCCTTCACGAGTCGGAACTCGCCGTTCTCGAGATAGCGGATGCCGCCATGGATCATATGGCTGGACGCGGCGGTCGCGCCGGAGGCGAAGTCCTCTCGATCGACGAGGAGTACATCGATGCCCTGCATCGCCAGATCACGGAAGGTCGAGATTCCATTGATTCCGGCGCCGATGATCACGACGCCGGTCCGGCCGCTCTCCCGCGCGAGGCGTACTCTCTCTCGTTCGACCAGGGCGGTGTTCGCAGTGCTCATCGTCTCTCCTTGCTGGGCCTACACGGTATATCCTGATTCGGCCGGCACAACTGCGCAAGCGAGATGCACGAACGTGCAAGGAGAATCGATGAGCGAATCATCCCTGAGCGATCCCCGGGCGGGGACCGCGCTGCGCGCGGCCCAGATGTACTACCTGCAGGACATGACGATGGACGCGATCGCCCGTGAGCTCGCGACGTCACGCTCGTCCGTCTCCCGCCTGCTCAGCCATGCGCGTGCCACCGGGCTCGTGGAGATCCAGATCCACCAGCCGCAAGGGCAGGAGCTGCGCCTGGAGGAGGCCATCCGCGAGCGGTTCGGCATCGCGGCGCACGTCGTGCCCACGCCGAAGAACCTCTCCGACGTCGAGCGTTTCGAACGGGTCGCGATGAGTGCGGCACGTCTGCTGCCGCTCTACTTCGATTCGAACATGACCCTCGGCATCGCATGGGGGTCCACGCTGGACGCCATCAGCAGGCACCTGCCGAAGAAGGAGACGCACAACTCCACCGTCGTCCAGCTCAACGGAGCCGGCAATACCTTCACGAGCGGGGTCGACTACGCCAGCGAGATCCTGCACCGTTTCGGACAGGCGTTCGGCGCCGGCATCCAGCAGTTCCCCGTCCCGGCGTTCTTCGACGACCCGCGTACGAAGGAGGCGATGTGGCGCGAGCGCAGCACCAGGCGTGTGCTCGACCTGCAGGCGCGGGCCGACGTCATCCTGTTCGGGCTCGGGTCGCCGTTCGCCGAGGTGCCCAGCCGTGTATACATCGGCGGCTATCTCGATCGGGATGACTACCGCAGCCTGCGGGGGGAGAAGATCGTCGGCGACATCGCCACCGTCTTCTACCGGGCGGACGGCAGCTGGAAGGACATCGAGCTGAACAACCGGGCGACCGGTCCCGCCTTCTCCGTACTGTCGAGGGCGTCCAGGCGCATCTGCGTCGTCACCGGCGTTCAGAAGCTGCCCACTTTGCGGGGGGCGATCGCCACGCGCCTGATCACCGACCTCGTCCTCGACGAGCACCTCGCCGAGCAGCTCGTCGATTCGTGATCGATGGATGCTGCACGTTCGTGCACGGCGGCCGAGTCACTGGGCCGACTTCTTCTAGGCTGAATCCCAGAGCAGACAACGCCGTCACCGGCTGGAGAGAACACCTATGCACATCGTCGCCATAGACCAGGGCACCACGAGCACGAGAGCCATCGTCTTCGACGGACGAGGAGCCATCGTCGCTTCGGGCCAGCGCGAGCACGAACAGATCTTCCCGCAGGCAGGCTGGGTGGAGCACGACGCGGCCGAGATATGGAAGAACACCAAGGCCGTGATCGATTCGGCAGTGCACAACGCAGGCGTTCAGGCGTCCGATGTCGCGGCGATCGGCATCACCAACCAGCGCGAGACGGTCGTGGTCTGGGACCGGGCGAGCGGCGAGCCGGTCTACAACGCGATCGTCTGGCAGGACACCCGCACACAGGCACTCATCGACACGCTGGCCGCGGACGGCGGCGTCCGCCGTTTCGCCGAGACCACCGGACTGCCGCTCGCCACATACTTCTCAGCGTCCAAGATCGCCTGGATCCTCGACAACGTCGACGGCGCGCGCGAACGGGCAGAGAGCGGGGAGCTGCTGTTCGGCACACCAGACACCTGGTTGTTGTGGAACCTCACGGGTGGTGTCGACGGGGGAGTGCACGCGACTGATGTCACCAACGCCAGCCGCACGCTGCTGATGGATCTGCGCACGCTCGACTGGGACGACGCTCTGCTCAAGGCGTTCGGGGTTCCTCGTGCGATGCTGCCCACGATCCGCTCGTCATCGGAGGTGTACGGGGAGGCAGTCGGCACTTCGCTCGACGGCATCCCGATCGCGGGAATCCTCGGAGACCAGCAGGCCGCCACATTCGGCCAGGTCGCTTTCGAGCGCGGTGAATCCAAGAACACCTACGGCACGGGCAATTTCCTCATCGTGAACACCGGCGAGGAGATCGTCGACAGCGAGAACGGGCTGGTCACGACCGTCGCGTATCGCCTCGGTGACGAGCCGCCGAAGTACGCGCTCGAGGGCTCGATCGCCGTCACGGGCTCGCTTGTACAGTGGCTGCGCGACAACCTCGGAATCATCAAGGATTCGCCTGAGGTGGAGGAGCTCGCGCTCTCCGTGGAGGACAACGGCGGCGTGTACATCGTCCCGGCGTTCTCGGGGCTCTTCGCGCCGTACTGGCGACCCGATGCGCGCGGCGCGATCCTCGGACTCACCCGCTTCGCGAACAAGGGCCACATCGCCCGCGCCGCACTGGAGGCGGTCGCCTTTCAGACACGTGAGGTTCTGGATGCCGTCATCGCCGACACGAACGTGCCGCTGGAGGAGCTGCGAGTAGACGGCGGAATGGTCGGCAACGACTCACTGATGCAGTTCCAGGCCGACGTGCTGGGCGTTCCAGTCGTCCGCCCGGCCATCATCGAGACGACAGCACTCGGCGCAGCGTATGCGGCGGGGCTCGCCGTCGGAGTCTGGGCCGATCTCGACGAACTTCGCGCGATGTGGCACGAGGACGAGCGCTGGGAACCGCAGATCGATGAGGAGGAACGAGAACGCCGCCTCGCACGGTGGCGCAAGGCCGTCACGCGCACGTTCGACTGGGTCGACGACTGACCTCAGTTCACGCCGTCCCCTGTTTCTTCTGTCTCGCACTTCTCTTGGTTCAATTGCTGCCGCACTTTGCTGCCGCACTTTGCTGCCGCACTTTGCTGCCGCACTTTGCTGCCGCACTTTGTGGCCCGGGGTCGACAACCGCCCCTCATCCCCAGACTCATCGGGCGTTCCGTGGCCCGAGGTCAAAAGAGGTCCAGCGCGACGGACGGCGGCCCGCCGGCCCTTCTTGGCCCGGGGTCAGCGCGCGCCGCTCGTGCTACCTGCGCGGCGGCCCTTTCTGACCTCGGGTCAGATTGTCGGGCTACCCTGCGCGACGAGCACACGGCGGATGCGGTTGACCAGCGCATCGAGATCGTCGAAGTCGCGGGCAGTGACGCTGATGAACCGATAGCCGAGCGACTCGAGTTCCGCTCGGCGCACCTGGTCGCGGCTCCATTGGGCTGGATCGCGGTGATAGTCGCCGTCGTACTCGATGATGACTCGCGCCTTCCGGTAGAGCATGTCAACGCGCGCGACGAACCGCGCACCATCGAAGATGTCGACATTGCACAATGGCCGCGGCAGCCCCGCCATCACCAGGACGACGCGCACCATCGACTCTCTCGGAGACTCGGCGCGATCGTCACAGAGCTCGAGTGCATTCCGACGCATGGCTGCACCCGGGGCTCCGGCGAAGCGTGTGAGCGTCGCGTTCAATGATTCAAGCGACGCGAGCGGGTTCCGCCACGCGAGAATGTGGTCGGTGATCGCGACGAAACGGGGGAGTGCTGTCACGCGCGACAGTTCGACCCAGACCCGTTCGATGGACAGCACCCGGATGCGCTTGTGCAGTACCACGTCATCGTGGTCGATTGCCATCCGGAAGCCGCGCACGCCTTTGCGACGGATGCGCGTTTGGGTTGCTGCCACCCCTACGTGAATGAGGCGCCACGCGCTCTTCTCTTCTCGGGAGTCGAGTGGTAACCCCCAGAGCACAGCCGCGGTCAGGCCGCATATGAACGCGTGCGGGGGGATCACTCGCATGAGCAATCCGATGCGTTCGAGCGGCTTCAACTCTGTTCTGGATCGCGACCCATGGAAAGGTCGCTTCAGATCGCGGGCGCGGAGGCGCTTCTTCGAGACGCCGTGGTCTCGCGCTTCGGCGACGCTGAAAGCGCCCGGCAGATCATGCGGAAGCGGTTCTGGTTGCATCCGTACAGCCTTGAGTCTGCGCGGCGTTGATCAGCTCTTTCCACAACCCGCGTGCACGGAGACTCGTTGTGCAGACACAGTGCGCGCGTCATCCCCTTTTCGACCCGGGGTCAGTAAGTGCCTCGATTAGCCTGGGTGCCCCTTGTTGGGGCGCCTGTTCGGGGCTGAAAATGGGGTGCGGCCGCCCG